>JBNKIC010000023.1:0-299215 GCA_050290705.1 Paracoccaceae bacterium
CTTTTGGGTGTAACCCTTGCGGCGGTGCGGCAGCTTTTCGCGGTGGCTGCGGATCACTTCCTTGACCACGACCTTTTCGATCACCTTCTCGGCCAGCACAGCGGCCTTTTCCATCGGCGCGCCGCTTTCCAGGATCTCCTGCGCCTCTTCGTCGTCCTCCACCAGCGCGGCGGCCAGCGGCTGGCTCAGCTTCGAGCCGTCGCGGTAGAGCGCATTGGCTTTGATGCCGAGGCTCCAGCTGAGCTCGTAGGCTTTCTGGCAATCCTCGATGGTGGCGTTGTTGGGCATGTTGATGGTTTTCGAGATCGCGCCCGAAATGAAGCTCTGCGCCGCCGCCATGATGTAGATATGGCTTTCGGTCGACAGGAAGCGCGTGCCCTTCTTGCCGGCTTTGTTGGCGGTGTCGAACACATGGTAGTGTTCCACCCGCAGATGCGGCGCGCCTTCCACCGTCATGGTGCCAAGCGCGTGATCGTTCGCGGCTTCCACATCGGCTTTGGTGAAGCCCAGATGGGCCAGCATGTCGAAGCTCGGATCAACAAGCTTGTCCGCCGGGATGTTCAGCACTGTGGTGCAGTAGTCTTCGCCCAGCGTCCACTGGTTGAACAGGAAGCGGATGTCGAAGGCCGAGGCGAGGCCGTTTTCGAGCTTGTCGATGGCTTCGTCGGTGAAACCACGCTGGCGCAGGGTGGTGTGGTTGATCCCCGGCGCATTGCCAAGGCTGCCATGACCCACCGCATAGGCGATGATTTCTTCGATCTCCGCCGAGGAATAGCCGAGCTTTTCAAGCCCACCGGGCACCGAGCGGTTGATGATCTTGAAGTAGCCGCCGCCCGCGAGCTTTTTGAACTTCACCAGCGCGAAGTCGGGCTCGATGCCGGTGGTATCGCAATCCATCACCAGACCGATGGTGCCGGTCGGGGCGATCACCGAAACCTGCGCGTTGCGATAGCCATTGGCCTCGCCCAGACGCAGCGCCTCATCCCAAGAGGCCATGGCCAGCTCAACGAGCTTGGGATCGGGGCAGTTGGCGTGATCAAGCGCCACCGGCTTCACCGCGAGGTCTTCATAGCCCTCTTTGGCGCCATAGGCGGCTTTGCGGTGGTTGCGAATGACCCGCAGCATATGCTCGGCATTGCGCTTATAGCCCTCGAACACACCCAGCTCGCCCGCCATTTCGGCCGAGGTGGCATAGGAAACGCCGGTCATGATCGCGGTGAGCGCGCCGGTCATCGCCCGGCCCTCTTCGCTGTCATAGCCAAGGCCCATGTTCATCAAGAGGCCGCCGACATTGGCATAGCCAAGGCCGAGGGTGCGGAAGTCGTAGGAGAGTTGGGCGATTTCCTTCGAGGGGAATTGCGCCATGGTCACCGAGATTTCCAGCGTCACGGTCCACAGACGGGTGGCGTGCATATAGGCTTCGGCGTCGAACTCGCCATTCTTGAGGAAGGTCAAGAGGTTCATCGAA
Source organism: Paracoccaceae bacterium (assembly GCA_050290705.1). Classification (GTDB taxonomy): domain Bacteria; phylum Pseudomonadota; class Alphaproteobacteria; order Rhodobacterales; family Rhodobacteraceae; genus Sinisalibacter. The sequence goes on from JBNKIC010000023.1 coordinate 1,469, forward strand.
GCAAGGTTGCAGGCGGTATCGTCAAGGAACATGTATTCCGAGCAGGGGTTGGAGCCCCGGATCGCGCCATCTTCCGGGCAGGTGTGCCAGGCGTTGATGGTGTCGTGATACTGGATGCCCGGATCGGCCGAGGCCCAGGCGGCATGACCGATCTGTTCCCACAGATCGCGCGCCTTGATGGTTTTCGCCACCGAGCCATCGGTGCGGCGGATCAGCTCCCAATCGGCGTCGTTCTTCACCGCTTCCAGGAAGCTGTCGGTCACGCGCACGGTGTTGTTGGAGTTCTGGCCCGACACGGTGGCATAGGCTTCGCTATCCCAGTCGGTGTCGTAGGTCGGGAACTCGATCGAGGCATAGCCCTGCTTGGCGTAGTCGAGAACGCGCTTGATATAGGTTTCCGGGATCGCAACCTTTTTCGCCGCTTTCACAGCGTCTTTCAGGATGTTGTTCACCTTCGGGTCAAAGGCGCCGTCTTCGCTGCCATCCCAGCTGCGCACGGCGGCAAAGAGGCCGTTGAGATGCTGTTCATGCATCTTCGAGCCAGCGACCAGCGAGGCCACCTTCTGCTCTTCCTTGACCTTCCAGTTGATGAATTCTTCGATATCGGGGTGGTCGCTGTCGACGATCACCATCTTCGCCGCCCGGCGGGTGGTGCCGCCCGACTTGATCGCGCCCGCAGCCCGGTCGCCGATCTTGAGGAAGCCCATCAGGCCCGAGGATTTGCCGCCACCCGACAGCGGCTCGTTGGCCGCGCGCAGGGACGAGAAGTTGGTGCCGGTGCCGGAGCCGTATTTGAACAGGCGCGCCTCACGCACCCAGAGGTCCATGATGCCGCCATCGCCGACCAGATCATCGCCGATCGACTGGATGAAGCAGGCATGGGGCTGCGGATGCTCATAGGCCGAGGAAGATTTGGTGAGTTTGCCGGTCTGGAAATCGACATAGTAGTGGCCCTGGCTCGGACCATCGATACCGTAGGCCCAGTGCAGACCGGTGTTGAACCACTGCGGGCTGTTCGGGGCGGCCATCTGACGGGCCAGCATGAAGCGCATATCATCGAAATAGGCGCGGGCGTCTTCTTCGGTGCTGAAATAGCCACCTTTCCAGCCCCAGTAGGTCCAGGCCCCGGCAAGACGATCGAACACCTGCTTGGCCGAGGTTTCGCTGCCAAAACGCTGATCTTCCGGCAGTTTCTCCAGAGCGGCTTTGTCAGGCACGCTGCGCCACAGAAACTCGGGAACGCCTTTTTCTTTCACCTTTTTGGTGGCAGCAGGCACGCCGGCTTTGCGGAAGTATTTCTGCGCAATCACGTCGGCAGCCACTTGGCTCCATTTTTCCGGCACTTCGATGTTGTCGAGCCGGAAAACGATTTTCCCGTCAGGGTTGCGGATTTCCGAAAGTGTGTTGCCAAACGGAATATCCGAATAGGCGTCTGCCCCTGCCTTGGTGAATTTGCGTTCGATCTTCATTGTGCCCCATCTTCCATTTTATTCGCGCCCCGGACCGCCGCGATGCGGATCGGCCCAATCCTGTTTGCAGATCAGAGCAATGGGGAGCGATAGGGCAAAGCCTTCCTCTGGCCAACACAACATCTTGCTGGCAAGGGGGCGAACCACAATTGGTTCTATGCTTTTCTGATACCTATCCCGCCCCGTCACGTGCCACTATATGTTGTGACTTCCTGACCGGCCTGCACAAATTGACGTAGGTAGGCGCATCGGTCAACGTACAATTTGAAGGTTTTTTTCTTGACTCGGCCTTTGCATCCAGCACCTCCGAATCGAAGCTGTGGATGCTTTGTGGATCGATCACAAAACCGATCAATTTTTCAGGTGTTTCGCGGGGTCTCCTGTCACGCAACCTTATCCCCCCCTGTGCACACTTGTCGCAGTTCTTCTTTCGAAGAAGAGCGGCAGAGTCGCCACAGTCACGCCGCTCCGGTGTCTGTCGGGCAAAACGCGCAAGAATCGGGCAGAATCGCGGATGTGACGGGCCGTGCGGTGACGCGCAGCAAAATCCCCTTTGCAACCATAGGTTTATCCAATTTGGTTGAAGAACCGGAGGCTGAAGACCCGCTCTAAGGCAGAGATTCTCGGGAAAATGGTCGGGGCGGCGAGATTCGAACTCACGACCTTCTGTACCCAAAACAGACGCGCTACCAGGCTGCGCCACGCCCCGACGCGGCCCTCATACAGAGCGCGCCCGGGATTGAAAAGACCTATTGGTCGTTGCAGGGCCAAAGGGCGGTTTTTGCGTCAAATGCGGGGCTGCGCAGCTCATCGCCCGGGCCGATGCCCAGCAGCTTTGCCATGCCGCCCCGGATCTCGAAGACCGCAATCACCCCATCGCCGCCATTCACCGGGTTCAGGTCGCCCGGCTGGGCGCTGTCTTTAACATACTGCACCTGCCCCTCGGGGGTGATGAACAGCATATCGAGCGGGATCAGGGTGTTTTTCATCCAGTACGAGGGCGAGCCGGGTGTGTCATAGACAAACAGCATCCCCTGAGCGGCGCCGATGCTGTCACGAAACATCAGCCCGCGCTCGCGCTCGGCGTTGCTATCGGCAATTTCGATGGAGAACCGGGCACTGCCCCAGGGCCCACGGATGTCGAGCCGGTCGGGCGCACATTCAGCGGCCTGAACCGCAGACGGAGTCAGGCATAGAGCAATCAGCGCAAAGAGCGCTGATCGTCTTTTCATTCGTCGGTGTGAAGCGAGGCGTCCCATGTGGTGATCAGAACTGCCATACGACCACGAGAGCCGTCAACTGCCCTGAGACCAACCGCCTCGCCGGGCTGCAGATCCGCAAAGCCCGACCGGCGCAGAACCTCGATGTGAATGAACACATCTTCCGGCCGACCGAACACATTGGCAAAACCGAAGCCCTTGCCCTTGTCGAACCACTTCACCCGCGCGGGTTCAAGCGGCCCGGCACTGGACAGGTCGATCTCGTCTTCGGTCAGCACCTCGCCCGGCAGCTCGCCGTTGCAAGGCGGCTCGATTTGCAGCACTTCAATCGCCTGGACCCCGCGCCGCGTCTCTTGCGCAACGACGGTGATACCGGAGCCATCTGCCACAGTGCTCTGCCCGAAATTTCTGAGCACATTCGCGTGCAACAGAATATCCGGCCCGCCCTGGTCAGAAACCACGAAACCAAAGCCTTTGGACGGATCGAACCACTTCACCTGTCCGTGAAGCGTTTCAGGCTCAGCCTGATCGGGTTCGATTACTGTCTGTACCTCTGTCATTTAGAAACCTACGACACTATTGGTTCACATCCCGACATGTATCTCTCCGGTTTTGCAAACGTGTGCAAGGTTTTCTTGCCTGTATTTTTGTACAGGTCAGAGCCTAAGTTAGTACACGCTTAAAAAGATCAGGGGTTTAGCCTGTCAATCTGCCATTGCGCTGTGACCGTTTGTCGTGTCCAGCGGAACCGATCATGCAACCGAAATGCGCCATCCGCCCAGAATTCAATCTCCAAAGGCCGAATCCTATAGCCGCCCCAGAACGGCGGTCGGGGGGGATTCGTGCCGTATTGCGCAGTAACGGCGGCCACTTTTGCCATCAGCGCAGTGCGCGAGGCCAGCGGCTGGCTCTGCTGCGAGGCCCAGGCGCCCAGACGGCTCTTCAGCGAACGCGAGGCATAATAGTCATCGGCCTGCGGCCCTTCCACACGCGACACCAGCCCCCGCACCCGCACCTGACGGCGCAGGCTTTTCCAATGCATAACAAAGGCTGCCTTGCCCGTGGCTTCGATTTCAGAGGCCTTGGCCGAGCTGTAATTGGTGTAGAAAACGAATGCATCCGCTTCGATTTCTTTCAACAGAACCATGCGCGTATTGGGCAAACCCTCAGCATCGACCGTGGCCAGAGCAATGGCATTGGGATCGTTCACTTCCGAGGCTTCGGCATCGGTCAGCCAGCGCTGCGCAAGGACGAACGGATCATCGCCCGTAAAAATTCCGGTGCGATCGCTCATGTCGCTCTCCTGCCTGCCCTAAGGTCACCCCATTGCCCGAACCGAGGCAACCGCCTGTCAGGCAGGCTTGAAGCACCCGTTTCAATCGCATAAACGGGCATATCCGAATTTCACGGGACGGGGAACTACGAATGTCTAATGGCTTGATGAAGGGCAAACGGGGTCTGATTATGGGCCTCGCAAACGACAAGAGCATTGCCTGGGGTATCGCCAAGGCCCTGCGCGATGCGGGTGCGGAAATCGCGCTGTCCTATCAGGGCGAGACGATGAAGAAACGGGTTCTGCCGCTGGCCGAGGAGCTTGGGTGTAGCCTCGTGGTCGATTGCGACGTTGCCGATGACGCCTCGATGGATGCGCTGTTTGCCGAGGTTGAGGCCAAATGGGGCACGATCGACTTTCTGGTTCACGCCATCGGCTTTTCCGACAAGGCCGAGCTGCGCGGGCGTTATGCCGAAACCAGCCGCGCCAACTTTACCATGACCATGGATATCTCGGTCTATTCCTTCACCGCCGTTGCACAGCGCGCGGCGAAGCTGATGCCTGAAGGCGGCTCGATCCTGACCATGACCTATTACGGCGCCGAACGGGTGATGCCGCATTACAATGTGATGGGCGTGGCCAAGGCGGCGCTGGAAGCCTCGGTGCGCTATCTGGCCGAGGATTACGGCAAAGAAGGCATCCGGGTGAACTCGATCTCGGCCGGGCCGATCAAGACGCTGGCCGCCTCCGGCATCGGCGATTTCCGCTATATCCTGAAATGGAACGAGCTGAACTCGCCGCTGCGGCGCAACGTGACCATCGACGATGTGGGCAAATCGGCGCTCTATCTGCTGTCGGATCTGGGATCGGGCGTGACCGGCGAGACGCATCACGTCGATGGTGGCTTCCATGTCGTCGGCATGAAGGCGGTGGACGCCCCCGACATTGACGCCGTGACCGGGAGGAAAGAGCAATGACCGACCGCCTGCCGCACGAAAAAGGCTTTCACATCTCCTGGGATCAGATCCATCGCGATTCCCGCGCACTGGCCTGGCGTCTGGATGGGCGTGGCCCGGACAACGGCGCCTGGAAGGCGGTTGTGGCGATCACCCGCGGCGGCATGGCCCCGGCGATGATCGTGGCGCGCGAGCTGGACATCCGCGCCGTCGATACGATCAGCGTGAAAAGCTACAACCACCAGACCCAAAGCGAACCGGTGGTGATCAAATCCCCCGATATGACGTTGATGGGCGATGGTGAAGGCGTGCTGATCATCGACGATCTGGTCGATACCGGCAAAACCCTTGAAGTGGTGCGTCAGCTGATGCCGAAAGCGCATTTCGCCACCGTCTATGCCAAGCCCAAAGGCAAGCCGATGGTCGACAGCTATATCACCGAGGTGAGCCAGGACACCTGGATCTTTTTCCCTTGGGATATGGCGCTGCAATATGTCGAGCCCTATCGCGGCAAAGACTGATCCGGCGCAACGATGTGAACGGCACGAAGGCTCCTGCGGGGGCCTTTTTGCTGTCTGGCCCATCGGATAGCCCCTCTGCCCTCAGGCATCCATTCGTCGCACCGCGCCCCCTTTGCCCCGGCCCGCTGCGTTTCGTTTTTCTCGCCACTCTCATGACGTAGCTTTAGGGTGGCGAAGAATTGCAGCTGAAACAGAACTAGAGGGTGACCGCATGACGGATATCGTTAATGGACTGCTGCTGCGTGGGCGGGACGTGTTGATGGCTCATCGTTCACCGCTGCGAAAGAACTATCCTGACAGCTGGAGTTTCCCCGGCGGTCATGTCGAGGATGGCGAAACTCTTGAGCAAGCTCTGAAACGAGAACTGTCTGAAGAAATTGGAGTTCTGGTGCAATCCTGCTCATTCATGCGGCGCTTCGACGATCCTATGGCCAGTGCCGACAAGCCAGTGACGTTCCATTTCTTTGTTGTCGAAAATTGGCAAGGCGAGCCCACAAACCTCGGCGACGAACACACTCAAATCCGTTGGGTCAAGCTGGATGATGCAATCCAGATGCAGGGTCTGACCTTCTCCTCATATGTCGATCTATTTGAAACTCTCATGGTGAACCTGACGTAACACACGAGATGCAAAGACTGATCCGGCGCAACGATGTGTACGGCACGAAGGCTCCTGCGGGGGCCTTTTTGCTGTCTGGCCGGGGGATAGCCCGCTGCCCTCAGGCATCCATTCGTCGCACCACGCCCCCTTTGCCCCGGCCCGCTTTGGGGCTAGTGTCACGGCATACGCAAAATAGGAGGCCCCCATGCGGCGTGGACTGGCAGCAGGCAACTGGAAAATGAACGGCACTGGCGCATCGCTCGCCGAGGTCGAGGCGCTGAAAGCGGCGCATGCCGACCCCAAAGTCGATATTCTGATCTGCCCCCCGGCCACCTTGGTTGAGCGCTTCGCCGCCAGCGCCAAGGGCAGCGCGGTGGCCACCGGCGGGCAGGATTGCCATGCCGACGCCTCGGGCGCGCATACCGGCGACATTTCCGCCGCGATGCTGGTGGATGCAGGCGCTACGGCGGTGATCGTGGGCCATAGCGAGCGCCGCGCCGATCATGGTGAAAGCGATGCCATGGTGCGCGCCAAGGCCGAGGCCGCCATCGGCGCCGGGCTGCTGGCGGTGATTTGCCTTGGTGAAACCCTGGACGAGCGCGAAAGCGGCAAGACCCTTGAGGTGATCGGCGCGCAGCTTGCAGGCTCGCTGCCCGACGGGCTGACCGGGGCCACGGCCGTGATCGCTTACGAGCCGATCTGGGCGATTGGCACCGGCAAGATCCCGACCATCGAACAGATTGCGGAAGTGCATGATTTCATTCGTGACACCATCACCGCACGGTTTGGCGCAGAAGGCGGCAAGGTGCGCGTGCTCTATGGCGGCTCGGTGAAACCCTCGAACGCCACCGAGATTTTCGCGGTCGAGAATGTCGATGGCGCGCTGGTGGGCGGGGCCTCGTTGAAGGCCGCCGATTTCTCGCCGATCATCGCGGCGCTGGAAGCGGCCAAGGGCTAAGCCCCCTTCCCCAGTATGGTACGAAAAGCGAGGGGCTGCGGTCCCTCGTTCTATTTCAGCCCTTTCGTTTGGGACCCCCACCATGGATCACGACGAGCTTGCCGATTGGTCGAAACGCGCCGCCGACTGGGCGCGCGACTATCACAAGGGTCTGCGCGACCGTCCGGTGCGCCCGGATATTGCCCCTGGTAAATTTCGCGCCCTGATCGAGGCACCCTGCCCCGAAAGCCCGGAGCCGATCGAGGCGATCTTTGACGATTTCACCCGTCTGGTGCCCGATGCGATGACCCATTGGCAGCATCCAAGGTTCTTTGCCTATTTCCCCGCCAATGCCGCGCCCGCTTCGATGCTGGCCGAGCAACTCGCCAATGCGATGGCGGCGCAGGCGATGCTGTGGCAGACCGCGCCGGCTGCCAACGAGATGGAAGCACTGGTGATCGACTGGCTGCGTGATGCGCTTGGCCTGCCCGGTGATTTCACCGGCACGATCCACGATTCAGCCACCACCGCCACCTTTTCTGCCGTGCTGACCATGCGGGAAAAGGCGCTGGGATATGAGGGGCTTAAGGCGGGGCTTTCCGGCGCGCCCCGGCTGCGCCTTTACGCCTCGGCGCAGACCCATTCTTCCATCGACAAGGCGGCACGACTGTCCGGGATCGGGCAGGACAATCTGGTGAAGATCCCCGGCCGGGCAGATGATCCGCTTTATTCGATGGACCCGGACGCGCTCGATGCCGCGATCCGGGCCGACTTTGCGGCGGGGATGAAACCGGCTGGCGTGGTGCTGGCCACGGGCGGCACGTCCATCGGGGCCTGCGATGATCTGACCGCCTGCATTGCCGTGGCCAAGGCCCATGACCTGCCCACCCATGTCGATGCGGCCTGGGCCGGGTCTGCGATGATCGCGCCGGAGTTTCGCGCGCTGTGGAAAGGGGTCGAACAGGCCGACAGCGTGGTCTTCAATCCGCATAAATGGCTGGGGGCGCAGTTCGATGCCTCGGTGCAGTTTCTGCGCGACCCCGGCCCGCAGATTGCCACGATGGGGCTGCGCCCGGACTACCTGAAAACCCAGGGCGCCGACGAGGTGGTGAATTACAATGAATGGACCCTGCCGCTGGGCCGCCGCTTCCGGGCGCTGAAGATTTGGTTTCTGCTGCGGGCCGAGGGGCTGTCAGGCCTGCGCGCGCGCATTCGCAACCATGTGGCCTGGGCCAATGAGGCCGTCGAGGCGATTGCGGCGCTGGACGGGTTCGAGATCGTGACCGGGCCGATCCTGTCGCTCTTCACCTTCCGCTACCGCGACGACGACCACAGCGCGCTGCTTTTAGAGGCAGTGAACCGCGACGGGCGGATTTATCTCACCCAAACCACGCATGAGGGGCAGTTTTTGATCCGAGTGCAGGTTGGACAGTTTGACTGCACCCGAGAAGACGTTATGACCATCCCGGCGGTGCTGGCCGAGCTTTCCGCAACGGAATGACCTTGCGTGATCTTAGCGCATAGGCGCGGGCATTATCCCATGATATTGTCTAAAAAAAATTATCCGGCCAGACCGGAACGTGGTGGAGGGCAAAATGCGGTTTCTGGCAGTTTTTCTGCTATCTTTGGTGCTACCCAATTGGGCAGCAGCCGATAGCTGGCCGGTTTATCAAACCAGTTACATAAACGACTATGCCCAGCTGATTGATGCGGATGCCGAGGCACGCATTACCACGGCCTTGCGGGGCTTGAGCGAGGAAACCGGGGTTGAGACCACGGTGCTGACGCTGAACAAACGCCACACCTTCCAGAGCAGCGGGACGCTGGAAGAGTTTGCCACCGGGCTGTTCAATGAATGGGGCATCGGCAATGCCGAAACCAACGACGGCATCCTGGTGCTGGTCATCTTGGATGATCGTGAAATGCGGATCGAGCTCGGCGATGGCTACGGCCACGGCTATGACGGCGAAGCGCAGAGCATCATCGACACGATCTTTCTGCCGGCCTTCAAGAACGGGCATTATTCCAACGGAATTGAAGATGGCACCGATGCGGTGATCCAACGGATCGCGCGGGTGCATTTCAACGGAGACGAACCCGGCATCATCACCTCGACGGCCGAGGGCATCACCGGGGAACTGACCTCTGACCGGATCGGCTCTGGCCTGATCGGGGCCCTGATTGGGGCTGTGGTCGCCGCCGGGATTGCCGCTCTGATCTTTGGCCGCAAACTGCGCGACCGCTTCACCCGCTGCCCCAATTGCGGCACACGGGGCGTGCGCAGCAGCCGCAAAGTGCTGACCCATGCCACCCACAGCCATACCGGGCGCGGCGAGCATCACACCAATTGCCCGCGTTGTGGCTATGCTGACACGACGATCTACACGATCCCAATCATCACCTCGTCTTCGTCCAGCGGTTCATCATCTTCCGGCGGCGGCGGCTCGTCCTCTGGCGGCGGGGCATCGGGCAGCTGGTAGGCGCAGCGCCTTCCCCAACGTCAGGGCGCGAGATTGTGACTGCTCGTTAAGGCCATTGGTGCTATAATTGTAGCGAAGATAGCTGACGACACGCTCACGGATACCTGATGAAACGCTACGGTCTGACACATACTTTGGCCGAACATATCGCTGACGGGATAATGCATGTTCTGGGCCTTGCTGCGGCGATTGCCGGGGCATCGGCGCTGATCGTCTGGGCCGCCCTTGCAGTGCCTGCCGAGCGGATCTGGCCGCTGATTCCCTATGCTGTCGGGCTGGTGGCGACCTTCGCGTTTTCAGCGGCTTATAATCTGACCCTGCACCAGAAAATCCGCGCGGTGCTGCGCCGGTTTGACCACGCTGCGATCTATCTGATGATCGCGGGCACCTATACGCCGATGGCCCTGATCGGGGTTGGCGGTGGGCGCGGCTGGGCGCTGGCGATTGCGGCCTGGGGGCTGGCGGTGTTCGGCATCACCCTGAAGCTGGCGTTTTTCCACCGCTGGCCGCGCCTCGGCTTTATGCTCTATCTCGGACAGGGCTGGCTGGGGGTTCTTGCGGCCTGGCCAATGATGCAATCACTGCCCACTGCGGCGCTTATCCTGATTGCTGCCGGGGGGCTGACCTATACGCTCGGCACGATCTTCTATGCCGCGAAGTGGAAATTCTCGACTGCAATCTGGCACGGTCATGTGCTGGCCGCTGCCGCCGCGCATTACGTCGCCGTGCTGATGATTGCCGCGCCGAGTTGAGCTGTGCTGTGCTGACCGGCGCTGAGGGCGCTTAGCTTTCCGCCTTTTCCGCCAGCATCAGCCATTCCTCTTCCGCCGCGTCGCGCTTGTGCTGACGTTCCACCAGCGCCTCTGTAGCCTTGCGGAACTTCACCGGCTCGCGGGTGAAAAGCTCAGGATCAGCCATCAGCTCTTCAAGCTTGGCAATCTCAGCCGATAGCCGGTCAATCTCTCCCGGCAGCGCTTCCAACCGGTGCTTTTCGGTAAAGCTCAGCCCGGATTTGGCCGCCTGCTCTTTCGGCTTGTCCTGCTTCGGCTTGGCGGATTGAGCTTTCGGCTGCGAGGCCTCCTCGGCCCGCGGCCCGCGCTGCTCGATGTAATCGCTCCAGCCGCCCGCATAGATCGTGGCCTTGCCATCACCTTCCATAGCGATGGTGGTGGCGGCGACGCGATCGAGAAAATCGCGGTCGTGGCTGACCAAGAGCACGGTGCCATCGTAATCGCCGATCAGCTCTTGCAGCAGATCGAGCGTTTCCACGTCGAGATCGTTGGTCGGTTCATCGAGCACCAAGAGGTTCGAGGGCTTGGCCATGATCTTGGCAAGGATCAGCCGCGCCTTTTCACCGCCCGAGAGCGAGCGCACCGGCGCCCGCGCCTGCCCCTCGTCAAACAGGAACTCTTTCAGATAGCCGACCACATGTTTCGGCGCGCCGCGCACCATGATCTGATCGGCCTTGCCAGAGACCCGCAGGTCTTTGTCGCCCGCGAGGTTTTCCCACAGGCTGGCATTCTCGTCGAGCGAGGAGCGGTTCTGATCGAACATCGCCATTTCCAGCCCGGTGCCGAGCTTTACGCTGCCGCTGTCGGGGGCCACTTCGCCGGTGAGCAGTTTCAATAGCGTGGTCTTACCCGCGCCATTGGGGCCAACCAGCGCAACGCGGTCGCCGCGATTGATCAGCACCGAGAAATCGCGCAAGATTACTTTATCGTCGTAAGTCTTTGAAATATTGTGCGCTTCCACAACACGCTTGCCGGATTTCGGGCCGGAATCCAGCGCCATTGCTGCAGCCCCCTGACGCGAGATCTGCGCCGCGCGGCCTTCGCGCATGGCTTGCAGCGCCCGCACCCGCCCCTGATTGCGGGTGCGCCGCGCCGAAATGCCTTCCACTGCCCAGCGGGCCTCGGCCTTGATCTTGCGGTCGAGCTTGTGACGCTGGGTGTCTTCTTCTTCCCAAATCTTGTCGCGCCAGGCTTCGAAGCTTTCAAACCCCTGTTCCTGACGGCGCACCACGCTCCGGTCGATCCAGAGCGTTACCCGGGTCAGCGCGCGCAGAAAGGCGCGGTCGTGCGAGATCACCACAAAGCCCGCGCGGGTGTTTTTCAGCTCGTCTTCGAGCCAGGCAATCGCCTCGATGTCGAGATGGTTGGTCGGCTCGTCGAGCAGCATGAGGTCAGGCGCTTCGGCGATGAGTTTCGCCAGAGCCGCCCGCCGCCGCTCGCCGCCAGACGCGGTGGCGCAGGGCGTGTCGGGGTTGAATTTCAGCCCCTCAGCCGCGCGCTCAACCCGGTATTCCTCGCCATGGGCCAGACCGCTCGCTGCAAACTCGCCCAGCGTGGTGAAGCCCGACAGGTTTGGATGCTGCTCCATATAGCCGACCGAGGTGCCGGTGGGCAGGATGCGCTCGCCATGATCGGGTTCGACCATGCCCGCCATCACCTTCATCAGGGTGGATTTGCCCGAGCCGTTGCGCCCAACCAGCGCGGCGCGGTCGCCCTGCTGGATGACCAGATCGAGATCGGAAAAAACCGGATCGCCGCCAAAGGTGAGGCCAATCCCGGTGAGCTGAAGAAGAGGTGCGCGTGCCATGGCGGCGGCGTATCCGGGCAAAGGGGCGGCGTCAATGGGAGGCGATACCCAACCACTGCGCCCGGCGGAACGACGGGCGACGCCCGACCCTCCCCCCGGGAGGGCGTTCTGGTGATTCCGGACGAAGCAGATCGGGCGTCGATGCTTTAGAGCGCGGCATTTAGAACAGTCGCAGCACAACGCCCACCCAGGGTCGGGCGTCGTCCGTTTCTGGCTACCCTACCCTGCGGCCAGCCCGCGCAGGGCGCGTTGGCGGGCGGCGGGGACGGCGCCCACTTCCAGCCCGGTGAACACATGTAAGGTGCCCAGATCGCGGTCGATCACGGCGTGATCCGACACCCAGCCGCCCATCATCAGATAGGTGCGCAAGAGCGGCGGCATCGCCTTGAAGCCGCGCCGTGCATCGGGTTTGCGCCTGAGCCGCGCAGCAAAGCGGAACACCTGCGGGGCCTTCACCCGGGGCAACCATTTGCGCGGCGCGATATGGCGCGCGCGCAGCAGCGCAAAGGCATCGAGATAATCTTTTTCGTCAATGCCTTCGAAGGAGGAACAGCCAAACAGCATGCTGATTCCTTCCTCGTCGATAATCCGGGTCAGCGCCGCCCAGGCCAGCCGCAGCACATCGCCATCGCGCGTTTCGGGGGCGATGCAGAATCGCCCGACCTCGACCATCGCGCCATCATAGCCCGCCAGCGAGCCAAGCTCGTAGAACTGCGCCGAATAGCTTTCGCCGATCCGGCTGCCATTCTCGACCGCCAGAAGACGGTAGCAGCAGACCAGCGCGCCGCTCTGGGCCTCTTCAATCAGCACATGGCGGCAGATCGGATCGAAAGCATCGCCATCTTCGGCAGCACCATCACCGCGAAAGACTCGCGCCCTGAGCGCCTGCGCCCGGGCAATATCGGCGGGCCCTGCGGCCAACCGCGCCCGATACCGTCCTGCTTCCATCAAGCTATCGTGAGACATTGCGCTCTCCCGCACTCTGCCCCTTGGCGCGCGCCGGGGCATGTTTAACTATGGATATTGCAGGGCCTAGCAGCAAGATGTGACGGCAGAATGAAAGGAAGTAGCGTGGAGAAAGTTGAAAAGACCGAGGCCGAATGGCGTGAAGAGCTTGACGCGCTGACCTTTGAGGTGACCCGCAAGCGCGGCACCGAACGGCCCTTCAGCCATGACGATTTCCCGGTGCAGCCGGGCCAGTTTACCTGCACCTGTTGCGGGGCGCCGCTGTTTGAGCAGGAAGACAAGTTCAATGCGGGCTGCGGCTGGCCAAGCTTTTCGCGCCCCGGAGAGGACGCGCCGATTGGCGAAAGCGTGGATACCAGCCACGGGATGCACCGCACCGAGGTGCATTGCGAGCGTTGCGGCGCGCATCTGGGGCATGTGTTCAACGATGGGCCGCCCCCGACCGGGCTGCGCTATTGCATCAACGGGGTGGCGATTCAGTTCAACCCCGAAGCCTGACGCACACACAGAGCCATCCAAACCCGGATGGCTCTGTTGCCTTAGTTCTTGAAGAAGTTGGCGATGTTGGCCACGCCTGCAGCCCCACCGAAGAGCTGTTTGAGGAAGTCCACGCCAGCGATGTTGGAATCGGTCACCCGGCGCGACAGCACCACGACCTGACCGCGTTCCAGCCCGAAGCGTTCGATATTCTCGACCAGCCCGTCCTGATCGAAGCTGATCGAAACCACCTGACGATCGGTCTCTTCCGGTTCATAGAAGGCCAGATGCTTGAACTCGGAGCGCACATAGTACCATGCGCTTTCCGCCGTCAGGCCCGACGCGCCCGGTCGACCGATGATCGAAGACACGGTGGCACGGGTATCGAGCCCCACCTGAATCTCTTCAAGATCCTGATCGGTCGGAACGAATCCATGATACTGGATGATCGGGGAACAGGCTGTGACAGCCAAAAGTGCCACCAACGCAAGCATCTTGCGCAGCGCTGTCATCGTAATCGCCATACCGCCCCCCTTGCCTGGATTGGCTTGTTCTGCCACTCGGCTTACAGAAGGATAGCAACAACTTCAAGAAACGAAAGGGCGCAACCATGAGCCATGAGAACAGTTCGTCCAGCCAGCATATGGGGCCGGTTCTGAACGTGGCCGGACTGGTGCGCAGCCAGACCCGCGAAATCAGTGTGGAGCCCGGCCACGAAGCGCTGGAGGCAATCGCCGCCGATCTGGGGCTAATCGCTCTGCGCAAACTGCGATTCGTTGGCAAGCTCAGCCCGCTGGGCAAGCGCGACTGGCGGCTGACCGGTCATTTGGGCGCCACCGTGGTGCAGCCCTGCGTGGTCACCCTCGCCCCGGTTACGACCCGGCTCGAAGAAGAGGTGGCGCGCAATTTCGTCACCGATTTCGTTGAACCCGAAGCCGATGAGCTGGAAATTCCCGAAACCGTGGAAGACGAGCCGCTGGGCTCGGATATCGACGTGGGCACGGTGGTGCTGGAGGCATTGGCGCTGGCCCTGCCCGTCTATCCGCGCGCCGAAGGGGCCGAGATCGAAGAGGCGGCCTTTACCGAACCCGGCAAGGAACCCTTGCGGGACGAGGAATTGCGCCCCTTTGCCGGGCTGGCACAGCTGCGTGACAAGCTGACCGGAGGCGACGAGAACACCTAATCTGCTCCTGCCCCCGTTCCGGGGTTGAAATCCAACGGAACGCGGGGCAAATACTCCTTGCACCGAGCCAGAATCGCAGTATGTTCCGCCCCTCTTCGCTACGTTGGGTTGGACACGCTACGTTTTTGCGCCTATGAGGCGGTCGGACTCAGGAAACACCGGGCATTTGCCCCCGAATATCGAGGTTTGGACCATGGCTGTCCCTCAGAATAAGATCACGCGGTCGCGCCGCGGCATGCGCCGGAGCCACGATTCGCTGGTCGCCGCGAACCCGAACGAATGCCCGTCCTGCGGCGAGCTGAAGCGTCCGCATCACGTGTGCCCCTCCTGCGGTTCTTACAAAGACCGTGAAGTGGTGGCGCTGGCGAACGATGCTTCGTTTGACGACGAGGACGCGGCGTAAGCCGCCCTTAGTCGGGATTGGCCCCTCATGACGGCACTGACGGATAATCCGCAGCCAGCCGCGCCCGACGGGCCGCGCAAGATTGTAGTTTCGGTTGACGCCATGGGCGGAGACCGTGGGCCGGCGGCGATTGTTGCCGGTCTTGCTAAATCTGTGCGCAAACAGCCCGATATTGCCTTTATCCTGCATGGTGACGAAGCGGTTCTATCGCCGCTTGTGGCCAAGCGTCCGGCCCTGGCCGGGTGCTGTGAGATTCGTCATGCCGATGAGGTCGTGACGATGGAGGATAAGCCCGCGCAGGTTTTGCGGCGCGGGCAGAAAACCTCGATGTATTCCACCATCGAAGCTGTGCGTGACGGCGAGGCCGAAGTGGCCGTGTCCTGCGGCAATACCGGCGCATTGATGGTGCTGTCGATGATGCGGCTGCGCAAGATGCCCGGGGTGAACCGCCCCGCCATCGCCTGCTACTGGCCCTCTCGCAACCCGTCCGGCTTTAACGTGATGCTGGATGTCGGCGCCGATGTGCGCGCCGACGAAACCGACCTTCTGCAATATGCGCTGATGGGCGTGAGCTACGCTCGCAACTCGCTCGGACTAGCCCGGCCGCGCGTGGGGCTTCTGAATGTCGGCACTGAAGAACATAAGGGCCGCACCGAGATCAAAGCCGCCGCCGAGCTGATTGCGGACGCGTCCGAGGTGGCTAATTTCGACTTTATCGGCAATGTCGAAGGCTCTGACATCCCGTCCGACCGCGTTGATGTGATCGTGACGGATGGTTTTACCGGCAATGTGGCGCTGAAAACCGCCGAAGGTACGGCCGGGTTGTTCAAAAGTTTCTTCAAGGATGCGTTCAAGGCCACCCTGCCCGCCCGGATGGGCGCGCTGTTTGCCGCACGGCAGCTGAAGATCCTGTCGCGCCGTACCGATCCGCGTCAGGTGAATGGTGGCGTGTTTCTTGGCCTCAACGGCACCGTGGTGAAAAGCCATGGTTCGGCAGATGCCACCGGCATCGCCGCCGCCGTGAACCTCGCCTTTGATCTGGCGCGTCACGATTTCAATCACAAACTCGCGGCCCGGGTTGCATCCTTTGCGGCACCTGGTCAGGATGATCAAACCCCGGAAGAATCCGCGGGCGAGCGGAATGAAGCAACACAATGACAAAACGCGCACTGGTCAGGGGTATCGGGCATTATCTGCCAGAGCGGGTGGTTCCAAATTCCTGGTTTGAAGACAAGGTAGACACCACCGACGAGTGGATTCGCACCCGCTCGGGCATTGAACGGCGACGCTTTGCTGGCGAAGGCGAAACCACCTCGCAGATGGCGATTGCAGCGGCCAAGGCCGCGCTCGACGATGCCGGGCTGGTACCTGACGATCTGGATGCGGTGATCGTTGCCACCTCGACCCCCGACCTGACCTTCCCCTCGACCGCCACCATGGTGCAATCGGGGCTGGGCATGACCCGGGGCTTTGCCTTTGACATTCAGGCGGTTTGCGCGGGCTTCGTCTATGCGCTGGCCAATGCCAATGCGCTGATTCTGGCGGGGATGGCGAACCGCATTCTGGTGATTGGGGCCGAAACCTTTTCGCGCATTCTCGACATGACCGACCGCTCCACCTGCGTGCTGTTCGGCGATGGCGCCGGGGCGCTGGTGCTGGAAGCCTCTGAAGGCACCGGCAGCAACACCGATCGCGGCGTGTTGGCGACCGACATCAATTCCGACGGGCGCTATCGCGAGATGCTCTATGTCGATGGCGGGGTTTCCACCACCGGCACGGCAGGCGTGGTGAAGATGCAGGGCAATCCGCTGTTCCGCCAGGCGGTAGAAAAGCTCGCCGCCACCGCCGATGCAGCGCTTGAAAAGGCGGGCCTCGGCCACGAAGACCTTGATTGGCTGGTGCCGCATCAGGCCAATATCCGCATCATTCAGGGCACCGCCAAAAAGATGGGCCTGTCGATGGATCATGTGATCGTGACGGTTCAGGATCACGGCAACACTTCGGCCGCCTCGATCCCGCTGGCGCTGTCGGTGGGCAAGCAAAGCGGCCAGATCAAACAAGGCGACCTGATCGTGACCGAAGCAATTGGCGGCGGTCTGGCCTGGGGCGCCGTGGTTCTGCGCTGGTAAGCCAGAGCGTTTTGCCCCCTCGGGCGGCGCTTTGCCGTCGCCCCGCTTCCAAACCGTTGATCTTGACTTAAAATCCATGTGCGCCCATGCTGCGTTTGTATGATTTTCGGGGGGACCGATGACTGGAAAAACTCTGACACGCATGGATCTGAGCGAAGCGGTGTTTCGTGAAGTCGGTCTGTCGCGCAATGAAAGTGCCCAGCTTGTGGAAAGCGTGCTGGGGCATGTCTCGGACGCATTGGCGAATGGCGAGACGGTGAAAATCTCCTCGTTCGGCACCTTTTCGGTGCGCGACAAGGCGGCACGGGTTGGCCGCAACCCGAAAACCGGGGAAGAAGTACCCATTCTGCCCCGCCGGGTTCTGACCTTCCGCCCCTCTCATCTGATGAAGGAACGCGTGGCGGCAGGTAACAAGCGCTGATAAGACGCGGACCGCCCGACCCTTCGGCAGTTAACACACAGGCGCAAAGATGAACGAGAAATCCCCCGAGGCCTTCCGCACGATCAGCGAAGTCGCCGAATGGCTTGGGGTGCCCACCCATGTGCTACGCTTTTGGGAAAGCCGTTTTGCGCAGGTGAAGCCGGTGAAGCGCGCCGGTGGGCGACGCTATTACCGCCCCGCCGATATGGAGCTGTTGGGCGGTATCCGCAAATTGCTGCACGATCAGGGTATGACCATCCGCGGGGTGCAGAAGATTCTGCGCGAAAAAGGCGTACGCTACGTCTGCGGGCTGTCGCCCTCGCTCGATGAGCCGGTCGATCTGGAAGCCCGTTCGAATGTGGTCGATATCGACGAGCTGCGGGCCGAAGAAGAGGCCGCCGCGTTCAAAGAACCCGATGCCTTTACCGAGACGCCTGAACCGGAACCGGAGCTGAGCCCTGAAGATCAGGCCTTCGCTGCAGATAATGCCGCGCTGTCGGCCGGGACTTGGGACGAAGGCGGCGAAGAGGCTGCCCCGGAGGCCGAGCCTGAGCTTGAAATGGATCTGGGGCCGGAACCGGAGGCGCTTGAAGCGGCCCCCGACGAGGTGGATGACGCCCTTGCCGCGCTTGAGGCAAATCCGCCGGAAAGTTTTGAAGCCCCCGCAGACGCGCCGGACGCGGAGCCTGCGCTTGAAGCCGAAGCTGCGCTTGAAGCAGAGCCTGAGCTTGAGGCCGTGATAGATGCTGTCAGCGAAGCCGAGCCTGAAGCGGCCCCGGAGCTGGCCGAGGCCCCCGACCTGGAAGTCCCCGACCTTGAGGCGGCAGCCGAAGCGCTTGATTTTCCTGAGGAAAGCCGCGTTGAAGACGCTGCGGCTGCGGCGGCGGAACCCGATCTGGCCGAGCTGACGGAGGACGCAGCCGATGCCCCGACCCCGGATTGGGATATGTCGGCCGAGGCCGAAGTGCCGCTGCCCGGTGCCGAGTTGCCGGAAGAGGCGATTGCGCCGCTGAACGAGGCGCTGGAAGAAACTCTGGAAACGCCGCTGAACGAGCCGCTCGACGAGCTGGCCATGGCAGAGGATGCATCGATGGAATTCGATGCGCCGGACTTGCCTGAGGCTACGGATGAGGCCGGGTTTGATACCGATATCGCCGCGCTGGATGAGGCCGGGTTTGAGGCTGCGGCCCCTGACGATGGTCTGGCCGATCTGGCTGATCTCTCGTCCGAGGATGAGATGCCGGACATTGCCGACGAGGCCCTGCCGGATTTGGAGACTGTGGCTGAAGTCGAAGCGCTGCCCGACCTTGGCGGATTGGCCGAGGACTTGGACGGCGCGCCCGCGCCGTTGGAGGGAGTTGCCCCCCTGCCCGAAGCCGCCGAGCTTGCCCCGGATCTGCCGGAGCTGCCCGAGGTGGAGGCCGACGATCTGGCCGATCTCGCGGCCCTCGATGGGGCCAGCGAGGCGGAGATTTCCGAGCTGCCGGAGATCGGTGGGGAAGACGTTTCGACAGAATCTACGCCCGAACTGGCCGCGCTGGCTGAGGCGGAGCTTCCCGAGGCAGAGCTTCCCGAAGTGGAACTGCCTGAGGCTGGCTTGCCCGAGACGGAGCTGGCAGAGCTTCCCCCGCTGGGGAGTGATGCGTTTGACGAGGCGACACCGGACGAGGGCGGTCTGGCGCTGCCCGGATCTGACCCGCTGGCCGACATGGCCGATCTGGCCGAGCTTCCGGCCGATCTGGCCGAGCCGCTGGCTGATCTGACTGAACCGCTGGCCGATCTGGCTGGGCCTCCAGCTGACCTGGCCGAGCCGCTGGTCGATCTGGGCGGGGATGCGATGGACGCGGGTGAGGCTCCGGTGCTCGATGCGCTGATGCTGACCCCCGAGGATGCGGTGCCTGCAGCATCGGAGCCGATGGCCCCAGAGCTGCCCGAAATCGAGACTGTGGTCGAGGCTGAGGTCGAGGCTGAAGCCGGTAAACTGGCCGACGCGACGGTCGACATGGCACCGGTTGATTCGCCCGAGATGGCGGACGAAGCACCCGCTGCCCCTGCCCCAGAGCTTGTCATGCCCGATATCGGGCCCGATCCGGAAGATGACGACGATCTGCCGCTCGGGGCACTGACGGCGGCGCATTTGCGGGTGGTGCGTGCGCGGAATGCCAATGTTTCCACGGCCACATTCGGGGCGCTGCAGGACCGTCTGACCGAGCTTTCGCTGCGCTGGCAGGACGCCGACAATCCGCAGCGCGGACAGCTCTGAAAAAATGCGACTTCCTGCTTGCTCCTGTCGGCAAAACCGCTATGTAAAGCACCACGTCGGGCTATGGCGCAGTCTGGTAGCGCGTCCGTCTGGGGGACGGAAGGTCGCAGGTTCGAGTCCTGCTAGCCCGACCAACAACAAAACCGCCCGCCCGGGAAACCGGCGGGTGTTTTTGTATCCGGAGGGGATTACGCCATGAAAACCGGTGTGCTGGCCGATCACCAGATCCGACATATGGTCGCCGAAGGTGGCATTGCCGCCTCATCTCCGATACTGGATGACCAAGTTCAGCCCGCCTCGCTTGACCTGCGGCTTGGGGATCGCGCCTATCGGGTGCGCGCCTCGTTCCTGCCCGGCGAACACAGCACAGTGGCAGAGCGGCTGGATGAGTTCACCATGCATGAGATCAGCCTGGGCGGCGGCGCGGTGCTGGAAAAGGGCTGCGTCTATGTGGTGCCGCTGATGGAGCGGCTGGCCCTGCCCCAAGGCATGACCGCCGCAGCAAGCGCCAAAAGCTCGACCGGGCGGCTGGATCTGATGACCCGGGTGATCACCGATCATGGCGTCGAGTTCGACCGGGTGCCCGAGGGCTATACCGGCCCGCTATATGCCGAGATTTGTCCGCAGAGCTTTTCAGTGGTGACCCAGCCCGGGCAGCTGCTGAACCAGATCATCTTCCGGCAGGGCAAGACCCTGCTCAGCGATGACGAGTTGCGCGCGGTGCATGAGCGCAGCCCGATCGTGTCGGGCACGCCGGTGATTTCCGACGGGCTGGGTTTTTCGGTCGATCTGAAACCGGCGGAGGGCGATTTGGTGGGCTACCGCGCCAAGCGCCATACCGGCGTGGTCGATCTGGCCAATATCGGGCACTATGACCCAGCGGAATACTGGGAAGAGGTGCGCACCACCGAAGGGCGGATCATCCTCGACCCCGGTGCCTTCTATATTCTGGTGTCGCGCGAAGCCATCGCCATCCCCCCCGATTGCGCCGCCGAAATGGCGCCTTACCTCGCCATGGTCGGCGAGTTTCGGGTGCATTATGCCGGGTTCTTCGACCCCGGTTTCGGCTATGACGCCGCCGGTGGGGCCGGATCGCGCGGGGTGCTGGAAGTGCGCTGCCACGAAGCCCCGTTTGTGCTGGAGCACGGTCAGGTGGTGGGGCGGCTGGTCTATGAACGGATGTCGGAAGAGCCGGAACTGCTCTACGGCGCCGAGGGGATCAAGTCGAACTATCAGGGCCAGGGCCTGAAACTGTCGAAGCATTTCAAGCCGGTGCGCTGAGGCTACCGAATTACACTATATGTCTGCCTTGAAACGCATCGCCCGGCGGCACCGCCGGGCAGTGCCCTGCCGATATGCGGCTTAGCGCATCCGGCGGGTGAGGCGTGCGGCCTGACGGGCGCGTTTACTCATCTGCCGCGCAGCCTTGGCTTGCTGGCGCTCTTCCGGTGTCATCTCGTCCTGCGGCTTGCCCTTGCCCGCCACACGGTTGATCCCGGCATCAAGGCCGCGATTGACCAGCCGGTTGATCAGCGGCCGCAGGATCATCATGATCAGTCGTTCTGGGTTCATATGCACCTCTCGCGGGCACCATAGCAGGATCGGCGATGAGGCCCAATCACGCTTTTGCGCGTTCTCGGCCTATTCCTCGAACATTTCCGACTGGCCTTCATCCTCGTCATTGCCCTCGTCATCGGGTTCGCCCGCACCCGGCATCGGGCGGCTGTCGAGCAGACCGGCGGCGCGCAGTTCTTTCAGGCCCGGCAGATCGCGCGCGCTTTCCAGTCCGAAATGATCGAGGAAAAGCTGCGTGACCACGAAGGTAACAGGGCGACCGGGCGACATGCGACGGCGACCAAAGCGGATCCATTCCAGCTCCAAGAGCTGATCCACCGTGCCCCGGCTGAGGCCGACGCCGCGAATTTCCTCGATCTCGGCGCGGGTCACCGGCTGGTGATAGGCGATGATCGCCAGCGTCTCGATCGCGGCACGGCTGAGCTTGCGGGTTTCCACCACTTCGCGGTGCATGAGAAAGCCCAGATCGGCGGCGGTGCGCAGCGCCCAGGCATCGCCCACCTTCACCAGATGCACGCCGCGCCCCTCGTAGCGCTTGCGCAAATAGACCAGCGCTTCTGCCGGGTCAGACCCATGCGGCATCCGCTGGGCCAGCTCGGTCACGCTGACAGGTTCGGCAGAGGCAAACAGGATCGCCTCGACCATCCGCTCCTGCTCGCCCATCGGCGGGGCTTCGAACAGGCTTTCTTCCTGATGCGGTTCGGATTGGTCAGACATTCGGTTTCTTCCGTATCTGGATCGGGGCAAAGATCTCGCCCTGCCGGATTTCGATGACGCCCGCTTTTGCCAGCTCCAGCGAGGCGGCGAAATGCGCGGCGGTGGCGCTGCGGCGGCGGGCCGGATCAATCTCCCAGCCCTCGGGCAGATAAGACATGATGTCGGTCCAGTCGCCAGCATAGCCGATCAGATCGCGCATCCGGTCCAGCGCCTGCTCCATCGTCATCAGCGCGTTGCGGTCCATCACATAGGGGCGGAACTCGTCTTTGGTGCGGATGCGGGCATAGGCCTGCATCAGATCCATCAGCGTGGCGGTATAAGTGACGCGGCGCACCCGGCGCATGGTTTCGGGAACACCCCGAGCAAAGAAATCGCGGCCAAGCTGATCGCGCCCCATCAGCCGCGCGGCGGCATCGCGCATCGCCGAGAGCCGTTCAAGCTGAAAGGCCAGATGCGCGGCCATTTCTTCGCCCGATGGCCCCTCTTCGCCGGGTTCGGGCGGCAGGAGCAGGCGCGATTTCAGAAAGGCGAGCCAGGCCGCCATGACCAGATAATCCGCCGCCAGCTCGATCCGTAGATCGCGGGCCTTTTCGATGAATCCCAGATATTGTTCGGCCAGTTGCAGCACCGAGATGGTGCGCAGATCGACCTTTTGGGTGCGGCCAAGGGTCAAGAGAAGATCGAGCGGCCCTTCAAAGCCGTCGACATCGACAATCAGCGCCTCGGCGGCCAGCCGATCACCGACGCTCATCGCATCTGCCTGAAATTCGTCTTCCGCCAATGGCCCTACACCTGACCCGTTATCAGGCTCCGAAACTCGTCTTCGAGGGCGGCAATGTCAACGGGCTCGGGCGCGCGGCGCCAGGATAGCGCATCTTCGGCGCGGACTTTCGCCTGATGAGACATCTTACCTGCTGCCTCGGCCACCGCCCGCATCTCGGCCATATCGCCGTTGCAATGCAGAATGACATCGCAGCCCGCGCGGATTGCAGCCTCGGAGCGGGCGGCTATCGGGCCGGAGAGCGCCTGCATCGAGATGTCGTCGGTCATCAACAGGCCCTTGAAGCCGATCTGATCGCGGATGCGCCCGATCATAGCGGGGCTTTGGGTGGCCGGGTGATCGGGATCGATCTCGTCATAGACCACATGCGCCGTCATCGCGATGGGCAGACCCGACACCGCCTGAAAGGCCAGAAAATCCGAGACCCGCAGCGCCTTTTCCCGGGCGGTCACGTGCGGCAGGTCGAGATGTGAGTCCACCTGCGCCCGGCCATGGCCGGGGATATGCTTGGCCACCGGCAGCACGCCGCCATCGACCAGCGCCTCGGCCACGGCCCCGGCAATATCGACCACGCGCACCACGTCATCGCCGTAGCAGCGGTTTTTCAAAATCGGATGGGTATCAGATTGGGTCAGGTCCACGACCGGGGCGCAGTTGCCATCAATCCCCACCGCGCGAAGCTCTTCGGCGATGATCCGGTAGCGCAGATACATGCTGCGCACGGCCCGGCGCGGGTTCATCTGCACCTGTTCCAAGGGCGGCAGCCAGTCGCGCCAATGCGGCGGACCCAGCCGTTCAACCCGCCCGCCTTCCTGATCAATGAAAATCGGAGCATCCCAGCCGACCGCCTCGCGCAGCTCGGTGGTGAGCCAGCGCAATTGGTCGGGGTCTTCGACATTACGACGAAACAGGATGAAACCCCAGGGATCGGCCTCGCGGAAAAACGCCTGTTCGGCACGGCTGAGCCGAGGGCCTTCTATCCCGAAGATAAAAGCCCCGGCGCCGCTCAACGGGCGACCACCGGAATGCAGGCGGCTTTCTCGGCCATCAGAGCCGAGCAGAAGCGGCGGGCATCGGAAAGATCGGCAAAGTTCATCGCGCGCAGGCGATAGAAGGTCTTGCCGCCCGATTGCGCCTTTTCGACCACCCGGTCCTTGCCGACGAAAACATCGCTGAAGCGGTTCATGATCTTGGTCCACTCGGCCTGAGCCACATCAACGCTGTCGAAGGCACCAAGCTGCACCAGCCGCGTGCCAGAGGGCACATCGCTGATGGCCACATCGTGATAGGCGGGCTCGGTGGCAGCGGTAGCGGAGGCCACAGCCAGATCGACCGGCGAGGTTGCCGCGCGGGTGACCAGATCGGCCGGGCGAGGCACCGGGCGCGGCGAGACGGTTACGCCAGGCACGCTGGCGGGCACCACGGTACGGGCTTCGGCCACCGGCACGGTGCTGCTAAGAACGGCGTCCTCCGAAATGCTGGCCGAAAGCGGCTGAATATTGGCGGTGGCGCTGTCGACCATGGCCAGAATATCGGCCTCGCTAAGATCGGTGGTGCCACCATCGACTTCGGCGCTCCCCGCATCGGCGATCACCGCCACGGCGGGCTGATCTTCGTCGCTGAGGCTCATCGGCGCGGGGGCCAGGGCCACCTCTTCGGCAAGCTGATCGGGCGCGCCTGCGGCCACGTCATTGACCGCGAGCCCCTGATAATCGGCAGCGACCCCACCGGGATCGTCGGGCTGCACCCGCATCGGCCCTTCCAGCGCACGCACCACCGGCACGCCGGTCACGTCGCGCACCGCGAGCTTGTAGCCCCAAACCGCCAGCCCCGCGATCAGTGCGACCGAGAGCATGGCACCAGTGCCATTGATTATTTTGGTGAATTTCGACGGCTCGCCCGGTTGACCGGCCCCAATGCGGGCCGCGGGCTGGGCATCATAGCCATAGGGCGGCGGCATGCCGTAAGCCTGTGCGCCTGCCCCTTCATAGCCGTAACCAGCCGCCTGACGGGCTTCACCAGCATGGGCCGGATGCACATAGGGGCTTGCCCCGGTGCTCCGATACCCCTGATAGCTTTGGGATTCCTGCGAATAGGCGGCCGGATAGCCGCCCCAATCTGCATCTGTCATTGCCTGCTCCGCCCAGCGTTACGGCCTCTGCGTGCCTTCGCCGGTTCTGTTACTGCTCGTTTAGCCGGTCTGGGGCGCTTTGATCAGCGCATTTCCTCTGCCGGCGTTACGCCAAGAATACCAAGCCCGGCGGAAATCACAATGGAAACAGCCTTAGGTAGAGTGATTTTCGCCGATGTTGCAATCGAGTCACCCTCTTGCACGAAGCGCAAAGCCGTATTTTCATTGCCTTTGTTCCACAGCGCATGGAACTCGGACGCCAGCTCATAAAGGTAGAAAGCGATCCGGTGCGGCTCGTGCCCACGCGCGGCGATCTCGACCAGACGCGGCCATTCAGCAAGTTTCTTCGCCACCGCGATCTCGGCCTCGTCGCTGAGCAGCGGCGCGCCGGGCTCAACGCCCTGATCGGCGGCCTTGCGCAGCACCGAATGCACCCGGGCATTGGCATATTGCACGTAGAAGACCGGGTTTTCGCGGCTTTGCTCCAGCACCTTTTCGAAGTCGAAATCCAAGGGCGCGTCGTTCTTGCGGGTCAGCATGTGGAAGCGGGTCACGTCCTTGCCCACCGCATCGACCACGTCGCGCAGGGTGACGAAATTCCCGGCCCGTTTCGACATCTTGAACGGCTCGCCGTTCTTGTAGAGCTTCACCAGCTGGGTGAGCTTGATGTCGAGCGGCACAGTACCATCGGAGAGCGCGGAAACCGCCGCCTTCATCCGCTTTACATAGCCACCGTGATCGGCGCCGAACACGTCGATCAGCGCATCGAAGCCACGGGTCACCTTGTCATAATGATAGGCGATGTCCGGGGCGAAATAGGTCCAGGAGCCATCGGACTTCATAATCGGACGGTCCACATCGTCGCCATGGGCGGTCGAGCGGAACAGGGTCTGCTCACGCGGCTCCCAGTCTTCCGGCATCTTGCCTTTCGGCGGCTCCAGCGTGCCCTTGTAGATCAGATCCTTGCTGCGTAACTCTTCGATCGCATCTTCGATCCGGCCGGTGCCGTAGAGCGATTTTTCCGAGAAGAACACATCCATCTCGACGCCAAGCGCGGCGAGATCTTCGCGGATCATCTCCATCATTTTTTCGGTGGCGAACTCGCGCACCTCTTCCAGCCAGTATTGCTCGCCCTTGTCGAGCAGGCTGTCGCCGTATTTCTCTTTCAGCGCCTCGCCCACCGGCACCAGGTAATCGCCCGGATAAAGCCCTTCGGCAATCTCGGGGGAATGGCCCAGTGCTTCGCGGTAGCGTTCATAGGCCGAGCGCGCCAGCACATCGACCTGCGCGCCGCCATCGTTGATGTAATATTCGCGCGTCACGTCATGGCCGGCAAACTCCAACAGGCTCGCCAGCGCATCGCCAAACACCGCGCCACGGGTATGGCCCACATGCAGGGGGCCGGTCGGGTTGGCCGAGACATATTCGACATTGACCTTCTGCCCCTTGCCGAGGCCCGAGCGGCCATAGGCGGGATCGGTGAGGATGGTCGAGACCAGCCCGGTCCAGGCGGCACCATCAAGCGTGAGGTTCAGAAAGCCGGGGCCAGCCACTTCGGCCCGGGTGATGCGGGTATCCGCGGTCAGCTTGGCGGCCAGCGCCTCGGCAATGTCGCGCGGCTTCTGCCCGGCAGGCTTGGCCAGCACCATCGCGGCGTTGGTGGCCATATCGCCATGGGCGGCATCGCGCGGCGGTTCGACCGCCACGTTGTCAAAGCTCAGCCCCTCGGGCAGCGCGCCCTCGGCAACCATGGCATCGAGCGCCCCGATCACAAGCTCACGAATATCGGCAAACAGGTTCATCGCATCTTCCTTATCGCGTTGAGGCGGGTCTAGCATATGCGGGGGCAAGGTCAACGCCCGCAGGGCGCGTTGCCCCGATCCAATGGCCCGCACCTGCGGCAGATCTTCGCCCTCCTCTGCACCGGGGGCCTTGCCCCTTGCCTCGCCCTGCCCCGCGTCCTAGGAAAAGCATGAGACACAGCAAGGGGGTCGAGATGACCGAGATGGCACAGAGCTACGATATCGTGATCATCGGAGCAGGGCCTGCGGGGCTGAGTTTTGCCCGCACGCTGTCCGATACCGGGATGCGGATCTGTCTGGTCGAACGCCAGCCTCTGTCGGTGCTGCAAGACCCGCCCGAAGATGGCCGCGACATCGCGCTGACCCATACCTCGGAAAAGCTGATGAAAGAGCTGGGGATCTGGGCGCATATCCCTGAAGAAGATATCGGCGTGATCCGCGACGCCAAGGTGGTGGACGGCGCCGATCCCTATGCGCTGCATTTCGCCGCCACCGAAACCGGATCGCCCTATCTGGGCAAGATCGTCGCCAATCATCAGATCCGCAAGGCCGCCTATGAGGCGGTGAAGGATAGTGCCAACATCACCATCCTGACCGAGCAGAACGTGACCCATGTCGAGACCGACAATGCCGAAGGCCGGGTAACGTTGGCCGATGGCTCGGTTCTGGCCGCCCCTTTGGTGATTGCCGCCGATAGCCGGATGTCTGAGAACCGCCGCCGCATGGGCATCTCGGCGCAGCTGACCGATTTTGGCCGGATCGTGATCGTTTGCGAGATGAGCCACGAGCTGGATCACGACGATATTGCCACCGAATGCTTCCACTACGACCGCACGCTGGCGATCCTGCCGATGGCGGGGCGTAAAAGTTCGGTGGTGGTCACCCTGCCTGCCGATCATATCGACGAGGTCATGAGCCAAACCCCGGAAGAGTTTGCCGCCGACATCGCCCAGCGCTTTGAGTATCGCCTCGGTCAGATGGAGCTGGTGACCGAGCGCCATACCTATCCGCTGATGGGGGTGCTGGCGAACCGCTTTGTGACCAACCGTTTCGCGCTGGTGGGCGATGCGGCGGTGGGGATGCACCCGGTCACCGCACATGGCTATAATCTGGGCCTGTCGGGCGCCGCGATCCTGGCGGAAGAGCTGCGCGGGGCGAAGACGCGTGGCGAAGATCTGGGCGCGATGCCCGCGCTCTTGAGCTACGAGCGCCGTCATCGCCGCAAGGTGCTGCCGCTTTATCACGGCACCAACACCATCGTGCGGCTGTTCACCGACACCTCCGGCCCGGCGAAGTTCATGCGCTCGGCGGCGCTGCGGCTGGGCAATGTGCTGACCCCGGCCAAGCGGCTGATCGAGAAGCAGCTGACCGAGATGCAGATCTAGCCTGCCCCGGCCCCTACCCCCAAAAAGTAAGCGCCGCCCTTAGCGATAAGAGCGGCGCTTTCGTTTTCGGTGTGGCCTCGCTCAGTGCGCGGGCTTGATGAAGGTGCCGTTGTTCAGCTCTTTCACCGCCTGACGCAGCTCGTCGCGGGTGTTCATCACGATCGGCCCATGCCAGGCGACAGGTTCCTTGATCGGGGCGCCCGAGATCAGCAGGAAGCGCACGCCCTCAGGGCCCGCCTGCACGGTAATCTCATCACCGGTGCCAAAGCGGATCACGGTGCGGTTGCCGGAGAGATCGCGGATATTGACCTCCTGCCCGCCGACTTCTTTTTCCAGCAGCACGCCTTCGGGCTTTGAGGCATCGGCAAAGGCACCCGCTCCTTCAAACACATAGGCGAAAGTGCTTTTATAGGTATCGACCTTGAAGGTCTTCTTCACACCGGCAGGCACCGAGATGTCGAGATATTGCGGATCGGCGGCGATGCCATCGACCGGGCCTTTGCCGCCCCAGAACGCGCCAACGATCACCCGCACAGAGGTGCCGTCATCATCGGTGATGACCGGGATGTCGGAGGATTTGATATCCTGATAGCGCGGCGTGGTCATTTTCAGGCTGGAGGGCAGGTTGGCCCAGAGCTGGAAGCCGTGCATCTGACCAAGGATGTTCCCGGAAGGCATTTCCTGATGCATGATGCCCGAGCCTGCGGTCATCCATTGCACATCGCCCGCGCCGAGCGTGCCTTGGTTGCCCAGGCTATCGCCATGCTCCACGGTGCCCGCGAGCACATAGGTGATGGTTTCGATCCCCCGATGCGGGTGCCATGGAAAGCCCCGCATATAGTCGCCGGGCTGGTCGCCACGGAAATCGTCGAACAACAGGAACGGATCATAGGCCTCGGGCTCGTGAAAGCCGAAGCCCCTGTGCAGGCGCACCCCGGCGCCCTCAAGCGTGGGTTGGGCTGCGGTTTGAGATAGTACCGGACGAAGTGACATGCGCGTCTCCTTTTCCGGCCAAAGGTAAGGCTTCGGCCGGGCGAAAACAATTCAGCTTGCGGTGAAACCCGGCGCAGCAAGTGTGCGGGAGCGCACAAACTTGGCTGGCAACTCAGCTCGTACTCCAGGCGATATTGTCGACAAAACGCGGGCGGGTTGTCACGAGATCGACGAGATTGGTCTGTCCAACGCCCGTAAGTGTCGCCGAGAACAGCGGCGTATAGGTCATGCTGGTTTCCATCACGATCACCGCCTCGCCAAGCCCCATCACGGGAATGACGTGATCGTAATTCTGCTGGATCTCGGTATCGGTCAAAGCCAGGTGGCTATCGCTGGATGCAGACCAGATGACACTCAGCTTCCGCGTGGACTCGCCGCATTTCTCTGTGCAGGTGACGAGAGTTGTCCTGATCCAGGACGTTTTCGAATCCCCGGTCAAGTGGCCATAGACCTTCGCCATCCCCCGAATGTAATTCAGATCCACCGTTTGGGACTCGCGCGACAGCAGATCGGAGATCGCGTAGTTCCCCTTGAGCGCAAGGTTCTTGGACCGGAAGGCATCGAAATAGGTGAAGGTTGCCGCAAAGCACCAGAGCAGCAGGGGCAAAACAAGCAGCGCTTCAACCGTCAAAGAGGCATGTTCCTCGCGGTGAAAGCGATGGGGCGAACCGGCGAGAGCCTTGAAAATGCGCGGGATTCTCATCGTTACACCTATGGTTCGTTCACAAAGGTTGACATGGCCACAACCGAATAGCCGCCAGAGGCATCGGTCGGCATCTGCATGACCAGCGGCGTGGAGCCGAAGAACGGATCAACCACCGCACAGGCCCGCACCAACATCAGATCATTGCGGTTCCCCGTGTTGAAACCGACTTCCGGCTGGATCTCTTCCGTCCGATCAACGCAGGCCACGTTGGTGGCCGGCATATTCCAGGTCGTGGTCGAAATCCGTGTCAGCTCGATTTTGATCGAGTTCTGGCAATCTTTGAAAATCATCGCGTTGTCGCAGACAAGCTGTTGCAGATGATCCTGCGTTGCCGGATCGAGCTGGCCCAGCCGCAACAGCCGCACCGACATATCCAACGCCCGTTCCAACATCACGTCACGCGCCATGAAGATCGACACTTCGATGACCGAGAAGAACAGGGCCATGATCGCCGGGAACAGGAGGACGAATTCAATCGTCGTCGATCCCGTTTCCCGGCTGACTGCTCTCTTCAACGCCCGCAACATTTTCTGTGCTGCCTGAAACATAACCCTACCCTAGTTTACCAGTCGCAGCTTGTTGATCGACAGCGCGATCGACGCAAAAGCCGCTGCGATGCTGCTGCCATCGGCGCTGAAATAGTGCGATGAGTCCGTGGCGCATTTGCTCATCACCACATCAGACGCCGAGCTCACTTCGAAACCGACGGCGAACACAATATAGCCAGCGTCTTTGGCGGCGGTGCAGATGGCATCGAGCCGCTGGTCTTTCTGAGGTTTGTACCAAGTGTTGACCACATCAGTGCCCGGGCTCGGCAACCATGAAAACCGCTTCCACCAGTTCCAGTTTTTCATCGACCAAAGCTCCGGGAAGCTCATCTGAACAGCCCCGCCGCCAGGCTCTGCCACGGTTTCGGTTGTGCAGGTTCCCGGCACATAGTGCCAGCCCGACCACCGATCCCAGACCCATTTCCCGCTCGTGCAGGTGGTTTTCTCATAGGTTCCGCTCCCATAGGGATGATCTTGCCACTCTTGCCGAGTGTCCCACCAATACTGTCCCCTGGAAGCGTCATAGATCGAGTAGCTGTAGTCCTGCCCCCACCAATAACTTTCAGTCGTATCCCTCGTGCGCCAGACCGGTGCCGGGCCATCGCGGAAATTGTCGTAGAGATAGGCTTGGCGCGTGTTAATCCCGTCGGTCATCAGCACGATGACCTTCTGCGACAGTCCCGTCGCAGGACGACCAGCGAAAGTGGAATCAACCTTACCTTCATGGGCCATATCAGAGGCGATCGGTGCAAAGGCGGGGTCGAGCAGGGCGGATCCCCATTTCATCCCCAGCTCAATCGAGGTGCTTCCGTCAGCCTGAAGAAGACCGATCGCCGAGCGCAGCTTCGCAGCATCCCCCTCCATCGCGGTAATTTCCCGCCATGTGTCAGGCTGGCAGGTCCAGCCTCCCCACGAGCCTGCGGGCACAGAACCAGAATTCCACTCATCGATCTGCCCGGTGCGTTTGATGCGCTGCCCAGGCGTGATTGCGGTGGTGCTGAAATCGGCTTCATCAAAGGTCGCGCAGGACGAAGCCGTGTGCTCCATCGTAACGTTGAAGCGCCGCAGCAGATCTTCACCCACGACCACCTGCTCGGAATAGGGCACAATGTTCATCGACACGAGGCCAGCCGGCACAACGCAGCCTGTGGTGGCGGTTGGATTTGTCGGATCGCACATCACGATGTTCACGAACTTTTTGGCCGCGTCTTTCAGCAGGTCGATTTTTGAGCCGCCAGCCGACGACGACCCAGTCATCGACCCTGACACGTCGAGGATCAGCGAAATCTCGGTATTCGAAATCGACTCTTCGGCCGCTGAAGCCGCCGGGGTGTTCAGCGTGTTGATGTCGGAAAACCTCAGAAGTGTGGTGCCCATATCCATCGAGGCACTTGCATCGACATGCCGCGAGATAGCAGTTTCGCTGACCGAGATGTCTTCGGCACTGATATAGGCGCTGAGCCCGGCCTTATCGAAATAGTCGAGCACCACCGATTGCGGATCGAGCGGTTGGCTCAGGCTCGACGCTGCCAGTACCGCACGATCAAGCGTCGCCTGAAGGCGGACTCGCTGCGCCTCGTAGCGCATATAATCCACGCCGATACCCGCGATGCCCATCATCAGGACGAACAGAAACAATGCGAAGATGATCAGCGATCCCTCTTCGTTGCGGCAAAACCGCTTATAGGCCAAGCCCGACCGGGTGTTTTCGCGCGAAAGTCGGGTGTGCACTGACTCTTTCAATCTCTGCATGTTCCAACTCATCCCTTTTACTGGCGCAGCTCGTTGCGAGAGCCACGTCACCTAATCGTCCAAGCTCATTTCACACGCAGACGGTGGCATAAATGGGGCTGAAAAAAGGTGTTTGTGCCTTTGCTAACCATAACTTGAAAACAATCCTGGGCCGGTCCGGCGGGTTGTTTACCATTCCTCAACAAGTGGCCACATTTTACACAAAATTGTAAATTTCGACTCGGCCTATGCGCGAAGCGCTTTGTCGCAGGGATTGCCGCCCGCCCGCCTGCCGCCTATGTCTGGGGGAAACCCGCAAAAGGAGCTCTCATGCGCATTCAGTCCCTGCCCTTCCCCCTCCGCGACGCCAATGCCAGCGCCGGTGGCTCTGACGAGCTGGGCGCGCTGCCCGAATGGGATCTGAGCGACCTCTATACCAGCCCCGACGCCCCGGAAGTGGCGCGCGATCTGGAGCGGCTGGAAGCGGCCTGCAAGGCGTTTGCGGAACAATACGAGGGCAAGCTGGCCGATCTCGATGCCGAGGGGATGCTGGCCTGCATCCAGGCCGATGAGGCGATCAGCCTGATCGCCGGGCGGCTGATGTCTTTTGCGGGTCTGCGCTATTATCAGCTGACCACCGATGCCAGCCGAGCGCAGTTTTTGCAGAACCTGCAGGAACAGGCGACCGATTTCACCAATGCGCTGGTGTTCTTCACGCTGGAAATGAACCGCCTACCCGACGATCATCTGGCCGGGCTGCTGGCGGCGAATGACGAGCTGGCGCGCTACAAGCCGATCTTTGACCGGATGCGGGCGATGAAGCCCTATCAGCTGTCTGACGAGCTGGAAAAGTTCCTGCACGATGCCTCTTCGGTCGGGGCCGCCGCCTGGAACAAGCTGTTTGATGAAACCATGGCCAGCCTCACCTTCATTCCCGAAGACGAAGAGCTGCCGCTGGAAGCCACGCTGAACCTGCTCACCGAGCAAGACCGCACCCGCCGCGAGGCCGCCGCGCGCGAACTTGCCCGGGTGTTTGGCGATAACGTGAAGCTGTTTTCCCGCATCCACAACACGCTGGCCAAGGAAAAGGAAATCGAAGACCGCTGGCGCAAGATGCCGACCCCGCAAACCGGGCGGCACCTGTCCAACGATGTTGAGCCGGAAGTGGTCGAGGCGCTGCGCAATGCGGTTGTGGCGGCCTATCCGAAGCTCTCGCACCGCTATTACGAGTTGAAGCGCAAATGGCTGGGGCTCGACGTGATGGAAGTCTGGGACCGCAACGCCCCCCTGCCGATGGAAGACACCCGGCTGGTAGGCTGGGACGAGGCGAAAGCCACAGTGCTGGATGCCTATGCGGGCTTTGCCCCCGAGATGGCGAAGATCGCCGAGCCGTTCTTCGACAAGGGCTGGATCGACGCGGGCGTGAAACCCGGCAAGGCCCCCGGCGCCTTTGCCCACCCGACCGTGACCGACGCCCACCCCTATGTGATGCTGAACTATCTCGGCAAACCGCGCGATGTGATGACCCTGGCGCATGAGCTGGGCCACGGCGTGCATCAGGTGCTGGCGGCGGATCAGGGCGAGCTGCTCAGCTCCACACCGCTGACCCTGGCCGAAACCGCATCGGTGTTTGGCGAGATGCTGACCTTCCGCAAGCTTCTGGCCGATGCCAAAGACCCGGCGCAGAAAAAGGTGCTGCTGGCGGGCAAGGTCGAAGACATGATCAACACCGTGGTGCGCCAGATCGCGTTTTACGATTTCGAATGCAAACTGCACGAGGCGCGGCGCGGCGGCGAGCTGACCCCCGACGACATCAACGCGCTGTGGATGTCGGTGCAGGCCGAAAGCCTCGGCCCGGCATTCACCTTCATGGAAGGCTATGAAACCTTCTGGAGCTACGTCCCGCATTTCGTCCACTCGCCCTTCTACGTCTACGCCTATGCCTTTGGCGACGGGCTGGTGAACGCGCTCTATGCTGCCTATCAGGAACAGCCCGAAGGCTTTCAGGAGAAGTATTTCGACATGCTGAAAGCCGGTGGCTCGAAGCACCACAAAGAGCTGCTGGCCCCCTTCGGCCTCGATGCCTCTGATCCCGCCTTCTGGGATAAAGGGCTGAGCATGATCTCGGGCTTCATTGATGAGCTGGAGGCGATGGAGGGGTGATCTCTATCGCTCCGTTGCAGCGCGAAGAGATTGACCGGGTGGCGCATTTCCATTTGCCACCCGAACAGATGCAGTTCTCCGCCCATCCGCTCGACGTGATGAAGGTGCCGGAGAGCCGCGACGCGCATGTGATCTACGATGGCGAGGTGCTCGTCGGGTTCTTCGCCATCGACCGCGATTATGCGCAGACGCATGATTTCACTGAACCCGATGCGCTGGGGCTCAGAATGTTCTCGGTGAACCATGCCGATCAGGGGCGCGGCATCGCCTCGGCGGCAAGTCGGCTGCTCAGCAGCTACCTGCGCGCCCAATACCCGGAGCGCCAGCACTGCTACCTCACCGTCAACTGCCGCAATCCCGGGGCTTATCGCGCCTATGAAAAGGGCGGCTTTATCGATACCGGCGCGCTCTATCACGGCGGCGCCGTCGGCCCCCAACACATCATGCGGCTTCAGCTGGCCTGAGGCTGCGTGAGGCGGGCCTGCCCCCCTCAGTCCAGTTCCGTCCAGGGCCAGGGCTTCACCTCGCTGGCGCCGGTCTGAAACCGGGCGGCTTTGGCGATCCAGATGCCCAGGGTGGTGCCGAACTCGGCCATCTGCTCGTTCGGCTCGCCCTTGTTCACCAGCATGATCACGTATTGGATCACCGTGGCCACGCCCAGCACCGTCTGCGCGACCTGGATCATCAGGGCAATCAGGATCATGTAGAGCAGACGCATCAGCAGATTGTCTTTATCGCCCGGGTCGAATTGCGGCCCATGCATGCGGCCTTCGAACTTTTCCTCGTCTGTCGGACGCATGGCATATCCTTTCTGATTTCTCGATGGGCCGGATTGGCATCAAGACTGCGCCGCCACGAAAGCGGTGACGTGCGCTTCTGTCAAGTCGCCCCGCTCGGTTAGGTCAAGCTGCTTTCCCGCCCTTGCCCCGATTAAACACAGCCCGCCAAAGCGGGCCGACGATATGGGTGCCGATGGGGATCAGGATCAGGCCGAACAGGATGGCAAAAATCCCGTCGAGCATTGCGGTCACGCTCCAGGCTATGGTCTCGTGCAGGGCTTCGGGGGTATGGGCGGCCACCGCTTCGGCCCAGTGGTGGAAGCTGTCATAGATCAACGGTAGCCCGAGTACCTCCAGCCCGTGGGTGACGATATTGCCCCCGACCCAGAGCATTGCCGCCGTGCCGACCCAGGTGAGCAACACCATGAAGATCGGCATCGCCTGCACCATGCCGCGCCCCAGCGCCCGGGTCAGGCCCAGATGCCCGCGCTCGACCAGCAACAGCCCGATATCGTCGAGCTTCACCAGCACCGCCACCGAGCCATAGACTGCAGCGGTGATACCGAGCGCGACAATCGCCAGCACCAGCGCCTCGACCAAGAGGGTGGAGTGCGGAATGGCCGAGAGCGCGATGGTCATGATCTCGGCGGAAAGGATGAAATCGGTCTTGATCGCGCCTGAGACCTTTTCGGCCTCAAGCCGCGCCGGGTCGCCCTCTTCATGCGGTGCGGCATCAATCACATGTTCGCCGGGAAAGGCCGAATGCCAGAGTTTTTCGGCGCCTTCGAAACACAGATACGAGCCGCCCAGCATCAGCAGCGGGGTGATCATCCAGGGCGCGAAGCTGGTGAGCAACAGCCCGATGGGCAACAGAAAGATCAGCTTGTTGCGTATCGAGCCAAGGGCGATCTTGCCGACGATGGGCAATTCGCGGCTGGCGGCAAAGCCGTGCACGTATTTCGGGGTCACGGCAGCATCGTCGATGACTGCCCCCGCCGCCTTGGCCCCGGCCTTGGCCGCTTGCGCCGCCACATCGTCGATCTGCGCGGCCGCCACTTTGGCAATGCCCGCCACGTCGTCCAGAAGCGCCAGAAGCCCGCTCATGCCATCCCTTTCGTTTTCGCTAAATTAGCCCATAGCAGAGCGCCGGGAAAGCCAAATGACATCACGTGCAATCCACGCCGGTAAAAGCGGATTTCCTCGCGATATTCTTGGGTTAACCATCATTCTTAAACTTCTGCTCCGCTTTGATCTATGTCATCGCCGCGAGGGGGACACGGCGCGAAGCTGAAGGGGTCAAACATGGGAGACAACCATGAAAACCCAACCACAAATCACCTTTCACGGTATCAACACATCGCAAAAGCTGAGCGCTGTCATCGAACAGAAGATCGCAAAGCTTGAGCATTTGAGCGACCGGATCACCGCCTGCCGCGTGACCGTCGCCCGACCCAATGGCGGCGGGCACAGGCACAGCCCCTATCAGGTGGGCATCGAGCTTGATCTGCCCGGCAACGTCATCGTGGTGAACCATGCCTCGGGATCGAAAGACGCGCATAACAATCCGCGCGCTGCGATCCGCGACAGTTTCGAAGCCGCGCGCCGTCAACTTGCCGACCATCTGCGCAAATCCGGCGGCGTACACGTGAAACCGAGCGCCGAGCTGCGCCCGTAACAAAGGAGGAAACGGCCAATACTGAAGAGTAACGAAGGTGCACTAAACCACGGGACGGAAAGGTTGCGCTAACGGTTGCGCTAAACCTTCCCGCCCCGCTCATGTTTTCGCTAACATGCTGTTATATTTCAGCTTTACATATTGGTCCCTGCGTCATTTTTGCCTATAGGAGCGCCATAACAGGCGCCTTCAGGCCCGCGACGTCAGGGAGAATTCGCATGAGCATCACCATCGGCATCA
The DNA here is from genome assembly GCA_050290705.1 of Paracoccaceae bacterium. Classification (GTDB taxonomy): domain Bacteria; phylum Pseudomonadota; class Alphaproteobacteria; order Rhodobacterales; family Rhodobacteraceae; genus Sinisalibacter. The sequence continues at coordinate 38,592 of JBNKIC010000023.1, forward strand.
ATGGCTTTGGCCGTATCGGTCGCTGCACCCTTGCCCATATCGCCACATCCGGCCGCAATGACCTTCAGGTGGTGAAGATGAACGCCACCGGGCCGCTGGAAACCACCGCACATCTGCTAAAATACGACTCGGTGCATGGCCGCTATCCGAACCCGGTCAGCATCGAAGACGGGATGCTCGATGTCGGTCAGGGCCCGATCGAGATGTTTTCGACCTATGAGCCGGAAGAGCTGGACTGGTCGGGCGTCGACGTGGTGCTGGAATGCACCGGCAAATTCAATGATGGCGAAGCGGCCAAGATCCATATGGAACGCGGCGCGCGCAAAGTGCTGATCTCGGCCCCCGCCAAAAACGTGCAGAAAACCGTGGTCTTCGGCGTCAATGACGAAGAGCTGACCCAGGCGCATCGGATGGTGTCGAATGGCTCCTGCACCACCAACGGGCTGGCCCCGCTGGCCAAGGTGCTGAACGACGCCATCGGCATTGAGCGCGGGATCATGACCACGATCCATTCCTATACCGGTGACCAGCCGACGCTCGACCGTCGTCATAAAGACCTCTACCGCGCTCGCGCCGCCGCGATGGCGATGATCCCCACCAGCACCGGGGCGGCCAAAGCGCTTGGCGATGTGCTGCCCGAGCTGAAAGGCAAGCTGGATGGCACCGCCCTGCGCGTGCCGACGCCCAATGTTTCCTGTGTCGATCTGACCTTTGAGGCGGGCAAGGATGTAACCGTTGCTGATGTGAACGAGATCGTGCGCGAAGCCGCCGCCGGGCCGATGGGCCGGGTGCTGGGCTACGATCCCGAACCGAAAGTCTCGATTGATTTCAACCATACCGACCAAAGCTCGATCTTTGCCCCCGATCAGACCCGTGTGGTCGGGCGCACGGTGCGGGTGCTGGCCTGGTATGATAACGAATGGGGGTTTTCGGCGCGTATGGCCGATGTTGCCTCGGCTCTGGGCCAACTTCATTGAGGGCCAGGCATAACCCCACAGAAACGGCGCCTTCGGGCGCCGTTTTTTCTTGCCCGGCTCAACGGGATGAGACACAACGCCGCCATGACCAACCGGATCGCCATTGCGCTGGGCATTCTGATTGCCGCGTTCATTATCATTGATGCCCTGGCTTTTGGCGGGCATGCACCTTTGTTTCTTGCCCGAAAAAGCCTCGAATTCATCGACTGGATTGCGTTCTGGCGCTGAAAACTGCGACAGTTTGCGCTAACATTTTTCTACCAAATGCTTTAGACATGGCTTGACTATCCCGGCCCATTCCCGAAGGTTCGGGCCAATGGTTACCCGTGCCCCCTTTTCTGCGGGGCCTCACTCAAGCCAAGGACAGAGAAAATGACGGTCAAGGTCGCAATTAACGGTTTCGGACGGATCGGTCGCAACGTGCTGCGGGCGCTGGAAGAAAGCGGGCGTAAGGATATCGAGGTTGTGGCGATCAACGATCTCGGGCCGGTCGAAACCAACGCTCACCTGCTGCAATACGATAGCGTGCATGGTCGCTTTCCGAATGAAGTGAAAGTTTCCGGCAACACCATCGACGCAGGCTCCGGCCCGATCGAAGTGACCGCGGTGCGCAACCCCGCCGAGCTGCCCTGGAACCATGTCGATATCGTGATGGAATGCACCGGCATCTTCACCGCCCGCGACAAAGCAGCGATCCACCTCGAAAACGGCGCCTCGCGCGTGCTGGTCTCGGCCCCCTCGGCGGGCGCTGACAAGACCATCGTTTACGGTGTGAACCACGACAGCCTGACCGCAGATGATCTGATTGTGTCGAACGCCTCGTGCACCACCAACTGCCTCGCGCCGGTGGCCAAGGTTCTGAACGACACCGTGGGCATCACCCGCGGCTTCATGACCACGATCCACTCCTATACCGGTGACCAGCCGACGCTCGACACCATGCACAAGGATCTCTACCGCGCCCGCGCGGCAGCGCTCAGCATGATCCCGACCTCGACGGGTGCTGCGAAAGCCGTGGGCCTGGTGCTGCCGGAACTGAACGGCAAGCTCGATGGCGTGGCCGTCCGGGTGCCGACGCCGAACGTGTCGGTGGTTGACCTGACCTTTGAAGCGGGCCGCGATACCACGGTGGAAGAAATCAACGACGCCATCCGCGCCGCCGCCACGAACGGCCCGCTGAAAGGTGTTCTGGGCTTCACCGACAAGCAACTGGTTTCGTCGGACTTCAACCACGACCCGCACAGCTCGACCTTCCACACCGATCAGACCAAGGTCATGGAAGGCAATTTCGTGCGAATCCTCACCTGGTACGACAACGAATGGGGCTTCTCGAACCGGATGCTCGACACCGCTGTTGAAATGGGCAAATACCTCTGATTTCGCCCTGAAGTCACAGAAAATTAACCAAAAGGCCGCCAGCAATGGCGGCCTTTTCCTTTTATATCAGCGCCTTAACCGCCATGCAGTGCACGCATGGCGGTTATCGCTAACAGGCAGTTGTTCTGCGGCGCAGCAATGTTAGATTCAGGACAGAAGCAATGACCTAGTTTTGAAAGGAACACATCATGGCTGCCTATTCGACCATCCGCGAAGCGATCGCCAAACGCGCGCTTTATGTCCGTACCCGCCGCGAGCTGGAAGCTCTGCCCGCCGGCCTCGCCATCGAAGATCTGGGCTTTGCCCCGTTCGATGCCAAAGAGATCGCCTACCGCGCTGTTTATGGCGAATAAGCCATGACAGCGGGAGGCACCCCGTCAGACGGGGAAAAGAACACACATCACGCATAACGGGCCGGACATGCTCCGGCCCGTTTCTTTTGGGCCCTGTCGCCTACTTGTCCAGCTTCGCCAGAATTTGCTCGCGCACGTCGGGGGTGACGAACTGGGTGATGTCGCCGCCAAGCCGGGCGATTTCCTTCACCAGTTTCGACGCAATGGGCTGGAATTTCGCTTCCGCCATCAGAAACACCGTCTCGACCGAGTTATCGAGCACGCGGTTCATCCCGACCATCTGATATTCATATTCGAAATCGGCCACGGCCCGCAGGCCCCGCACGATGATCTGGGCGTTCACATCATGAGCGCAGTCGATCAGCAGGTTCTCGAACGGATGGGTGACAATCTCGGTGCCCGTCTCTTCGGCCAGTCGGGCACATTCGGCCTCGACCATAGCCACCCGCTGTTCGAGCGAAAAGAACGGCCCCTTATCGCGGTTGATCGCCACGCCGATCACCAACCGGTCGACCAGCGCGCAGGCCCGGCGAATGATGTCCAGATGCCCCAGCGTGATTGGGTCAAACGTGCCGGGGTATAGTCCGATGCGCATGGCGCTCTCCTCGTCGCTTTGCGCGCACGCAACAATATTGCCTTTGGGATTGCAAGAGCTTTCCGCATTGCGGCGAAAGCGCTGCGGGCAAGGGCCTGCCCTGCCCGCGCCGGATCAGTAGCCCATGATCATGTTTTTCAGCGCATCGGCTTGATTGGACAGTTCTTCCAGCCGCGCCTTGACCACATCGCCGATCGAAACCAGCCCGACCATTTCGTCGCCCTCCATCACCGGCATGTGGCGAAAACGGCCATCGGTCATGCGTTGCAGCACCGCGATGGCCCGGTCGCCGGGGGCGCAGGTTTTGAGCTTTTTGGTCATGATCGCGTCGACCTCATCGGTCAGACAGCCGGTGCCGCGCTTGCCCAGCTCGCGAACGATGTCACGCTCGGTGATGATCCCGACCGGGTGCAGCCCGTCTTCAGACACCACGACGCCGCCAATCCCCTTGCTGGACAGAAGACTCGCCGCATCGGCCACTTTCGTGCCTGGGGGCACCGTCAGAATGCCCTTCACCGCTTTGTCTTGCAGAATCTGGCTGATCAGCATGGTCTTATTTCCTCTCGAATTCCCCCTGAGCGGCATAGGCGCCACCTCTCCTGTCTCAAGCGTCGCGCAGGCCGCGACAACTTGTCAAGCGAGAGCTTCCAGCCGCGCCAGTTCGGCGCGCAGCCCGGTCAGCAGCAAATCGCCCACCCGAGTCAGCCGCTCGCTGCGGCGATCCCCGGCATGGCGCACCAGAAAATAGCTGCGGGTCAGGGAAAACTGATCGGCCAGAACCCTTTCCAGCCCGGGCACGAAAGGCAGCGCGAAATCATGGGTGATGCCCAGCCCGGCGGCGTGACGCAGAAAGCCGAGCTGCACCGAGATCGCACTGGAGGCGAGCGCCACCCGGTCGACCCCGATCTCGGACAAGTAGTCGAGTTCCTTATCGTAAATCATGTCGGGGATGTAGCCCACCACGGAATGATCGGTGACATCGGCCAGCGTGGTAATCGGCGGGGCCTTGGCCAGATAATCGCGATGGGCCACCAGATGCAGGTGATAATCGGTGATCTTCTGCACCGTCAGCCGCCCGGTGGTCGGGGGCGAAACGGTGACGGCAAAATCGGCCTCGCGGCGCGACAGGCTGAGCACACGCGGCAGCGCCACGACCTGCATTTCCAGCGCCGGATGCGCCGCCTGAATGGCCGCGCAAACCTGCGGCAGCAGATAGCTGGCGCAACCGTCAGGGGCACCGATACGAATCTGGCCGGAAAGCTGCCCGGGGGCGCCCTGCAGCGCCTCTGCGCCGCGCGCTACGGCCTGCTCGACCGCTTCGGCATGTTCCATCAGTCGCGCGCCCGCTTCGGTCAGCCCGTAGCCCAGGGGCGAGCGCTGAAACAGCGCGGTGCCCAGAGCCTCTTCCAGCCGGGTCACCCGCCGCCCCACCGTGGCCGGATCGCGTTTCAAGAGCCGCCCGGCCTCTGACAGGCTTTCGCCCCGCGCCACCGCGAGAAATACCCGAAGATCGTCCCAGTCCGGATCCATAACCTATCCTTTGCTCTGCCAGCCGCGTGGCCCCCCTTTGCATTTCTGCAAAGCCCATTTGGGAACTTGCCTCTTTTTGGCGCAAATTTGCAAGTCTATCCTGCCGCCAAACCTCAGGAGGATTTCCCATGTACGAACTGGAACACTGGATCAACGGTGCGCGTGTCAAAGGCAGCTCGGGCCGTTTTGCCGATATCTACAACCCGGCCACCGGCGAAGTGCAGGGCAAGGTTCAGCTCGCCAGCACCGAAGAGATGAACGATGTCGTAGCCAAGGCCGCCGAAGCGCAAAAGAAATGGGGCGCCACCAACCCGCAGCGCCGCGCCCGGGTGATGATGAAATTCGGTGAGCTGATCAATCGCGACATGGACAAGCTGGCCGAGGCGATCAGCCGCGAGCATGGCAAGACCCTGCCCGACGCGCGCGGCGACGTGCAGCGCGGGCTGGAAGTGGTCGAGGTCTGCATGGGCGCGCCGCATCAGCTGAAAGGCGAATTCATGGATTCCGGCGGGCCGGGCATCGACCTTTATTCGATGCGTCAGCCGCTGGGCGTGGTTGCGGGCATTACCCCCTTCAACTTCCCGGCGATGATCCCGCTGTGGAAACTGGCCCCGGCGCTGTCTTCGGGCAACGCGATGGTGCTGAAACCCTCCGAGCGCACTCCGACGACTTCGGTTCTGCTGGCCGAACTGCTGAAAGAAGCAGGCCTGCCCGATGGCGTGCTGCAGGTGGTGCATGGCGACAAGGAAGCGGTGGACGCGATCCTCGATAACGAGATCATCCAGGCCGTGGGCTTTGTCGGTTCGACCCCGATTGCGCAATATATCTACGGTCGCGCCGCTTCGAACGGCAAACGCGCGCAGTGCTTCGGTGGCGCCAAGAACCACATGATCATCATGCCCGATGCCGACCTTGATAAGGCCGCCGACGCGCTGATCGGGGCGGGCTATGGCGCCGCGGGCGAACGCTGCATGGCGATTTCGGTGGCCGTACCTGTGGGCGAAGAAACCGCTGACCGGCTGATCGAAAAGCTGGTGCCGCGCATCGAGAAACTGAAAGTCGGCCCCTACACCGCTGGCGACGATATGGATTACGGCCCGGTCATCACCGACGCCGCGCTGGCTCGGATCAAAGGGCTGATCGGCTCGGGTGTCGACCAGGGCGCCACGCTGGTGATGGATGGCCGCGATTTCAGCCTGCAGGGCTATGAAAACGGCTTCTTTGTTGGTCCCTCGCTGTTTGACAACGTCACCCCCGAGATGGACATCTACAAAGAAGAGATTTTCGGCCCGGTGCTGTCGACCGTGCGCGCGGCAACCTATGAAGACGCGCTGCAATTGGTGATCGACAACGAATACGGCAACGGCACCGCGATCTACACCGCCGATGGCGATGTGGCCCGCGATTTCGCCTCCCGTGTGAATGTGGGCATGGTCGGGATCAACTTCCCGATCCCGGTGCCGCTCTCGTATTTCACCTTTGGCGGCTGGAAAAAATCGGCCTTTGGCGATCTCAACCAATATGGGCCCGACGCCTTCCGTTTCTACACCCGCACCAAAACGGTGACCGAGCGCTGGTTCTCGGGCATCAAGGATGGCGCCGAAACCGCCTTCAAGGCGATGGACTGACACCGGTTCATTTAACGAGTTCAAGGGGGCGCTTCGGCGCCCCTTGGTATTTAAGGCCTCCCAACCCTTTAGGAATAGACGGCTCACTTACGCACAGATATAGATCGCAGCCATGCGCGCGGGCTGGGTGCATGACGAACGGTTAGGTTGCAGGGAGAGCGGGCGGAATGGCGGTGAATTTTGAGATCGTACCGGAACGCGGGCTGACGATTGTCACCTATACGGGCTTTGTCACGATTGAAGAATCCTATCGCGCCGCCGAGCGCTATCAGGCGCATCCCGAATTTCGCCGCGGGCTGAAATTTCTGTTTGATTCCAGCGCCGCCACCGGCCGCGAGTGCGATTATGTGAAATTCATGGAGTTTCACGGGCAGATGCTCGACCTCTATGTCGATACCGGCTGCGATCAGCTGGTGGGCATCTATGCCCCGACCGAGGTGGCCCGCGACATGGCGACCCTGGCCAAGCGCAGCTGGGAGCCGATCCCCCATATGGTGATCATGATCCATGACGACGAAGCGGAAGTGCTGCGCTTTCTCGGGCAGCGCGAAACCAGCATCGACGCGCTGCGCGCCCCTTCAGAGATGGCGCGATAATCCGCTCACCGGATTTCACATTCGCGGGAGCGCATGTAAATGCCGTGGCAGCGACGCGGCAGGGCTGCTAGGTCTGGCCCAATCCTTTCCCGCGAACAGACCGACAGAAAGCCCAATCCATGCGCAAACCCGGCCTTTCCCGACGGCTTTTTCTGGCCGCCGCCCCGCTGCCTCTTTTTGCCCCCTCGATCTTGCGGGCTGAAACCGCCGATCCCGAGGTGGTGGGCGACGAGGTGATCCGCCGCAACATTTCGTCGTTCCAGACGATGAACTGGCAGGACCATTTCGACACGCTCGGCAAGGGCGCCATTGTCGCCGACACGATCAGCCGGGCGCTGCATTTCTGGGCGGCTGATGGCGAGACCTACCGGCTGTATCCCACCTCGGTGCCCCGCACCGATGAGCTGACCCGGCGTGGCTATACCGAAGTGGTGCGTAAGAAAGAGGGGCCGACCTGGACCCCCACCGCCTCGATGCACGAACGGTTTCCCGACCTGCCCGATGTGATGCCCGCAGGCCCCACAAATCCGCTGGGCACCCATGCGCTTTACCTCTCCTGGCCCGCCTATCTGATCCATGGCACCCATGACACCCGCAAGATCGGGCGGCGCAGTTCGGACGGCTGCATCGGGCTATATAATGAAAAGATCCAAGAGCTGTTCGGCCTTGCCCCGATCGGCACGCAGGTGCGGCTGATCTGACCCCTTCCCCCGGCCCCACCAGCCCGGGGGAAACTGTCCGGCGCTTTCCCCGCCACAAGCTGTAGTGATCTGCGGCATACTTCTCTGAGTTGCGGTGCGGGTGGCATCGCGCAACAGGAAGTGGGGAACACATGACGGCGACATATCGGATTCTGCCTACGCGCAACCTTGTCTATTGCCGTTACGAGGGGGTAATCACCCTGCCCGTAGCTGAGAAACTGTTCAATGATTACATTCTGCACCCGGATTATCGCCCGGGGCAGCTGCATCTGGTCGACCTGAGCGCGGCCACCGGCTGGTGCGCCGAATTCATGCAATTCATGCGGTTGCAGGCGAAAAACGCCGGTGTGCTCGGGCTGGAAGCTGGCGAGGTGCTGATGGTCTATCTGGCACCGACGCCGAAGGCGCATGAAATTGCTGAAACGATCCGCCAGACCTGGGCCGGGATCGAAGGGGCGGTGCCGATCATTGTCGAGCGCGAAGACGAAGCGCTGGTGGTGCTGGGCCAACCCGAAGACAGTATCGAAGAGCTGCTGAGCGTCGCGGCGGCCCCGGAACAGGCGCGGAAACTTCTGGCCTGACCGCAAAACCTTGCGCCGGGGCCACGGCCCCGCGCGCTTGCCCATGGTCCGGTTTCCTGCCAGTCTTGGCCAAAAGCCCGGGAACGTGACATGGCCAGAGATTTACCCGCCTTTTCAATCGGGATCGAAGAAGAATACCTGCTGGTCGATCGCGACACGCTGGCGCTGGCCGAGGTGCCTGACGGATTGATGGCGGCCTGCGAGGCCGAGCTGGGGGCGCAGGTCAGCCCGGAATTTCTGCAATGCCAAATCGAGGTGGGCACAAAGGTATGTGCCAATATCGGTGAGGCGCGTGCCGATCTTCGCCGCTTGCGCGCCGGTGTGGCGCAGGCAGCGGGCGAGTTTGGCCTTGTTCCAATTGCTGCCTCCAGCCACCCGTTTTCGGCCTGGCGCGACCAGCATCACACCGACAAGGAGCGCTACAATGAGTTGCAACGCGATCTGGCCGGGGTTGTGCGGCGGCTGCTGATTTCCGGCATGCATGTGCATGTGGGCATTCCCGACGAGGAAGACCGCATCGACATCATGAACCAGCTGACCTATTTCCTGCCGCATCTGCTGGCGCTGTCGGCCAGTTCGCCGTTCTGGCAGGGCGAGGATACCGGGCTGGCCTCGTACCGGCTGACGATTTTCGACAATCTGCCCCGCACCGGTCTGCCGCCGCATTTCGCCAGCTGGTCGGAATATCAGCGCTCGGTCGAGGCGCTGACCGGGCTTGGAGTGATCGAGGATTCCTCGAAAATCTGGTGGGACCTGCGCCCCTCGTCGCGCTTTCCGACGCTGGAAACCCGGATCATGGATGTCTCGCCCCGGCTGGAAACCTCGCTGACGCTGGCGGCCATCGTGCAATCGCTCGCACGGTTCTTCTGGCGGCTGAAAGCACAGAACCGGCGTTGGCGGATCTATGACAATTTCCTCATCTCCGAAAACCGCTGGCGCGCGATGCGCTATGGCACCGATAACGGGCTGATCGATCTCGGGCGGCGCGAGCTTCTGGGCTTTGATGAGCTGGTGGACGAGCTGATCGCGCTGGTGCGGGAGGATGCCGAGGCTTTGGGCTGTCTGGCCGAGGTTGAGGCGGCGCGCGGGATCGTTCAGAACGGCAATGCGGCCCGCGCCCAGCGGCAGGTTTATTACGACGCCTTGGAGGCGCGCGATACGCCCGAGGCCGCCCTGCGCGCCGTTGTGCGCCATCTCAGCGAACAATTTCAGGCGGATCTCTGACCCATGGCCGATCTTTACATCCGCACCTCCGGCAAGGCCGGACGGATCACCCTCACCCGCCCGCAGGCGCTCAATGCCCTCACCTGGCAGATGTGCCGCGACATTCACGCCGCGCTGAACACATGGCGCGACGATCCTGAGGTGGCGCTGGTGCTGATCGACGCGGAAGGCGACCGCGCCTTTTCGGCGGGCGGCGACATCCAGGAAATGTACCGGACCGGGACCCGTGGCGATTTCGCCTATGGGCGGCGGTTCTGGGCGGATGAATACCGGATGAATGCGGCCATCGCAGGCTATCCCAAGCCGGTGGTCACGCTGCTTCAGGGCTTTACCATGGGCGGCGGTGTCGGGCTGGGGTGCCATGCCTCGCACCGGGTGGTCTGCGAGAACAGCCAGCTTGCCATGCCGGAAGCCGCCATCGGGTTGGTGCCCGATGTGGGCGGCACCTATCTGCTGGCGCGCGCGCCGGGGCATATCGGCGAATACCTAGCCGCCAGCGTGGCGCGGATGGGTCCGGGTGACGCGATCTTCACCGGCTTTGCCGATTCTTACGTGCCGCGCGAATTCTGGATCGATCTGGTCACCGAACTGGAGGATCGCGGCGATGTGGCGATGGTTGCGGCCATGTCCGAAGCCCCGCCACCCGCGCCGCTTGCCGGATTGCAGAGCGAGATCGACCGTCTGTTTGCGGGCCGCCCCGCCGAGATTGCCGCCGCGCTGGACACCGATCCCAGCGAGTTTGCCCGCGCCACCCGCCGTGCGGTGGCCGGTAATTCGCCGCTCGCCATCGCCGCAGGCATCGCCATTATCCGCGCCCTGCGGGCGGAAGGCGGCGATATTCTGAGCGCGCTGACGCGGGAATATCGTTTCACCTGGCGCGCCGCCGAACAGGGCGATTTTCTGGAAGGCATTCGCGCCGCGGTGATCGACAAGGACAAGGCCCCACGCTGGAAACACCCGACGCTGGCCGATGTGAGCGATGATGAGGTTGCGGCGATGCTGGCCTCGCTGGGTGCCGACGACTGGCAGGTCTGAGCGATCAGGTCAGTCGAGCTGCTCGACCCATTTCTGCACATCACCACCCCGCGCGCGTGCAACCGGGATCGTCACCCCATCATCCAGTTCAAGAAACTGGTGCCCGTCGGAGTGTTTCAGCTCCGGAGCGGCCCGGCGCGCCACCCAATAAGAGCGGTGCGGCTGGATGCCTCCGGCGCCTTCCAGCTGTTTGATCAGTTTTTTCAGCGAGGCCCGTTCGAGCAGCGTGTCGTGATCGGTGACCAACTCGACATAGTGCTCGACCGACTTGATATAGCGCAGCTCGCTCAGCGGGATCTTGCGCTTGTTCACCTGAAGAGTGTCGACCTCAGGCAGCATAGCCTCTCGCCAGCTCTTGAACCCGACGCCTTCGAATTGCGGCAACACGAAAGCCACGATCAGAATCTCGACCACGGAGCCGATCAAGGTGTAGCGCAGGACCTCGCCCCAGACCTGCAGCACCGTCAGCTTGTCCAGGCCAAGCACTTGGTAAGAGAACCAGTAGTTCAGCCAGACCATCAGCGCGATGTTCAAAAAGTTGTTCATCAGGGCATAGTTGCGCAGCCGCAGCTTCAGGCCGTGTATCAGCCAGAGCATGATAATGGCCTGCACGCCCCAGAAAGCGGTGACGAGCATGCAGTCAAGATACCAATAAAGAAACCGTCCTAAAAACGACAGTTTAACCCTGAAAACCGGCGCATCGAACAAAGCCACCATCAGGCTGAACAGCGCCATCAGCCAGAAGTACATCCTGGACGTCACAACCTTCCACGACGTCTGCAACGAGATCGTGAAGACCCTGCCATTCGTGGCAAAGACCTGCAGTTCGTGACTTGCGCGTTGATTTTCGGTCTGTCTCATTGGATGACTAAAGGTGCCGGGAATTGGAACTGAGTGTATAGAGTAGAAGAGTCTTTTACAAAAGCTCTTCGAGTTAGGTGTTTGGTCAGCCATTTCGGTACAGCCCGCAGCTTACCGCTGCGGGCTGACTGATTCATAGGCTTTCGCGCATTTATCCCCCGCCTTTCGGCCCGCCTCAAACCCTCCGCGACATTGCGACGCAACTTGGTGTTGCCCCCTCTTCGGGAAGCCCGCAAACTCTGTGCCAAGCGGTATCAGGGAGGGAAACCATGAAAATTGGATTTATCGGACTTGGAAACATGGGCGCGCCGATGGCAGGCAATCTGCTGGCGGCGGGGCATGAGGTGACGGGCTACGATCCGGCCGCCCCCTGCCCGCCGGGCGTGGTGCAAGCCCCCAGCGCCGCCGAAGCTGCCAGCGGCGCCGAAGTGGTGATCACCATGCTGCCCAATGGCGCGATCCTGCGTGCCGTGGCCGATGAGATCATCCCGGCGATGACACCCGGCGCGGTGTTTCTGGATTGCTCCACCGTCGAGCTTGCCGCCGCACGCGATGTTGCGACTCAGGCCGAAGCCGCCGGGCTTCTGGCTATGGATGCGCCGGTCTCCGGCGGGGTTGGCGGCGCAACGGCGGGCACGCTGACCTTCATGGTCGGGGGCAGCGAGGCGGGCTTTGCCGCCGTCGCGCCGCTTCTCGCGGTGATGGGGCAGAAGGCGGTGCATTGTGGCCTTTCCGGCAACGGGCAGGCTGCGAAGATCTGCAACAACATGATCCTTGGGGTGACCATGAGCGCCACCTGCGAGGCCTTCGCGCTGGCCGACAAGCTGGGGCTGGACCGACAGAAGATGTTCGATGTGGTCTCGACCTCGTCCGGCCAGAGCTGGGTGATGACCAGCTATTGCCCCGCCCCCGGCATTGGCCCGGACAGCCCCGCCGATCATGGCTATGCGCCCGGTTTCGCCGCTGAACTGATGCTGAAGGATCTGCGCTTGTCGCAGGCCGCGGCAGAGGGGGCCGATGCCGACACGCCGATGGGGGCTGCGGCAACCGCCCTTTACGCCCGCTTCGTTGAAGAGGAGGATGGGCGCGGCAAGGATTTCTCGGCACTGTTGCCGCGATTTGAAAGGCGTGACCGCGGATGAGCTGGACCGAAGACGCACAGGAGCTGGCAGCGCTTGAGCCCGCCGCCCGCAGCGCGCTGGAGCGGCTGAAGCCGATGGAGCTGCCCGAGGGCACGCGGCTGTTTGCCCCCGGCGAAACCGTGAAGGGCTATGTGGTGGTGCTGTCGGGTCAGGTGGCGGTATCGCTGCTGGGCCCGAACGGGCGCGATATCCTGCTTTACGAGGTGGCACCGGGGCAAAGCTGCATCCAGTCCACCCTCGGCCTTTTGGGCGGCGACGATTATTCCGCCGAGGCGATGACAACCGCCCCCACCCGGCTGGTGCTGATCCCGCGCCCGGTGTTTCTGGAACTGCTCGACAGCTCGCCCGCCTTTCGCAAGGTGGTGTTCGCGGCCTTTGGCGAGCGGATGCAGGCGATGATGCAGCTGATCGAGACCATGAGCTTCATGCGGGTCGAGGCGCGGCTGGCGACGCTGATCCTTGAGCGGGCGATTGATGGCGAACTGGCGATCACCCAGGCCGAAATTGCCCGCGCCATCGGCACCGCCCGCGAAGTGGTCAGCCGCCGGCTCGACCGGCTGGCGCGCGCCGGGGCCATCCGCTCGGAACGCGGGCTGATCCGGGTGCATGACGTTGCAGCGCTGGAAGCATTGGCAAATTCGCCGGCTGTGTGACTCCGTCACATGCGGAGACCGGAATTAAATGCTAGGTTGTGGGCAAGCATTCACGCTATGGATGAAACAGGCAAAGGAGTGACCCATGTTTCCTACCAATGAAGGCACCATCGACCGCGTTCTGCGTATCGTACTCGGCTTCGCGCTGATCGCCGGCTATTTTCTCAATCCCAATGGCGCCTATTCGTGGCTCTATTGGATCGGGGTGATCCCGCTGGTAACCGGCATTCTTGGTTGGTGCGCGCTCTATTCGATCTTCGGGATCAAGACCTGCAAGACCAACTGACGAAACGCGCGGGGGCTGTCCCTTCGCCCCCAACCAGGGTGCCCGGCTATAGGCGGGGCGCCCTACCCTTCCGAAACCCGCAGCGGCACGGCAAGTTGCGCTTGCCCTTCCCCTCGGGTTCGGATCACATCGCGCAATGACTGACGCGCGCGCCCTCTCCTATCAGCGACCGATTGTCGGCGTCCTCTGGATGCTGGTGACGGGTCTCAACTTTGTCATGGTCAATGCGATCGTGAAGCATGTGGGCGGACGCATCCCGGCAGCCGAAAGCGCCTTTCTGCGCTATCTGCTTGGGCTGGTCTTTCTAATCCCGATGCTGAAACCGCTGATCGCCGCGCGGCTTGACCGGCAAGCGCTGGCGCTGTTCTCGCTGCGCGGTCTGGTTCATGCGCTAGGCGTGATCCTGTGGTTCTATGCGATGGCGCATATCCCGATGGCCGAGGTCACCGCGATCAACTATCTCAACCCGGTTTTCGTGACCGTCGGCGCGGCGCTGCTATTTGGCGAACAACTGGCAGCGCGGCGGATTCTGGCGATTGTGGCAGCGCTTGCAGGTGCCCTGATCATCCTGCGTCCGGGCGTGCGAGAGATCCTGCCGGGGCATTATGCGATGCTGGCCACGGCCACTTGCTTTGCCGCCTCCTACCTCATCGCCGGGCGGATGGCCGGGCGGGTCAAGCCGGTGGTGGTGGTGGCGATGCTGTCGATCACCGTGACCATCGGCCTTGCCCCTTTCGCGTTGGCGCATTGGGTCACGCCTCAGCCGCAGGAACTGGCCTGGCTCTTTGGCGTCGCGGCCTTTGCCACCGCCGGGCATTACACCATGACGCTGGCCTTTGCCGCCGCGCCTATGACGGTGACGCAGCCGGTCACCTTCCTGCAACTGGTCTGGTCGGTCATGATCGGTGCCATGTTCTTTGGCGAACCGGCCGATCCCTGGGTGATGCTGGGCGGGGCGCTGATCCTTAGCTCAGTCAGCTTCATCACCTGGCGCGAAGCGGTGCTGAAACGGCGCATCACCCCGGTGGTGGACGAAACCAGCCTGCAATCCTGACGCCCGGCCCTAGCTCTTTCGCAGGGCAGCTCAGAATTCCAGCGTATAGGCCTCGGTGACAATCGCATCCAGCGGCTGATCCGTCGGCTCCAGCGGCAGGCTCTCAGCCTCCTGCGCGCTATAGGCATAGCCGATGGCAATGGTCGGACGCAGCGCGCGGAGCTTTTCCAGCGTCCGGTCGTAGAACCCGCCGCCATAGCCCAGACGATTGCCAGCACGGTCGAATGCGACCAGCGGCACGATCAGCACATCCGGCACGATCTCGATCCCGTCTTCCGGCACCATCGCGCCGAAAGCGCCCTCGATCATGGTGCCATCCGGGGTCCAGCGGTGAAATTGCAGCGGCTGGCCCGCCCCGAGGATCACCGGCACACCGACCGGGCCATGCGCGGCCATCTCTTCCATCACCGGCAGCGGGCTGATCTCGGTACGGATCGGCATATAGCCTGCAATCGCCTTGCCCCGATGCGGGGCCAGAAGCGCGCGCAGCCGATCCTGCGCGGCGGCATCGGTCCCTGCCGCATGCGCTGCTTTGCGCCGCGCAAAGGCCTCTTTGCGCGCCGTTTTCTTGATCTCATCGAGGGTCATAGAAGGATTACCGCTGCCAGTCCGAGGAAGGCGTAGAAGCCCACAACATCGGTTATTGTCGTTACGAAAACGCCCGAGGCCAACGCTGGGTCGACGCCAATGCGTTCCAGAATGATCGGCACCACGGTTCCGCCGAAGGCCGCAACAAAGAGGTTAATCACCAGCGCGGCCCCGATCACGCCTCCAAGCGACATGGAACCGAACACCAGCGCCACCAGCAGCCCCAGCGGGATCGCCAGCGCCATCCCGTTGACCAGCCCCACCAGCGCTTCGCGTCGGATCACCCGCCAGACGTTGGCGGAGGTCAGGTCTTTCGTGGCCAGCGCGCGCACCGCCACGGTCAGCGACTGGGTGCCCGCATTGCCGCCCATCGAGGCGACGATCGGCATCAGCACAGCGAGTGCCACCAGCGAGGCGATGGTATCCTGAAACCTCGAGATCACGAAGGCCGCCAGCCCCGCCGTGATCAGATTGACCGCCAACCACGGCACCCGGCGCAGGGTGGTTTCCATCACATTGTCCAACAGGCTGCTTTCGCCAACCCCCGCCAGACGCAGGATGTCTTCTTCGTGTTCTTCATCGAGAATGCCCATGGCGTCATCGATGGTGATCACCCCGACCAGCCGTTCGTCGGCATCCACAACCGGGGCCGAAATCAGGTGATACTGGTTGAACGCATAGGCCACATCGCCCTCGTCCTGCAGCACCGGGATGGTGCGAAAGCTTTCCTCGGCGATATTTGCCAGCGGCGTACCGCGTGCCGATGACATGATCCGCCCAAGCGTAACATTCGCCACCGGGCGCATGCGCGGATCGACCAGAATGACATGGTAGAACTGCTCCGGCAGCTCCTCTGCGGTGCGCATATAGTCGATGATCTGGCCGACATTCCAATGCTCGGGCGCCACCACCATTTCGCGCTGCATCAGACGACCGGCGGTTTCTTCCGGATAGGTCAGCGATTGTTCGACCGCGACCCGGTCAACCGCTTCCAAAGCGCCAAGAATGGCCTCTTGCTGCGGCTCACCGAGGTCTTCGATCAGATCGACGACATCGTCGGTTTCCAGCTCACGGACAGCATCGGCAAGAATCTCGGGTGAAAGCGACGCGATCACGTCTTCGCGGATGCTTTCATCCAGTTCCGACAGGATATCGCCGTCGAATTCGCGCCCGTAAAGGCGCACGAGGTCACCCCGGGTTTCGCTATCGACCTGTTCCAGAAGGTCGGCGATGTCGGCGGCGTGCAGCGGTTCGAGCAGCTTGGTCAGGCGCGCAGAATCACCCGCTTCCAGCGCCAACAGAACCGGGCGCAGGATTTCGCGGTCGAGCTCGTAATCGCCTTCTTCCGGCACGCTGTCGTTGATGTAGTCGTCCATCAGCCCCTGCCGTCCCTGTTCTCGGTTCGGACCATAGGCGAAGCCATCCACGAGGAACAGAGGGAATGGGAAAACGATGAAAACCGAATGTTTACTACCAATCACTAAGATACTTGCAGCAGATGCCGGCCGGAGACCGATTTCGCAAGTGAGACAGGTGCCGTTCCCCCGGGGATTATGGAAATACCAATGTTGAAAAAAATTCTTTCCCGTCTATCCACCCGCTTCTACGCCATCGTCGCGCTGGCTGTTTTGATGACAGCGGTGCTGAGCGTAGTGCTCGTCAGCCTCGCGGTCGACAATGCCTATGCGATGCGTGAAAAACACCTTTCGGATGTCACCGATACCGCCGTCAGTGTGCTGACCGAGCTTGAAGCGCAGGTCGCCGATGGCAGCCTGACCCGCGACGAGGCGATGGCGGAAGGGCGCAAGCGCCTGAATGATCTCACCTTTGGCGACGGCGGCTATTTCTACGCCTTCGACACCAAAAACATCTATCAGGTTCACCCCTCGCACCCGGAATGGATCGGCACCGATCAGTCGGGTTACAAAGACGTGAAGGGAATGCCGCTTTTCGTTGAGATGAACAAGCTCGCGGCCGCCCAGGGTTCGGGCGCGATCACCTATTACTTCACCAAACCCAATTCCGATGTGCCGGAAGCCAAGCTCGGCTATGTGAAGCTGTTCAAGCCGTGGAACTGGGTTGTCGGTACCGGCTCTTACATTTCCGATATCCAGGCCGATCTTGCCCATTTGCGATTCGTCAGCACCTCTATTCTGATCGGCAGCCTGATCGTGCTGGCCATCGTTTCGACGCTGCTGATCCGCAGCGTGACCGGGCCGCTGAACGCCTTGCAACAGCGCATGCGCGCTCTGTCGGATGGCGAGACCGAGGCGGAAATTCCGCATCTGGCCAGCACCAGCGAAATTGGCGGCATGGCCCGGGCCGTGGCGGTGTTCCGCGATGCGCTGGTCGAAAGACGGCGGCTTGAGCAGGAACAGGCGGCGAAAGATGCCGAAATCGCGAAGGAGCGTGAGCGGACCGCGCAGCGTGAACGCGAAGCGCATGAGCGCGAAGAGCGCGCCGCTGAAGCCCAGCATGAGGCTGAAGAACAGGCCCGCGCCCGGCAGGACGCGCAGCGCGCCGAAGCCGAGGCAGAACGCGCCCGGGCCCACAAAGAGCAAACCGAGGTGATGCAGGCGGTTGCCGATGGGCTTGGGGCGATGTCGCAAGGCGATCTGACCGTGCAGATCGACCAGAGCTTCCCCGAGGCCTATGAAAAGCTGCGCATCGACTTCAACAATGCTGTGGCCAAGATCGCCACGCTTGTGGTCGATATCGTCGATGGTTCGGTGCAGATCACCAACGAGACCGACACGCTGAACGGCGCAGCGCTGGATCTGAGCCAACGCACCGAGCGGCAGGCAGCGGCTCTGGCCGAAACCGCCGCCGCGCTGCAAGAGCTTTCAGGCTCGGTGAAAACCTCAGCCGAAAACGCCCGTAGCGCCGCCAATGTGGTGACGGAAAGCCGCGACCAATCGACCAAAGGGCGCGACGTGGTAGAGAAAACCGTCGCCGCGATGAGCGAGATTGCCAAAAGCTCCGAGCAGATCTCGAACATCACCAATGTGATCGACGAGATTGCCTTCCAGACCAACCTTCTGGCGCTGAATGCCGGGGTCGAGGCCGCACGCGCAGGCGAAAGCGGGCGCGGCTTTGCGGTTGTGGCCTCGGAAGTGCGGGCGCTGGCGCAACGCTCTTCGGATGCGGCACGCGAGATTTCGCAATTGATTGATACCTCGGGGCGGCAGGTCGAAACCGGCGTGCATCTGGTCAACGATTCCGGCACCGCGCTGGAAACCATCGACAAGCTGGTCGCCAATCTTGATCAACTGGTGCAGGGCATCGCCACGTCGGCCACCGAGCAGGCTGGCGGCCTGTCGGAGATTTCCATCGCAATCGACGATCTCGACACCGTGACCCAACAGAACGCCGCGATGTTTGAAGAAACCACGGCTGCCGTGCAGGCGCTGCGCAGTCAGGCCGGGGTGCTGCAACGCGCCACCGGGGCGCTGAAGCTGAGCGACACAAGCGATGACTACGGCGACGATATGGACGCGGCCTTCGGCTAGACCACACGATCGGCAGCTCCGAGTGGCACAAGCGGCCCGGGGCGCGCCTTTCGCTCTCGACAGCGCCGCGACGGGGCGGCATTCTGCGGGCTTGCGCGGGCCTCCGGGCGGCTCAGGCCCCCAGCCCTGCCCCGCGCATCCTGACAGCGCAATCGGAGCGGCAGCGTGCAGATACTTCTTGGCCAGACCCTGAGCTTCACCGGCAACCCGTTCGAGATGCCGCCCGAAAAGGCGCTGCGGCATGAACGCCGGGGCGCGGTCGTGGTTGAGGATGGAAAGATGATTGCGGTTGGCCCGGCCGATGAGATCCGCGCCAGTTATCTGCAGGCGGGGCTCACCGATCACGGCGACGCGCTGATTTCGCCCGGCTTTGTCGATGCCCATGCGCATTATGCCCAGACCGCGATCATCGCGAGCTGGGGCAAGCGGCTGATCGACTGGCTGAACAGCTACACCTTTCCCGAAGAGGCGCGGTTTGGTGATGCGGGCTATGCCGCCACCATCGCCGCGCGTTATTTCGACCTGACGCTGGCGGCAGGCACCACCACAGTGGCGAGCTTTGGCACCATCCATCCCGAAAGCGTTGATGCCTATTTTGCCGAGGCTGAGAAGCGCGGGCTGCGGGCGCTGACCGGCAAAACCTGCATGGATGAAAATGCCCCGGATAATCTCAGCGACAGCGCAGAGGCCGCCTACGATCAGTCGAAGGCGCTGCTAGAGCGCTGGCATGGGCAGGGCCGCCTTGGATATGTGATCACCCCGCGTTTCGCGCCGACCTCGTCGCGCGCGCAGCTCGAAGCGCTGGGGGCGCTCTGGGCCGAGCATCCCGAGGTGCTGATGCAGACGCATCTCTCTGAACAACATGAAGAAATCGACTGGGTGCACGAGCTGTTTCCCGAGGCGCGCGATTATCTGGATGTCTATGAGCGCGCCGGGCTGCTCGGCCCCGGGGCGCTGATGGGCCATGCGATCCATCTTGCCCCGCGTGAACGCGCCCGGCTGCGCGAGGCCGGGGCCAGCCTGATCCACTGCCCGACCTCGAACACCTTCATCGGCTCGGGGCTTTTTGACATGGAAGGGCTGATGCGCGAGGGCCAGATCATTGGCCTCGCCACCGATACCGGCGGCGGCTCGTCGTTTTCGATGCTGCGCACCATGGCGGCCGCCTATGAGATCGCCCAGCTGCGCGGCACGGCGCTGCATCCGGCGCAGCTCTGGTGGCTGGCCACGGTGGGGTCTGCCCGGGCACTGCGTCTGGATGACAAGATCGGCACGCTGGCCCCGGGGATGGAGGCCGATCTTGCGGTGATCGACCTCGCCTCGACCCCCGCCATCGCGCAACGCGCCGGGCGGGCCGAAAGCCTGTGGGAAGCGGTATTTCCGACCATCATGATGGGCGACGATCGCGCCATCGCGGCCACCTATGTGGCGGGCAAACCGGTGTGATCCGGCGGATCTTGCCAGATTTGTTCACTATACGAACAGAACCCGCCACAGATTGAACAAGCGCTGCGTGCTGCAGTTTTCCCTCACCCTTTCCCGCCCCGCGCGCTAGGAAAGGCGCGAAGAAGCCCGAGGAGAGAGACATGCGCGACGCGTTCATCTGCGATTACATCCGCACCCCGATTGGACGTTTTGGTGGCGCGCTGGCCCCGGTGCGTACCGACGATCTGGGCGCGGTGCCGCTGAAAGCGCTGATGGCGCGGCACGATATCGACTGGGCGGCGGTCGATGACCTGATCTATGGCTGCGCCAATCAGGCGGGCGAAGACAATCGCAACGTGGCGCGCATGGCCGCGCTGCTGGCCGGGTTGCCCGACAGCGTGCCGGGCACCACGATGAACCGGCTTTGTGGCTCGGGCATGGATGCGGTAATCACGGCCGCGCGGGCGATTAAGGCGGGCGAGGCCGAGCTGATGATCGCGGGCGGGGTCGAAAGCATGAGCCGCGCCCCCTTCGTGATGCCCAAAGCCGAAAGCGCCTATTCCCGCAGCGCCGAAATTCACGACACCACCATCGGTTGGCGCTTTGTGAACCCGGTGATGAAGGCGCAATACGGCGTCGACAGCATGCCCGAGACTGCCGAGAACGTGGCCGAAGACTTCGCGATCAGCCGCGAGGACCAGGACGCCTTTGCCCTGCGCTCGCAGCAGAAAGCCGCCGTGGCGATGGCAAACGGGCGGCTGGCGCGCGAGATCACCCCGGTGAACATTCCCCAGCGCAGGGGCGATGCGGTGATCGTCGACACCGACGAACACCCCCGCGCCGACACCACGCTGGAAGCGCTGGCGAAACTGCGCGCGCCATTCCGCGCGGGCGGCTCGGTGACGGCGGGCAATGCCTCGGGCGTCAACGATGGCGCGGCGGCGCTGATCATCGCTTCGGAAGCGGCGGTGAAGGCGCATGGGCTGACCCCGATTGCCCGGGTGCTGGGCGGCGCGGCGGCGGGCGTGCCCCCGCGTATCATGGGCTATGGCCCTGCGCCCGCCTCGCAAAAGCTGATGGCGCGGTTGGGGCTGAGCCAGAGCGATTTCGACGTGATCGAGCTGAATGAAGCCTTTGCCAGCCAGGGGCTTGCGGTGCTGCGCGATCTTGGCATCAGGGATGACGATGCGCGGGTGAACCCGAATGGCGGCGCGATTGCGCTGGGGCATCCGCTGGGCATGTCGGGGGCGCGGATCACCGGCTCGGCGGCGCTGGAGCTGAAATCGGGGCAGAAAGCACTGGCCACGATGTGCATCGGCGTCGGCCAAGGGATCGCAGTGGCAATCGAGGCGGTTTAAGCCATAAGAGCCCGCACCCGCGCGTTCTGCCGCTCGATCACCCGTGGCAGGTCGAGCGTGGCGATCTGGCACTCGCGCACCACGGCGCGTCCTTCAACGAACAGATCACGCACCCGGGTGGGACCAGCCAGCAGCAGAGCGGCCGGATCCCAGCTGCCCGCGCTTTCGATGCCCGAGACATCCCAGATCGCCAGATCGGCGCGTTTGCCCGGGGCGATCAGGCCGACATCGTCACGCCCCAGCACCTCAGCCCCGCCGCGCGTGGCAAGGCGCAGCGCTTCACGGGCGCTCATCTTGTCGGCACCGTGGGCCACGCGCTGCAACAGCATGGCCTGACGCGCCTCGGCGATCAGATTGCCCGCATCGTTCGATGCCGAGCCATCGACGCCCAGCCCCACCTTCACCCCCGCATCACGCATCGCGCGCACCGGGGCGATGCCGGAGCCAAGGCGGCAGTTCGAGCACGGGCAATGGGCGACGCCGGTGCCGGTTCTGGCAAAAAGATCAATCTCTTGCCTGTCGAGCTTTACGCAATGGGCGTGCCAGACATCGGGGCCGGTCCAGCCCAGCTCTTCAGCATATTGGCCGGGACGCATCCCGAATTGCGCCTCGGAATAGGCGATATCTTCCTCGTTCTCGGCCAGATGGGTGTGCAGCATCACCCCCTTGTCGCGCGCAAGAAGGGCGGCGTCACGCATCAGCTCGCGGCTGACCGAGAAGGGCGAACAGGGGGCGACGCCCACCCGGACCATGGCGCCGGGGCGCGGATCGTGAAAGGCGTCGATCACCCGGATACTGTCGTTGAGAATGTCGGCCTCGCGTTCAACCAGACTGTCCGGCGGCAGCCCGCCCGCGCTTTCTCCAATGCTCATCGCCCCGCGGGTGGGATGAAAACGCAGCCCGATCTCGCCCGCCGCCGCGATGGTATCGTCAAGCCGGGCGCCGTTCGGGTAGAGGTAAAGGTGGTCGGAGGTGAGCGTGCAGCCCGACAGCGCCAGCTCGGCCAGCCCGGTGAGGGCCGAGATGAACATGTCGTCGGGGCCGAATTTTGCCCAGATCGGATAGAGGGTTTTCAGCCAGCCAAACAGCAGCGCGTCCTGCCCGCCAGGCACCGCGCGGGTGAGGCTCTGATAAAGGTGATGATGGGTGTTCACGAGGCCCGGCGTGACCACGCAACCGGCCGCATTCAGCTCTGAACCTGTGGTCGTAAGCCCCTGCCCCAGCTCGACAATCACCCCGTCGCGCAGGCGAATGTCGGTGCCATGATGCTCCGACATGGTATCGTCCATGGTCAGAACTGTGGCGGCGTTTTTGATGAGAATTTCCATCGCGTGTTCCCTCTGGCCCATTTCGGTGAACACGCAAGACCAACAAGCCAGAAAGGGCAAAGGACGCAGGCCGGTGGGGCGAGATTACCCCGCCGCCCGGCCCGCACGCAAGGGTTCAGCCCTCGGGCACCTGCGACAGCAGCTTCAGCGCGGCGGCGTGGATATCGGCATTCGCGGCGGCGATCACCCGCCCGCCCTGATGGGCCGGACCGCCTTGCCAGTTGGTGACGATGCCGCCCGCTGCCTCGATCACCGCCATCGGCCCCTGAATGTCGTAGGCATTCAGCCCGGCCTCGACCACAAGGTCGATCTGACCGGCGGCGACCAGCGCATAGGCATAGCAATCCATGCCATACCGCGTGAGCTTCACCTGCTCGGACAGATCGGCAAAAGCGTCGCCTTCGATGGCGCTGCCGACTTCGGGGAAAGTGGTGAACAGGATCGCTTCGGACAGCGGACGCGCGGCGCGGGTTTGCAAGCCCCGCCGCCCCTGTGGCCCCTCGACATAGGCCTGCCCGAAACCGCCGACAAAACGTTCACCGATATAGGGCTGATCGACCACGCCAAAGATCGGGCCGGTTTCGCCGCCCACGGCGATCAGCACCCCCCAGGTGGGCGTGCCGGACAGAAAGCCACGGGTGCCATCGACCGGATCGAGCACCCAGGTCAGCCCGCTGGTGCCCTCGCTGCGGCCAAATTCTTCGCCAAAGATCCCGTCTTCGGGCCGCATCTTCGCCAGAACATCGCGCATCGCCTCTTCGGCTTCGCGGTCGGCGGCGGTCACGGGATCGAACCCGCCTGTATCCTTGTTGTCGGCGGTCAGGCCGTTCACGCGAAAATGGCGCAGGGTTGCCCCCCGCGCCACATCAGCCAGCTTTAACGCTGTCTCGATCAGATTTTTCTGGGTCGTTTCGTCGATCTGAAGCATTGGGCCACCGGATGTCAATTGCTCCGGCGGTACCCGCTGCAGTTCAAACCGTCAAGCGGCGTCCGACAGAACCCGGGCCAGCTCAAACAGACGACGACGCTGATTTTCAGGGATCGCGTAGTACGAGCGCACCAGTTCCAGAGCTTCTTTGTCGGCCAGAATATCACCCGGCAGGGTGCTTTCCGAAGCGGCAGCCAGGCCGCCTTCAATGCCTTCAAAGAAGAATTCAATCGAAACGGACAAAGCTTCGGAAATATCCCAGAGCCGCGACGCACTGACGCGGTTCATGCCGGTTTCGTATTTCTGAATCTGCTGAAATTTAATGCCGACTTTCTCAGCAAGCTGTTGCTGAGTCATGCCCACCATCCAGCGACGGTGACGAATACGTTTCCCCACGTGAACATCCACAGGGTGTTTCATTCAATGCTCTCCTCGGTAACAAGCAGCAACGTATTCAGAAACCATGTGAGGGCCTGCAACCACAACCTGTCTTTTTGGTCAAACCCCGAAAGGGATACTAATGCATTATATATCATTAACTTAGTAGAAGTTGTTTAACGCTTGCCGCTGATCCTTCCGCGCTCAAAAGACTCTTTAGGATACTCGCAATGCGTGTTTTGCACTTTCTTTTGCATTTTGCAAAACCCCCGTCGCAAAATCACACTTTCAACTTAAGGTTGTTTTTTCGAAATCCCGAATCTGCCTCGAACACCCCAAAACCTCTGGCTTTGACGTGTTGAAGTCCAAAACTTGGGGCAAAATCTCACTTTTGACGGTGCGCGCTTTACCGGGTTGGTGAGTTGTAGTTGACGTTACGTTAACCTGTGTGTCAAGCGAATCTCGATGGCACGCCAGACCTGTTATCCGCCGAAGCCCTGCCGCAGCAGCGCCACC
Source organism: Paracoccaceae bacterium (assembly GCA_050290705.1). Classification (GTDB taxonomy): domain Bacteria; phylum Pseudomonadota; class Alphaproteobacteria; order Rhodobacterales; family Rhodobacteraceae; genus Sinisalibacter. The sequence continues at coordinate 63,215 of JBNKIC010000023.1, forward strand.
AGCGCCTTTTCCGCCGGACCTTTCAGCGTGTCGGCCTCGTAGAGGTTCACGTGCTTTTCATCCAGCTCGGGCAGTGCACCGCCATGGTCGATCTGTTCCAGCATCGCGGGCACTGTTCCCTCGAGCAGCGCGTGCACGGCAAGATCGGCCGAAACCGTGGCCTCGATGGTACGGCTCATCTCCGAGGTGACGGCCATCTCCCACTCGATCCCCGCCGCATCGAGCGCCTCTTCCACCCCGCCCCGGAAGATGTTGCGGTTCTCAAAAGCCAGCCGCAGGGGCCGCTGCCGCCAGGCCTGCCCGCCATGCGCCCCGACCCAGACCAGCGGAACCGTAGCTAGGGTGACCCCGCCGGGATCGACGTAATCTTCGGTGGTCAGGATCACGTCGCAATCGCCGTGGTCGAACATTTCCTTCAGCCGCCGCGTATAGGACGAGACCAGCGTGACCTTCATGCGCGGATATTCGGCGTGAAAGCGTTGCAGAACCGGCGGCAGGGCGGGATAGACCAGATCGTTGGGCACCCCCAGCGTCAGCTCGCCCTCATAGGCCGAGCCGGTAAAGCGCGACCAGACCTCGTCATTCACCTGCAGAATGCGCCTGGCATAGCCGAACAGCTGTTCACCATCGGCGGTCAGCCCAACCCCCCGGCCCTGACGCTCTAAAAGCTTGCGTCCGAGCGATTCCTCCAGCCGCTTGATCTGCATCGACACGGCCGATTGCGTCAGGTGCAAAAGTCCGGCCGCACGGGTCACCCCGCCCACCTCGGCCACGGTGGCGAAGGCGCGAATGGCGGCCATATCGAGATTGCGCGACATATCACGTTCCTTGATGCATTAACTAATAATCATTCATTTTTATTATGTCACAAAAAGCGCTATCTAATCAACAGGCGGGGCTTTGACCGTAAATCACGCCAACGAGGCCAGGAGAGTATGATGCAAACGATAAGCACGAAACACCACATTTCCCATCACAGTCACCCGGGTTTTCACCCGATGTCATGGCTCATTCAGGCTTTCGCGACCCATCATCAGCGGGCGCAGCTCGATACGCTCGACGAGCATCTTCTGGCCGATATCGGCATTGACCGCTTTGTCGCGCATGAAGAAGCCGTGCGTCCGTTCTGGGATATTCACTAAACTCTTTGGCGGCAAACGCCCTGTAAGTCGCTTCCAGCCTTGAAAAACCGGCCTGGTTTGCCAATATTCAGACCTGAGGGGTGCCGAACCGGCGCCCCAATGAAATTTGGCTTTCAGGAGGCTAACAATGGCTGGTTATAACTCGGTCCACGCGGCATCAGGTGCCCGCGCGCAGATCGATGAGGGGCTGCGCGCCCATATGAACAAGGTATACGGCACGATGTCCGTAGGCCTGCTTGTTACCGCGCTCGTGGCCTGGGCCTTTGGCTCGTCGCCGGCGCTGCTTTCGATTCTTCGTGACCCGATCACCCTGCAACCGAACCTGCTGGGCTGGGCCGTCATGTTCGCCCCGCTGCTGATGGTGTTCGGCTTTGGCGCGGCGATCAACCGTCTGTCAGCTGCGGGCGCACAGCTTTACTTCTACATCTATGCCGCTGTGATGGGGCTTTCGCTGAGCTGGATCTTCGTGGCCTTCACCGGCTTCTCGATCGCTCAGACCTTCCTTGTCACCTCGATATCTTTCGCCGGTCTCAGCCTTTGGGGCTACACCACCAAGAAAGACATCAGCGGTTGGGGGTCGTTCCTGATCATGGGCGTGATCGGGCTGATCGTGGCCTCGGTCGTGAACATCTTCCTGCATAGCCCGGCGGTGCATTTCGCGATTTCCGCCATCGGCGTGCTGCTGTTCGCAGGCCTCACCGCCTATGACACGCAGAAGCTCAAAACGGCCTATATCCAGCACGCCCATGCGATGGATAGCGAATGGCTGGCCAAATCGGCCATCCTCGGCGCGCTGAACCTGTATCTGGACTTCGTGAACCTGTTCATGTTCCTGCTGCAATTCCTCGGCGACCGTCGCTGACGCAGGCGAAATATTAACCAATCGGGGCCGGTCCATGTGACCGGCCCTTATTGTTTCCGGAGCAGGGCACGGGCCAAGCGAACACCCTATCGGGGCCGAATTTGTGCCCTATTCGCCCTCTAGCTGCTCATGCGAATAGGAGGTGCGTCTTGATGCAAGATCTGTTTGGTTCCCTGTCGGAACGGCCGATGACCACGATAAGTTTCGGGATGTCCTATGCGCTGATGCTGCTGTGGTATGTGGCCCGGCGCCGACGCCGCAAGGACGAGCTACAGGCCACCCTGCACGCCGGACTCTGAGGCCTGGGCCAGCCACGGGCGCACCCACCTCACAGCTGGCCTCCAAAGCCAGACAGACACTCAGCCAGAAACAAAAAAGGCCGCGCTTTGCAGCGCGGCCCATTTCGTAAGATGAGGCAAGATTACTTGATCTTGCCTTCCTTGTATTCGACATGCTTGCGCACGACCGGGTCGTATTTTTTCACGACCATCTTTTCGGTCATCGTGCGCGCGTTTTTCTTGGTCACGTAGAAGTGGCCGGTATCCGCGGTCGAGTTCAGGCGGATTTTGATTGTTGTCGGCTTCGCCATTTTCTCTGCTCCTCATCGAGGCCACGGCCCCGGGTAAATCCTTGAAGCCCGCCTTTTAGCGACGCTGGCCCCCGAGTCAACCGCAAAGGCGGGGCCTGTGATGGATTTCCGCCCAGATCGGGGTGAATTTTCCTGTACGCCTGACAGGAAACCCCGGTTTCCCGGTCAGCACGGTCAGCGCGCGGCCCCGAGCGCTTACAAACCGGGGCCTGCTCAGCCCTTGCGCAACACCTTGGCCCAGGCTTCTTCGGCCCGGGCATGGGCGTTTTCCTCGATCAGATCGCCATGCGAGAGCACGATCCGATCAAACTCCCAGGCCAGCACCTGGCGAAGCGCCGCCGCCGTGGGCTTATAGCGCATCAGCATGGAATATTCCGGCGCCGGGCGCGGCTTGTTCCACATGAAGGTGACGAATTTCCAATAGAATCTCAGCCCCCAGCCAATACCGGGCGTCTCAGGCCCGATCAGCTCGATCAGATCAGTCACGATCAGCGTGCGGCTGGCGCGGTGCAGAAACACCACTTCGGAAATCACCCGACTGCCGGGCACGAACACCTGTTCAATCTCGCCCGCCCACGCCTCGGGCATGGCCTCACCCAGCATGCCGTCAAACTGCAGCTCCGGTTGCTTTTTCTCCACCCCCGGCGAGATCCAGGTTTCCGCTTCGGGAAACGCCTCCTGCGCAGATTTCATATGAAGGTGGTGAAAATTGCCCGGCGCCACCAGCCAGCCGACCGGGCCAATCGCCTCGATCTCAGCTTTCAGCGCGGGCGTGATCTCGCAGGGCGAATGCAGGATGAGCCGCCCGGTCGAAAGCTGAATGATGCTGGTGCGGGCGTTGAATGTGATGCCGCTATAGCGGATCGGATAGTCCACCAGCCAAATGCCGGGAGCAAACTCCTCCAGACTGTGCTGCATATCCTTCATCGGTCACGCCTCCCATCAGGGCCGCGCAGATGGATCAGGACAGCGGCGCGTGCTGGCCCCCTAGCCCGCCGCTTTTTTCTCGACCAGATCGGCGATGGCCTCGGCCCGCGCGGCAATCTCGCCCAGAGTGTCGCCCACATTGTCGGGCAGCGGGCTCGGCACAGCCACCGGGCCTTTCGGCGCAGCGCCGCCCAGCTGGGCTTCCAGCTCGGCAATGCGCTTTTCGGCGATCTTCAGATTGTCGTCCATCGCGGCGGTCTTGTCGGCCAGCATCAGCCCGGCCATGAGCAGCAGACGGCTCTCGGTCAGGTGGCGGATCTGGCCAATCAAGGTCTGCGCCTCAGCGTTCAGCATGGCGGCAGCGGATTTCAGGAAATGCTCTTCGCCTTCCTGACAGGCAACTTCAAAGTCGCGGTTGCCGATGGTGATCTTCACGTCAGGCATCGGTGTGCTCCTCATCTTCGCCATCAGGCCCAGCCACAGCGCCCATGATCGCCGCCAGATCAGGCTCGCCCTCGGGGGCGGTATCTGCAGGGGCGGTTTCGGCAAGGGCGGTTTCGGGCTGCGGCGCGTCGACACTGTCGAGGGCCGCAGTGGTTTCTTCATCCGTTGCGGCTTCGACGCGGGCCCGGGTCTCTTCGACCAGCGGCGTCAACTCGCCCAGAATGGCATCCAGCTCGGCCCGGTCAGCCGCCTGAGTGGCGCGCAGGCTTTCCAGCTCGGCCATCATCGCCTTGTTGACCAGATGCGCATCGGGCAGCCCGGCGGTGATCGTGTTGCGCAGGGCGGTGTTGTTGGACCGCAGCTCACCATTCACCTTCGACAGCCGGGCAATCATCGCCTCTTCGGCCTGCAGAAGCGCACGCAGACGCTCAACCTCACCGGCGAGCGTATTCACCGTTTTTTCCTGCTTTTCCTTGATCGCGGCGACCCGCGCTTCAAGCTGGGCATTGGCTGTGCGCTCGTCATCAAGCGCCGTTTGCAACCGCGCGATTTCCTCGCGATCCTCGCCACCACCGTCTGTCGGCTTTTCGAGCCCCTCCACCCCAGACCCAATCCGGTCAAGGGCCGAGGTGATCCTGGCCTGAAGGTCTGCAATCTCACTCATGCTCTGCCTGCCTTCTCTCGTTCATTACACGGTCCGCACCTGCCATCCCGACGCGAGCTGGCCCGAATGGGCCGAATCGTGTGGGCAGCCCCGTTTTCACCAGTTTAACCAAGTCAACGGGTAATTGCCCCCCCCTTTGGCGTCAAGCACTTGGAGCTCGTGCTTGATCTTGCCGCCGCGGGTGTTATTGACAGCTTCGACGCAATATTGCTGGAAAGGGAGTATCCCCGTGGACATCGCAACCCTTCGTGAAAAACATGCCGATCATTGGCTGCGCGCAACCGCCATCCGCACCCTGACGCTCGACGCGGTCGCTGCCGCCAATTCGGGCCATTCGGGGATGCCGATGGGGATGGCCGATGTGGCCACCGTGCTGTTTGGCAAGCATCTGAAATTTGATGCGAGCGCGCCGAAGTGGGAAGACCGCGACCGGTTCATCCTGTCGGGTGGCCACGGCTCGATGCTGATCTATTCGCTGCTCTATCTCACCGGCTACAGCGAAATGCCGCTGGAAGAGATCAAAAACTTCCGCCAGATGGGCGCCAAGACCGCCGGTCACCCGGAAAGCCACCTACTCGATGGCGTTGAGACCACCACCGGCCCGCTGGGGCAAGGGGTTGCCAATGCGGTGGGCTTTGCAATGGCCGAAGAGGCCCTGCGCGCGCGCTTCGGGCGCAAGCTGCAAGACCATTACACCTGGTGCTTCGCGGGCGACGGCTGCCTGATGGAAGGCATTTCGCACGAAGCCATCGCGCTGGCGGGTCGCCAGAAGCTGAGCAAGCTCGTGCTGTTCTGGGACAACAACAACATCACCATCGACGGCACCGTCGACATCACCGACCGCACCGATCAGGTGCAGCGTTTCAAGGCGGCGGGCTGGCATGTGCAGTCGATCGACGGGCACGACCCGGACGAGATCGACGCCGCCATCGAAGCTGCGAAGAAATCCAAGAAACCCTCGATGATCGCCTGCAAAACCCACATCGCTCTGGGCCACGCCGCGCAGGATACCTCGAAGGGCCACGGCGCGCTGACCGATCCCGAGCAGATGAAGGCCGCCAAGGCCGTCTATGGTGTGGACTGGGCGCCCTTCGCCATTCCGGCCGATGTGAAGGCCCAGTGGGAAGCCATTGGCATCCGCGGCGCCACCGAGCACGCGGAATGGGAAGCCCGCTTTGCTGCCGAGACCGAACGCCGCCGGACCGAGTTCAAGCGGGTCTATGCCGGTGAGTCGCCGAAGAAGCTTTCGGCCACGATCCGCGCGCTGAAAAAGCAGATCTCCGACGAGCAGCCGAAAGTCGCGACGCGCAAATCGTCGCAGATGGTGCTGGAAGTGGTGAACCCGATCATGCCGGAAACCTTCGGTGGCTCGGCTGACCTGACCGGCTCGAACAACACCCTGACCGGCGATCTGGGCGTGTTTGACGAGACCAACCGCAAAGGCCGCTACGTCTACTATGGTATCCGCGAGCATGGCATGGCGGCGGCGATGAACGGCGTCGCCCTGCATGGCGGGTTGCGCCCCTATGGCGGCACCTTCTTCTGCTTCACCGATTACGCACGCGGCGCGATGCGGCTGTCGGCGCTGATGGGTATTCCGGTCACCTATGTGATGACCCACGATTCCATCGGTCTTGGCGAAGATGGCCCGACCCACCAGCCGGTGGAACATCTGGCGATCTGCCGGGCCACGCCCAACACCCTGACCTTCCGCCCCTGCGACACGGTGGAAACCGCCGAGGCCTGGGAACTGGCCCTGACCCAGCAAAGCACCCCCTCGGTGCTGGCGCTCAGCCGTCAGAACCTGCCGACCCTGCGCAAAGAGCATAAGGTGAAAAACCTCACCGCTCAGGGCGCCTATGTTCTGGCCGAGGCCACCGGCAAGCGTCAGGCGATCCTGATCGCCACCGGCTCGGAAGTGGAAATTGCCATGGCCGCCCGCGACGCGCTTGAAGCCGAAGGGATCGGCACCCGCGTGGTGTCGATGCCGTCGATGGAGCTGTTCGCACAGCAGGACGAAAGCTACCGCCGCAAAGTGCTGCCCGCTGGGCCGGTACGGGTGGGCATCGAAGCCGCGCTGCGCGATGGCGGCTGGGATCGCTGGCTGCTGGGCGAGCGTGGGCGCGAAGCCAAGGCCGCCTTCGTCGGCATGACCGGCTTTGGCGCCTCGGCCCCGTCGGATGAGCTTTATGAAAGCTACGGCATCACCGCAGAGGCGGTTGCGGCCAAGGTGAAAGAGCTGATCGGCTAAGCCCGAAAGCCCACAGGCTCCAAACACAAACCCCCGTCCGGAATATCCGGGCGGGGGTTTTTCATGTCAGACATCGGTCTGAATTACTTCAGCTGGCTGTCTTTCGAGCCGCGCCGGTTGATGCCGGGGCGGGTCTTGAAGGAGCCGTCGCGCTCTTGCTGGCAATCGATGCACAGCTTCACCCCGGGCAGCGCCTTGCGCCGCGCCTCGGGGATTTCTTCATCGCATTCGGCGCAATGGGTCAGGCTTTCGCCCTGCGGAGCGCGTCTGGTGCGCATCCGCTCAAGCTCCTCGGCAATCGAGGCGTCAATCTGTTCCTGCACCGCGCCATCGCGCGCCCATCCGGTTGCCATTCATGCTCCTTTCCCGCGAAGTGGCTCAGTCGGCCTTAGCCTCGTCTGTGCTACCCCAGCGGGCGAAGGGGAAAGGCTTCGCTTCCGTCGCCCCGGTTTGAAACAGCGTCACTTTGGCAAGCCAATCGGCCAGATCCTTGCCGAAATCGGCCACCGGCTGATTCTTTTCCTTGCCGAACAGCAGCCAGAGAAACTGGATGACGGCGGCGATGACAAGAACGGTTTCGCCGAGTCCGAACAGCACGGCGAGGATCAACATCCACAGCCCCCGCATCCAGACGTTGTTATCGGTGTCCTCAGTTTCGGGAGCTTCGTCTTCCGCCACGGGCTCTTCCAGAACTTGCGGTTCAACTTCGGTTTCGGGTTTCTTCGGTGACTTGGCCATGTTGCCTCCTCGGCCCTAAAGCACGATTTCACCGGCGAGGCGATTCACCACCTCATCCGGGGTAAGCTGCAGATAATCCTTGGCAATATCGACAACCAGCGCCTCTTTCATGCGCGGTTCCAGCCCGCCGCGCAACACCCCGAGCATTTTCGGCGGCGCCACCAGAACGAAGCGTTCATAGCTGCCCTTGTCGAAAAAGCGCAGGGTTTCCTCAAGCACCAGCTTGGCAAAGGCCGCCTGCGCGTTGTCGTGTTCAGCCTCGGCGGTGTCAAAGGCATGTTGCGCCACGCCCTTGGTCGCCGAATTGCGCCCCGGCCTGTCGGCATTGCGCCAGCGGTCGGCATCGATCACGGCTGCCGAAAAATCTTCAAGCTCGTGCAGTCCCTTGCCGATGCCAAGGTTTTCAAACAGGCGGGCCTTTTCATCATCCGCCAGCAGAACAAGTGTTTTAGTCGGTTTCATCTTGCGATCCTTTCTCCCGCTACGGGCTTTTGGCCGCGACGGGTCAGATGACCTCAGACAATCTCAACAGCATTGGCAAAGACCTTGTCGATCATCGCCTGAGTTCCCTTGCTGAATTCGAGCGGGCACGGATAGGCTACCCCCTCACGCACGCTGCGGGCAAAGTTTTCCACCTGCAGCTCATAGTGATTTACCCCCGGCCAACGCTCGATCCGGGTGCTGCCGTGCTCATTGCGTATATGCAGCTCGGCCTGATCAAAGATGCCAGCATTGAACGGCGCGGTCACCTTGATCGTTCCTTTATCCCCCTGAAATACCACCTCTTGGCGCGACGCGAGCCGCATCGAGGTCATGGCGGAATAGGTGAAACGCCCGGAGGGGCCTTCCATCTCGCCCACCACCTGCGCCCAGGTATCCACGCCGTTTTCGTATTTGATCCGCGACGACAGCGCGGCAGGCTCGGCCCCGGTGGCAAAGCGCACCGAGGAATAGGTGTAAACGCCGATGTCGCGGATGCCGCCGCCGCCGGTTTCGGCGCGGTTGCGGATATTGCCGGTTTCGGTGCGGTTGTCGTAGCTGAACACCGTATCGACATGGGATAGCGTGCCGATCTCGCCCTCGTCGATCAACGCACGCACCCGCTGCCATTGCGGATGATGCACGATCATATAGGCCTCAGCCGCCAGCAGACCGGTTTCATCGCGCAGGGCGATGAGCGCGTCGATCTCGCTGGCTTCCATCGCAATGGGCTTTTCGGTGAGCACATGTTTGCCCGCGCGCAGGGCCTTTTTGGTCCATTCCACGTGGAGCGTATTGGGCAGCGGAATATAGATGGCGTCGATCGCATCCCATTCCAGCATCGCCTCGTAATCGAGAAAAACATCGAGCCCGGGGCAGAACGCTTCGAACGGCGCGGCCTTGTCTTCGGTCGAGGTGGCCAGTGCCACCAGCCGGTTGCCATGGGCGGCATGGATCGCCGGCCCCATATGCTTGGCGGCGAAGCTTGATGCTCCAAGGATCCCCCAACGCAACTCGTTGCCCATCGCTTTCTCCTTCTGACGCTCTTGTCTGCGACTCTACGCCTGGCCCGGCCTTGGTGCAATCACCTTGAAATTACAGGACGAAAGGCGCAATTTTGTGGCATGTCGCAACCTTTTCCCCGCGCTCTTGTCGCGCTTGTTCTTGGTGCCCTCTACACAGCGCTGCTGGTGCTGTGCAATTCCATTGCGGCCTCGGCGAGCGGCGGTGCGGGCGAGCCCTGGATGACCGCGCTGAGCCTGACGCTGTGCCTCGTTGCACTGCCAGTCATGTCGATCATCTTGCCGGTGGCGCTCGCCCGGCGCTGGGGACTGGCCATCTCGTGGTGGCCGGACCTGCAACACTGGCCGATGGCGGCGGGGCTGATCGGGCTTTCGGTGCTGATGACCAGCTTCGACGGGATGCGGGCGCTGATCACGGCCGGCCTGCCCTTTCGCAGCTTTGCGGTACATTTCACCTCGGTCGCGCTGTTTCACGTCGCCAGCTACCCGCTGTTTCTGGTGCTGATCCTTGGCAGCTGGCGCAAACTGACGGGGCTGGTTCCCGCGATGATGATCACCGCTGCGGCTTTCGCCCTGTCGCATCTGGCGCAGGGGCATTTCTTTCCCTCCGAAACCACGCGCGCGATGGTGGCGATTCTGTTCGTCGCTTTTCTGGTGGATCAGTTTCTCTATCTCCTCACCCGGTCGCTGGCGCTGGTGGCGCTGGGGCACGGGCTGAGCAGCGCTGTGATGCTGGCCCAGGCGGGCACGCTCTACACCACCAAAGGCGCGCTGTTCTGGCTGGCGACGGCCACGCTGGTGGTGGGGCTGGTCTGGTCGCTTCTGGAGATGCGCCGCGCGCCCTACAGCGGGGCGCGGGTCTGGCTGCGACTGGTGCCGGACGACTAAGCGCCCGGCATCCAGATCAGACGGTTTCCAGAATGCCCTTCTTGGCGGCAAGCTCCTGCATCCGCTTTTGCAGCTTTTCAAAGGCGCGCACTTCAATCTGGCGAATCCGCTCACGGCTAACCCCATATTGCTCGCTCAGGTCTTCCAGCGTCACGGTAGCCTCTGACAGGCGGCGCTGGGTCAGAATGTCTTTCTCGCGGTCGTTGAGCACGCTCATCGCTTCCGCCAGAATTTCGCGCCGCGCTTCCAGCTCGTTGCGGGCCTCGTAATCTCCGGCCTGATCCGCGTCTTCGTCTTCCAGCCAATCCTGCCATTGCATGGTCGAATCGCCATCCGCCGAGACCGTGGCATTCAGGCTGGCATCGCCGCCCGACATCCGCCGGTTCATCGAGATGACTTCGGTTTCGGTGACGTTCAGATCATGGGCGATCCGCGCCACGTGTTCCGGACGCAGGTCGCCGTCTTCCAGCGCACCGATGCGGGCCTTGGCCTTACGCAGGTTGAAAAACAGCTTTTTCTGCGCCGAGGTGGTGCCGAGCTTCACCAGCGACCACGAGCGCAGGATGTATTCCTGAATGCTCGCGCGGATCCACCACATAGCATAGGTGGCCAGACGGAAGCCTTTTTCCGGGTCAAAGCGTTTCACCGCCTGCATCAGGCCCACATTGGCCTCGGAAATTACCTCGGCCTGCGGCAGACCATAGCCGCGATAGCCCATGGCGATTTTCGCGGCGAGCCGCAGATGGCTGGTCACCATTTTATGGGCGGCGGTGCTGTCTTCGTGATCAACCCAGCGCTTCGCCAGCATGTATTCTTCTTCCGGCTCCAGCATCGGAAATTTGCGGATTTCCTGCAGATAGCGGTTCAATCCCCCTTCCGGGGTGGGTGCCGGCAAGTTTTGATAATTGGCCATAACATCTCCCTCGCGCCCCAATGTATAGAGGCTTAACATCAATATAGGCGGCTCTTTTACCCGATCAAGTGTTGCCGAACCGGATTAGCGCCTCGATTTGAAAGAAGTATGAACCTCATTTTCGCAGCACGAAAGGGGGCTCACAGGAAATTGCAGAGTATTTCAATCAGGTTTTAGCGGCAGGCTGCCAAGCGGGCCGTTTCAGGCCCCAGCTCCCCGCCGCAACGCCGCGACCAGCCCGGCCATATCGTCGGGCAGTGGCGCCTCAAAGCGCAGCGCCTCGCCGGTGACCGGATGGATAAAGCCCAGCGTCGCCGCGTGCAGCGCCTGCCGGGGGAAGGCCCGCGCCGCCGCCTCGCCTGCCTCGCCCAGAGCCTTGACCGAAAGCTTACGCCGCCCGCCATAGGTGGCGTCGCCGATCAGGCTGTGGCCTGCATGGGCCATATGCACCCTGATCTGATGGGTGCGCCCGGTTTCCAGCCAGCATTCCACCAGCGCCAGCGTCGGCGGGGTGCCGAAGGTTTCGACAACTCGCGCGCGCGTCACCGCGTGGCGGCCTCCATGCCAGATCACCGCCTGACGCTGCCGGTCGGTTTTGTGCCGGGCAAGCTGGGTGGTGAGTTTGACGATCCCACCAAGCTCGAAACTCACGCCCTTCACGCCCTTCAGGCGCGGATCAGAACGTTCGGGCACCCCGTAGACCAGCGCCAGATAGTGACGTTCGACCGTGTGTTTCTCAAACTGCTTTGCCAGCCCATGATGCGCGGCGTCGGATTTGGCCACCACCAGCAGGCCCGAGGTATCTTTGTCGATCCGGTGCACCACGCCGGGGCGTTTCTCGCCGCCCACCCCCGACAGGTTGTCGCCGCAATGGGCCAGAAGCGCATTGACCAGCGTGCCCGAAGGGCTGCCCGGCGCCGGATGCACCACCATCCCGGCGGGCTTGTTGATCACGATCAGGTCGTCATCTTCATAGACCACCTCCAGCGCAATCTCTTCCGCCGTGATATGGCTTTCCTCGGCTTCGGGCACGGTGATGGTGATCACATCGCCCGCTGCGGTTCTGGCGCGCGGATCGGTCAGCACCTCGCCGCCGCGCATCACTGCGCCGGATTCGATCAGCTTGCTCAGACGCGACCGACTCAGCTCGGCTTCTGCTGGCACATCGCGCGCGAGCGCCTTATCAAGGCGCGGTGGCGGATTGTCCGCGATAACCACCTCGACGAGGGTTGATGACATGGAAGACACTCCGATTTCCGACACAGCACCTTCCGACACTGCGTTGTCTGACAAGGACGCAGCCCTGCTGCGCTACCTGAAAACTCTGGTCACAGCCTTGAGCGTGACGATGATTGCCGGTGTCATAGTGCTGATCGTGGTGATTGTCATGCGCTTCAATGCCACCCCGCGCGCCGCCCTGCCCGAAAATCTGCAATTGCCCGGCGGCGTAGCGGCCACAGCGGTCACGCGCGGCGCTGATTGGCTGGGCGTGGTGACCGATGACGGGCGCATCCTGATCTATGCGCTCGACGGGGTCACGCTGCGGCAGGAAATCACAGTGGACTCAGCTCAGTAGCGACGGAACACCCGCGTTCAAGCCCTGATAAACGCAGCAATTATCGGTTTGGGGTGATGGTACCGCCTCCCCGGCTTGAACGGGGGACCTCTGGATCCACAATCCAGCGCTCTAACCAACTGAGCTAAGGCGGCACTGGCGGGCGATTTAGCCTTGCCACGGCCTGAACGCAAGAGGGAAGATTACCGAAAATCGACTTCGGCGGGTGATAACCGGATCAAAGTGCGATTTCCCAGGTCTGATCGACCACATCGGTGCCGAAATCTTGGCCGGGGGTGGAGGAGGTCTGAACGAAGCCCGCCTTTTCATACAGGGCGCAGGCGGCGCGGTGGCTTTCATGGATCCAGAGCACCATCTTGTGGCAGCCGCGCGCACGGGCATGATCCATCGCAGCCTGAAGCAGTTTGCGCCCTAGTCCCCGCGAGTCGATAGCAATGAAGGCGCGGATGGTTTCGAAATGGGGCATGGGGGACCGTATTACTTGACTGGATCAGGTGTGCAGTCTCTTGCTTCACCTCATGCAAGCGCGTAAATCCCGGCTCGTAATCAGGCCGGAAACCCGGCCAGCGATAAGGAGCCAGCATCATGGGCATCGATTCCGAAAGCGATATCAGCGCCAACCTTCAGATTGGGCCGACCACGCTGGGCATGGTGCGGATCTACATCGAAGGCGAAGGGGTTGACCTTCCGATGGATTTCGAACCCGAGGAAGCCGAGGAAATCGCTGAAGAAATCCGCGCAGCGGCGGCCCAGGCCCGGGCGATGAACGAACAGGCTACGTCGAAGGCTCCGAAAAAGCGCTGACGCCCGGATCGCGGAAATCCTGCAACCGCCGCGCCGCGTGGCGGGCAAATTTATGCATCATCACCTTGCGCCGGGCCGCGGCAAGCTTTGCCTCCGGCCCCATGCGGATGATCTCGGCGTCATAAGCATCGGCGATGATCAGCCCGGTTTCGGCGGGCAGCAGCTCGGTGGGAAAATCTGCATCCACCGCCCAGAAATACCGATCCCCCCATTCCAGATAGCCCTGCCATTTGCTGTCAGAGGTGAAATCGGCGCGGGATGATTTGCATTCGATCACCCAAAACTCGCCCTTCGGCCCCAGCGCAAACACATCCATCCGCAGCCCCCGCGCGGGCACGAATTCCTCAATGGTCACGAAGTCATGCAGCCGCAAATGCCGCGCCACGCCCCGGGCGAGCAGTTGCCCGGGCTGGGCGGCGGTCAGAAAAGGGTCTTGGGTCTCCATGGGAGGAATGTGAACAAAGCAGAAACATTTGTAAAGCCTTGCGTCTTGCGACCGCCCGTCGCACAAATCGCCAGATGCGAACCCGCCTTTCCCAAGCCTCTGCCCAATGGGGCCTGACTGATCCTGATCTGATCGCCGAAACGCCGCGCGCTACGGTCTTTCGCGTGCAATACCAAGGGCATCTGGCCGCGCTGAAGCTGCTCACCCCTGATGGCATCGCAAGTGAAGGCGGCGCGCCCGCGCTGCTCCGGCACTGGAATGGTGACGGGTCTGTTCCCCTGCTCGCAGCCAGCGATGATGCGCATCTGCTGGGCTGGCTCCCCGGCCCCTCGCTCGGCGATCTGGCTCGTGGCGGCGACGATATGGGTGCGGCCGGAATACTGGCAGAGGCCGCCCTGCGCCTGCATCACGCATCCCCGCTACCGGGCGTCGAAACGCTGGAGAGCCTGATGGCGCCGCTGCTCAGCCACGCGTCCCCAACGCCTGAAATGGCACGCGCCGCCGGGCTGGCACGCCAGCTTCTGGCCACCGCCCCGCCACCAAAGCTGCTGCATGGCGATCTGCACCATGACAATCTGCTGAGCGATGGCCAAGGCGGCTGGGCCGCGATTGATCCCAAAGGGGTGGTGGGCGATCCGGCCTTCGATCTGGCCAATGCCTTCCGCAACCCGGTGGGGATGGAGCGTGAAGCTGCCAACCCAGCCCGGGCCGCGCAGCTTGCCACGCTCTTTGCCGAGGTGACCGGATATGACCGTAATCGCCTGCTTGGTTGGGCCGGGGTATTGCCCGCGCTTTCAGCGATCTGGAATGGTTCCGAGACCACGCCGGGCCATGACCACGATCTGCTCAGCGCGCTCCTGCCCCTTGCGGAGGCAGCGCTGAACGCCTAAGTCAGCGCTTGGCGGTCTGCTCTTCTCGTACATATGAGCGCAAGTCTCCGGTGGCCTTAAGCAACCGAAAGGGAGCTGGCTCTGTCCAGACCGTGGTCTGGTTACCTGGCGCCCACCTGATATTTCAGGCTTCGGGAGCAATGCGCTGCTACGGTTGCTGCGGTCCCGCCACCCTTCCCGCCTAATACGGGAAGCCGATCCGATCTCAGCGACGGCGCTGTTTCGGGGCCTCGGCAGCGCTTTGAACGCGGGCCGGGATATTGGTCGCCACCGGCACCTTGCGCCCGCCTTTGGGCCCGTCATCCGACCCTTCCATCTGCATAATCACAATGGCGAATTGCACGCCCGCGAAAACCAGCCCATTGAACAGAAACAGCATCGCCACGGCGATCCAGCCAATTTCCGAGCTGGTGACCAGATGCCAGAGGTTCGCCACGTTGGTGTAGAGCAGCGCCGATACGAAAATCGCCGACAGGCCAAAGCCGATCAGGATTTGCTTGATATAGAGGCGAACCAGTTTGGGCATGATCTTTCCCCACGCATTGCGATCCATTCCAAGACTAGCATATGAATTTCATATGCCAAGGGGCAACAGGTCGCGGCCCGTGTCAGCCCTGCTGCCCGGTCAGCCCGGTCAGCCAGGATTTCAGCAAGGTGTTCAGCGCGTCGCGCTCTTCGGGGGCCAGTCGGGCCACCAGGTTCTGCTGCGTGGCCACATGCGCCTCGACCGCCTTGTCGATCAACCGCGCGCCCGTCTCGGTCAGCCCAACCACGGCACTGCGCCCATCGGCGGGGTTGGGGCGGCGCTCGATCAATCCGGCGGCTTCCAGCCGGTCGAGCCGGTTGGTCATCGTGCCTGAGGTCACCATCGTCCACTCGATCAGTTCCGACGGCGACAGCGCATAGGGCGGGCCAGCGCGGCGCAGAGTGGCAAGCACATCAAAATTCGCGGCATTGAGACCAAATTCGGCAAAGGTGCGGGTGTGAGCCTCGGACAGCACCTGCTGCAGCCGCTTCAGCCGCCCGATCAGCCCCATCGGGCCGGTATCGAGGTCGGGCCGCTCGCGCGCCCACTGGGCAAGAACCTTATCGACATGATCCATGCCGCCCCTCTTGCAGAAAACTGTCTTGACGTCAAGATTTTGCGCATATATCTCGACGTCAAGTTAGTTATCTCGACATCAAGATAAGGTCACTGCCATGTCCCGCAACCGCGATACCCTCCTCGCCGCCATGGCCCCGGTCATCTGGGGCACGACCTATATCGTCACCTCGCAAATGCTGCCGCCGGGCTATCCGCTGACCGATGCCATGCTGCGCGCCCTGCCCGCCGGGCTGTTGATGGTCGCGATCAGCCGCCAACTGCCACCCCGCGCCTGGCTCGGGCGGCTTGCCCTGCTCGGCGCGCTCAATTTCTCGCTGTTCTGGGGGGCCCTGTTCGTGGCGGCCTACCGGCTTCCCGGGGGCGTGGCGGCCACATTGGGGGCGATGCAGCCTCTGATCGTGCTTTTCCTCGCCCGCAGCCTGCTGGGCACCCCGCTAAGCCGGCGCGGCCTCGGCGCATCCCTGTCCGGCATCGGCGGCGTGGGCCTACTGCTGCTCAGCCCCGGTGCCGGGCTTGATCTCGTCGGTGTGGGCGCGGCGCTGATCGGCGCGATGTCGATGGCGCTTGGTGTGGTGCTGAGCCGCAAATGGCAACCGCCGGTTTCGCCGCTCACCTTCACCGCCTGGCAGCTCACCGCTGGCGGGCTGTTGCTGTTGCCGGTTGCGCTCATCGCCGAACCGGCGCTGCCCGCCCTCAGCCCCGCCAATATTGCCGGTTTCCTGTGGCTCGGCCTGATCGGCGCGGCGCTCAGCTATGTCTTCTGGTTTCGCGGCATCGCCCGGCTGGGGCCAACCGCCATCAGCCCGCTGGGCTTTCTCAGCCCGCTCACGGCGGTCGCACTGGGCTGGCTGCTGCTCGGCGAAACCCTCAGCCCGCAACAGGGCATCGGAGCGTTGATCGTGTTGGGATCGGTCTGGCTGGGCAGTCGATCCGCGAAAAGCGCCCCGCCCATGACAGGCGAGGCAACGAAAGCCTAGATCAGGCCGCCTGCGTTACGCGGTTTCAGCGCTCTCTGCGCCACCAAGCCGCCACGGACCCTGCCCGCCGGTGCCGTGGATCATGGTCTCAAACCACTCAAAGCTGCGCGCCATTTGTTCCAGCGGGGCGCTGAGTTCGCCCCGGCGGCGGGCTGCCTCGGCGGTATCGCGCATCTCACGGATCAGATCGAAGCGCCGGGTCGGCTCGAAGGCCTGACCAAGGGCCGAAACGCCCTGTTGGCATTGCGTTTCCCCATGCTGCGCAAGCTCTTCAAGAAAGGCGGCATGGGAATAGCCCGCCGCCCGCAGCTTGGCCACCATCTCATCGATCTCGCGCGGCGAGATCGACCGCAGCGAATAGGCCTGAAACACGTCGCGTGCGTCGCCCCGAGGACTGCCGCTCAGCAAGACCGAAAACGGATGAGAGGGATTGTTTTCAATGGAATATGAGCCGAACAGCGACCGCTTTTGCGTGGTGTTCGGCTCGTTTTCATGGCTCGTTTGCATTCTGCTACTCCTGCGCCTATTCACGAGAACCCTAACGCTCGCATGGTGAACAAGCCGTAAACAGAGGCACCTTTTGGTGCCGGATTTGGGGCGATAACGGGGCTTCCCCCCGCGCCTTTTCCGCGGATTTCCCGCACCTTTGCGCCGATCAGCTACCCTGCATTTGCATGGCGACCAGCGACTGGGTTTGATCGGCCCCGTTTTGGGTCCGGCCCGGATTTGTAATCGCGCCGGAGGCTTCGCCCGGCGCTACGAAGGGTCACCCCTGCATCAGGCGCGCTTCGATTGCGGTTTGCGCGGCAGAGTTGGGCATGGCGGTGCTGGGCGTGACGGCCCGGGCATGGGCCTGACGGTCGATCTGGTCGAGGTAATCTGCCATCTGCTCGGCAAACTCACTGGGATCACCGCGCCTGCGGGCCATCTCGGCATCGGTATGAAACGCGTCGATCAGGTCGACAGGCGTGGTCATCCGGTGAGCAAAATCAGCCCGGGCGGCCGCATCGGGCGGATGGCCCGTGATCTCTGCACCGATTGTCTGCAAATGGCTCTGAAAGTCTTCCCCGCGGGTTAGCAGCATCAAGAGCCCATTCATGTCGCCCAAGCCCGCCGCGCGCAGCTCTCCGACAAGCTGGTCGACCTCACGCGGGCTGATCGAATGTAGGGAATATTTCTGAAAGACAGCGCTTGCATCGTCCGGGATACCTTCGCGCATCGCATCGAGGAACGATGACGGCTCACCGGCTTCTGGCTCATGGGCTTCTGGCTCATGGGCGGCGGATAGATGACGCGACATCGCGGGGTTGATAGCCTGGGTCACTTGCATGTTTGGCACTCCTGCACCTTGCTCGGATGCAGGCTAGGCACGGGATGTGAACGCGCCGTAAACAGCTCTAATTGTAGAATTTAGGATCGGCGGGATCGGCGCCCCGTGCCGTCTGGGCGGCGGGCGCAGGACCATGCCCCAACGCCCTGCCCCAGCTCTGACCGACGCCCTTAGAAGGCGTCGGGCTGTGCCTCGCGCGCCATGTGGTCGAGCACCGCATTGGAAAAATTCGCCTCGTCGCTCTCGGGGAAAAACGCCCGGGCGATATCGACAAATTCGCTGATCACCACTTTCGGCGGCGTGTTGCCGGAAATCAGCTCGGCCCCGCCAGCACGAAACAGCGCGCGCAGGGTCGGGTCGATGCGGGCAATCGGCCATTTCGCCACCAGCGCACGGTCGGTCATCTGGTCGATCCGGGCCTGCTGGTTCACCGCCTCTTCCATCAGCGCGCGGAACAGGGTGACATCGCCCTCGGCCATATCGCCTTCGTCCAGATGCTCGCCAAAGCGGAAATCTTCGAATTCCTGCACGACTTTATCAACGGTCTGGCCCGAGGCCTCCATCTGAAACAGCGCCTGCACGGCGAACAACCGTGCGGCGGATTTCATTTGGCGTTTTTGATTGCCCGACAGGCTCATGCGGAAGTCCCACCTTGATTGCCGGTCTCTCCGGCAAGTTTGATTTCATCCCAGGGTTTGAAACCCACGGGTTTTTCGGGCTGGCCCCATTTGCGCCGAAGCGCGATGAGGTGCAGCGCGGCTGCTGCCGCCCCGCCGCCCTTGTTCTGCCCGTCCGGCTCGGCGCGCGCCACCGCCTGTTCGCGGTTTTCCACGGTCAGGATGCCGTTGCCAATGGCAAGGCCCTGCAGCCCGAGCAGCGTGAGCGCCCGCGAGCTGTCGTTGCAGACGGTGTCGTAATGGGTGGTTTCGCCCCGGATCACGCAGCCCAGCGCCACATAGCCATCGAAATTCGACAAACGATCGGCGATCGAAATCGCCGTGGGCACTTCCAGCGCGCCGGGCACTTCGGTCAAATCCCAGCTGCCGCCCGCAGCCTCGATCTCGGCTTTGGCACCAGCCACAAGGTCATCGGCGATGTCCTTGTAGTACGGTGCCACCACGATCAGCAGCTTCACCGGCTTATCAAAGCTCGGGCGCGACAGGACGTAATGCTGTTCGTTCGCGGCCATCAGCCTTCTCCCCGGATGGGATGAGTACCCTCGATGGTCAGCCCATAGGCCTCCAGCCCCACGATTTTCGGCATCGGGCTATCGGTGAGCAGGGTCATGCGGGTGATGCCAAGAGCGGCAAGGATCTGCGCGCCCAGCCCGTATTGCCGCAGGATCTGCGGGGCAACATCACCATCGACCGCCAGTTTCATCGCCGGATCACGCAAGAGCACCAGTGCCCCGCGCCCTTCTTCGGCGATGAGCTGCATCGCACGCGGCAGCTCGTCGGCATGGGCCGGGCCAAGGCCCAGCGCATCTTCCAGCGGGTTGAGGCCGTGCATCCGCACCAGAACCGGCGCGTCGGTGGTCAGATCGCCCTTGGTCAGCACGATATGTTCGGCGCCCTGGGTTTCATCGGTAAAGATGCGCAGCATCCAGTCGCCGCCAAATTCCGAGGTGACGGCTTTCGAGGCACTTTCATTCACGAGGTTATCGTGACGGTGGCGATAGGCGATGAGATCGGCAATCGTGCCAACCTTCAGCCCGTGTTTCTGGGCGAAGGAAATCAGCTCGGGCAGCCGCGCCATGGAGCCATCGTCATTCATGATCTCGCAGATCACCCCGGCAGGCTGAAGCCCGGCAAGGCGGGAAATATCCACGGCGGCTTCGGTATGGCCGGCGCGCACCAGCACCCCGCCCTTGCGCGCCCGCAGCGGGAACACATGGCCCGGCGTGGCGATATCGTCTGCGCCTTTGCTGGGATCAATCGCCACCGCCACGGTATGGGCGCGGTCATGAGCCGAGATCCCGGTGGTCACGCCTTCGCGCGCCTCGATCGAGATCGTAAAGGCGGTTTCGTGGCGCGAGGCGTTCTGCGTCGACATCAGCGGCAGGCCCAGCGCGTCAATCCGCTCGCTCGGCATCGCAAGGCAGATCAGCCCGCGGCCATGGGTGGCCATGAAGTTCACCGCTTCCGGCGTTGCCATCTGCGCGGGGATCACCAGATCACCCTCGTTCTCGCGGTCTTCATGATCGACGAGGATGAACATCCGCCCGTTGCGAGCTTCTTCGAAAATCTCCCCAATCGGAGAAATCGCATCGCTCCAGTTGCGCTCAACTGGACCCGGCTGTTTGTAGGCTTCTGAATCTGTCATGCTCTCCCCCGGCATTGGGCACGCGGTCAGATAACGCCTCTGAACCGGCAATACCAGTACGAAAGGGCACCGGGAATGGCCCGAAAGCGACGTTATGCAGCGCCGAAATAGGCCTCGGCGGGCAGATAGCCCGCCATCCGGCCTGCCACGGCCCATTCCGCCTCAAGCGCGGTATCGCCAATCACCACGACCGCATCCGAGGGCAGACCGCGCCCCCGGGTGAGCTCTGTCAGCTTTTCGCGGGTGGCGGCCCAGCCATCGGCCAGGGTCGGCGCCTGCATGGCGGCATCTATCAGCGCGGCATTGGCGCCTTCCACCAGATGCGGTGTCAGTGGGCGATGCACGGCGGTGAGGCGATGCGCGCCCTTCACTACCCCAAGCTTGGCGGCTTCCATCTCGGGCAGCGCCACCAGTTTCGGCCCCAGCCGGAGCGCGTTCGAGGAAAACAACAGCGCGATCACGTCGCGCCCGGTGCCCGCCCGGATCGAGGCATAGGATTTGTAATCAATCCCCAGCTCTTTCGCCCGGTTCACCCGAAGGCGCACAATCTCCAGCGGCATTTTCGGCAGGGTGTCACGCCGCGCGCGGGCCCAGGCGTAGCTGCGCCAGCCCGCACCCGGCTCCATCGTCGGCCCGCCATTATGCCCAATCACGCTCATGCGCTGGCTTCGGCCAGCCGCGCCACATAGCGCGCCAGAGTGTCAATTTCGAGATTGATCGCGTCGCCCTCTTTCACCGCGCCCCAATTCGTCACCTCTTTGGTATGCGAAATCAGGTTCACGCCGAAAACATTGCCCTCGACCTCGTTCACCGTCAGCGAGGTGCCATTGAGCGCCACCGAGCCTTTCGGGGCGATGAATTTTGCCAGCGCATCGGGGGCGCGAAACTGCACGCGGGTGCTGTCGCCCTCGTCGCGGATCGACACGACCTCGGCCACGCCATCGACATGGCCCGAAACGATATGCCCGCCCAGCTCGTCGCCCACTTTCAGCGCGCGCTCAAGGTTCACCCTCTGGCCTTCCTGCCAGGCCCCGAGATTGGTTTTCGACAGCGTTTCGGCAGAGATATCGACATCGTACCAATCCGCGCCCAGCGCCACCACGGTAAGACAGACGCCATCGGCGGCAATCGAGGCACCGATCTCGATCGTATCGGTGTCATAGCCGGTCTTGATCCGCGCATGCATATCGCCGGAACGGCTGATCCGCTCGACCCGGCCCATATCGGTGATGATCCCTGTAAACATCAGCAGTCTCCTTTGGCCCATCGGTAAGCCAGCCTCCGGGATTTGCCAAGGGGGCGGTGGATCGGGCGGTGGTGCGCCCCACCTGTGCCGCCTACCTGCCATTTTCTTGCCCGGGCCCTGCGGCATAGTGCCCACAGAGGTGACAAAGCCACGCCAAAAGGACATGAAGGGCGCATCGCCGAATACGGTGTAAGGGACGATATGAACGCCATCGACGGCAAAGACCGGGTATTTCTGTTTCTGCAGGGGCCGCATGGCCCGTTTTTCGCACGTCTGGGCAAGATGCTGCGCGCGAGCGGGGCCGAGGTCTGGCGGGTTGGCTTCAACATGGGCGACGAGATGTTCTGGCGCGATGCGGCCAGCTACATCGCCTATGACGGCACGCAGGAAGACTGGCCCACGCGGCTGGACGCCCTTCTGAGCGAAAAGCGCGTGACCGACATCGTGCTCTATGGCGATACCCGTTTTATTCATGCCGAAGCGGTGAAAGCCGCACGCAAGGCCGGGCTGGGCATTCACGTGTTCGAAGAGGGCTATCTGCGCCCCTATTGGGTGACCTATGAGCGCGGCGGCTCAAACGGGCATTCGCGGCTGATGCAAATGAGCGTGGCCGAAATGCAGGCGGTGCTGGCCGAGGGCGAGCGCGACATGCCTGAACCGCCCGCCCATTGGGGCGATATGCGCCAGCACATGTTTTACGGCGCGCTCTATCATTGGTTCGTGATGTTCCTGAACCAGCGCTATCGGGGCTTTCGCCCACATCGCGCCCTGCCGGTGACCCGGGAATTCCAGCTTTACCTGCTGCGACTGCTCTTGATGCCGGTTCACGCGGCCGAACGGCGCATCGCCTCGGCGCGGATCAAATATGGCGGCTTTCCCTATCACCTCGTGCTTTTGCAGCTCGAACACGATTCCAGCTTTCAGATGCATTCGCCCTTTTCCACCATGACCGAGTTTCTCGAGCAGGTGATCGCAGGCTTTGCCGAAGGCGCGTCGCGTCACCATCATCTGGTGTTCAAGGCCCACCCGCTGGAGGATGGCCGCGTTTCATTGCAGCATGAAATCAAGCGCTTGGCGGCGAAGTTTGAGGTGACAGATCGGGTGCATTACGTGCGCGGCGGCAAGCTTGCCCGGCTTTTGAACCACGCCCGCAGCGCGGTGACAGTCAATTCCACCGCTGGGCAACAGGTGCTCTGGCGCGGGCTGCCGCTGCATATTTCCGGTCAGGCCGTCTATGCCAAGCCCGAGCTGGTTTCGACCCAGCCGATGGCGCGGTTTTTCGCCCAGCCCGAGCGCCCGGAGACCCGCGCCTATCGCGACTACCGGCGCTATCTTCTGGAAACCTCGCAGATCCCCGGCGGCTTCTATTCGGCGCGCGGCAGGCGGCGACTGATGCGTCAGGTCGTCGACATGATGCTGTCTCCCGACGACCCCTATGTCGCGCTGGAACGCGGCACCGCAGCGCCTCGGCAACAGTTCTACGTGGTGCAATAGCCGGGACAAATGGAAACACTGGATTTTCATACACAATCCCGGTAAGTTGCCGTTAATAAAGATAGGCAGAACTCCACAAAGGAGCCGAGCAGTGAATAAATTCGGCATGGTTTGGGCGCGAAATGCGACCCTTATAGCTTGCGTTGCGGGGCTTTCCGCCTGCGACGCCCTGCCCCGGTCCGGCCCGAACAAAGCCGAGATTTTCGCAGGATCGGTGCAACAGCAGGGCGATGCCTTCGTGGTTGCAGTCGATGATCAGGTCACCCGCGCAACCGGGGTGATCGCTGCACTTGGATTTTCCGACACCTTCCTGAAAGCAGGCCTTGTCGGGTCCGACACGATCAATCCCGGCGATACGCTGGGCGTGTCGATCTGGGAAAACGTCGATCAGGGCATCCTGACCTCGGCCGGTGCCCCCGCCACACTGCAGGAAGTGCAGGTTGACGGATCGGGATTCATCTTCATCCCCTATGCTGGTCGGATCAAGGCCGCGGGCAACAGCCCTGAGGCGATCCGCCGGATCATCACCGAAAAGCTTGCAGAACAAACACCCGACCCGCAGGTTCTGGTGCGCCGCGTCGCGGGCAACGGGGCCACGGTTTCGCTGACCGGCGCGGTTGGCGGTCAGGGCGTGCACCCGATCGAGCGGCCCACCCGCACGCTGAGCGCCATGCTGGCCATGGCTGGCGGCGTTACCGTGCCTGCCGAGATTGCCGTGGTCCGGATCATCCGGGGCACCCAGACCGGGCAGATCTGGTATAAAGACCTGTTCGAGCATCCCGAGCTGGACATTGCCCTGCGCAATGGCGACCGGATTCTGGTCGAAGGCGATACCCGGGCCTTTACCGCGCTCGGGGCCACCGGCTCGCAGACGCGGGTGAAATTCCAGACCCAGTCGCTTTCGGCGCTGGAAGCCATCGCGCAGGTGGGCGGGCTCAATCCTTCCCTGGCCGACCCGACCGGGGTGTTCGTGTTCCGCAATGAACCGGCAGAGATTGCCAGTTCGGTTCTGGGGCGCACCGATCTCATCGGCGATCAGCGGATGATCTATGTGCTCGACCTGACCGAACCCAACGGCATGTTCCACGCCCGCGATTTCGTCATTCGGGATGGCGATACGGTCTATGTGACCGAAGCGCCCTATGTGCAGTGGACCAAGGTGATCACCGCGCTCACCAGCAGCACGGCAACGGCCAGCTCGCTGTCGACGGCGGCGCAGACGGCGGGGCTTCTGCCCTGACGATGGCGCCCGATCCCGCAGATCAGGCCGCCGGGGAGAACCCTTCCCGGCGGCTTTTCGTTTATAATGGCGGCTTTGTGTTGCAGCGCCGTCTGCGTCGGATCCTTACTCTGGCCGGGTGGCAGCTGCGGCTGGGCCGCCCCACGCCCTCGGATACCATCGCGGTTTGGGGCCATTCCCCCTATGCCCATCGCGGCGAGGCGATGACCGAGCCCACTGGTGCTGCGCTGATCCGGGTGGAAGACGCGTTTCTGCGCTCGGTCCGCCCCGGGCGCGCGGGCGAACCGCCGCTGGGCCTGCTTGTCGACCGGCAGGGCGTGCATTTCGACAGTTCCCACCCGTCTGATCTGGAAGAGCTGCTGGCCAGTCATCCGCTCGATGACAACGTGCTTCTGGCCCGCGCCCGCGCCGCGATGGAAGCGATGACGCGCGGGCATATCTCGAAATACAACGCCTTCGATCCCCGCGCCGAGCTCCCCGAAGCCCCCTATGTGCTGGTGATCGACCAGACCAAGGGCGATGCCTCGATTGAGCATGCGGGCGCGAATGAGGCGCGGTTTGCCGAGATGCTGGCAGCGGCCCAGATCGACCATCCCGGCATGCGCATCGTCATCAAGACCCATCCCGAAACCGCCGCAGGCCATCGCCAGGGGCATTTCGGGCCAGAGCATGAAGACGCGCGCACCACGCTCCTGACCGCCCCGGTCGATCCCTGGGCGCTGATGGAAGGCGCTGTGGCGGTGATGACCGTCAGTTCCGGCATGGGGTTTGAGGCCATATTAGCCGGGCATAAGCCCCGCACCTTTGGCCAGCCCTGGTATGCGGGCTGGGGGCTGACGCTGGATGACTATCCCATCGACCGGCGCCAACGCCGCCTGACCCGCACGCAAGTCTTTGCCGCTGCGATGATCCTCTACCCCACCTGGTACGACCCCTATCACGACGCCCTGTCCGGCGTGGAACAGGTGATCGCCACGCTTGAGGCGCGCGGGCGCGGCTGGCGCGAGGATCAGCATGGCTATATCGCCGCCGGAATGCGGCTGTGGAAACGCAAGCCCCTCGCCCGGTTCTTTGGCAGCGCGGGCAAGCCCCTGCTCTTTGCCGAGGGCGCGAAGGCCGTGGAAAAAGCCCGCGAAAGCGGGCGCGACCTTATGGTCTGGTCCGGGCGCGAGGCCGAGCTGGGCGATACCAGTGGGGTGCGATTGCTCCGCGTCGAAGACGGCTTTCTGCGCTCACGCGGGCTCGGGGCCGAGCTGGTGCCGCCGCTCTCGCTCGTCACCGACGATCTGGGGATCTATTACGATCCGACCCGCGAAAGCCGGTTGGAGCGCCTGATTGCCGACAGCGTGAGCTTGCCTGACAGCGCCCGCCGCCGGGCTGAACGGCTGATCGCCGGGCTGAAGCTCGCCAAGATTAGCAAATACAACCTTGAGCGGGCGATGCCGGAGCTGCCAAAAGGGCGGCGTATTCTGGTACCGGGACAGGTGGAAGACGACGCTTCGATCCGGCTTGGCACCAGCGATGTCAGCACCAACCGGGCGCTGCTGGAAGCCGCCTGCCAAGCCAATCCCGATGCGGTGATCATCTATAAGCCGCATCCGGATGTGGAAGCCGGGCTGCGCAAGGGCGCGGTGGAGGATGCTGAAACGCTCGCCGATATCGTCGCGCATGAGGCGGATGCGGTGGCGCTGATCGAAGCCTGCGATGAGCTCTGGACCATGACCTCGCTGATGGGGTTTGAAGCCCTGATCCGCGGCAAGCCCGTCACCTGCCTCGGCACGCCCTTCTATGCCGGTTGGGGCCTCACCCGCGATCTGGGCGACGTGCCCGTGCGGCGGCAGGCCCGCCCCGATATCGTGGCCCTCGCCCATGCCACCCTGATCGACTACCCGCGCTATTACGATCCGATCACCAAAACCCCCTGCCCGCCCGAAGTGGTGGTCGACCGGCTGGCCGCAGGGGTGAGCACGCCCACCGGCCCCGCACATCGGCTACTCGCCAAGGCGCAGGGGCTGTTTGCCGGGCAAAGCTGGCTCTGGCGGCGAGGGTAGCGGGGGGCAACCTATGGCCTCAACAATAAGGGCAGCGACCGGACCGAGGGGAGGGGCGAGTAGCGCCCGCCCGTCACGCTGAAAGCGTGCCTCCGGCACGAAGGGGCGGTTCGGGCGCTGCCCGGCGGTTCCGCCGGGCGATGATGCGACGCTTGTGCCAAGGTGTATCGTCCGGCAGGTCTAGGTCGGCAAGGCGGACGAAGCTACCTTTGGTTTTTTGCAGCCCAACGTCGGCTTTTGTGCTACCAAGCGATTTGCACTCCTCCAAGTTCAAGATAAATACCTTCGTATGGCTATCGTAGATTTATACCTTCTGACTGAAGCGACAATCGTCCGGATGACCCGGGAGATGGCTTTCGAACGTGTTCCGGTAACAGGCGAATTTGTGCGGATCGATGCAGGCGGATTGTTGCCCCAAGTTGTAACCGAGGTCGTTCATGATGTTGATGGGTCGGCACGAGTTGTCTTGGGCGTCACGCGAAATCCGGAGGGCAAAATTGATTTCTGGGAAACTGAGGCTGACCTAGAGGACGACGTGTCAGAGCTTCAAAACGAGGGATGGAGTCTTGCGTCCAAGAAGCCAAATACGGCGTGGAAAAAGTGAGTCTAGCTTGATGCTTGTACTCGGGAACTGACATTGGGTAATCTCGCAGCATCCGGTAGGTCTGGGCTCAAACCAGCCCTTTACCGCAGCCCCACCAAACCAGCGGCGCCCCTCTCCCCCCTCACCCAAACAACCGCTTATGCACCTCCAGCGCGAAGCGGTCGGTCATACCGGCGATGTAATCGCCGACGATCCGCGCCAGTTCCACCTCGCCTGTCGCCTTTGCCACATCGTCGCGCCATTCCTCGGGCAGCATTGACGGGTCGGCGAGGAAGGCCGGGAACAGCTCGTCCACCACCTGCGTCACCTGCTTGCGCATCTCCACCACCGAGGGGGCGCGGTACATGCGGGCGAAGAGGAAGGCGCGGATCTGTTTCAGGTCGGCCCAGAGATGCGGCGAAAACTGCACCACCGGCCGGCCGGCATGGCGGATATCGGCGGCAGAGCCGGGATTTACCTCCTGCAAGAGCCGCCGCGAGGTGACGAGCACATCCTCGACCATCACGCCAAAGACCCGCCGCAGCGCCTCGTGGCGGCGACGTTGGGCGTCGAGCCCGGGATATTTCTTGTCGACCGCCGCAAAGGCCGGGCCGACCAGCGGCAGGGCGCAGATCTCGTCTTCACTGAACAGCCCGGCGCGCAGACCGTCCTGCAGGTCGTGATTGTTATAGGCGATGTCATCGGCCAATGCGGCCACCTGCGCCTCGCCGCTGGCATAGGTGCCAAGCTCCAGATCGTGCAGCGCGTCATATTCGGCCAGCGCGAAGGGCAGAACCCCGGTCACCGGGCCGTTATGCTTGGCAATGCCTTCGAGGGTTTCCCAGGTCAGGTTCAGCCCGTCGAACTCGGCATAGTGACGCTCCAGCGAGGTCACGATCCGCAGCGCCTGGGCGTTATGATCAAAGCCGCCATAGGGCGTCATCAGCGCATCCAGCGCGTCTTCGCCGGTATGGCCAAAGGGGGTGTGGCCCAGATCATGGGCCAGCGCCACCGCCTCGGTCAGGTATTCGTTATAGCCCAGAACCCCCGCGATGGTGCGCGCCACCTGCGCCACTTCGATGGAATGGGTCAGACGGGTGCGGTAATAATCGCCCTCATGCTCGACAAACACCTGAGTCTTGTGCTTCAGCCGCCGAAAAGCCGAGGAATGGATGATCCGGTCGCGGTCGCGCTGAAACGGAGAACGAAAGGCGCTTTCGCCCTCGTGGTACAATCGCCCGCGCGTTTCGGCCGGATTACACGCATAAGTGCCTAGCATCTCTGCCCCAATCTCTTGTCGCCCTGTCCTGTCCCCCATATATTCCGAATTGCGACAGGATGAAACCGAGGCGGCTATGGAACTGAACCTTCCCCCAACTGTGACCGAACGCGCCTTTGCCCGGCTCGCCGAAATTGGCGCGGGCGATGGCGGCCAAGCGCTGCGCATCGCGGTCGAAGGCGGCGGCTGCTCGGGCTTTCAATATGAGATTTCGCTCGACGATCCCGCCGAGGGCGATCTGGTGCTGGCAAGCCCGGATGGCAAGGAACGGGTGGTGATCGACACCGTCAGCCTGCCGTTTCTGGCCGGAGCCAGCATCGACTTCACCGAAGAGCTGATCGGCGCGCGGTTTGTCATCAACAACCCGAACGCCGCCACCACCTGCGGCTGCGGCACTTCGTTCTCGATCTAGGCGCCCAAGCTACCTAATAGCCAGTGCAGCTCAGACCCCGAGCGCGCGGAACACTTTCGGCAATTCCTCCGGCAGATCTTCGGCGATCAGGCCGGGGCCGAAGCTGAGCGCGCATTCCACATGCAGCCAGGCGGCGGTTTCGGCGGCCTCAATCGGGGCGATGTCGCGTGCCATCAGCCCGGCGATGAAGCCTGCAAGCACATCGCCTGATCCGGCTGTAGCCAGCCAGGGTGCGGCGCGGTCATAGGCGGCGGCATTGATCGAGGCGCGCCCATCCGGCGCGGCAATCACTGTATCGGGGCCTTTATAGAGCACCACGCAGCCCGCGCGGGCGGCGGCTTCGCGGGTGGCATCCAGCTTGGAATAGGCCGGGCCGCCGCTGGTATGGGCGTTCAGCTTGTCGGCGATATCCGGGAAAAGCCGCGCAAACTCCCCGGCATGGGGCGTGAGCACGCAGTCCGGGTGAAGCATCGCAAACAGCGTGGTCGGGTCACCCGAAAACGCCGAAAGCGCGTCGGCATCGAGCACGGTGGCCCGCCCCGCCGCCAGCGCCACCGGCACCAGCGCCCGCGCGCGGTCAAATCCCAGCCCCGGCCCCAGCGCCAGCGCAGTGATCCGCGTATCGTCCAGCACCCGGGCGAGCGTGGCGTCATCGTCAATCTCGCTCAGCATCACCGCGTTGAGCTGGGCGGCATTCTCGCCCAGAGCCTCATGCGGGCAACCCAGCGTCACCACCCCTGCCCCGATCCGCAAAGCCCCCCGCGCCGCCAACCGCGCCGCGCCGCCCTTGCCAGCGGGACCAGAGAGGATCAGCGCATGGCCATGGCTGTATTTGTGCCCGACCCGGCCCTTGCCAAGCTCGGCTGTGGGTTGCGTCACCTCGCAGGCAAACTCGTGCTCCGGTGCGGCCTCCAGCCCGATATCCGCCACCACCACCTTGCCACAGCGCGACGGGCCCTCTGCCAACACATGGCCGAGTTTCCTGGCGTGAAAGCTCACCGTCAGCTGCGCAAAGATCTGAGTGTCCCCCAGCCCCTGCCCGGTATCGCTGCTCACGCCGCTGGGCATGTCGATTGCCACGGTCTCATTGCCCGGCAACATGTCCGACAGAAACAGCAGATGGCTGGCGAGCGTTTGCAGATCGGCGGGCAAAGGGCGGGTCAGCCCGGTGCCGAACAGGGCGTCAAAAAAGATCGTCCGGGCGTTCCTATCCGGGAGGTAATCCCAAAGCGCTTCACTGTCGGAAACCGCCCCAATCTCAGACCAGCGCTGATAATTCGCCTTCGCATCGGACGGCAGTTTATCGGCGGCGCCATAGAGGAACACGTCAACGCCCCAGCCCCGTTCGGCCAGCAGCCGCGCCACCACGAAACCGTCGCCGCCATTATTGCCCGGCCCGCAAAGCACCACGGCGCGATGATCGCCCTCCGCCAGCTCCGGCCATTCCGCAAACACGGCCTCCACCACGCCCTGCCCGGCGCGCTCCATCAGCTCCAACCCGGTGACCTTGCCGCGCTCAATCGCCGCTTGTTCAGTGGCGCGCATTTGGGCAGCGGTCAGAACTTCGCTCATGTTTTGGCCTCAAATTCACAATTCGCCCACCAATCGGGCAATCTGCATAAATTTTGCGCAGCGCTGCTGGATTCCCGTCCCAGCTTGCGCTACCAGAACCCTATCCGATTGTCGCCCGCTTGCGAAAGTGATTGCTGGGCGTCGAACCGTTTTCCATGGGGGGACACCACATGAAAAAGATCGAAGCCATCATCAAGCCGTTCAAGCTGGATGAAGTCAAAGAAGCGCTTCAAGAGATCGGCGTACAAGGCCTTTCGGTAATTGAAGTGAAGGGTTTTGGCCGTCAGAAGGGCCATACCGAACTGTATCGCGGCGCCGAATATGTGGTGGATTTTCTGCCCAAGGTGAAGGTCGAGGTGGTTCTGCCTGCTGATCAGGTGGATGCAGCCATCGAAGCCATCATCAACGCCGCCAAGACCGACAAAATCGGCGACGGCAAGATTTTTGTGTCGCCCGTTGAACAGGCGATCCGCATTCGCACCGGCGAAACCGGCCTCGACGCCGTCTGACCCGCGCCTGCGCCTTATAAGCTAGCACTCAGAATCAAAGGGAAAGAGAGACTATGAGCAAAGCTGATGTTCTCAAGCTGCTGAAAGATGAAGACGTTGCCTACGTCGACATTCGTTTTACCGACCCGCGCGGTAAACTTCAGCACGTGACTGTTGTGGCCGATCTGGTCGACGAGGATTTCCTCGAAGAAGGCTTCATGTTCGACGGTTCGTCGATCGCAGGCTGGAAGTCGATCGAAGCCTCCGACATGAAACTGATGCCCGACACCGAGTCGGTCTATATCGATCCGTTCTATGCCGAGAAAACCCTCTGCATCCATTGCTCGATCGTCGAGCCGGATACCGGCGAAGCCTATGAGCGCGACCCGCGCGGCACCGCCGAGAAAGCCGAAGCCTACCTGAAATCCTCGGGCATCGGCGACACCGCCTTCTTCGGCCCGGAAGCCGAATTCTTTGTCTTCGACGACGTGCGCTATTCCGTGTCGCCGAACAAAGTGGCCTACGAAGTCGACGCTGTTGACGGCGCCTGGAACACCGACACCGAATACGAAATGGGCAACACCGGCCACCGCTCGAACTACAAAGGCGGCTATTTCCCGGTGAACCCGATCGACGACAGCCAGGACATCCGTTCGGAAATGCTGTCGACGATGAAACAGATCGGCATGAAGGTCGACAAGCATCACCACGAAGTGGCGACTGCCCAGCACGAACTCGGCCTGATCTTCGGCACCCTGACCAAACAAGCCGACGACCTGCAGAAGTACAAATACATCATCCACAACGTCGCGCAGGCCTATGGCAAAACCGCGACCTTCATGCCGAAGCCGATCAAAGGCGATAACGGCTCGGGGATGCATGTGAACATGTCGATCTGGAAAGACGGCAAGCCGCTCTTCGCTGGCGACAAATATGCCGATCTCAGCCAGGAAGCGCTGTACTTCATCGGTGGTATCCTGAAGCACGCGAAAACCCTGAATGCCTTCACCAACCCGGCGACCAACTCCTACAAGCGTCTGATCCCGGGTTTCGAAGCGCCGGTGCTGCGCGCCTATTCGGCTCGCAACCGCTCGGGTTGCGTGCGTATTCCGTGGACCGAAAGCCCGAAAGCCAAACGCGTCGAAGCTCGTTTCCCCGATCCGGCGGCCAACCCCTATCTGGCCTTCTCGGCCCTGCTGATGGCTGGCCTCGACGGGATCAAGAACAAGATCGACCCGGGCGCACCGTCGGACAAGAACCTCTACGACCTGCCGCCGGAAGAACTGGCCGGTATCCCGACCGTTTGCGGCTCGCTGCGTGAAGCTCTGGAAAGCCTGGAAGCCGATCACGACTTCCTGCTGGCCGGTGACGTGTTCACCAAAGACCAGATCGCGGGCTACCTCGAGCTGAAGTGGGAAGAAGTGTACGCCTACGAGCACACCCCCCACCCGGTGGAATACCAGCTGTACTACAGCTGTTAAGGCAGACCACTATATGTTGCGAAGGGCGCCTCTCGGGGCGCCCTTTTTCGTCGTAAAATCACCCCATATTTGCGTGTCTCAAGGCGAAACAATGTAACAAATTGTTAACAATCGTGCCTGAATTGTGGCAAGTCGCGTCTAGATTGTATGGTTAAAAATCACATTTATCTCAAATTGAGGACACACTCTTTCGGATACTGCTACTTGTACCTGATGGCAGGAGAAGAAAGAATGGAAGCCTTCGCCGCGAGCACGATCGCCACGCTGTGCTACAAAAATTTGTCCGGACATGAGTTCACGTCGCTCACGTCGGACCTCGCCAGCGCGCTTTGGGCCGGTCAGCTCGGTGCGGTCGATATCCGCACCCAATACGACGACTTCATGATCTTCGATCTGCCCACCGTGCGGATCTGCCTGGCGCATAGCGATTTCGCCGCCGAGTTTTCCGGCGACGCCAACAGCCCCTCCGGGGGGCTTCTGGTCTCGGTCGGCAGCCACGAAGGTACGCCGGAAGGTGACCAAATGTTCGAAAACCGCGCCGCCCTGCTCAAGGCGCTGGTGAACCGGATCGAAACGGTGCGTGCGCCGGAAGAGGTGATCCTGCTGGAACGCAACGAAGTGTTCTCGGAAGAGGGCTTTGACGCGCTTATCGAAGACATCTGGAAGATGGTCTCGCAATCGGAAACCAATGAGGCGCTCGAAATCGAGGCCACCCCGGTGGTGAACGAGATCGAAACCACCGTGATCGACGAGGCGCAACCGGCTGAGTTTGCCGACAGTGTGCTTGTTTTCGCAGGACAATCGCCCGATGATTTCCTGCCCGCACTCGAAGCCCGCTTCGAGGTCGAGCATCACCGCCGCGCCCGGCTGATCCCGCAGGACGGGTCGGACGTTCCGGTTCTGCCGGTGATCGAACGCGCGCCCCGGCCCGCCGCTGCCGCGCTGGCAAACTCCACCGACCTGCACGCGATGCAGCTTGCCAAACAGGCCTTCTGCGATCTGGAAGCGCGGAAGCTGCGCGAGGCGCTCTATCCGAGCCAACGCCTTGTCGCGGATGCAGCGACCGCCAACCCCCTTCTGCACCGCGCCGCGATCCACGCAATGAACGCTTTCGTTCTGGCCTTTGCCCTGCCGCTGGGCGCCACGATGATGACGCTGGCCGTGCTGGGCCGTGAAAGCTGGGTGATGAGCGCCCGCGCCACCGCCGTAACCGGTGCCTTTGCCGGGCTCGCGCAAAGCGAAACCGCCATGAATATGCTGTCGCTTCTGAACTAAGCCACGTTTTCTTCGGCAATCTCTGCCAGCGCCGCCCGATCCTCATCGGTGAGCGCCGCAAAGGGCAGCACATAGCTGTGGATCGAAAACACCACCGCACGGCTGTGCGCCAACCGCATCAATCCCTGACGCTCGACCCTGAGCCAGCGCGGCCCCGCCTCTGGTTCCCGATCCCGTGGATCGTCCTCGCGCCGAGGCTGGTGCAAATCCGGATTATCATAAATCAGATTATTCGCCCGCCAGATCGGCCGCCCCGGCTGGATGCCGTCAAAAAGCCGCTGCACCCGCTGCGCCAGATCCGCAGAATAGCGCGGCACCGGCACATGGATCGTTGTGAGGGGCCGCATGAATTTCTCGCTGAGCGCCCAGCTTGCCGGAAAGCACAGCACCGCGCCGGTCAGAACATGTTCGTCAGATCCCGGGCGGGTTTCCAGAATCACCAGATCCTCCTGCACCAGCCGCCCGCAGGTGGCCAGCGGCGCGGTGCGATCAATCTCAACCACGCGACCATCCGGGCAGGTCACCCGCTCGCCCTCCCGGGTATAGCCGGGCTTGGTCGCAATCTCGTCCAGAACCACCTCCAGCAATTCCTCGGCCGCCGGGCGCGCGCCCTCGTCCAGCGCCAGCACCGCGTCGGGGCGATCGGCCAGCAGTGCCTCACGATAGGCCATTTGCGCGCCGTAGGCGTCATCGACACGCAGCCAGTCGCCCGGCTCGACCGGGTTCAACCCCGGCAGCCGACTTGTGCGCAGCTCGGCCCAGGGCCGGATCGGCAGCTCGCGCTGGCATATCTCGTGAAATCGCTCCATCGGCATCCCCGCTCTTAGCCCGCACCCACCCTAGTGGTACGGCCTGCCGAGACAAGCCCCCCCAATTTGCAGCGGCATATTGCCCGGGTTGCAACCCATTGGATCGATACCCAATTATGAGCAAACCCCAAGGGATAGCATTGCATGAAAACCGAAACTTTCACCTTTCCCGGCCACGCCGGAACGCAATTGTCCGGTCGGCTCGATCTGCCCGATGGCCCTGTGAATGCCACCGCGATCTTTGCCCACTGCTTTACTTGCACCAAGAATATCCTGCCCGCCCGGCGCATTGCCGCCCGGCTGACCGAGGCCGGGATTGCTGTGCTGCGGTTCGATTTCACCGGGCTGGGCGAGAGCGAGGGCGAATTTTCCGAAACCAGCTTTGGCAGCGATGTCGACGACCTGCTGGCGGCAGCGAAGGCGCTGGGGGAAAAAGACATGGCGCCGACCCTGATGATCGGCCATTCGCTGGGCGGCACGGCGGTGCTGAAGGCCGCCGCCGAGCTGGAAAGCGTGCGCGCCGTGGCCACGCTGGGCGCCCCCTTTACCCCGGGAAAATCCGAACGCGGCTTTGCCGATATGCTCACCGAAGCCGCCGTTGAGGGCTATAAAGAGGCCCGGTTGGGCGGTCAGAGCTTCAATGTTTCCAAAGACTTCCTTGAAAGCGTTGAAGCGCGCGAAGTGTCGCGGGCCATCCATGGGCTGAAGGCCGCGCTGCTGGTCATGCACGCCCCGCGCGACGAGGTGGTCAGCATTGATAACGCCGCCGAGATTTTCCGCGCCGCGCTGCATCCGAAAAGCTTTGTCACGCTGGGCGATGCCGATCACCTGATTTCGTCGGCGGAAGATGCCGAATATACCGCCAGCCTGATCGCCACCTGGGCCAGCCGCTATCTGGGCCTTGCTCCGGCCATGGCGGCGATGCTGGTGCCGCCCGATCCGGCCCCCGAAGGGGTTGTGCGGGTAACAGAAGCCAGCCCCGAGGGCTTCGTGCAGAGCGTCGCCAACGGACCGCATCACTTCCTCATCTCGGACGAGCCCGAAGACGTCGGCGGCACAAATCGCGGGCCCAATCCCTATGCGCTGTTGAAAGCCGCGCTTGGCTCTTGCACCTCGATGACGATGCGGATGTATGCGCGGGTGAAAAAATGGCCCGTCACCGGCATTTCGGTGGATGTTCACCATGAAAAGGTGCTGGCGGGTGACGGGCTGAAAGATGATCGCGGCCGGCCCCTGAAGGTGGATGTGTTCACCCGCGACATCACCCTGACCGGCGATCTGGACGAAGACCAACGCCAACGTTTGCTGGCGATTGCCGACCGTTGCCCGGTGCATATGACCCTGCATCGCGCCAGCCAGATCGAGACAAAACTGCTGCCGGTCTGAGGCAAATCCGGCCTGGCGAAATGATGCGTCGGGCCGGATTTTCCACAACGGCGACAACGACATATTAACGCCTATCTGTCACTTTCACCGCAAGTGAACAGGCCCGGAGGGACAAGGTGTCAAGCGCGCTGCCAGCTTTGAGTTCCAATGATTTTGGCCTTCCGGCCGAATTTGACATGCCAGATCTCGGCTCGCTGGGCGGGGGCGAGTCGCTGCCTACCGGCACCCCGCGCAGCCTGACGCGCAAGCAGAAGGCGGCGATCATCATCCGCCTGTTGCTGTCGGAAGGCGTGCAGATTTCGCTGACCGATCTGCCCGATGAGCTGCAATCCGAACTGGCGCGGCAAATGGGCCAGATGCGTTTTGTCGACCGGGTGACGCTGAAATCGGTGATCGACGAATTCGTCGCCGAGATCGAAGATATTGCCCTGTCTTTCCCGAATGGGCTTGAGGGCGCGCTGAAGGTGCTGGGCGGCACGATCAGCGCGGGCACAGCCGCACGGCTGCGCAAAAGCGGCGGGATCACCTTTGTCGGCGATCCGTGGGAAACGATTTCAGGTCTCGACTCGGATCGCCTGATGACGGTGCTGGCAGAGGAAAGCGTCGAGGTTGCAGCGGTGCTGCTGTCGAAACTCAAGGTCTCGGTGGCGGCCGAGCTTCTGGGCCGCCTGCCCGGGCCGCGTGCCCGGCGCATCGCCTATGCGGTGTCGCTGACCAGCTCGATCGAACCCGAAGTGGTTGAACGCATCGGCATGTCGCTGGCCGAACAGCTCGATGCACAGCCGGTACGCGCCTTCGACGAAGGGCCGGTACAACGGGTTGGCGCAATTCTCAATTTCAGCCCGGCGGCCACCCGCGACGAGGTGCTCAGCGGGCTCGACGAAGACGATGCCGCTTTCGCCAGGGAAGTGCGCAAGGCGATCTTCACCTTCGCCAATATCCCCGAACGGATCGACCCGCGCGACGTGCCGAAAATTACCCGGGGCGTCGATCAGGCGGTGCTGGTCAAGGCGCTGGCGGCAGCGGGCGAAGAGGGGCCGCTTGGCAAGGCTGCCCAGTTCATCCTCGAAGGGATCTCGAAACGGATGGCCGAACAGATCCGCGAAGAGATGAAAGAGGTTGGCACGGTGAAACCGGCAGACGGCGAAGATGCGATGGGCTCTGTCGTCACGGCGATCCGGCAGCTCGAAACCGATGGCGAGCTGATCTTCCTGGCCGACGAAGACGAAGAATAGCGCCATATACCCGTCAAACCGGCGCAGCATCCCGGCAAGCGAACGGGTTCTGGCCGGACGGCATCACAGTCACCGCGACGCCGCATCCGGCCAAGTCTACAAGTAACCTGCCCCATGCATGGTCTGCACAAGGCCCCAATCGGCGAATGCGCCAATCGGGGCGTTGGCGAATATGGTGTTTTTAGCTGGGCTTTGTTTTGGGCGACAGGCTGGGCATCCGGTTGCGCAATAGCGACGACTTCACAATTGATGTGTGCGTCTCGGCGCGCTCATGAAGCGGCAACAAGATGTCGTCCAGTTCCGCGACGCTCACCAAAGCCAGCCGGGCGATGAAACAGTCATCCCCAGTCACCCGGTCGCAGGATGTAAAACGCGGCTCATCCCGGATCATCTGCTCGACATTGTGTAGCTGCTTTGAGCGCGGCTTTATCCGGACAATGGCCTCCAGCGTATAGCCAAGGGCCTTGGTATCGACGCGCACAGTGAATCCTTCAATCACCCCATCTGATTGCAAACGACGCAGCCGCTCACCAACGGCCGGACCCGAGAGACCAACCACTTTCCCAATCTCGGCCAAGCTCGCTCGACCGTCCTGTTCAAGCACGGAGATGATGCCCTGGTCGATTTCATCAATAGCTTTCATCATCGTGGCTACATACGGGAAAAGACCTTCAATGTGAACGAATACTATAGCTTTGACTTACGATATCAACGGGACGCCATGCGGTAGCAGAATGTATATTCTGACCATAACCGAATGGAGAACCAGATATGGATATTCAGCGCATTGCGGCCTTCAGCGCCAACGGCAAAGGCGGCAACCCTGCGGGGGTCGTGCTTCTCGACACGGCCGCCCCCGAAGCGGATATGCAAAGGGTCGCGGCCGAGGTCGGATACTCTGAGACAGTATTCGCCACTCCCGTAAAAGGGGCAGATCGGTCGTGGCGCGTCCGCTATTTTTCACCCGAGTCGGAAGTATCGTTTTGTGGGCACGCAACAATTGCGCTCGGGGTCGCCCTCGGGCAACGCGATGGTCCGGGAACATACCAACTGGATCTGAACAATGCCTCGATCACGGTCGATGCGGCGGCATCGGCTGAAGGTATGGCGGCAACTCTGGCCTCGCCGCCAACCGAGAGCCGCACGATAACCGATGAAGAGTTGGATGATGCGATGGCTCTACTTGGCCTGACCAAGGACGATCTAGACATGCGTCTGCCCCCAGCCCGCATTCACGGCGGCGCCGATCACCTTGTGTTTGTGCTTCGTGATCGTGCCCGGCTGGCCGCAATGGCCTACGATCTCGATGAGGGGCGCGACATGATGCGGCGGCACAAACTCGTGACGATTATGCTCGTTCATATCAAGGGCAATCGCGCCTTTTCGGTCCGCAATGCTTTTGCCTCCGGGGGTGTTCTGGAAGACCCCGCGACGGGCGCAGCGGCGGCGGCTTTTGCCGGTTATTTGCGTGATCGCGGCTGGCCGCATGGCGGGCAGTTCATGATACGGCAGGGAGAGGACATGGATGCCCCGTCGATCATCGAGGTTCAGTTGAGCAATGAGCTGGGGGCGTCGGTCCGAGTCTCAGGCAGTGCACGTATGATCTAGGCTGCTGAGTGGGTATCTGCGCACCGCTACGCGTTGCGGAGCCACCATTCAGGACATGCCCGCCATCGTTTAACAGCACGCCATCGCATAGAGGATTGCCCGCACGACCGTCATCCATGAGCGTTCGAAAACGATGGTTATTCGACCCGCAGGGCGGCGAGGATCCGGCCCGGACCGCGCTCTTGCACGATCACTGCAAAGGCGCCCTCGCCGGTGGCATGGGCGTTCAGATTGAATATCCCCCGCCCGTTCCAGGTGCCGATCTTGTCCCAATCCTGCACGATATTGGCATAGGTTATCGTTGAGCCGGCATTTTCGCCATGCAGGATATTCACCCGCGCGCTCGGGATATAGCGCACCAGCTGAATATCAATCTGGTTCGGCAGCTTGGCCCCGTTCACCGGCGCACCGGTCAAATGCACAACGCCCCCGCTTTGGGTGGCGGACAGGGTCATTTCCGGCCCGGCGTCCCGGTAATGCTGCAACAGATCAGCCACTTTCATCGGCCGGTAGCCGACCACATGATCGACGCCCTCGACGATCATCTGCGGCGTATAGATCGAGCGCACCCCTGCCACGTGGGCATAGTCTTTCTGACGCTGGGTGTATTGCGGATTGGCGAAATTGTCGGCCCAGCCGATGTAATCCCAGTAATCCACATGCAGCGCCAGCGGCAGCACATCGTCACGGGCGGCCAGCTCTTCGATCAGCGCATCGGCAGGCGGGCAGGAATTGCAGCCCTGCGAGGTGAAAAGCTCGACCACCACAAGCGGTTTATCCGCCGCCAGCGCCATGCTGCCCGCGCCCAGTCCGATCGTTGTGAGAATCGCCGCCACGATGAATTTCATTACCGTCATCCCGCTAGTTCCCATCCTATCTATCTCAGCCTGTCCATCACCTGCCAATCAAGGTTTTGCGAGAGGTTGCAATATGCGCCACCGGGGCAACACTTGATTGCATTACGGTGTGCAATGGTATACAGCGCACGCGACGCCCTTGCGCCGGTGTCCGGAAGCGGGCACATGAGCGCTGAACCCAGCGACCAACCGGAGGATCCTGATGACAATTTCCGTCGGACAAGACACCGCAAAAACCCGCAAGACGCTCAGCGTCGGCGGCTCTTCTTTTGCCTATTATTCGATTCCGGCCGCCGAAGCCGCCGGGCTTGGCGATTTCTCGCGCCTGCCTGCCTCGCTGAAAGTGGTGCTGGAAAACATGCTGCGCTTTGAAGATGGCGGGCGCACCGTGAGCGTGGACGACATCAAAGCGTTCTCGGAATGGGCCGATAAGGGCGGGAAAAACCCGCGCGAGATCGCCTATCGTCCGGCCCGCGTGCTCATGCAGGACTTCACCGGCGTTCCGGCCGTGGTTGACCTTGCCGCGATGCGCGATGGCATCAAAGCCCTCGGCGGCGACGCCAAGAAGATCAACCCGCTGGTGCCCGTCGACCTCGTGATCGACCACTCGGTGATGATCGACGAATTTGGCACCCCGCGCGCCTTCCAGATGAACGTGGACCGCGAATACGAGCGCAATATGGAGCGCTACCAGTTCCTGAAATGGGGCCAGACCGCGTTTGAAAACTTCCGCGTCGTACCGCCGGGCACCGGCATCTGCCATCAGGTGAACGTCGAATACCTCGCCCAGACAGTCAGGACCGACAAAGACGAAGCTGGCGTTGAAGTCGCCTACCCCGACACCCTCGTCGGCACCGACAGCCACACCACCATGGTCAACGGCCTTGCCGTTCTGGGCTGGGGCGTTGGCGGGATCGAAGCCGAAGCCGCGATGCTCGGCCAGCCGATCTCGATGCTGATTCCCGAAGTTGTGGGCTTCAAGCTGACCGGCGCGATGATGGAAGGCACCACCGGCACCGATCTGGTGCTGAAAGTTGTGGAAATGCTGCGTAAAAAAGGCGTGGTCGGCAAATTCGTCGAATTCTACGGCCCCGGCCTCGACAACCTGCCGCTGGCGCAGCGCTCGACCATTGCCAACATGGCCCCGGAATACGGCGCCACCTGTGGCTTCTTCCCGGTTGACGCCGAAACCCTGCGTTACCTGCGTCAAACCGGCCGCGACGAAGACCGGATTGCGCTGGTCGAAGCCTATGCCAAGGAAAACGGCTTCTGGCGCGACGCCGATTACAGCCCGGTCTATACCGACACGCTGGAGCTCGACATGGGCACCATCGTGCCCGCGATCTCGGGCCCGAAACGTCCGCAGGATTACCTGGCCCTGACCGACGCGAAATCGGCCTTTGCCAAGGAAATGGACGCGAGCTTCAAACGCCCGCTGGGCAAGGAAGTGGCTGTCGAGGGCGAAGACTACACCATGCATTCGGGCAAGGTCGTGATCGCCTCGATCACCTCCTGCACCAACACCTCGAACCCCTATGTGCTGATCGGCGCCGGTCTGGTGGCGAAAAAGGCGCATGAGCTGGGGATCACCCGCAAGCCTTGGGTGAAAACTTCTCTGGCCCCCGGCTCGCAGGTTGTGACCGAATATCTCGATGCTGCCGGTCTGACCGAACATCTCGATGCCATCGGCTTCAACCTCGTGGGCTATGGCTGCACCACCTGCATCGGCAACTCCGGTCCGCTGCAGCCGGAAATCTCGAAAGCCATCAACGAGGGCGACCTTGTGGCGACTGCGGTGCTTTCGGGCAACCGCAACTTCGAAGGCCGGATCAGCCCCGATGTGCGCGCCAACTACCTGGCCTCCCCGCCGCTGGTTGTGGCCTATGCGCTGGCCGGTGACATGAATATCGACCTGACCACCGAGCCGCTCGGGCAAACCCCGGATGGCAAAGACGTGTTCCTGAAAGATGTCTGGCCCACCGATGCCGAGATCGCCGAACTGGTCGAAAAGGTTGTGACCCGCGAAGCTTTCCAAGCCAAATACGCCGATGTGTTCAAAGGCGACGAGAAATGGCAGGCGGTGGACGTGTCGGGTGGCGAAACCTACGATTGGCCCGCCTCCTCGACCTATATCCAGAACCCGCCCTATTTCCGCGGCATGGGCGCGGAAGCCGGGACCATCTCCGACCTCGAAGATGCGCGCGTTCTGGCAGTGCTGGGCGACATGATCACCACCGACCACATCAGCCCGGCGGGCAGCTTCAAGGCCGATACCCCGGCTGGCAAATACCTGACCGAGCGTCAGGTGGCGGTGCGCGATTTCAACTCCTACGGCTCGCGTCGCGGCAACCACGAAGTGATGATGCGCGGCACCTTCGCCAATATCCGCATCAAGAACGAGATGCTGGACGGCGTTGAAGGCGGCTACACCAAAGGCCCCGATGGCGCTGAAACCTCGATCTATGACGCTTCGATGGCCTATCAGGACGCGGGCGTTCCGCTGGTGGTGTTCGGCGGCGAGCAATACGGCGCTGGCTCCTCGCGCGACTGGGCGGCGAAGGGCACCAACCTGCTCGGCGTCAAAGCCGTGATCGCGGAAAGCTTCGAACGCATCCACCGCTCCAACCTCGTGGGCATGGGCGTGATCCCGTTCGAATTCACCGGTGGCGACACCCGCAAATCGCTCGGCCTCACCGGCGATGAAAAGGTCAGCATCCACGGGCTTGAGGGCGACCTCAAACCGCTCTCGGATGTGCCCTGCACCATCACCTATGCCGATGGCACCGAGAAGACGATCCAGATCAAATGCCGGATCGATACCGGGGTCGAGAAGGAATATGTCGAAAACGGCGGCGTGCTGCACTACGTGCTGCGCAACCTCGCCAAGGCGTAAGCCACCGACCAGACAAGCAAAAGCCCCGGACCTTGTCCGGGGCTTTTCATTTGGGGCATCTACCCCATAGCCGAAACGTTTTGTTTCCACTCCAGCACCGGGATGCTCACCGCTGATTAACCATGTCGGGCGAGACTGCGGCTATGAAGTATCGCATTCCCATTCCCGCCCTTGAGGCCCTCGCCTTTGCCCTGTTCATCGCGCTGCTCGCTCAGTCCGGCGGCGGAAGCTGAACAAAAAAAGAGCGGCCCCGCAGGACCGCTCTCCTTTGCAAAGGCCCGGATGATCACTCGATCACACGCACCTTTTCCATCACATCGGGCTCGCCGACCACTGCGCCATTGCGGCCAGTACCGCGCTTGATCGCGTTGACGACATCCATGCCCTCAATCACCCGACCGACCACGGTATATTGCCCGTTCAGATGCTCGCCATCGGCGAACATGATGAAGAACTGGCTGTTGGCCGAATTCGGATCCTGACTGCGCGCCATACCGACCACGCCCGCCTTGAACGGCTCTTGCGAGAACTCCGCAGGCAGGTTGGGGTATTGCGAGCCACCGGTGCCAGCCAGGCGCATGTCGCCGCCCAGCTTGCCATTTTCCACATCGCCGGTTTGCGCCATGAAGCCGTCGATCACGCGGTGAAACGCCACGCCGTCATAGGCACCCTCGCGGGCCAGCGTCATCAGCCGCTCGGCATGTTTCGGGGCCAGGTTGTCGAACAGCTCGATCACCACCTTGCCATTGGCTTCGCCGGAAATGGTCAGCTCGATCTGCGGTCCACCCGCCTGCCCCATGGCATCGCGTTGCGTTTCAGTCGCCGCAGCAGGTTCCGAGGAAAGCAGGGTCATAACCGCATAGGCAACCACAATTGCGACCCCGGCGAGGAAGGCAATCCAAGCATTCCGTACCGCGTGAGGGCCGCGTTTGGGTTCGACAGGATCAGACATCCGCCGCCACCTTGACCGAAATCATCATGTCGGGATTTGCAGGCGGCTCGCCGCGAACGATCGCATCCACATGCTCCATGCCTTCGATGACGCGGCCATAAACGGTGTATTGGCCGTTCAGGAAATGGTTGTCGGAGAAGTTGATGAAGAACTGGCTGTTGGCCGAGTTCGGGTTTTGCGAACGGGCCGCGCCCAGCGTGCCACGATCATGCGGCAGCTTGGAAAACTCCGCCGGCAGATCGGGCAGATCGGAACCGCCGGTGCCCGCCATGCGCATGTTGCCGCCTTCGCGACCATTTTTCACATCGCCGGTCTGGGCCATGAAGCCGTCAATCACGCGGTGAAACACCACGCCGTCATATTGACCGGCGCGGGCCAGCTCTTTCATCCGCTCCGAATGCTGCGGGGCCACATCGGGCAGCAGCTCGAGGGTCACAGTGCCATCTTTCAGCTCGATGAGAATGGTGTTTTCGGGATCTTTGATCTCGGCCATAAAGCGTTCCTTCCGTTTTGCGTTGGCGGCACCCTATGCGCGCAAAAGCCCAAGGAAAAGGGGGAGCCGCCCCACGGATGCGCGGCCTTCTGCCTGAAATCCAAAAAAGTTTCATCTTTGGGGTGCCATTTGCCTCATTGACGCGGGTAAGCTCATGTTGTCTCTCAGCCCCGACGATACATGGAGAATGACATGGCCTGGAAAACCCTCGACGATATGGATCTTGCCGGCAAAGTGGTGCTGGTGCGGGTAGACATCAATGTGCCCGTGGATGGCGATGGCAATGTCACCGACGCTACGCGAATCGAACGGATTGTGCCCACGGTGAAAGACATCGTGGCCCAAGGCGGCAAGCCGGTGCTGATGGCGCATTTTGGCCGCCCCAAAGGGCAGGTCGTGCCCGAGATGAGCCTGAAAATCATCCTGCCCGCGCTGGAACAAGCCTTTGGCCTGCCGGTGAAATTTGCCGAAGACTGCATTGGCGGCCCGGCGAAAATCGCGGTTGGTGCGCTCGAAGCCGGTGAAGTGCTGCTGTTGGAAAACACCCGCTTTCACAAGGAAGAAACCGATAACGACGCGGGCTTTGCCGCCTCGCTGGCCGCCCTTGGCGATGTCTATGTGAACGACGCCTTTTCGGCAGCCCACCGCGCACATGCCTCGACCGAAGGCATCGCCCGCCTGCTGCCCGCCTGTGCTGGCCGCTTGATGCAGGCCGAGCTGACCGCGCTGGAAGCCGCCCTTGGCACCCCGGTGCGCCCGGTTGTGGCCGTGGTTGGTGGTGCGAAAGTCTCGACCAAGCTCGATCTTCTGGGCAACCTGGTAAGCAGGGTCGATCATCTGGTGATCGGTGGCGGCATGGCCAACACCTTCCTGGCCGCGCAGGGCATCGACGTGGGCAAATCGCTCTGCGAACACGAGATGGCCGAG
Source organism: Paracoccaceae bacterium (assembly GCA_050290705.1). Classification (GTDB taxonomy): domain Bacteria; phylum Pseudomonadota; class Alphaproteobacteria; order Rhodobacterales; family Rhodobacteraceae; genus Sinisalibacter. The sequence continues at coordinate 107,865 of JBNKIC010000023.1, forward strand.
ACCGCGCGCGAAATCCTTGAAAAAGCCAAGGCCGCCGAATGCGAAGTGATCCTGCCCACCGATGTGGTGGTGGCGCGCGAGTTCAAGGCCGGGGCCGAGAACGAAACCCTAGCCGCCGACGCCTGCCCGTCGGATGCGATGATTCTCGATGCCGGGCCGGAAACGGTGCAAAAAGTGATCGCCACGTTCGACACCGCCAGAACCCTGATCTGGAACGGCCCGCTCGGCGCCTTTGAAATCGCCCCCTTCGACACTGCGACCAATGCCGCAGCCGCTCATGCCGCCCAGCTGTCGAAAGACGGCAAGCTGACCTCGGTGGCGGGCGGTGGCGATACCGTTTCGGCGCTGAACAAGGCCGGGGCGGCGGATGATTTCACCTATATCTCGACCGCTGGCGGTGCCTTCCTCGAATGGATGGAAGGCAAAGAGCTGCCCGGCGTTGCGGCGCTGAACAGCTAAGCCAGGCTGCTATGCAAAAAACGGCGGGCAGATATGCCCGTCGAAACCCGCGCTTATTGATCTGGAACAAGGGGTCGCCCTTCTTCACGGGCTATTAGCGCTACCATGATTGAACGGCACGGTGCTTTTCGCCACAACTGCCGTAAACCATGCAACCGAAAGGGTCAGACATGCCAAATCCGGAACAACTTACGCAGATGCGCTCGGGCCAGGGCTTTATCGCCGCGCTTGATCAATCGGGCGGCTCCACGCCGAAGGCGCTGAAGCTCTACGGCATTGAAGAAGATGCCTATTCGTCGGAGGAGGAAATGTTCGACCTCATCCACGCCATGCGCTCGCGTATCGCTCAGGCCCCGGCCTTTACCGGCGACAAGGTGATTGGCGCGATCCTGTTCGAAATGACCATGGACCGCAAAATCGACGGCAAGCCCGCCGCCAGCTTCCTGTGGGAAGATCGCGGCGTGGTGCCCTTCCTGAAGATCGACAAAGGGCTGGAAGCTGAAGAAAACGGCTGCCAGCTGATGAAACCGATCCCGGGTCTTGATGATCTGCTCGACCGCGCTGCGGCGGCGGGGATTTTCGGCACCAAAGAACGCTCGGTCATTTCGGCGGCCAATCCGGCAGGCATCCGCGCCGTGGTTGATCAGCAATTCGAGATGGGCAAACAGGTGATCGCGCATGGTCTGGTGCCGATTATCGAACCGGAAGTCACCATCACCATCGAAGACAAGGCCGAAGCCGAAAGCATTCTGCTGAACGAGCTGCGCGCCCATCTCGATTCTCTGGAAGAAGACCAGAACGTGATGCTGAAACTGTCGCTGCCGAGCACCGCCAATTTCTATGCTTCGCTGATCGCGCATCCGCGCGTGGTGCGGGTGGTGGCCCTGTCGGGCGGTTATCCGCGTGACGAAGCCAATGCCATCCTGTCGCAAAACGGCGGCATGATCGCCAGCTTCAGCCGCGCCCTGACCGAAGGTCTGTCGGCGCAGCAATCGGACGAAGAGTTCAACACCGCGATCGCGGTTGCCATCGACAATATCTATCACGCCTCGATCACCTGATCCCTAGGCGCTACAGATCGGCGAAAGGCGGCCTTTCGGGGCCGCCTTTCTCATTTGTGATTCGATTTGGGATTCACAGCGCGAATCACCTGTGGCATAGTCGGCCTATCGCCCGCAAAGAGGCGCAAGGCAGAGGCAAGATGAGCATTCAACGCAGACAATCCAGCTTTGGCGGCGTGGCCTATATCATGGGTATCGGTATGGCCGGGCTCTATTTCACCTTTGCCAGCGTGCAGGGCGATTACGGCCTGTTCCGCCGGGTGCAGATTGATGCCGAGGCCGAAGCGTTGAAAAGCGAACGCGATGCGCTTGAGGCGAAAATCGCGGTGCTCGAGAACAAGACCCTCCGGCTGTCGGACGACTACCTTGATCTTGACCTGCTCGACCAGCAGGCGCGCTCGGTGCTGGGCATGGTCCGCGCCGACGAGATCGTGCTGCGCTAAGCGCCGCTGCCCGTTCCTCTCCCCAACTTCCCTCACCCTGCAACGCCTGCCGGGTACGACGGAGGCAGATCACTTGATTTCGAGCCTCGGTCATTGCCCCGGGCGAGGGCCTGTCCGTGGGCTGGCGCATCCCTATCTACGAGCATCGCCGTTTATACCTGTCACGAACTGCCCGCCTCGCTGCGTGTCGAGACCCAGCAATAGCGCCAGTCCGCCGTGCTGAAAGCACGCCTCCGGCATGACACGGACAGGCGCTCGCCCGGCGCCCTGAAGGGCGCTGTTCGGGCGGGAAAAATCCGCCCTCCATTTCCATCAACTTTACGCAGTTTCCCCACGCAATCCGCGCCCTCGCTGCGGCGCGGCGTAACTGCCCCCTCGCCCTAAGGAGTATTTTCCTGTAAGAGATAGTTTAATATTAAACCAATTCACCGGAGCGTGAGGAGGATCCCTATGGTCGCCAAGAAAAGCGCCAAGAAATCAAATACATCCAAAGAAGAACTGCTTGAGCACTATCGCGAGATGCTGCTCATCCGCCGATTCGAGGAAAAGGCCGGCCAGCTGTATGGCATGGGGCTGATTGGCGGGTTCTGCCACCTCTATATCGGTCAGGAAGCGGTTGTGGTGGGCTTGGAAGCCGCCGCACGCGAAGGCGACAAACGCATCACCTCCTACCGCGACCACGGCCATATGCTGGCCTGCGGGATGGACCCGAAAGGTGTGATGGCCGAGCTGACCGGGCGCGAAGGCGGCTATTCCAAAGGTAAGGGCGGCTCGATGCATATGTTCAGCGTCGAAAAGCACTTCTATGGCGGTCACGGCATCGTTGGCGCGCAGGTTCCGATCGGCACCGGCCTCGCCTTTGCCGACAAATACAATGAAAACGGCGGCGTCACCTTTGCCTATTGCGGCGATGGCGCAGTGAACCAGGGCCAGGTCTATGAGGCGTTCAACATGGCCTCGCTCTGGGAGCTCCCGGTGATCTATGTCATCGAGAACAACCAATACGCCATGGGCACTTCGGTTTCCCGCTCCTCGTCCACCCCGGAATTCTACACCCGAGGTGCTGCGTTCGGCATTCCCGGCGAAGCGGTTGACGGCATGGATGTGCTGGCGGTGAAAGAGGCTGGCGCGCGCGCGGTCGAACATTGCCGCTCGGGCAAGGGCCCCTACATCCTTGAAATGAAAACCTACCGCTATCGCGGCCACTCGATGTCGGACCCGGCCAAATACCGGACCCGCGAAGAAGTGCAGAAAATGCGCGAAACCCGCGACGCGATCGAACATGTGCGCGAGCTGCTTTTGCAGGGCAAACATGCCAGCGAAGACGACCTGAAGGCGATCGACAAGGACATCAAAGCGGTGGTCAGCGACGCTGCCGATTTTGCCCGTGAAAGCCCGGAACCGGCGCTCGAAGAGCTCTGGTCCGATATCTACGCCTGAGGAGAGTGACAGATGGCTACCGAAATTCTCATGCCCGCGCTCAGCCCCACGATGGAAGAGGGCACGCTGGCGAAATGGAATGTAAAAGAAGGCGATAGCGTCAGCTCCGGCGACATCATTGCCGAGATCGAAACCGACAAGGCGACGATGGAATTCGAAGCCGTTGATGAAGGCATCATCGGCAAGATCCTGATCGCGGAAGGCAGTGAGGGCGTGAAAGTGAACACCCCGATTGCCGTGCTGATCGAAGAAGGCGAAAGCGCCGACGATATCGCCGTTTCGGCCCCGGCAGACGCGCCGACTTCTGCGCCTGCCGAAGCCCCTGCCCCCGCCACCGCAGCGGCCCCCGTTGCCGCCGTGGTGCCGGACGATCCGGAAATCCCGGCAGGCACCACGATGCGCGAAATGACCCTGCGCGAAGCCCTGCGCGACGCGATGGCCGAAGAGATGCGCACCGATGAGCGGGTGTTCCTGATGGGCGAGGAAGTCGCCGAATATCAGGGCGCCTATAAGGTGTCCCAAGGGCTGCTCGACGAGTTCGGCGCCAAGCGGGTGATCGACACCCCGATCACCGAGCACGGCTTTGCTGGTCTCGCCACCGGGGCGGCCATGGGCGGTCTGCGCCCCATCGTTGAGTTTATGACCTTCAACTTCGCCATGCAGGCGATTGACCACATCATCAACACCGCTGCCAAAACCCGCTACATGTCGGGCGGGCAGATGTCGGTGCCGGTGGTGTTCCGCGGCGCCTCGGGTGCCGCCGCCCGTGTGGGCGCGCAGCACAGCCAGGATTACGCCTCGTGGTATGCGCAGATCCCCGGTCTGCATGTGGCCATGCCCTATTCGGCCGCCGATGCAAAGGGTCTGTTGAAAACCGCGATCCGGGGCGAAACCCCGGTGGTGTTCCTCGAAAACGAACTGCTTTACGGCCAGACCTTCGAAGTGCCGGAACTGGACGACTACGCCATCCCCTTCGGCAAGGCCCGGATCTGGCGCGAAGGCAGCGATGTGACCATCGTCAGCTTCGGCATCGGGATGAAATACGCCCTTGCCGCCGCCGATCAGCTTGCCGAGGAAGGCATTTCGGCTGAGGTGATCGATCTGCGCACCCTGCGCCCGATGGACACCGAAACCGTGGTGAAATCGGTGATGAAAACCAACCGCTGTGTGACGGTGGAAGAAGGCTGGCCGGTGGCCTCGATCGGCGGGCATATCTCGTCGGTGCTGATGCAGCAGGCCTTCGACTACCTCGACGCGCCGGTGATCACCTGCACCGGTAAAGACGTGCCGATGCCCTACGCCGCCAACCTCGAAAAGCTCGCGCTGGTGACCACCGACGAGGTGATCGCGGCGGTGAAGCAAGTGACCTACCGCTAAGGAGGCGCCATGTCAGTTTCTATCCAGACGAACAAAGCGTTTGTCCGAAGCAATGACGAGCAAGGAACCCTTATAGAGGCAACGGTAGATGGCAATCCCGTCACAGTGTTGGTGAAGGATAAGTTCTTCAACGGGCTGAACTATCAGATGCCTGCCGCGTACAACGAAGCCATCACTTTCCAGCAAGGATCGATTTGCAAAGCAGTCGAGAAGAAAATCGCCAGCGATGGACTGAAAGAAGTGATCGTCATCGAGGACCAAAATTATGGCTACTGAAATTCTCATGCCCGCGCTGTCTCCGACGATGGAGGAAGGCACGCTGGCGAAATGGCTGGTGAAGGAAGGCGATACCGTGCAATCGGGCGACCTTCTAGCCGAGATCGAAACCGACAAGGCGACGATGGAGTTCGAAGCCGTCGATGAAGGCATCGTCGGCAAGATCCTGATCGCCGAAGGCTCTGAAGGCGTGAAAGTGAATACGCCCATCGCCGTGCTGATCGAAGAAGGCGAAAGCGCCGACGATATCGCCGCGCCCGCTCCGGCAGCAGCAGCCCCCGCTCCGGCGAAAGAAGAAGCTGCGGCTCCGGCGGCAGCCCCCGCAGCGGCCCCTGCCCCGGCAGCGCCGAAAGCCGCCTCGGGCGCGCGCGTCTTTGCCTCGCCTCTGGCCCGTCGCATCGCCGCCGACAAGGGCGTCGATCTGGCCTCACTCACCGGCTCCGGTCCGAAAGGCCGGATCGTGAAGGCCGATGTCGAAGGGGCCAAGCCCGGCGCAGCCGCCCCCGCAGCGGCCCCTGCCGCCGCCCCGACTTCCCTGCCCACCGGCCCGGCCACCGAGACGGTGCTCAAGATGTATGCCGACCGTGAATATGAGGAAATCGCCCTCGACGGGATGCGCAAAACCATCGCTGCGCGGCTGAGCGAAGCCAAGCAGACGATCCCGCATTTCTACCTGCGTCGCGATATCCAGCTCGATGCGCTGATGGCCTTCCGTGGCCAGATCAACAAGCAGCTTGAAGCACGTGGCGTGAAGCTGTCGGTCAATGACTTCATCATCAAGGCCTGCGCGCTGGCCCTGCAACAGGTGCCCAATGCCAATGCCGTTTGGGCCGGTGACCGGGTGCTGAAGCTAAAACCCTCGGATGTGGCTGTGGCCGTGGCGATTGATGGCGGGCTGTTCACGCCAGTTCTGAAAGATGCTGACAAGAAAAGCCTGTCGGCCCTTTCGACCGAGATGAAAGACCTCGCTACCCGCGCCCGTGACCGCAAACTTGCCCCGCATGAATATGTCGGTGGCAGCTTTGCGATTTCCAACCTTGGCATGATGGGGGTCGATAATTTCGACGCCGTGATCAACCCGCCGCATGGCGCGATCCTCGCCGTCGGGGCCGGGGTGAAAAAGCCGGTGGTCAAGGATGATGGCGAGCTTGGCGTGGCCACGGTGATGAGCGTGACGCTGTCTGTCGATCACCGGGTCATCGACGGCGCGCTTGGGGCCGAGCTTCTGGCCGCGATCAAGGACAATCTGGAAAACCCGATTGCCATGCTGGCCTGATCCGAAGGCTCAGAGCATAGATGAAAGAAGGCCCGGGAGCTTCACGCGCCCGGGCCTTTCTCTTTCTTCCCCGCCTTTGTCAGACGCCTTTGTCAGACGCCATTTTCAGACGCCATTTTCAGACAACGGCAAGTGCCAGCAGGAACAGGGCGGAAAAGCCCAGAACCGTGGCAATCCATTTTTGCATCATAGCACCCCTCCATCAGACCTCATGGCTGATAGAAGGGGCATAGCCAAAGTACTGATCTGAAACAAGAAAGCAGATGTAAACCGTGCCGATAGGCCGCAGGCTCAGCCTTCCTCGCCACATTCCTCGCCGAGCGTCTGACGCATTTCGACCGAGGGATGTTCGCAGCCTGCCGTGCCGACGATCTTGGCGGGCACACCGGCCACGGTGGTGGCTTCCGGCACCTCTTCCAGCACCACCGAACCTGCGGCAATGCGCGAGCAGCAGCCCACCTTGATATTGCCCAGCACCTTGGCGCCTGCCCCGATCAGCACTTCGTTGCCGATCTTCGGATGCCGGTCGCCATCTTCCTTGCCGGTGCCGCCAAGGGTGACGGAATGCAGCATCGAAACGTTATCGCCGACCACAGCGGTTTCGCCGATCACGATGGAATGGGCGTGGTCGATCATGATGCCTTTGCCAATGCGGGCGCCGGGATGGATGTCCATCCCATAGACTTCCGAGGCGCGCATCTGCATGAAATAGGCCAGATCGCGGCGGCCTTTGCGCCACAGCCAGTTGGCCACGCGATAGGCCTGCATGCCCTGAAAGCCTTTGTAGAACAGGATCGGTTGCAACAGCCGGTGGGTGGCCGGGTCGCGATCGAGCACCGCCATCAGGTCGGCCCGTGCGGCTTCGACAATCGAGGGATCGTCGGCATAGGCTTCGTCGGCGACCTCGCGCAGCACCAGCATCGACATTTCGTTCGAGTTGAGCTTGGCCGAGACCCGGTACGACAGCGCCTTTTCCAACGAGCTGTGATGCAGCACACAGGAATGGATCAGCCCGCCCATCAGCGGCTCATACGCGACGGCGTCAACAGCTTCCGAAGTGATACGACCCCAAAGCGGATCGAGAAGGACGGGTTGGGTACGGGTTTCGGCCATCGGGGCCTCCTGTAGTTGCCGGGTCTATATACGACAGATAAGGTCGGATTTCCACTCGCAAAGCCGTGAGGGAAAGGAACAATATGAATGACAAACTGTTAGCTGAGTTTCGTGCGCGGCTTGAGGCCGAGCTGGCCGCCCTCACCGAAGAGGATGCGCTGGGGGAAGACGGGCAGAAAACCGTGACGCTGGATCAGCAATCGGTGGGCCGTCTCAGCCGTATGGACGCGCTGCAAGGTCAGGCCATGGCCCGCGCCACGCAAGCCCGCCGCGCCGCCCATCGTCACCGCATTGCCGCCGCCTTTGCCCGGATGGAGGACGGCGAGTTTGGCTATTGCACCGAATGCGGCGAGGAAATTGCCCCGAAACGGCTGGAGCTTGATCCCACCGTGCTCACCTGCATTTCCTGCGCCCGCGGTTAGATTGCCCTAGCGGTCTGCCCGGGCGATCAGGGCGTCCAGCACCTGCCTCTGACAGGTGGCATGGTCGGGATCGTCGAGCGTGAGCGCTGGCCCCAGCGGGCGGGTCATCGCCGATGCCATCAGGCTGCCGCCACCCCAGGACGGATGCGCGTGCCCCGTGGTTTGCCGATAGGCATCGGCCAGCTCTGCCGCGTCGATCATCTGGCGCAACAGCCCGGCGCGTTTGGGCGCGGGCACCATCGTGAGAGCCCGCGCCGCCTGTATTACATCGCCTTGCAGGATCGGGCGCATCTCACAGCGTCACGCTGAGGCGGCGATAGGGGCCGGGGCCGAAGCTTTGCGACACCTGAGCCACCTCGATGGCAAAGCTCGCCCCAACCCCATCGGCGGTCTGCATTGCCGCCGTATAGGTCCAGCCCGGCGCGGTGACATCCAGCTCGCGCAGCACCGTCAGCCCGCCCATCACCCGCAGCCGGTAGCGCTCTGCCTCTTCGCCCAGCGGCACCTCTTCTGCCGCCCAACTATCGCCGTCGATCCGGGTGCGCCGGATCCAGCTCAGCCCCAGATCGCCACCCGACCACTGCGCACGCAGATGCACCGGGGCCAGCGGGCGCAAGCCGATCCCCTCGAAGGCCAGAACCTCATGGCTATAGGTCGCATCGTCAAAGCTGCGCGTGGCCGGACCAATCCGGTAATTGCGCTCCAGCCCGCGCTCGGAGGCCGCCATCGGGATCTGCCCGGTGCTGCGATCAAGGATCACCACATAGGACCCAACAGGCCAGCTTTGCGGCATCAGCGCATCGCTGCCCGCCTGCCCGCGCAGCCGCCCCGAAAGCTCATAGGTCCCCTCGCCCACCAGCGCCGCATCGGTGAACTGAAACAGCTCCCAATTCGCTGCAGAACCATCGCCGATCACCGCCAGATTGGCGCCATTCAACACCCGGTCAAGCGAGGCCGAAGCCAGCGCGCCTGAGGTCAGCCGCACCCGCAGCGCCGGGCCACGGTCCAACAGCCCCGCCCGCGCGGCGGGCAGCACGGTTTCGCTCACCCCCACCCGCGCCGGGCTTTGCACGATCTCAATCAGCTCATAGCCGTCATCGCCGGGCGCGCGGTAGACCGCCACCCGCCCCGGCCAGGGCCGCGCCGTCACCGCCAGATGCGGCGCATAGGGCAGTTCCGCCCCGGTCAGTAGCGGCAGATCCATGAACAACGGCAGCACCGGCACGGCGGGGCGTGGCGCGGGCAGGTTAATGGCCAGATCCAGCGCCTCGGCGGGGGTGTAGATCACCGGCTCCACCCGCGTGGCCTCGACCATCTGCATCCCGCTCTCTTCCACCCGGTCGATCCGATACAGCCCCGCCCCGCGTTCCAGATCCAGCGCCAGTACATCGCCCGCCATCGCGCCCAGCGCCGAAGGCGGCAGGGCAAAGCGGGCAGAATCGCGCGCCACCCGCGCCTCGGCCAGCCAGCGCTCGGTGATCGCCCGCCCCTCGCCCCCGGTCAGCACCAAAGGCAGCTCGCTTTGCGACACCGCGCGGCTCGGCTCATCGGGAAACACGGTTTCCGCCGCGCGAGTTTCATAGCCGCCATCGGCCTCGATGAAATTGAGCCGCACCCGCCCGGCCAGCTCCGCCGCCGGGGCGCGGGTCAGCTCGACCGTACCGTCCAGCTCGTCGCTCAGCGCCAGATCTGGTTCCAGCACGCTACGCGCGGCCAGCCCGGTGCGGGTGAAAAACACCATCACCCCTTCGCGCTCGGCCGCCTCAAAGCCATAGGCCATCATCAAAGGCTGCAAGGCATTGCGCCCGCCGGTCACCTGCCCGACGCCATAGCCCCGCAGCAGCCCGTAAAGCGCCGAAGTATCGACCGCGCTCACCCCCGACCGGGCAGCGATCTCTTCCACCACCGAGGCCAGCGCCCGATTGGTGGCCCGCCCGTTCAGCCAATGCCCGCGCAGGTAATTCCCCGCATCGGCCCAAAGCCCGCTGAGCCCCGGAAACCACGGGAAGGGCCGCGCATCCCAGGCCCAGACATGGGCGCGGCTCATATCGAGCATCTGCACGCCGGACTCAGTATCCACCGGGTTGTTCTCCGGCTCGGCCCAAAAGGCGGCATGGGCGCGCAGATATTGCATCTGGATGAAATCATCCCGCGCCCCGGAGGAATAGCGCGGCGCGGCACTTTCCGAGCTTTTCGGGTCGATGAACTTGTTCGGCTGATTGGTACCCTTGTCGATCGCCGCGCAGCCAAATTCGGTAAAGCGGAACGGTTTCGAGCCCGGCACCCAATCGGTGGGGACTGCCTCGCGCACCCCGCCGGGCCGGTTGTGATGCGCCTTTTGCCACCATGATTTGATGTCTTTGTAGCGCCAGACCCAGGGCTCACCATAGGCGCCATCGGTGATCTCGGTGCGCAGCTGCACCGCGCGGGCTTCCGGCGCGTGGTAATACCAGTCATAGCCCTCGCCGCCGAGGATATTGGCTTTGAGATAGTCGAGATTGTAGATCGACCCCCAGCCCGCATCGGCATGATCAGGGCCATCGCGCCAATCCGACAGCGGCATGTAATTGTCGATGCCGATATAATCAATATTGGCATCACTCCAGAGCGGATCGAGATGGAACAACACCTCATTCCCGCCGGGGTGATAGCCGAAATATTCCGACCAGTCGGCGGCATAGGAGATTTTCACCCCCGCCCCCAGAATGGCGCGCACATCGGCGGCCAGCGCGATCAGCGCCGCCACCACCGGAAAACTGCCGCCCGCACCCCGGATTTGCGTCAGCCCGCGCAGCTCTGACCCGATCAGAAAACTGTCCACCCCGCCAGCGGCTTTGCAGAGATGGGCATAATGCAGGATGAAGCGGCGATAGGACCACACTTGCGGGCCGGAATAGACCACTGCGCCATTGCTCAGGGCGAAATCCGAGACCTGCGCCGATCCAAAGAACGTCGCCACCTCGGCCTCTGCCGCAGCACTCTGATCCGGCGATCCCGCCTGACCGGGGGCCATGGAAAGCGTGATCCGCCCCCGCCATGGCAGCACCGGTTGCGCACCTGCCCCGCTCCACGGATCGGTCAGCCCGTTCCCGGCCTGTTGGGTCATCAGGATGAACGGGTAGAAGGTCACCGCCTTGCCCGCATCCTTCAGCGCCGTGATCGCTTCCACCACCGAGGCATCGGCGGGTGTGCCGCCATAGACTGGATTGCCCGCCTCAAGCGGCACCAGCCCGGCCTCCGCGCGCGACAGCCCGGCCACTTGCCACGGCATTTCGTGGCCGTCCTCTTCGTGCTGTTCCACCTTCGGGGCGATCTCGCAGCTCGCGCAGCGCAGATCATTGCCGAACCAGCACACCACCAGCGACACCGCTTCCAGATTGGGCAGCTCGCCGGTCAGCATGTCGAGCGAGGCGGCGAAATCGGATTTGCCCATCGGAGTATTTTCATTCACCGGCTGCGCCTCGCCTGCCAGCGCGCCCTTATGCACCACCGTGGTGGCCAGCGCGTATTCGCCCGTGCCCGGGATCAGCGCCACCGCCCTTGTGCTACGCGATAGTTCGGCTGGCTCATCGGGCTGTTCGGGCCGGATCACCTCGAAATTCAGCACCGGCACCCGGTTGTTGAAGGCGGTCAGGTTCATATCCTCGATCACCACATAGGCGGTGCCGCGAAAGGCAGGCGCATTGCCCGCGCCCTCAACCGCCTCGATCTTCGGATCAGGTTGCTGGCTCTGGCTACCCGGATAGATCCGCATGTTGAGGCTGTCGGGCGCGATTTCCTCGCCATCGGCCCAGACCCGCCCGATCCGGGTGATCTCGCCTTCGCAGAGCGCAATCGCCAGGCTCAGGCTATAGCTGAAATCGGTTTCCTGCGCGGTCGAGACCGTGCCCTTGCCCGATCCGGTCACCGTGGTGGTGGCATGTTCCTCCACCGGGGCGGCCCAGATCACCTGCCCACCCAGACGCATCCGCCCGAAGATCTGCCCCAAAGCCGCACCTTCCGAAGCACCAGTCAGGCGCAGCCGGTCCACCCTTCCATGTTCCACCGGGGCCGATCCGCCAGTCAGCGCATTGTCGATCATCGAGCCGGCAATCGCCCCTACCGCCCGGCCAATCGCCACCGAAGACAGGCCCAGCACGCCGCCGCCAATCGAGGCGCCAAGCCCCGCGCCCACAGCCGAAAGAACAATCGTCGCCATAGCTTACCGCCTTTCGGGAAATCTGAAATATCCGGCGATCCGGCGCTGCCAGGGTGGCGTCAGCGCGTTTTCCACCACGCCATGGCCGGAATAGGCATGGATGAAGCGCGGGGCACTGCCCACCGCGCTGAGCACGCCCAGGTGTTTCGCCACCGCGCCCCCACGCATCCGAAACACGACCACATCGCCCGGCGCCGCCGCATCCACCCCCACCGGCACCATCAGCGCCTGTGCGCCCTCCAGCAGCGCTTCCACGCCGCGCGCCTCGGCCCAATCGGGCGTATAGGCGGGCAGCGCGAAAGGCTCCGGCCCCACCGCCTCGCGCCAGATCCCCCGGATCAGTCCCAGACAATCGCAGCCCGCGCCCTTGCACGAGGCCTGATGGTGATAGGGCGTGCCGATCCAGCTACGCGCCAGCGCCACGATGTCTTCGCCCCGGCCATGCTCTGTCATTTTCCACCTCCGCTGGCGCCAGCACTCACCGCCCGCACCGGGACCGACAGCAGGCGATCCTCGCCCGGGATATGCGGAAAGCCGCGAAAATTCAGATGGTTGGAGAATTTCTGCTGGCAGGTCGCAAACTGCTTGTCGCAGCCTGCCGCAAGCTGCACCGTATCGCCCACCGCCAAGGTGGCGCGCAGCTCCTGCCACAACTCTATCTGATGGATCCCCTCCACCAGCACATCGGATTTCACCGGCGCGCTCAGCCCGGTCGCCTGCCCCGTGAGGCCCAGCAACCGCCCGCGTGCGAACCATCCGCTGGCATAGATCTCAAGCCCCGCCACCAGCAGTGCCTTATCCTCAATCGCCGCCACCGTGCCGGTGCCGCTGTAGGCCGGATCGCTCAGATTAACCGCGCAAGCCGCATCGCCCAACACCGCGCTGCACTGGGTCTGAAACACCCGCCCTTGCGGAGAGTTGAGCGCATCGGTGAGCCCCAGAAGCTCGGCTTGAAACGCCCCGCCCGCCCGGGTGATCTCGCCCAGATGGCCGCGAAACAGCTTCACCCGCTGGCCGGGATCGGCCCAGTTCACCAGCCAGGCCTCGACCTCGGCCCCGTCATAGCGCCCGGCGGTAATGTCGGCCTCGGTCACCGCCGCATCCGACAGCCCGCCCAGCGCCTCGGAATTGTCGATGGACAGCCCCGTCGTCTGCGCCAAAGCCCGCGCCGTCAGCCCGGTTTCGGCCTTGAAGGTGATGCCCTCAAAGCCAAGATCGCGGTCGTGATCGGTAAAGCCCAGCACCAGGCCATCGCGCCGGGTCAGCGCCCAACAGCGCGCCAGAGTGGTGTTGCCAGAGGCCAGATGCGCCTCGAATGCCGCCGAAAGTGCCATCAGACCCGCACCTCCACCACCGGCACCGAGGGCATGTCGCCCGCCTGAAACGAGGCCACCGAGGTTTGCACCCGGTCGGTATCGAACCGCACCGGCACGTCGAATTCAAACCCGGCGGTGATGTCGGCCCCTTCCGCAGGCGCGGTGAGAAACTGCACGATCCCGCTGGTCAGATCGACCTCGTAATGCACGGTTTCCACCAGCGCATCGCCCTGCAGCCCGATCTTTACGCTGCCCGCCACCGGCTTCTGGATCGGGCGGGCATAGCTGAACGTGCCGGACTGATAGGTCTTGATCAGCTGAAATTCCGTGGTCGTGCCATCGCCCCAGCCCAGCAATTGATCGCTGCGCACCGGATCGGCCGAGGGCGGGCAGGATTTGTAATCGGCCCAGTCTTTCCAGCGAAACCCGTAAAGCTGGCCTTGGCGTGCCTCGAAAAACGCGATCAGCGTGTCGATATCGTCAAGGCTGCGCATGCTCACCCCGGCATCGTAGCGACGGCGCGAATGCGCCCAGGGGGTGTTGCGCTCTTCATAGCCATTGGCCAGCGTCACCACCTCGGTGCGCCGCTCTGGCCCGCCGACCGAGCCAAAGCTCAGACTCGGGGGAAACCGGATTTCGTGAAACAGCATATCGCCCTCCTCAGCTATAGCGCCGTCCGCGCGTCAGGGCGCGGCCAAGCTGCGCCGCGATCTGGCCTTTCGAGCGGGTGAAGCCCTGCACATCGGGGGTGGCGACGTTGAAGGTCACGTTGACCGGCTGACCGCCGCCCTGCATCGCCACGCCCAGCTTGCCATTCGCGCCACGCGTAAGCGGCAGAATGGCTTCCGGACCCGCCTCGCCCAGCAGCCCGGTCTGCCCGCCCCGCATCGGAAAGCTCACCGGGTTGGAAAACACCCCACCTTGCGCAAAGGGCACCACCCGGCCCTGACTGAAGGCTGCCCCTTGGGCAAAGGGCAAAAACCCGTTCAGAACCCCACCCAGCGCCTCGCCCATCAGCCCGCCCACATGATCGGTCACCGGCTTCACCGAGGCGTTGTAAACGCTCGTCAGCATCGCATCGCGCACCGAGCCCAGCGCCTCGCTCAGGCTCATCGAACCCGACACCACCCCATCCAGCGCCGATTTCAGCCCATGGCTGATCCCGCGCGACAGGCCGGAAATATCAGTGGAAAGCCCGTCGAAACTGGCACCCATATGCTGCAATTCGGTGTTGAACGCGGCGCTCAGTGTCGCCGCACCCTGAAGGCCGCTTTCCAGCGCCGCCAGTTGTTCGTCAAAGCCGTCAAGCCCGTCCAGAGCCGCCATATCCCGTCACTCCTGTTTTGCGTCGCCTGCATCGGGGAAGGCCCGCGCCAGTGCTTCCAGCCCTGCCCGGCCCATCGATGCCGCGCTGGCCTCGCCCAGCATCAGCCTGAGCTCAGCCGGGGTCAGCGCCCAGAACGCCGCCGGGCTCAGCCCCAACCCCTTCAGGCCAAGGTGCATCAGGGCGGGCCAGTCAAAGCGCATCGCTCTCCTCCGGCAGGCCAAAGGCGCGTACCAGCAACAGCCCCGCCACCCGCGCAGCCTCAACCGGCCCACCTTCAATCTCAGCCGTCATCAGATCGGCGGCCCGCCCCCGCCAGCCGCCGCCACGCAGCCCGGCCACGATCAGCCCCAGCACATCGCGGGTGGAAAACCCTCCTTGTTCAAAGCGTTCAACCAGCGCGATCAGCGAGTGGCTTTCCAGGCTCTCTTCCAGCTCGGCCAGCGCGCCCAGCGTCAGTTTCAGCACCTGCCTCTCGCTATTCAGCACCAGCGCCACTTCGCCTGCATAGGGGGTGGCCATGATCACAGCACCGTAAAGCTGAGCGCACCGGCCGAAGCCAGCGCCAGCTCATAGGTGGCTTCGCCATCATAGCGCCCTGCATAGTCGAGCGAGGTGATCAGGAAGGCCCCCTGAATGATGCCAAACCCCGGCACGATCACCTGAAACTCGGGGATCTCGCCCGCGAAAAACACCTGCCGCGCCCGCGCATCGGTGGCATCGTCGCGAAACACCCCCGAGCCGGAGATCTGCGCCGATTTCACCCCGGCGCCCGCCAGCAACTCGCGCCAGCCCCCGGCGCTTTCAAGGCTGGTCACATCCACGCTTTCCGCGTTGAAGCTGATCCGCGTGGCACGCAGCCCCGCGACGGTTTCAAACGTGCCCGCCCCATCCATGTCGAGCTTGATAAGAAGGTCTTTGCCGTTCTGGGCCACCATGGCGAACACTCCGTGAATTGTCAGTTGTCCTGCACCCGCGCCCGAAAGCGCAGATCGATGCGGCGCATATCGGCGTCCTGCACCCTGCGCGCCCGGGCGCGGTAGAAATTGAGATAAACCAGCGCCCCGCGGCTAAGGCTCAGCGTGGCATCCGACAGCGCGTCGGAAATCGCCCCGGCCACGGTCTTGGCACTGTTGAACCCGGCCTCGTCGGTGACCACGCTCACCGTGATCTCATGCACCGCCCCATGCCCGGTGGCATCCGAGGCATCGCGCACATCTTCCGGGCCAAGGCTCACATAGGTGCCCGTCACCAGCCCCGGCGGCACCGCGTCATAGATCGCCGTACCCACCAAAGCGCCCAGCGCCGCATCGGCCAGAAGCGCCTGATAGACCGCCTGTTGCAGGGCAGCAGAGACAGCATAGCTCATTGCGCCACCTCCTCGCGGGAATAGCAGACCAGATAACGCGCCTCGGGGTCGGCCTCGCCCACCGCCTGAATGTGAAAGATCCGATTTCCAAGGCGAAAGCGCTGTTCGGGCTTCGGGCGCGAGGGGGCGCCTTCGGGGGCGGCCCGCACGAAAATCGCATAGGGCATCGTGGCCAGCGAAACCGCTTCCACTGCCTTTTCTCGCCCGGTGCGCGCCCGGATCTCGGCCCAGAGCGTGCCCAGCGCCGTCCAGCTGGTGGCATAGCCCCCGGCCCCGTCGGCCACACGCTCAGGCGCTTCCAGCACCAGTTTGCGGGTCAGGCGCGGCGGGGTCATAACGCACCTCCGCCAAACAGCCGCAGATTGCGGAACCGGGCCAGAAGCGCTGTCACCGCCACCGGCATCTCGGCCTCGCCCACCAGACCGCGCTGCTCGTAATAGCGCGCCGCCAGCATCATGACCGCCTGCGCCAGATCGGCGGGCACAGCCTCCCAGGCCGCGCCAAAGCCCGCGTCGAAGTCAATCACCGCAGAACCGCCCACCGGGATCACCGGCAGAACCAGCCCCAACGCTACCAGACGGGGCCGATGGCTATCGGGCTCCAACTGATACGAGCTGGGCGCAATCACATCTTCGCCCCCCAGCCGGTCGGTGATCGTCAGCCCGGTGATCGCGCTGACCGGCGCCAGCGGCAGCACCTGCGCCCCCAGATCGCGCCAGGCGGTCAGCGTCCAGCGAAAGCAGCGGCTCAGCACCGCCTTGCCGGTCCGGGCTTCGATAGCGGCCAGCGCCGCGCGCAGATAGCTCTCAAGCACCCCATCCTGCAGGTCATCATCGGCAAACCCGGTGCCCAGCCGCAGGTGCTCCTTGAACTCAGCAACCGGCAGAGCCGCGCTCGGCACTGTGGTCTGCTCGACTAACATCATGGAACTTCTCCGAATTTCGGCCCCTCGCCGCGTCCATCAGATCTGGGCGCGCGCCCCCGCATTGCTCGGACGGAGGGGAGCAGCTAGACAATGCGGGTGTCATGGCACGCGCCCAGCCATCCGGCCCGCCATGTTCGGCGGGCACGAATGCCCGGGGCTTATGCCACCGACAGTTTCAAGAGTTTGATCGCGGCGAAATCGCTCACATCCCCGCCCACGCGCTTGGTGGCGTAGAACAGTACATGCGGCTTGGCCGAGAACGGATCGCGCAGGATGCGCACGTCAGGCCGTTCAGCGATGGTATAGCCCGCCCCGAAATCGCCAAAGGCAATCGGGGTGCTGTCAGCGGCCATATCCGGCATGTCTTCGACGATCAGCACCGGGAAACCGACCAGCCGCGCCGGGGTCTCCGCCGCCAGCCCATCGGCCCAGAGGAAGCGGCCATCGGCATCCTTCATCTTGCGCACCGCGCCCGCGGTTTTCGAGTTCATCACAAAACTCGCCCCGGCGCGGTATTCGGCATCGAGCCCGTAGACCAGATCGAACAGCGCATCCGCCGGGTTGGTCGCATCGAAATCGCCCGAAGTGCCGGTGGCGATATAGCCGAGGTTGTCCCAGCTCCAGCTGTCATTGGCCACCGCCGTATGGGTCAGAAAGCCGGTGGGCTTGTCCACCCCGTCGCCACTGATAAAGGCCGCCGCTTCGGCGCGGGCAAACTTGTCGGCAATCCGCCCCGCCAGCCAGGTTTCGATATCGAAGGCAGAGTCGTCGAGCAGCCGCTGGCTGGCCTTGGGCAGCGCCGACAGCTCGTGCAGCGGGATCGAGATACGCTCGATGGTCGGGGTCGAGGTTTCCGATGCCGTATCGGTTTCGGTGGCCCAACCGGTGCCGACATCGCCATGGTCGATCAGCACGTCATAGGAGGTGGCTTCGACATTCACCACATTGGCAATCGCGCGCAGCGACGCGTTCGAGCGCAGCACGCTCTGAATGGTCGCCGCCGTCTGCGGATCGACCAGATAGCCGCCATCGCCCGCCACGGCAGTGTTCAGCGCCTTGCCTTCCAGCTGCAACCCGCGCAGCCCGTCGTCATCGCCCGAGCGCAGATAGGCTTCAAATGCCTTCTGATGCGGGGCTTCAAGATCGGCCGCGGCAGCAAGCGCCGGGCGCGAAGCGGTGTAAGATTTGCGGTCCAGCATGGTCAGTCGCTCTTCCTGTTGTTGCATCTTTGCCTGCACGTCGTGGTGTAATGCGTTGATATCGTGGATGAAATCGCTCATGGCGGCCCGCACCTCGGTCACCGGGTCCATCCCCTCAGGCGCGCCGGTTTGGCCCTGAGCTTCGGTTTCTGTCTTCGTCATGGATTGTCCTTCTCAATGGGTCAGACCGCTGGCTCAGGTCCGGGCCAGCATCTGGCGCGCCGCCCGAAGAGCGCCCGCCAATTCACGCAAAGCGGCCGCTTCGGGCGTATCGCCCTTGGCCGACACCCGCGCTGTCGGCAGCATCGGGAAGGTGACAAGCGACACTTCCCAAAGCTCCAATTCGTTCAAAAGCCTGCGGCCCTCTGCGTCTTTCGTGGCCCTCACTGTGCGGTAGCCGATCGACAGCCCGTCAATCGCCCCCGCCGCAATCAGCGCCGCCGCCTCGCGGCCCTTTTCCACGTCTTTCAGCACCCGGCCCGCCACGTAGAGCCCGCGCGCATCTTCGCGCACCTCGTCCCAGACGCCGATGGGCTGGGCCGGATCGTGCTGCCAGAGCATCTTCACCTGCCCGTCCCGATCCTTCAGCGCCTGAAGCCCCTTGGCATAAGCGCCCGGCATCACCACATCGCCGCCCCGGTCCACCTCGCCAAACTGGCTGGCATAGCCCGCGATTTTCACCGCGTCTTTCACCGTCTCGGTTTCGCCGATGCGCACGAATTTGTGCTCCAGCCCCATATCCGCTGTCCCGCTCATGCCGCGCCTCCATCGGTCGAAAGTTTCGGCAATCCGAGCAGCGCGCGCTTTTCGTCCTGGGTCAGAAAATCCGCCACAGCCACGCGGTTCCATTGCTGGTCGCGCTCGGCGGCCAGTGCGGGCACCTGATCCAGATCGGGGCGCAGGCTCAGCGCCTCGCCGGTAAAGCCCGACAGCCAATGGCCAATCGCCGCCGTCACCTTGCTGGCCAGTGGCAGCACCGTGAGCCGGTAGAAGGCCCGGTTGGCCTCCTGATAATTCGCGTAGGTGGCATCACCCGGAATGCCCAAGAGCATCGGCGGCACCCCGAAGGCCGTGGCGATCTCGCGCGCGGCGGCTTCTTTGGTTTGCTGAAACTCCATATCGGAGGGTGAAAAGCCCATCGGCTTCCAATCCAGCCCGCCTTCCAGCAGCATCGGCCGCCCGGCATTGCGCGCGCCGACGTGATAGGCCTCCATCTCCGACAGCAGCCGGTCGTATTGGTCGGCACTCAGCGTGCCCTCACCATCGCTGCCATGATAAACAATCGCCCCCGAAGGCCGCGCGGCATTGTCCAGAAGCGCCTTCGACCAGGCCGAGGCGGCGTTGTGCACGTCAATCGAGGCGGCTGCGGCCTGCAAGGGCGACAGGCCATAGTGATCATCCTGTGGATGAAAGCTCTTGATATGGCAGATCGGCCCCGTCCCCTCCTGCATCGCAAAGCGGTGTTTGCGGGTGCCGACGGTGTAATCATAGGCAATCGGCCAGCCATCGGCGCCGGGCACCAGGCTCATCCGGTCCGAGCGCAGCACATGCAGCTCGCCCGGCAGATGGGCGCCATCGCCCACCGCCTCCACATAGCCATTGCCCGAGAGCAGCAGCTCGCCATAAAGCGCTTCAAACAGCTCGGCGCGGCCCTGCACCGGATTGGGGTGGGTGATCAGCCCCAGAAGCGGATGCTGGCTGTAGCGCTGATCGGCATCCTGCAGCACCAGCGGCAGAGCGGCGGCGGCTTCGGCGATCAGCTTGACCGCGCGAAACCCCACCGGATTGCCGACAAAACCCGACCGGGTCAGGCTCGCCACATCGCGCGGGCTCCACACCACCCGGCCCGAGCCGGAATAGGCGATCACCGGGCCGGTGGCCGAGGCTTTCACCTCTGGCTGGTTCGACCCCGCGCGTTTGAGAAAATCCAACACCGCCATGCGTCTGTCGCCTCCTGTAGCCTGATCCGCCCGTCACTCCGCCCGTCACTCTGAGCGCCACAAGGCAAACCCGATCCGCCCGCCGGAGCGCATCGCCCGACGCCGTTTATCCGTCTGTTCGAAATCCCGCCTGCCGGACCTGCCCCGTCAGAAACGCGATGGGGGCACAGTCCCATAGGGGGTTAAAAAAGCCTTTAAGGCAGCGTGCGCAGACTCGGGCGGCGCCGGCTCTGCGCCGGCAGGATCATCAGCTCATGCATCGCCCAGACCAGCGCATCCAGCCGGTCGGGGCTGCCCGCGCCCTGATAGCCCTGCGCCGTCATCCGGCACATCTGTTCTTCCAGCGCCGCCAGCCCCCGGCAATGGCCGATCCGCCCCTGTTCATAAAGCGCCGCCACCGGCTCGGCCCGCTTGGCCTTGCCCCGGCTGGCACGCACCGCGCGATAGGGCACCAAGGGATCAATCTGGCGGATCACGCTCTCGACCAGATCGCCGCCCTGATTGACCTCGGCCACCAGCCGCTCGGCCCCGTGCCGTTCCAGCGCCGACAGCGCCGCCCGCGCCCATTCGCTGGGCGAGGCCGCCGACACGCTGGCATCTTCCAGCACCACCGCCCGCCAGTTTTGCACCGGCCCCTCGGTCACCGCCCCCACCACGACAATCCCACATTCATCCGAGCCCTTATGCCCGGTCACCGGCGGATCGACCGCCACCACGATGCGGCTGAAATCCGGGCAGCGATCCACCCGCAGAGCATCAAGCCCCGCCGCCGTCCACAGCGCGCCGTCTTCCTCTTCGATCAGCTCGCCCTCCAGCTCCTGCCGCCCCAGCCGCGTGCCGCCATAGCGCGCCTCGACTTCTTCCAGAAACGAATGCGCCAGATTGGCCCGGTTCGCCTCGGTCGGGGCATGGGTCATCACCGTCGAGGGGTTGGCCAGCACCGCTTTCAGCACCGGCACATTGCGCGGCGTGGTGGTGATCACCTGCTGCGGATGCGGTCCCAGCCGCAGCGCGAATTGCAGCATGTCCCAAGCCGCCTCGCCCTTCTTCCACTTCGCCAGCTCATCGACCCAGGCGGCATCGAATTGCGGCCCGCGCAGGCTTTCCGGTTCCGAGGCTGAAAACGCCTGCGCGATGGCCCCGTTCGGCCAGACCAGCCGCCGCCGCGTCGCTTCCCATGTCGGGCGTCGATCCGGCGGCGAGGCGGCAATCAGCCCGCTTTCGCCAAACACCATCACCTCGCGCACCTGATCCATGGTCTCGCCCACCAGCGCCACGTGGCGTGCCCGCCCCCCGTCGCCCGGCCGCGCGCCTTCAACCTGCATCCGCACCCATTCAGCCCCGGCCCGGGTCTTGCCCGCGCCGCGCCCGCCCAGCACCACCCAGCTGCGCCAGTCGCCTTCTGGGGCCAGCTGATGCGGCAGCGCCCAGAACTCAAACAGCCAGGGCAGCGCCTTCAGCTCATCGTCACTCAGATCCTTCAGAAACGCCGCCTGCACCGTTTTCGGTCCGGAGGCGATCCAACCTGCGCCCGATTTCAGCGCGGGCCTTGTCGAAATCAACGCCGGGTTCTCCGGCACCAGTGCCATGGAATTTTTCAAGATGATGCCTTTCGTTGAACAGGGCCTGAATGGAACGGTGAAGCCCGTTGGTGGCCTCGCTGACCCTCTTGCCGGTGCCGTCCTCCTGCGCCGTCTGGGCGCGAACGGCCTCTTGCAGCTCTTCCAGAGCCCAGGCCACCTCGTCTTCAGCGAGTTTCAGCAGCGCGTATGGGCCGTCTTCCTTCCCAAGGCCGGGGCGGGTGTTTTTGCTCATTTTCGCCTCTCATGATTGCCCCGTCCGAGCGACATGAAAAAACGGCCTCGGGCGGGGCCCGGGCCGTTTCGTTCGTCATTCCAGCATAGCCCAAAATCTATCCCTGATCGCACGCCCGGTCAAATTCACCCGTCCCGCGCCCGCCCGCTGCGTTAACTATTTCGCCGCCGAATCTGGTCGCAAATCGCCCCGAAACCCGCCGAGGGAAATCGGGGATAAATCCCGCCAATGCAGCGCGTTAGAGGCCAAAGCGGTGAGAACACGCTGATCCGCGATCCCGCTTGCCTCTTTTACTTTCCTTGGCGCTCTGGCTGCGATAGGGTCTCGCGCACGGGACAAAGCTCCAAAAGACATTAGACCGGATCATCATGAAACCGAATTTCGCGCTCGATCTCAGCCATGACGGTATCAACCTGCTTCACCGCGGCAAAAACGGCTGGTCGCTGGTGGGCAGTGTCGGGCTGGACGATCCCGAGTTCATGGCCCGGCTGTCAGACCTGCATATGACGGCAGCGCAGCTGGCCAATGGTCATTTCACCTGCAAGCTGATCATTCCCAATTCGCAGGTGCTCTATACCGTGGTCGATGCCTCCGGCCCCGACGATATTGCCCGCGAAGTGCAGATCCGGGCGGCCCTTGACGGGTTGACCCCCTATCCGGTGGGCGAGCTGGTCTTTGACTGGCGCGCCGAAGGCGACAAGGCACGTGTGGCAGTGGTGGCCCGTGATACGCTGGACGAGGCCGAAGCCTTTGCCGCCGAAAACAAATTCAACCCGGTTAGCTTCGTCGCCCGTCCGGGCCGGGGCGATATGTCGGGTGAGCCGTTCTTCGGCAAGACCAAGGCCGCAACCCGATTGCTGGAGCCGGGCGAACGGGTCGAACCCGATGCCGCCGCCGTGCCGCGCGCCTCGAAAAGCAAATCCGCCGAAGACAAAACCGAGACCGAACAGGCACAGGTTACCGAAACGCCCGTCGATCCGCCGCAGCCCGATCCGGCTCCGCAGGCCGAGGCTGCGCCTGAACCCGTAGCACCGCCCGCGCCGAAACCGGCCCCGAAAGCGGACCGCGCGCCGATCCCCGAACTGGGCGATCCCTTTGCCGAGCTGGATGCGCTGGCCGAAGAACTCTCGGGCGCGTTTGATCCCAAGCCGGAACCGGCCCCCGAAGCGGCGGCACCCGAAGCGCCCGCCACCAAGCGTAGTGGCCGCAAAGAACCCGGCGAGCCGAAGAAGCCCGCGCTCGCACCCTTCCCCGCCTTCCCCGGCGAAGACGACGACGAGGCCAAGGCACGGCCCTTCCTGCCGGGCAAACCGACCAAAGCGCCCGCCCGCGATACCGCCAAGCGCGAGCCAACGCTCCCGCGCCCCGCGCCCAAAGCGCCGCTGCCGGTGATCGACGACGAGGAACCGGCGCAGACCTACCGTGCCGAACCAAGCGAACCCTCTGCGCAAGCCACCGGTTTTGCAGAAAAAACCAGCCTGCCGCCGTTTGTAGAGCCCGCCGAACCTAAACCTGCCGAAGCCGAAGCGCCCAAGCCTCAGGCCCCAGCATCGACTCCGGCTCCCGCTCCGGCAAGCGACGAGAGCGATACCCCGGCCCCGTCTTTCGCCTTTTCGTCGCGCCGTGCCCCCAGCGAGGCCGAGGCAGGCAAGCCCCCCGCACTGGCGTCTGCCTCCCGCGGGTCCAGCGCGCCGACGCCGCCGAAATCTGCCCTTTCCGCATCGGCCGCAGTGCCTCAGACGAAGGACACGATGGAGGGCGGATCGCCATTCGCACGGCTCCGGACCGAAATGGCCGATGCGCTCGCCAAACCCCTGCCGACCCCCGACCGCCCGTTCCAGCCAGAGCCGAAAGGCCCCGGCCTGATGGCGCGTGTGCGCGACACGGCCACGGGGCTGATACCCGCTCGCAAGCCCGCCGATGCGACTACCGATGCCTCTGCCACGCCGGAAACATCGGAAAAACCGCAAACCACCGAGACCCCGGACAAACCCAGCGCGCGCGCCCTGCCTCTGCCCAAACGCAACCGCAATCCGAAACGCGCCGAAGAAGAGGCGCGGCGGGCACGCGAGGCCGAGGCGCTGACAGTGTTCGGTGCCCGCAAAACCCAGGAAATTGGCGGCAAGCCGAGATATCTGGGGCTGATCCTCACCCTCTTGCTGCTTTTGATCATGGCGGTCATCGTGGTCTGGTCGAGCTTCTTTGTGCAGGATGGTCAGGTCAGCCTGTTCAATCCCAGCCCCGATGTGGCGGCGCTGTCGACCCCGGATGACCAAACCACCGCCGATCTGGGCGGCACGCCCGACGTAACCCCGCTTGATACCCCGGTGCCTGACGACACCACGCTGGCGCTGGTCGCCCCCGACACCACGCCCGCCGTGGCCGAGCCGGACCCGACCTCCACGACCGATGGCCTGACCACGGCCCAGGTGCTTTCGGCTGAAGAAGCCGCCGCCTATTACGCCGATACCGGGATCTGGCAGCACGCCCCCGAGGCGCTGGCCGGGCCGGATTTGAGCACTGTGTCCACCCAGACACTTGCGGGCCTTGTCGGCGGGCCAGCCCGACATGAGCTATCCCCACTACCGGGGATCACCCCCGAGGCGAGCTTTGACATTGCCCGGGCCGATCCGATGCCCCCGCCAGCGCCAAATACGAGTTTCGCGCTAGACGAAAACGGGCTCATAGAGCCAAAGCCCGACGGAGCGATAAGCCCGGCGGGCATTCTGGTTTTTGCGGGCAAACCCGCGCTGGTGCCGCCACCGCGTCCGGGTGATACCACCACCGCCGAAACCGTCGCGGCAGATTCCGCCTCGCCCGATACCACCGATACCACCGATACTCCGGCGACCGAAGCTCTCGTCGATACCGCCAATCTCCTGCGCCCGCCACCGCGCCCGACCGATCTGGCCGCCGCCGACAGCACCGATGACAGCGCCGATGCGAGCACCCCGGAAGAAACCGATGCCATGGCCGCCGACATCGCCGGAGGCGCCATTGATGCCGCCATTGCCGATGCCGTGGAAAACCCCTTCGTGGGCTCTACCGAGCTGGCCGTGGCAAGCTCCCGCCAGCCCAGCCCCCGCCCGGCGAATTTCAGCACAATCGTGGCCTCGGCCCAGATCGGCGCTTCGGATGGCTCTGCGGTCTCAGTTCCGGCGCCAGCCGCCGCCGCGCCCGCCATCCCAACCAGCGCCAGCGTCGCCGCGCAGGCCACCACCGAGAACGCCATAAATCTGCGTGAAATCAACGTGATCGGCATCTACGGCACCTCGAATACCCGCCGCGCGCTGGTGCGCCTTGCCAATGGCCGTTATGTGCGTGTGAAGGTCGGCGACAGGCTCGATGGTGGCAAAGTCACCTCGATCTCGGCCAATCAGCTCACCTACCAAAAGGGCAATCGCGTCTTCAAACTCGACGTCTTGCCGCTCGGTTAAGCCCCCTCCCCGCGAAAGATCTCTCCGGCGCCAGCTCCCAGCGGGCGCTGTTTTGGGTGCGTTCTTCTGCAACTTTTTTGCGCTCATCCGTCCCGGGCCCGGTGCAATTAACGATCCGGAAATCAAAAAAGCCTACACATCCAAAAGAACAGGCAGTCGCCGAAATAATGGAACACTCCCACCGTGTCATATCAGCAAGTATCCTCAGACTTTCGTCCAGCAACTGGTGAAGCTCCCTTCGGGCTAGACGAAGTGTTCTTTTCGCGCACCGACAAGCGCGGTGTCATACAGGCGGGCAACGAGGTTTTTCGACGGGTCGCCGATTTTGACTGGGACGATATGATCGGTGCGCCACACCGCATCATCCGCCATCCCGACATGCCGCGCGGTGTGTTCTGGCTGCTCTGGGACCGGATTCAAAAGGGCCATTTCATTGGCGCTTATGTCAAAAACCTGGCCCGCGACGGGCTGCATTACTGGGTTTTCGCCGCGATTTCGCCCTGCGAGGGGGGCTATCTTTCAGCCCGGATCAAACCCACCGGGAAAATGTTTGAGGTGATTCAGGACGAATACGCTAGCCTTCTGGCCGCTGAAAAAGACGAAAACCTCAGCCCGGAAGACAGCGCCCAACGGCTTCTGGCCCGGCTGGATGAGCTTGGCTATTCCGAATATGACATCTTCGCCTCCGAGGCCATGAACCTGGAATTGCGGGCCCGCGACACCGGGATGAAGGCCGAACCGGATCTCAATCTCACGCGGTTCGACGCCATGCTCAAAGCCGCATCGACGTTGAAAACGGATACCGACAATCTGATTCGCGTCTTTCACCAGATGCGCACGATCCCGCATAACATGCAGGTCATCGCCTCGCGGCTTGAACCCACCGGCGGTCCGGTCTCGACCCTGTCGAAAAACTACGGGGCGATCTCGCGCGAAATGTCCGACTGGTTCGAAACCAATATCGCCCATGAAGGCAGCAATTTTGCCTCGATCCGGGCCACCATCGAAACCTCGATGTTTCTCGAATGCATGGTGCGGGTTCTGCACGAATGCAACACCCAGCTCACCGGTGAAACCCTGACAACCGACAAGGTCGATTTTGAGAACGAGCGTCGCATCCTGAACGATCAGCTTGAGACCTTCCTGAAGCAATCCAAGGAAGGGTTGGCTCAGGTTGCCTCGGAAGCCGACCGCATCCTGCGCACCTGCGATATGATGAACCGCCACGTGACCGGGCTGTCATCCACCCGCATTCTGGCCAAGATCGAAGCCGGGCGCATCCAGAATGCAGGTGAAGGGCTGGGCGACATCATCACCCAGCTTGGCACCTTCCAGCAACGCATCGCCGATCAGCTCGCCGAAATCGCCGAGAAAAGCGAAACGATCCTGAAGAATATCGACTAGCCGCTCGCCTAACAGGCCGGGGGATCAGCCTTCTGATACCCCCGCCTCGGCAAAGGTCGACATGCCGGAATGGCAGGCGATTGCGCCTTTCAGCACGCCGATGGCCAGCGCAGCCCCCGAGCCTTCGCCCAGTCGCATCCCGAGCGACAAGAGCGGCGCCTTGTCCAGCGCATCAAGCAGGCGGCCATGGGCCGCCTCGGCCGAAACATGCCCGGCCACGGCGTGATCCAACGCCCCTGGTGCCGCGCGTTCCAGCGTGGCTGCCGCAGCGGTGCAGATGAACCCGTCCAGAATAACCGGAATACGCGCCGCATGGGCTGCTGCAATCGCGCCCGCCATCGCCGCCAGTTCACGCCCACCAAGGCAACGCAGCGCCTCCAGCGGATCGTTGCCCGCAGCGGGGTTGGCGGCGAGCCCTTCGGCCACCACCTGCGCTTTCAGCGTCACCCCGGCATCGTCTACTCCGGTGCCACGGCCCACCCAGCTTTCCGGCGAACCGCCAAAAAGCGCATGTGCAATCGCCGCCGCCGAAGTGGTGTTGCCAATGCCCATCTCGCCGGTGACCAGGAGATCCGCCTTTGGGTCAACCGCCGTCCAGCCTGCCGCCAGCGCCGCCACCAGCTCGTCTTCGCTCATCGCCGGGCCGGTGGTGAAATCGGCGGTCGGATTTTCCAGCTCCAGCGCCACCACATTCATCTTGGCGCCGAACGCCTTGGAAAGCTGGTTGATCGCCGCACCGCCAGCCTCGAAATTGGCCACCATCTGCACCGTCACCTCGGCGGGAAAGGCCGAAACGCCCCGCGCCGTGATGCCGTGATTGCCCGCAAAGATCACCACTTGCGGCGCCTCCAGCCTGGGCCGCTCATTGCCGCGCCAGCCTGCATACCAGATTGCCAGATCTTCCAGTCGCCCCAGCGCTGCCGGCGGCTTGGTCAGCTGGCCATTGCGGGCCTCGGCACCGGCGCGTGCTGCGTCGTCCGGCCCGGGCAACCCGGCCAGAAGCGTGCGAAACTCGGCAATACTACTGAACGGGGCAAGGGTCATCACGGCTCTCCTGTTGAATCGTTGTGACGACCTCTTTACCGAGGCATAAGCGAGCACAACAGTCTGGAAAGGTCCCGCAGGCGATGAAAAACGACGCACCCCTTGCCACTCCCGCCGATCCGGTCGAGGCGCTGGCGCTGCTGACCCGGCTTCCGGTGATGAGCGATTTCACTCGTGGGGCCCGCGCCGCCTGGGCCTGGCCCCTTGTTGGCGTGGTGGTGGCGCTGATTGCCGGCTCTGTGGGCTGGCTGGCGCTCGCTTTACATATTCCCGCCCCTGCTGTGGCCGCATTGGTGATCGCCACCCAGATCGCCGTGATCGGCGCCCTGCATGAAGACGGGCTGGCCGACACGGCTGACGGGCTGTGGGGCGGGCTTGATGCGGTGCGGCGGCTGGAGATCATGAAAGACAGCCACATCGGCTCTTATGGCGTTCTGGCGTTGATCCTGGCGCTCATCCTGCGTTGGACGGCCCTCACCGCCCTGATCGGCGCAGGCGGGCTCTTTGCCCCGCTTATCGCCGCCGGGGCCCTGTCGCGCGTGCCGATGGCGCTGCTGATGGCGGCGCTGCCCAATGCCCGCGGCAGCGGCTTGTCGAATAATTTCGGTGCCCCGCCGCGCGATACGGTGCTGCTCGCGATCCTCACCGCGCTCGTGATCGGCTTTCTTGCCATCGGCTGGAGCGTGCTGGCCCTGGCAGTCTGGGGGGCGCTTGCAACGGCCGCCCTCGCCCAGATCGCCCGCGCCAAGATCGGCGGTCAGACCGGCGACATCCTTGGCGCCAGCCAGCAGATCGTCGAAATCACCGCGCTTCTGGCGCTCGCGTCCTGGCTGTGACGAGGCCGACCGTGATGCGCCCCAGCCTCAGACAGAAAATCCTTCAGGTCTGCGACCAGAAGATCGCCAGCAAGGGCGACGGCGTCGGCCTGTCGTTCTACGCCTTCTTTGCCAATAAGAATGACGATCCCGAACTTCTGATGGAGGCTGCCGAATGGTGGATCAAAACCCATCGGCTCGATCACTTCGAAAAGGCTACGAAAATACGTGAGATGATCCACGCGGGTCTTTGATACGCAACGAAAAACCGCCGCCCCGAGGGGCGGCGGCTTCGCACCTATTTCGTCAGATCAGGCTGCGCGCGAGGTCAGAACGTCACCGACCTTTTTCTGCGCGGCAATCTCATCGCCACCCGACACGGCCGCGACTTCGCGGGTCAGCCGTTCCAGCGCTGCTTCGTAAAGCTGACGCTCCGAATAGCTTTGCTCGCGCTGGTCGTCATTGCGATGCAGGTCGCGGACCACTTCGGCAATCGAGATCAGATCGCCCGAATTGATCTTCTGTTCGTATTCCTGCGCCCTGCGCGACCACATCGCGCGTTTGACCCGTGCCTTGCCCTTCAGCGTATCCATCGCCTTCGACACGATGTCGGGGCTCGACAGCCCGCGCATCCCCACTTCGGTTGCCTTGTTGGTGGGCACCCGCAGGGTCATCTTGTCTTTCTCGAAGGAAATCACGAACAGTTCCAGCGACAGCCCCGCGATTTCCTGCTCCTCGATCGAAATGATCTTGCCCACCCCATGCGCGGGATAGACAACGAAGTCATTCGGACGGAAATCCGCTTTTTTGGCTTTGCTCATATGTATCTCTTCCTCATTCAACCCGATACCGACAAAAACACCGCCTCCGGAACAGGTTCCGGACGCAGCCCGTTTTCGCGCGTTGTATCTACACGAACACTGCGGCCTGCCCGAACAGGCTCGGCTTTCGGTTCATCTAAGCACCGAACATAACACAGAATCAGGATATTTGAAAGCGCGGTTGAACCCCCGCGCTTTGCCGTGGTTAAGCAGCCGCCCTGCAGATGCCGACGGGCTCAGTTGCCCTCGCCGGGCGCTTCCGAGAAATATTTCTCCAGCTTGCCCTCTTCGCCATCGCGCTCTTCATAGCCCGGCAGCGGATCTTTTTTCTCAACGATCACCGGCCAAAGCTCGGAATACTTGCGGTTGAACTCGACCCATTTGGCCGCTTCCGGCTCGGTGTCCGGGCGGATCGCGTCGGCCGGGCATTCCGGCTCGCAAACACCGCAGTCGATGCATTCATCGGGGTGAATCACCAGCATGTTTTCGCCCTCGTAGAAGCAGTCTACCGGGCAGACTTCCACGCAGTCGGTATATTTGCAGGCGATACATTTATCGTTGACAATATAGGTCATGAAATACCCTGAAAGCCGTTGTTTGGCGTCTTGCTACAAGGGTTGGTCAAATCATTCAAGCTGCGTCGGATCATAAAGACGCGCGTTCTGCCGTTCTTTGCGGTTCGGACGCCCCTTGCCGTCATAGCGCGGGCTGCGCTCTACCGGTGCGACCTGCGGCGAAAGGTCCTCGTAAAGCGCCTGTGCTTCCGGTGCCGGGCCGCGCCGTTCCGACAGCGCCAGCACCTTCACCACCCGCACCCGCCGGGCCTGCGGAAAGGTCAGCACATCGCCCGGACGGATCGAATAGGCGGCTTTTGCCACCTTTTCGCTGTTCACCCGCAGATGTCCGGCCGTGATCAGTTTGGTGGCAAGGCCGCGGGTTTTGAAAAACCGCGCGTGCCAAAGCCACTTATCGGCGCGCATGGCGGGCCGGTTCACCCGCCCACCCAAAGCGCCATCCTGCATCAGGATTTATCCTTCAGCCCCATCAGCGCTGCGGCGAAGGGGTTATCGGGATCAATCGGCTTTTCCTTGCGGGGCGGACGGGCCTCAAAGCTCTTGGCTCTGCCGCCGCCCTGCCCTTTCGGCCCGCCTTTGGGCCCGCGCGGTTTACCACCGCCCTTGCCCTTGTTGGCGGGGCCACCCCGGCCCTTCTGACCCTGATCGCGCTCACCACCAGCCTGACCGCCAGCCTGACCGCCCCGGCGGCCTTGGCCCTGCCCCTGACGGCGCGCAAGCCCGCCCCAGGTGAAGGTGTAGAACACTTCCGGCTCTTCGCTCACGGCACGGGCACTGGCCTCGCTGGCCCCGGCCTCGCCCGGTTGCGCGTCGGCAGCCTCCGCCAGCTCGGGCTGAGCTTCGACATTCGCCGTGCCCTCACCTGCCAGGTGATCAACTTCAACCGGCGCCTCAGCCCCAACGCCATCGGCGGCGGGCTGCGCTTCGGCCTCGCTGGCACCAGCGGCACCGGGATTGGCGGCAACCGCTTCATCCGCATCCGGCTGTGCCTCGACCTCAGAGCTGCCCGGCGTGCCCTCTGCGTGATCGACGGGTTGTTTCACCCGCTCACCACGTTCGGCCTTGTAGCCCAGCCCCTGCATCAGGTCGGCAAATTGTTCCAGCGTCGTGCCACTGATCGACAGCATATCGGGATTGGCTTCAAACCCGGCGCGGCTGTCCTTGGCACGCAAAAGATCGGCAAGCCGTTCCAGCATGTCGATGCGGATCGCCCGCGTCCCCGCCGGACGGTAGCCCGACAGCGTGTAGACCGCGCGCTTGACGCCATCGATCACCGGGATCGTCACCAGCCCCGGGGGCGGCGATTCCGGGAAGACCTGCTCGTCATTGGCAAGGCTCCACAGCACCAGACGCAGACGCGTCGGCGCGGGTTTCAGCAAAAGCGGCAGGAAGATCGTGTATTGACCAAAGCGCACGCCATGTTTGCGCAGCGCGCCACGGGCGTCCTGATCCAGTTCCTTCACCTCGGTCGCCACCTCGTCGCGCGGGATGATGCCGAGATTTTCGATCAGCCGGAAGCCAAAGCCACGCGCCAGCCCGCTCAGGGCCTCGTCGCGCTGGATGGTCAAGAGTGGCTCGAACAGCCCGGCCACCTTACGGTCGATGAAATGCTGCAGACGGCGCTGTACCTTCTCGGCCACGTCGCTGCCAGCTTCGTCATCGACGAAAGCCTGCGCCCGGGGCTTCAGCGGATCGTCGCCCTTGACGAGCTTGCCCACGGCATGTTCGCCCCACATAAGCCCGCCCTGCTCGGTGTAATCGAGCTCGGTATCGGGGGCGTTGTAGAATCGATCTGCACGCAGATGGAATTCGGGTGCCAGCGCCGCTTCGGCTGCTGCACGCAGGGTATTGGCCTCTTCCGGTGTCGAGGATTTGTCCTGCTGGAAGCGAAACCCTTCCAGCCGTCCAACAAATTGACCCTCAACCGTCACTTCACCCTTGTCGTTCACGTCGGCCACAAGGCCCTCCTTCTGCTTCAATCGCCGGAGCAATACTGATGTCCGCCGATCAACAAATCGTTGCGTCAATGCCGTATGAAGCGCATCTGACAGGCGATCTTCTACCGCACGTGTTTCGTCACGCCAATGGCCTTCGTCCTCAAGCCACCCCTTTCTTTGCGCGACGTATGTCCAGGTGCGGATAAAAGCGAGCCGCTTGGACAGCGCATCAATGTCACCATGGGTGCGGTCAATTCGGGCCACCTGAGCGGCAAACCAATCCTCGCGCACCTTACCACGTTCGTGAAGATCGGAAAAAATCGTGCCCAGAAGGCTCGCATGTTCGCTCTGGCTGATGCCGCGAAAATCCGGAATACGGCAGACATCCCACAACAGCCGCACCGACGCGCCATCGCTCGCCCGTGCGCGGATTTCCGCCTCTTCTGCCAATGTTTTCAGGGCGATAAGGTCGTCGGAGTCGCGGGCACGGCTGAGCCATGGATCGTCGGTCGGCGCTTCCAGCGAGCGGATCAGTGCGCCGACGCGGCCAAACTCCAGCCGCGCATTGCGCCAGTTGAGCTTGCGCAGCGGAGTAAACCGATGGTTGGTGATCGCCTCCACCACTTCCGGCTCCAGCCCGTGCACGTCGCCGGTCACGCCGAAGGTGCCATCGGTGCGATAGCGCCCCGCCCGGCCCGCGATCTGCGCCAGCTCATTCGGGGCAAGTTGCCGCATCCGGTAGCCGTCGAATTTGCTCAGCGCCGAAAACGCCACGTGATTCACGTCGAGATTAAGCCCCATCCCGATCGCATCGGTGGCCACGAGGTAATCCACGTCGCCGTTTTGATACATCTCAACCTGCGCGTTGCGGGTGCGTGGGCTAAGCGCCCCCATCACCACCGCCACGCCGCCCTTCTGGCGCCGCATCAGCTCGGCCAGGGCATAGAGGTTTTCCACCGAGAACCCGACAATCGCGCTACGCGGCGGCATCCGGCTGGTGCGTTTCGAGCCCGCATAGCTCAGCGACGAAAACCGCTCGCGCTTCATGAACTGCGCGCCGGGCACCAGCGCGGCAATCGCCCCGCGCATGGTTTCAGCGCCTAAAAACAGGGTCTCATGCCGCCCCCGCGCGTGCAGCAGCCGGTCGGTGAACACATGGCCGCGCTCGGGATCGGCACATAGCTGGATCTCGTCCACCGCCAGAAAATCGGTGCCCATCCCATCGGGCATCGCCTCGACGGTGCAAACCCAATATTGCGTGCGCTCGGGCACGATCCGCTCTTCGCCGGTCACCAGCGCCACCACC
Source organism: Paracoccaceae bacterium (assembly GCA_050290705.1). Taxonomy (GTDB): domain Bacteria; phylum Pseudomonadota; class Alphaproteobacteria; order Rhodobacterales; family Rhodobacteraceae; genus Sinisalibacter. The sequence goes on from JBNKIC010000023.1 coordinate 141,157, forward strand.
GAGGGCCCGCGCAGCTCGACGATCCGGTTGTACACCTCACGCGCCAACAGCCGCAGCGGCAGGCCAATCACCCCGCTGCGATAGGCGAGCATCCGCTCGATAGCATAGTGAGTTTTGCCCGTATTGGTGGGCCCGAGAACCGCGGTGATCCGCGACATTGCTGCGCTCCTGCCTCGCTTCAGATCGTACTGCCCTGAAGGTCGGCTTCGAGGCGTTCGACGGCCTCTCTTAGATCGGGGCGGAAGGGATGTATAGCAAGCGCGGCCTCATAGGCGGCCTTCGCCTGTTTCAGATCGCCGGTTTGTTCCAAAATCGACCCAAGCCCCGCCAGCGCCCCGAAATGGCGCGGCTCCAGCGTCAGCACCCGGGCAATATCGGCCACCGACGGCCCGTAAAGATCGGCCATGAAATAGGCGGTGGCGCGGGCATTCCAGCCCTCGGCGAAATCCGGCGCATTTTCCACCACAACGGTGAAATCGTCGATCGCCGCATTCAGCTCGCCCGCATCCATCTCGGCCCGCCCGCGCGCCAGCAGCAGATCCATCGCCGCAGAGCCCGATTTTGACCACTCCGCCCAGATCTGCTCTTCGATGCTCAGCCAGTTCTCGTCTCCGACGGTTTGCAGCTCGGCAAACAGCTGATCCAGCCGCGCATCATCAGCGAAAGCGGGCAGCGCGGCAAAGACCAAGGCAAGGGTAAGAAAAACGCGTTTCATGCCTCAGCCTACCCCAGCCCGACCGTGATCGTCATCACCTTTGCGTGCCTGCTTTGTGTGCCTGCGCGCTTTCCTGCGAAGTTTCCGTGCGTCACTTCGCCCGAATCCGGTTCCGCGCCAGCCCCGCTGCCTGTAGGCTCGCTCCAAACTCGTAATCTAAATCGGAGACCCAGAATGAGCGAAGCCCTCGAAACCGCCGTAACCTCCCTCAACGCAAAACTGGCCGGTGCCGGTTTCGACGGAATTGCAAAATTCGTGCTCGAAGGCGTTGGCGCAGTGATCATCGACGCGAACGGCGCGCGCCTTGGCGATGACACCGCCGATGTCACCCTCACCGCCTCGCCCGACGTGTTCCAGTCGATGCTCGCAGGCGATCTGAACCCGACCGCCGCCTTCATGACCGGCAAACTTTCGGTCGACGGCGATATGGGCGCGGCGATGCGCCTTGGCGGCCTTCTGGGCTAAACGATGGAAGCCGCGCCGCTTTTCGAGGATCTGGCCCGCGCGCCCAAGGGCGGCGAAGCCTGGTGGCTGACCACCTCCGACGGCGCGCGCATCCGTACCGGCGTCTGGCCCGCCGCGGCGGGCCTGCCGGTCAAGGGCACGGTGCTGGCCTTCCCGGGCCGCACCGAATATGTCGAAAAATACGGGCCTGCCGCGGCGCATTTCACTGCCCAGGGCTTTGCCTTTCTCAGCATCGACTGGCGCGGACAGGGGCTGGCTGAGCGCGAGCTGGCCGACCGGCGCTTGGGCCATGTGCGCCGCTTTGCCGACTATCAGGCCGACCTTGCAGCGGTGCTGAACCTTGCCGAATGGCTGGAGCTGCCCAAGCCCTATTTCCTCGTCGCCCATTCGATGGGGGGCTGCATCGGCTTGCGGGCGCTGCATGAGGGGCTCGATGTCGCCGCCGCCGCCCTTTCAGCGCCAATGTGGGGCATCCAACTACCGCCGCGTGACCGCCCGCTGGCCTGGATCAGCGCCCTTGTGGGGCCGCTTCTGGGGCTTGGCGGCAAGCTCACCCCGCGCAGCAGCCTCGACCACGAGCTGACCGCTGGCAATTTCCCCACCAATACGCTGACCCATGATGCCGAGATGTGGGACTTCATGAAAACCCAGATCGAAACCGAAACCGATCTGGCGCTGGGGGGACCAACCCTTCAGTGGCTGCGCGGCGCGCTTTTGGAAACCACCCGGCTGGCGCGGATGACCCCGCCCGCGATCCCGACCCTGACACTTCTGGGCACCGAGGAAGCCATCGTTCACCCCGATCCGATCCGCGCGATGATGGAAAAATGGCCGGGCGGCACGTTGGAAATGGTCCCCGGCGCGCGCCACGAGCTGATGATGGAACTGCCCGAGATCCGCAATCATTTCTACGCCCGCGCCACCGAGCTGTTCCTGCGCCACGCCGAGGCCTGACCTGACCCTTGCATTCGCCGCCAAAACGCGCTTCGCAGAGGCATGAAGACCTATCCGTTCAACCTTGCGGGCGCGCGCCTCGCCATGCTCCCCTCCGGTGCGCTCTGGTGGGCGGACGAACAGCTGCTTTGCGTGTCCGATCTGCATCTGGGCCGCTCCGGGCGGTTTGCCCGCAATGCAGGCGCGCTGCTCCCGCCCTATGAGGTGAGCGATACCCTCGCCCGGCTTGAGGCCGACATCGCCGCCACCCAGCCCGAAACGCTGATCTGTCTCGGCGACAGTTTCGACGATGCCAGCGCTGCCGACGAGCTGAGCCCCGAGGCCAGCGATTGGCTTGCCCGGCTGATGGCGGGGCGGCGCTGGGTCTGGATCGAAGGCAATCACGATCCCGGCCCACTGGCGCTAGGCGGCACCCATCTGGCCGAATACGCCCAAGGCCCCCTGACCTTCCGCCACATCGCGGACACTGGCGCAACCGGCGAGATCTCGGGCCATTACCACCCCAAGGCGCGGCTTGCTGGTCGAAGCCGCCCATGTCTGCTCTACGACACCGCCCGCGCCATCCTGCCCGCTTACGGCACCTATACCGGGGGCCTTCGCAGCGACGACGCCGCGCTTGAGGCGCTGATGCGTCCGGGCGCGGTGGCGGTGATGACCGGCCCGGTGCCCCGCGCTCTTCCGATGCGCGCGCCGTAGCGTCAGCCTTGCCGCGCGCGCGCTGCGACGCCATCCTTCCCGCAAAGGGAGGCCAACCATGAACGACCGCATTTCCATCACCCGTCACGGCGCTGTGGCCGTGGTCACCATGACCCGGCCCGACAAGCTGAACGCGCTCGACATCGAGCAGATCGAGGCGCTGGTCACCGCTGGCGAAGAGCTGAAAGCCGCGCGTGATGTGCGCGCTGTGGTGCTGGTGGGCGAAGGCGACAGCTTTTGCGCGGGCCTCGATGTCTCGGCGATGCCGAAACTGGCCGAGCTCGCCAACACCACCGGCTTCACCACCCGCACCCATGGCGCGTCAAACCTGTTTCAGGCCGCTGTGATGGTCTGGACCGAGCTACCGCAGCCGGTGATCGCCGCTGTCACGGGCAACGCGCTTGGCGGGGGCTTCCAGCTGATGCTGGGGGCTGACATTCGCGTGGCCAGCCCCGATGCGCGCTTCTCGGTGATGGAAGGCCGCTGGGGCATCGTGCCCGATATGGGCGGCATGGTGCTGATGCCCCGCCTCGCCCGCAGCGATGTGATCCGGCGGCTGACCTATACGGCCGAGGTTTTCGGGGCCGAGGCTGCGCTAAACTGGGGCTTTGTCACCGAGCTTGCCGAAGATCCCCTCGCCCGTGCGCTGGCGCTGGCCGAAGAAATCGCCGCCCGCTCCCCAGACGCCGTGCGCATGGCCAAACGCCTGATCACCGACACCGCCCTGATGGCCCCCGGCGAGGCTCTGATCGCCGAAAGCGCCGCGCAGGAAAAGCTGGTGGGCCAGCCCAACCAGATGGAAGCGGTGATGGCCGGGATGCAAAAACGCGCGCCGAATTTCCGCGACTAAGGCATAAAAAAAGGGGCGGATCCCGCGAAGGATCCGCCCCAGATCTTTTCAAACCAGCCCCTGATCAGGCGGTCAGCCCTTCCGGCTCGGCCAGGTTATTGACGCGGCAGGCGGCCGTGAGGGTGTTGGCCAGCAGGCAGGCGATGGTCATCGGCCCCACGCCACCCGGTACCGGGGTGATTGCCCCGGCCACTTCAGCAGCGGCGGCATAATCGACATCGCCAACCAGCTTGCCTTTAGCGCCTTCTTCGGCGGGCGGCAGGCGGTTGATGCCTACGTCGATGACAGTGGCGCCGGGCTTGATCCAGCTGCCTTTCACCATTTCCGGACGGCCAACAGCGGCCACCACGATATCGGCTTGGCCAACCACGGCTTCGATATCCTTGGTGCGGCTATGGGCGATGGTCACGGTGCAGCTATCGCGCAGCAAGAGCTGAGCCATCGGCTTGCCCACTAGGTTCGAGCGGCCAATCACCACGGCGTTTTTGCCGGTCAGATCGCCCAGCTCGTCGCGCAGCAGCATCAGGCAGCCCAGCGGCGTACAGGGCGCCATCGCCTTCTGCCCGCTGGCCAAGAGGCCGATATTCTGAATATGCAGCCCATCCACATCCTTGGCCGGGTCGATCCGCGCCACGATCTCGGCTTCCGACAGATGATCGGGCACCGGGAACTGGCACAGGATGCCATGCACCGCCGGATCGGCGTTCAGCTTGTCGATCACCGCATAAAGCTCTTCGGCCGAGGTGTCGGCGGGCAGCTTATGCTCGTAGGAGTTCATCCCGACTTCGACAGTCTGTTTGCCTTTCGAGGCCACATAGACCTGGCTGGCCGGATCTTCGCCCACCAGAACCACGGCCAGACCGGGGGTCAGGTCGTGCTCTTCTTTCAGCCGCGCCACGTGGGTCGCCACCTGGGCGCGCACATCGGCCGCAAAAGCTTTGCCATCAATACGTTTAGCAGTCATCTCCACCCTCTCAGATATCGGTGCGGGCATATTGCTCGCGGTAATGGTCCATTTGCATCCGCGTCGCGTGTACCGCGTTGCGCATCAGGATCGACACCGTCACCGGGCCAACGCCGCCCGGAACCGGAGTGAGCCAGCCAGCCACATCTTTGACGCTATCGAAATCGACATCGCCCACGGTTTTCCCGTCGACCCGGTTGATGCCAATATCGATCACCGCAGCACCGGGGCGGATCATGTCGCCGGTCACCAGACCGGGCTTGCCGACCGCCACAAACACCGCATCGGCGGCGCGGCTGTGCATGGCAACGGAGCGGGTCATGTGGTGGCACACGGTCACCGTCGCCCCCAGCCCCATCAGCAGGAAGGCGATAGGCTTGCCGACGATCTCGCTATGGCCGATCACGGTTACATCCAGCCCTTCGATGTTGAGCGGTAAGGTTTTCAGGATTTCGACGGCAGCCACAGCGGTACACGGCCCCAGCGTGAGGTCGTTATAAACGATATTGCCGATCGAGGCCGGGTGCATGCCTTCCACGTCTTTCAGCGGATGCACGACCTTTTGCAGGGCTTTCACCGGAATATGCACCGGCAGCGGGCGCTGGATGATGATCCCGTTCACCCGGGGATCGTGGTTCAGCCCCTGCAGAATGCCGATCAGCTGTTCCAGCGAGGTATCTTCAGGGTAGGCGCGCGCCTCAAACTCAACACCGGCACTGGCGGCCTGTTTTTGCTGGTTGCGCACGTAAAGCTCAGAGGCAGCGGTGTCCCCCACCGAAACCGAAACCAGCCGGGGTTTCCATCCGGCGGCCTCAAGCTCGGCGGCCTCAGTGGCCACTTCGGCGCGCATCTTCTCGCCGATTTCCTTGCCATTAATCAGGGCTGCACGGGGAAGACGGTTGGTCATGAGCGATCCTCTCGATTACGAAGGCGCCCCGAGAAATCCCGGAGCGCCTTCTCTTAGCCCGAGCGCGCGGCTTAGAACAAGCCTTGCACGTCGCCGTTCTCGTCGAGTGTGATCGACAGGGCCGCCGGTTTCGACGGCAGGCCCGGCATGGTCATGATCTCACCGCAGATCACCACCACGAAACCAGCACCGGCCGAGAGCCGCACTTCGCGCACCGGCACCGAGTGGCCGGTGGGCGCGCCACGGCGGTTCGGATCGGTGGTGAAGCTGTACTGGGTTTTCGCCATGCAGACCGGCAGATCGCCGTAACCGGCTTCTTCCCAGGCTTTCAGCTGATCGCGGATCTTCTTGTCGGCGAGCACTTCGTCAGCGCGGTAGATGCGCTTGGCGACGGTTTCGATTTTCTCGAACAGACCCATTTCGTCCGGATAGATCGGCGCGAAGTTGGCCATATCGGCATCGGCGATCTCGGCCACACGGGTGGCGAGCTCGGTGACACCGGCAGAGCCATGGGCCCAATGCTTGCAGAGGATCGCTTCCGAGCCCTGCCCTTCGACATAGGCTTTGACAGCGTCGATCTCGGCATCGGTATCCGACACGAAGTGGTTGATCGCCACGACAACCGGCACACCGAAGCTTTTCAGGTTTTCGATGTGGCGGCCCAGGTTGGCGCAACCCGATTTCACCGCATCAACGTTTTCGGCGCCCAGATCGTTCTTGAGAACGCCACCATTCATCTTCATCGCGCGCACAGTCGCCACGAGCACCACGGCCGAGGGGGCCAGCTCGCCTTTGCGGCATTTGATGTTCATGAATTTCTCGGCGCCCAGATCGGCCCCGAAGCCGGCTTCCGTCACCACGTAATCGGCGAGTTTCAGCGCCGTGCGGGTGGCGATCAGCGAGTTACAACCATGGGCGATGTTGGCGAAGGGGCCACCATGCACGAAGGCCGGGTTGTTTTCCAGCGTCTGCACCAGGTTCGGCTGCATCGCGTCTTTCAGCAGTACCGTCATCGCACCATCGGCGCCGATATCGCGGCAGGTGATGGCTTTGCGACCACGGGTATAGGCCACGATGATGTCGCCCAGACGCGATTGCAGATCGTCCAGATCGCGCGACAGGCAGAGGATCGCCATGACTTCCGAAGCCACGGTGATGTCAAAGCCGGTCTGACGCGGGAAGCCGTTGGCCACGCCGCCGAGGCTGGTCACGACATCGCGCAGGGCACGGTCGTTCATGTCGAGCACCCGACGCCACACCACGCGGCGTTCGTCGATTTCCAGCTCGTTGCCCCAGTAGATGTGGTTGTCGATCATCGCCGACAGCAGGTTGTGGGCGGTGGTGATGGCGTGGAAGTCACCGGTGAAGTGGAGGTTCATGTCCTCCATCGGCACGATCTGGGCGTAACCGCCACCAGCAGCGCCACCCTTCATGCCGAAGTTCGGCCCGAGCGAAGCTTCGCGGATCGCCACAACGGCTTTTTTGCCGATCGCGTTCAACCCGTCACCCAGACCAACGGTGGTGGTGGTTTTACCTTCGCCCGCCGGGGTCGGGTTGATCGCGGTCACCAGGATGAGCTTGCCATCGGGGCGCTCTTCCAGCGAGTTGATGAACTCTTGCGACACCTTGGCCTTGTCGTGGCCGAACGGCAGCAGATGCTCGGTGGGGATGCCCAAATTGGTGCCAATCTCTTGGATCGGCTTCTTGTTTGCCTCGCGGGCAATCTGAATGTCGGTCTTGAAGCTCATTTGTCGTCCTTCCCTGCCGGATGGGGTAAATCTCTCAGCGTCTATATGTGTATACATGAAAAAAGGCGTTCGGAATCCGACATCTTTTGCGGCGGGAACGGCCTTTTGAGGAAACCCGTGTTCACGATGAGAAACAAGCGTTCCGGATCAGGGTTTTACAGGGCGATCTCGGGTCGAGAATATTCGAACATGTATTCACCACGGCCCTGCCGAGAGGATTTTCCGTGGCAATCACGGGGTCAATGTATGCATTGAGCCCAAAAATGCGATTCTGCTCAGGGCGCCCAGGCGCGCTGCCCCGGCACGAACAGGCGCAGCTCGTCGCCAAGCGCCAGCCGCCCTTCCCGCTCGACCCAGGCGGTCACCCCACGCCGCCCCATCGCCGCCGGTTTAAAGCGCGGCCCCAGCCCCGGCAGATGCGCATCCACGGCTTTCCCGGCGGGGGTGCAGGGGTGATTTTCGGCATCCACCACCAGCGTGGCCCCACCCGGCCCCTGAAGCCGCGAGGACGGCGGCAGATAGGTGAAATCCGGAATACCCTCTACCATGATCGAAGCCCCGATCCAGCCCGGCTCCAGCCGCTCCGCCCCCATCTCACGCGCAATCGCCGCCAACTCTTCGGCCGAGACGATCGAGACCTGCCGCACATTACGGATCTCGGTGCCGCGCTCGTACATGTTGGTCACCCGCGCGCAGGAGGCCCGCGTCAGCCCGCCATGCGCCTCGCCCTCTGGCCCGGCAAAGCCCAGCTCCAGCGCCTCGGCGCTCTGGCTGTCCAACCCTGCCGCGCGGTCGCCCACCCGGCCCAACCAGGTGATACGGCCAATGTAATCGGTGGGGATAAGGGCTTGCGGCATGGTGTGCTCCAGTCTTGTCTGTCCTGCGCGAAACAAGCCCGCGCCAGCGCCGAGCGTCAACCACGGAAACAAAGAAAAAACCCCGGGCCTTGGCCCGGGGTTTGATCTCTGTCGCGTCAGACGGTGGGTTCCGGCTCCAGGCCGCCCTCGCCTTTCGGCTTTTTGCGCGGCTTGGTTTTCGGGATCGCGATCACCGAGGTCGTGGCTTCTTCCGCAGCCCCGCCCTCATCGTCGGTGTCATGCGGCGCTTGCCCCGCCATCACCCGCTTGATCTCTTCGCCGGTCAGGGTTTCGTATTCCAAGAGCCCCTGCGCCAGACGTTCCCATTCATCCTTGCGCTCGGTGAGGATCGACATCGCGCGCTCATAGCCCGCCTGCACGAAGCCCTTCACCTCTTCCTCGATCATCTCTTTGGTATGCGCCGACACCGAGAACCCGCCGGTATTGCCCTGATAGCCCTCGGCAGCTTCGGCATAGTCGATGTTGCCGACCTGGTCCGACATCCCCCAGCGCATCACCATGGCGCGCGCGAGGCTTGAGGCTTGCATGATATCCCCGGCCGGGCCGTTCGACACTTCGTCTTCGCCCCATTTCAGGATCTCCGCCGCCTTACCCGCCATGGTCATGGCGAGGTTCTGCTGACATTGATCCTTGTGCCAGTTCAGCCGGTCGATCTCGGGCAGGCTCACCACCATCCCCAGCGCACCACCGCGCGGGATGATCGTGGCTTTGTAAACCGGATCGCATTTCTCCAGCGCCATACCAACCACGGCATGGCCCGCCTCGTGATAGGCGGTATGCGCTTTCTGTTCATCCGTCAGCACCATCGAGCGGCGCTCGGAGCCCATCATTACCTTGTCCTTGGCCTCTTCGAAATCGGGCATGGTCACAAAGCGGCGGCCCACACGGGCGGCCATCAGCGCCGCCTCGTTCACAAGGTTGGCAAGGTCAGCACCGGAAAAGCCCGGCGTCCCGCGCGCGATGATGCGCAGGTCCACATCCGGCCCCAGCGGCACTTTGCGCGCATGAACCGAAAGGATCTTTTCGCGGCCCTTGATGTCGGGGTTCGGCACCGTGACCTGACGGTCAAACCGGCCCGGACGCAGAAGCGCCGGATCAAGCACGTCTTTACGGTTGGTGGCGGCGATGATGATCACGCCCTCATTGGCCTCAAACCCGTCCATCTCGACCAGAAGCTGGTTCAGCGTCTGTTCGCGCTCGTCATTGCCACCGCCATAGCCGGCGCCACGATGGCGGCCAACGGCGTCGATCTCGTCGATGAACACGATGCAGGGGGCGTTTTTCTTGGCCTGTTCGAACATGTCGCGCACCCGGGATGCGCCAACGCCCACGAACATTTCCACGAAATCCGAGCCCGAAATGGTGAAGAAGGGCACGCCCGCCTCGCCCGCAATCGCGCGCGCCAGCAGGGTTTTACCGGTGCCCGGAGGGCCGACCAGCAATGCGCCTTTTGGAATCTTACCGCCCAGACGGCTGAATTTCTGCGGATTTCGCAGGAATTCCACGATCTCTTCCAGCTCTTCCTTGGCCTCGTCGATCCCGGCCACGTCGTCAAACGTCACCCGGCCTTCGCGTTCGGTCAGCATCTTGGCCTTGGATTTGCCAAAACCCATCGCCCCGCCTTTGCCGCCGCCCTGCATCCGGTTCATCATGAAGAACCAGAAGCCGATGAGCACGATCACCGGAAGCCAGAGCGTGAGAAGCGACATGAAGCCCGACTGCTGCTGGCTCACGGCATCAACCGCCACGCCCTTGGCAATCAGCTTGTCCGTCACCTCCGCGTCGGTGGGCAGAATGGTGGAATAGGTTGTGCCGCCAGCCATATAGCGCACGGTCTCGCCGTCCACTGTGGCCTTCGACACCTCACCCGCATCGACCGAGGCGATGAAGTCGGAATAGCTCACACTTTTTGATGCCACGTTCGACTGGCCGTTCATGAACAGATTGAACAAGGCCAGGATCAGCAGAAAAAGCACGATCCAGAAGGCGAAGTTTCTCGCGTTGCCCAAGTCGTTCTCCTTTGAAGACGTCTGATGCGGGTGTCTCCCCGCGCGTTGGACTTAAAATAGGGATGCTGCGCAAAGGTTCAATGAGATAAAATTGAAGAGACGAAATCTCCTCCCGGTGGCACAAGCTCCACCGACCATCCCATTTCCAACCCGGCGAGTGGCGCCGCGATCAATGTATCACCTTTCCACAGGGATGGCGAGGCGCGCAGGCTCTCGCGTGGCAGGCCGGTTTCGCGCCAGTCGGGACAGGACGTAATCGCCTCGCCAAGGGCGCGGATTTCGCAGTCAGGGCACTCCGGGCCGGTGAGCTGCCAGCGATTGTCCCATAGATCAAAAACCGGTGAGGTCACCGCACGCACCGCTTCCGGCTCCCGCGCCACGCGCAGCGTGTCTTTTGTCTGGGTCAGAAGGCAGCCTTGCAGGGTGGCATGACACCGCCCGTCGCGCAGGTCACTTTCCAGCGCGTGCAGCGCGTCGCGGCGGGGCCGGTAAGGGCTGGACGAGACCCATTTCAGCGCGTGCGACATCAGCCGGTCACGCAGCTCGACCTCCAGCCCGGCCAGCCCGGCGCGGTCAATGACCACATCCCCGGCCTCGACCCGCGCAATCTCTTTCGCCGCCGCCTGTGCGACCCGTTCCAGCGCCCGGCGAGCCTCGCTCATTGTCTCAGCGGTCGCCGCCAGCCGGTCAACGCCCAGCCCTAAAGGCTCCAGCTCGCGCAGCGCCCGGCGTGCCTTCACCCGGTCAAACCGCTCGTTTTCGTTGGAGGGGTCGTCAATCCAGCCAATCCCGCGCCCGCGCAGCCAGTCGCGCAGCTCTTCCCGGCGAGCATCCAGCAAGGGCCGCGCCCAATGCCGTCCGCGCGCCTGCCAATGCCCGCGCATCGCCGACAGCCCGTCCACCCCCGAGCCCCGCGCCAGACGCATCAGAAAGGTTTCGGCCAGATCGTCTTTGGTATGGCCCAAGAGGATCAGCGGCGAGGCACCCCCGGCGATCTCAGCCGTCGCAATCAGATCATAGCGCGCCTCGCGCGCCGCCTGTTGCAGATTGCCTTGCCCGGCCCAGCCCTGCCAGCGCAGGGTCTGATGCGGCACATCCAGCCCCGCGCAGATCTCGTGCACCTTTGCGGCTTCATCGGCGCTTTCCGCCCTCAGCCCATGATCCACCGTCACCGCAGCAATCGGGATGCCCGCCGCACGTGCCCAATCATGGCTCAGATGCAAAAGCGCGAGCGAATCCGATCCACCCGACACCGCCACCAGCAACGCCTCAAACCCGGCCTGCGCCTGACAGTCGCGCAGCGCCGCGTCGAGCCGGGTCTCAATATTCATATTATTGGCAGTTCAGCGCCTGACGGGCTCTTTCGGCCTCGGCCACATAGGGCGACCCGGCAAAGCGGTTGCCCACCTCGGCCAGCGTCACACAGGCTTCCGTCACCTGCCCCAGCTCGCCCAGAGCAGCGCCCAGTTTCAGCAGGGCTTGGGCCGAACGCGGCCCGTTCGGTTCGCCGGAATAGGAGGCCAGATAGGCGCGCGCGGCTTCAGCCACCTGCCCCATCTGCGCCAGCGCCTCGCCACGCAGGAAATCCGCCTGCCCGGCCAGAGGTCCGCCCGGATAGGTCTGGGTATAGGTGGCAAACATCTCAGCGGCCCTGGCGGAATCGCCGCCATCGAGCACCGCCTTGGCATCGTCGAAATCGGATTGCTCGGCCACCGCCATATCGCCGCTGGCCGGGCCTGTCGGGCCAACCGGCACCGTGGTCGCAACCGTCGGCAGCTCGCCGCCGCCCAGCGTCGGGGTGTCGCCCAGCTGGGTCACGTCGCAACCCGGCTCCAGCTCGCAGAGCCGGTATTCCAGATCGCCCACCGTATTGGTGCCATCCTTCACCACCTCGTCGATCCGGTGCTGAAGCTGTTCGGTCTTGGAGGTCAGCCGGGTCAGCTCGGCCTCCAGCGCGATCACCCGGTCAAGGGTCGAGCCGGTATTCGAAGGCATGGTCGCGCCCCCGGTGGTGTTCAGCTCGACCTTCAGGTTCTGGATCGAGACATAAAGCACCGTCAGCTCCTGACGGATATCGGCCAGAGTCTGGGTGTTGTCGCCCGCCTGCTGCGCGCCCAGCGGTGCCGAGGATAACCCCAGCACCAGCGCCAAGCTGCCCAGATGTTTCACAATCCCCGGAATCCGACCCATGTCATGCCTCGTCTTTCAGACCAGTGTTTTCTTCTGTCCGTCGGCCTGAGATCAGACCCCGGCACCTGCCGCCGTCAGCACCGTCACCGAGCGGCGGTTCTGGGCATAGCAGGCTTCATCCGAGCAGATCGCCAGCGGACGTTCCTTGCCGAAGGAAACGGTTTTCAGCCGGTTCGGCGCAACGCCGCGGTCGATCAGATAGGCCTGCACCGCCGAGGCCCGCCGGGCCCCCAGCGCAAGGTTGTATTCGCGCGTGCCCTGCTCATCAGCATGGCCTTCAATCATGGCAGTGAAAGCCGGGTTGGCGGTCAGCCACTGCGCCTGTTTGGCCAGCACGTCCTGCGCCTCCGGGCTCAGCGTCGACTGATCGACCGAAAAGAACACCCGATCCCCGATGGTGGCCTGGAAATAGGCGGGCGAGGTCGGATCGCTAACCGAACCCGCAACCATCGCGCCATTGGCCCCACCCGCACCGTCGGTGCCGAAATGGTTCCCGTTATCACAGGCGCTGAGGGCAAGAGCGCCCACAAGCATGGCAGCAATCGTGAGATGTTTCATGGATTTTTCCTGTCTCGAATACCGTTATTTTACGCTCTTATTCGTGTCACTCTAGCAGAGTAGCTCCGCCTTGTGAATCCGCTCTGAACCCGCCTAGCGTTGCAGCGGGCCCCAGGCCGGATCAGAGGCCGCACTCGGGGTGGTCACCCGCTTGAGGTTACGCCCCGAAATATCGACCGAATAAAGCGACGGCGCCCCATCGGCCCCCTGGCTTTCGCGGGTGAACATGATCACCCGGCCATTCGGCGACCAGGTCGGCCCCTCTTCCAGGAACGACGCGGTCAGCAGCCGCTCTTCCGAGCCGTCAACCCGCATCACGCCGATATGGAAGCGGCCTTCGTTCTGCTTGGTAAAGGCGATGAGATCGCCACGCGGCGACCAGACGGCGGTGGAATAGCGCCCCGCACCAAAGCTAATCCGGGTGGCCTCGCCGCCACTGGCGGGCATCACGTAAAGCTGCTGCGTGCCCGAGCGGTCGCTTTCAAACACGATCTTCGAGCCGTCCGGCGAAAAGCTCGGCGCGGTCTCGATCGAAGGCGCATTGGTCAGCTGGCGCAGATTGCCGCCATTCAGGTCCATCACAAAGATGTCGGTGTTGCCGCCATTGGCGAGCGAGAACACTACCGAATTGCCATCGGGCGAGAAGCGCGGCGCAAAGCTCATCGCCGCCCCGCCGGTGTTCAGCGCCATCTTGCCGACGCTGGCCACATCCAGCAGGTAGATCTGCGGCTGGCCGGTCTCATACGAGGTGTAAAGCAGCCGCGACCCATCGGGCGAAAAGCGCGGCGCCAGAACGATGGTATTGCTGTCGGTCAGATACTGCACATTGGCGCCATCGTAATCCATGATCGCAAGGCGCTTCAGCCGGGCGTTTTTCGGCCCCTGCTCGCTCACGAACACCACGCGGCTGTCGAAATAGCCGCTTTCGCCGGTGATCCGGCTATAGACCACATCCGCCACCTTATGGGCGATGCGCCGCCAACCTGCGGTGGTGCCGGTCAGTTGCAGCCCCTCGCCCAGCGGGGCGCCGGAGAACACGTCAAACAGCCGGAATTTCACCGTGACATTGCCGCCCGACACCGCAACCGCCCCGGTGATCAGCGCCTGCGCGTTGATCGCTTTCCAGTCGGAATAGGCGACGGGGGCGTCGAAGTTCGTCACCCCCGAAATGAAGGCGCTGTTGGGGATTTCCCGAAACAGCCCGGTGCCGGTCAGATCGGCCGCCACCACCCGGGTAATGTCCTGGGCCATTTGCGCGGCTTCCCCGCCACCCGCCGCCACAAAGGTGGGGCTGGCAAAGGGCAAGGGTTCGATCACGCCCTGATCAATGACGATCCGGAGCGGTTCGGCTTGCGCAGTCTGGGCGAGCCCGATCAGGGCCAGTACGAAGGTCAGAAGTCGAATATGTGTCATAGGGTCCTCTCGTACTCCGGATTAGTCGGCACGGGGTCATTTCGCAAAGGGGAATTAACCGCATTCCGCAGCATGAAGCGGGATCTGGCGCATGTATAGCGTTTCGGCTTCATCAGCGGATCCTCATATTTGTCGGGTCAAAGGTCATCTCGATCTGGCGCCACTGGCCGTATTTATCGACGGGCAGCGGATAGCCACGGCTGCCGCAACGGATCACCGCCCGCTTGGCCGCTTCAAAGGCGATCCGCGTGGCGCTGTCGGTCGGGCCATCGGACGATTTCAGCGTGATATTCTGCGGTCGGCCAGTCTCGGCCATATCGACCAGTACCGTTACCGTGGTGCGCAAGGCATCGGTGGAGGACGAACCAAGGTTCCAGCATTGCGACACCGCCACGCGCAGCCCGTCCTTCTCGCCCCGGGTCAGCGGCGGACCCGAGGGGGTGGGCGCGATAGCAGGCGCGCTGTCGTTCAGAATATCGGCCAGCGCGTTGTCGACTGCATCGTTGATCGCCGCATCGGGATTGGCGGCAGGCTCCGGGGTCGGCGTGGCTGTGGCAGTTTCGGTCGGCGGCGGCGGCGTGGGGCGGGTCCGGGGCCGGATCGAGGTGGAAGGGGCAGCGTCAGCCGGTTTATCGGCTTCGGTCACGATCTGCGTGGTCGAGGCTTCCGGCGCCTGCGGCGGCTGCTCCACCACCGGCGTTTCGCTCGGCACCTCGCTCGGCGTGGCATCCGGCACCGCTTCCGGCCCGGTCGGCAAGGCGGGATCGGGCGCTTCCACCACCTCATTCGTCACCCGGTCGGCCGGCGGCGGGGTCACCTCTGGGGTGGGCTCCGGGGTCGGTTCGGGGATCGGCTCAGGGGTCGGCTCTGGCGCAGGCTGCGGTTCGGGTTGCGGCTCAGGTTCAGGCTGCGGCGCGGGCTCGGGTGTCGGCTCAGGCTGCGGTTGCGCCACGGGTTCCGGCCGCGCGGGCGGAGAGGGCGAGACTTGCGGCGCGGGCGACGAAAGCGCGGCAAATTCCTGCGACGACACCAGCGACACCTGCGCCACCGACAGCATCGGCTCGTCCCGCGACGGCAAAAACAGCTCGCCAAACAGCAGCCACAGGAACAGCACCCCGTGCGCGACACCTGAAATGATATAGCCGGTTCTCATGGCTCAGGCCTCCGGGCGCCCCCGTCGCGGCTGCGGCACCAGAGCGGGCGCAGATGCACCCTGCCCGGCCACCATCGCCACGACAGCTTTCGCCATTTGGCCCGCGGTCCGCATATCAGTTCCCGCCCATCGACGGCCCGCCGGTGTCGGTGACCAGCCCGATATTGCTGAACCCGCCCGCATTCAGCGCGCCCATCACCTGGGCAACCACCTCGTAGGGCACTTTCCCATCGGCGCGCAGGAAGATCTTGTTATCCGACCGCTCGACGGCAATCGCGCGCAGTTTCGGGATCAATTCGTCCTGGGTGATCTCGGTTTTCATCAGCGAAATCGCACCCTCGGCGGTGATCGACACCGTCAGCGGCTCTTCTTCCACCGCGGGCAGCGCGCTTGCCGCCGTTTTCGGCAGTTCCACCGGCACGCCCACGGTCATCAAGGGCGCGGCCACCATGAAGATGATCAGAAGCACCAGCATCACGTCGACCATCGGCGTGATGTTGATCTCCGCCATCATCGCCCGATGCCGTCCACGCCGCCGCCCGCGCCGGGCGCGAGGTTTGCCCCCTGCTACGTTCACGCCCATCTCAGCTGTCCAACTGGCGGCTGAGGATGGTGGCGAACTCATCAGCAAAGGCTTCATAGCCTGCGGTGATATTGTCGCTGTCGGCGGTCAGCTTGTTGTAGAAAATCAGCGCCGGGATCGCGGCGAGCAGCCCCAGCCCGGTGGCAAACAGCGCCTCGGCAATGCCCGGCGCCACCACGGCGAGGTTGGTGTTCTGCTGCTGGGCGATCTCGATAAAGGCGTGCATGATGCCCCAGACCGTGCCGAACAGCCCGATGAACGGCGCCGACGACGCCACGGTGGCCAGGAACGACAGCCCCTTGTTCAGCCCTTCGGCCTCTTTGGCAATCGCCACATCCATCGAGCGGTCAATCCGGCTTTGCGCCCCGGCAATCAGCCCGCCATCCGCCCGGTGCGAGCGTCGCCACTCCAGCATCCCGGAGGCAAACACCTTTTCCGATGATCCTTCCGGGGCGGGGCCAACCTCGTCGAACAGCTCATCAAGCGGATTGCCCGACCAGAACGCCTGATCAAACTCCGCCGCATGCTCACGCGCCCGCCGGTATTGCAGGTGCTTGGTCACAATGATGGCCCAGGAATAGAACGATGCTGAAACCAGCAGCAACATCACCAGTTTCACAACGAATGTTGCACGAAGAAAAAGCGCCAGAAACGAAAAATCGATCTGCGACGCCGCTGCGAGAGTGTCTGCTTCCATAGTCCTGCCTCGATCCCACCGTCTCTTACGGACGGCATTTGCGGCAGAAAATAGCCCATATCAACGCAGAAAGCCAACACAACTGCGTCATAGGCAGGGAATTGACTCTTTCAGAGCAGAAGCGAGCGGATATTCGCCGGTAACCGGGCCGCGCGCCCCTCCAGTGTCATCGCCACCAGCGTGACCTTGGCGGTGAAAATCACCTGCCCGTCGCGCTGCACCGCCTGCCGCATCTCGATCCGCGCCCCGCCCAGCTCTTCCACCGTAGTCTCGACGATCAGCTCGTCATCAAACCGCGCCGGAGCCAGATAATCCGCCTCGACATGGCGCACCGCAAACACGATCCCCTCCTCGTCCCGCAGCCGCCCCTGATCAATCCCCACCGAACGCACAAACTCCGTCCGCCCGCGCTCGATGAATTTCAGGTAATTGGCGTAATAAACAATCCCGGCAAGGTCGGTATCTTCATAATACACCCGGATCGGAAAGCGGTGGGTCATTCTCGTCGTCCTCTGAGATTGGTGGCCCATTCAAGCGCAAAGAACGAAAGAACCCAACCGGCGATAATCTGAAACCAAAGCGTCCAACGGGAGACGTAGCCCCATACGCCCTTTGTCTCATCAGGAACCCATGTTGTCTGTAGAGACAGGATCGAACCGGGCACAACCGCATCTATCGTATAAGCGAGTGCATTGAAACTGGGGAGAGATTCGCCTTCAGCTTGCCGAAGGTAGCATGACAGTTGCGTTTCACCGGGATTGGCACGCCCTCTCCCGACACGGTTCTGTGACGCGATAAATTGGCCGTGCGGCGCCTCTGTCGCGCACAAAACCCATTCCGGGCTACGCAGAACAACTGGGCTGGTTGGCTTGAAAGCGTAATTTTGCCACGCAGGTTGGTATATATCATAACCGGCCAGAACCAGCAGAACGAGCCAAAGCAAGGAACGTTTCGGGGCATAACCGTAGCCGTTCATCCCCCGGTGTATGAGGTCCATAGCCGTCGGAAAAATGCGCATCCATAAACGGAGGTGGCGCCGCTGGGCTCTGTTCGTGAGCCGAACCCGTGCCATCGCAATCAGGTTTGCATCTCCATGGTCACCACGGTTTCGGTAGAAATGCTCCAGATTTCGGTATGGCTGCGGCCAGAAATCATCACCGAACTGTTCCGACTTCTGCAGTGCCAACCACTGAAGGCGCACCCGCGCACCCGTTTGGTTGCCGCCGAACGATTTGATAATGGCTCCATTCGCCAAAAGCATACCAGTCTCTGGCCAGCTCTTTTTATCATCGATTAGTTGCTCAATCTCTGCGCCCGTCAGATCGAGCGCCCCCGTGATTAATGCGCCATCGCGCAGAAAAAGAGCCCCCTCGATCCGAGTTCCGTCCAAATTCAGAGCTTTCCCGGCCTTACCCGCACTGAAATGTGCATTGTCGCATTCGAAGTTGCCCCCAAGACGCGCACCAACCAGCCGCACTTCACCCTCCGCCTTGACGTCCTTTAGAAACGCATCACCCTTCGCATCAAGTCCATCGGCGCTGAACGCATCTCCGTCCGCCCTAGCCGTAAACCGCGCGCCAGTGCAGAAAAGGTCGCCTCCCAGCTTCGCACCGCGAAGCCGCATCTCCCCCTCCGCCTCCACATTGAGCAGGATCACACTGCCTTGCACATCAAGGTGGTTGGCATTGAGCGCCTTGCCGTCCTCCCCTGCCGCAAACCGCGCGCCCGTGCAGTCAAGATCACCTCCCAACTTCGCACCGGAAAGCCGCATCTCCCCCGTCGCTTTCACATTGCGCAGAAACACGCCGCCTCGCGCGTTGAGGCCATCGGCGACCATCCCGGGCAGAGAACTGCCGTTCAAGAACAGGTTCTGCACCCGAGCGGATCGCAGCAGCGGGCCTACGTCAAACCGGCAATCGCTCATCGACAAATCCTGCCGCAGCTCGCAGCCTTCAAGATCGAGCCTGCCGATGATCCGCGCGCCATGGATCCGCACCCCTTTTTCAAGCGGCTGGGCATCCTCGATCTTGCCCAGAACGACCGCGCGCAGAAAATCAGCCCTGATCTGGCGCTCGCCTCCGGTATTGGTCAGGAGAAGATCGAAGAAGCGGCCATTCGACGTTGCATTTCCGTTTCCCAGCCCAACCACCAGCCGCTTTTCGCCATGAAGAAGCGACCCATATTCTTCTTCAAAATCACTTATCTTCAAATACACACCCTCCGCCTGACCGGAGCCTAGCCGCTCAACTCAGCTTCGGCCAGCGCCTCGTAGATCGGGCCATCCTCGCGCAGGTGCGAGCGGTAGAGGGTGACGGTATCGGCGCGGGCCTGTGGCAGGTGGACCAGCGCATTGAGGGCCAGAAATTCGCCCAGCCGCGTCTGATCGCGCGCGCCCATATCCTTGGCAAAGCGCGCCAGCGTCACATGCGGGCGAAAGCGGCTGCGGGGCAGCGTGATCCCCACTTCGCGTACCAGATGCGCCAGCTTGTCGTGCAGATGCTCCAGCCCCTCGCCACTGCCCCCAATAAACAGCACATCAGGCCGCTTGCCGCCAAAGAGATCGAGGCCAGACAGACTGAGATCAATCGCCGGATGGCGAAACAGGCTCAGCGCCTCGGCCAGATCCTGCGCCTGAACGTCCGAAATCTCGCCCAGAAACGCGAGCGTCAGGTGCAGGTTCTCCTCCGGCACCGCCCGCCCCACCGTAAGCCCCGCCTGTAACCGGGTCAGCGGCGTTATCAACGCCTCCGGCACATCGAGGGCAAGGAAGGCTCTCATGCGCTGGCCTGCCCGATCCGCGCGAACAGGCGCAGGGCGTGGCTGGGGTCATCGGCGCTGACCGGCATCACCCGGTCATAGGCGGCACAAAGCAGGGCGGCGATTTCGGGCCGCAGCAGCGCCGCACTGCTGTCGGGGTGGCGGACCAGCGGCGAGGCGCTGGCAAAGGCGCCCTCGCCCCAGGTCAGCATCGCCTGCACCGCCTGGCTCAGCGCGATGGTTTCGGCGGGTAGCTCTTCCATGCCGCCGCCCATCCGCACGAACAGAAACGCCGCCTTGATCGCGCCCGTTTCATCAAACCTGAAGGCCCGGTATTGCGTCGCCTCTGCCGCGCGCAGTCGCGCCACGGTGGCCTCAAGATTGGGGATCATCTGGCCCAGATCGGGCACCGCCAGCAGCTCGTCCCAGTCGCGAAAGAAGAACAGCATCAGATTGGCGCCAAACTCCGGGTCGGTCTCGGCCATCTGATGGCCCACCATCACCGCCATCGCCTCGATCGCGCCCTTGATCACGCCAAGGGTTTCATCCTCAACGCCAAAGACAATCGGCACAATCGGCCGACCCCAGCGGGCAAAAGCATAGTCTTCGCCGCGCATGAACATGTTTTGAATGTCGTCCGGGGTCACGGCATCGCCTCGTCTCTGTTCCAGCTCCACATGCCGGAGGCATAAAAGTTTCCTGAAAGGCGCGCAATCCTGAGCGTTTCCTCTGGTCGGGACGAGAGGGGCCACTCAGCCCTCAAACAGCTCCGCCTGACCGGGCGCGCGCGGAGGCGCCAGCCCCAGATGGGTCCAGGCGCGGCTGGCCAGCATCCGCCCGCGCGGGGTGCGCTGAATGAGGCCCTGTTGCAGCAGATAAGGCTCAATCACCTCTTCCAGCGCATCGCGGCTTTCAGAGAGGGCCGCCGCCATGGTTTCAATCCCCACCGGACCGCCATGGTAATGCTCGGCAATCAGGGTGAGATAGCGCCGGTCGGCCCCATCCAGCCCAAGGTGATCCACCCCCAGCCGGGTCAGCGCATTATCGGCAATCGCCTGGGTGATCCGTCCCTGCCCCTCGACAATGGCGAAATCCAGCACCCGGCGCAAAAGCCGCCCGGCGATCCGCGGCGTGCCCCGGGCGCGTTTGGCAATCTCCTGCGCGCCATCGGCATCGGCAGGCGCGCCCAGCTTTATCGCATTGCGGCTGACGATCTCATGCAGCTCGGCCACGGTATAGAATTGCAGCCGGGTCGGAATGCCAAAACGGTCGCGCAGCGGTGTGGTGAGCAGCCCGAGCCGGGTGGTCGCGCCCACCAGCGTAAAGGGTTGCAACTCGATCCGCACGGTGCGCGCGGCGGGGCCTTCGCCGATCACCAGATCGAGCTCGAAATCCTCCATCGCCGGGTAAAGCACCTCTTCCACCGCCGGGTTCAGCCGGTGGATCTCGTCGATGAACAGCACGTCGTTGCGTTCCAGATTGGTCAGGATCGCCGCCAGATCGCCCGCCTTGGCCAGAACCGGCCCGGAGGTCATGCGGAAATTCACCCCCAGCTCGCGCGCCATGATCTGGGCGAGCGTGGTTTTGCCAAGGCCGGGAGGGCCGTGAAACAGCGCATGGTCCATCGCCTCGCCACGCTGGCGGGCGCTTTCGATGAACACCTTGAGATTGGCGCGCGCCTCGGCCTGCCCGATGAAATCAGCCAGCATCTGCGGACGCAGCGCGCGGTCATTATCCTCCGGCCGCGGATCGGGGCGCAGGGTGGGATCGGGTTCAGTCATGTGCGGGCCTCTGGCGTGTTCCCCTGAAACACCGAAAATGGTCGGGCTGCAAGAAACGGGTGACGCCCGACCCTGGGTGGGCGTTTTACTGCAGTGGTTCTAGACGCCGCGCTTGAAAGCATTGATGCGTGTTCCGCGTTATTCGGAGTCTCCATACGCCCTCCCGGGGGGAGGGTCGGGCGTCGCCCGTCGTTCCGCCGGGCGAAGGGGGATAGTGTTTCACGACAGGCCATCCCCTACCCCTTCGGTGCCAGCAGCCGCAGGGCGGCGCGGATCAGGGCGGGGGTGTCCAGCTCGGGGGCCTCGCCCAAAGCCGTGGCCACGGCAGAGGCAGCTTCGCCGGGGGCGTAGCCGAGATTGCCAAGGGCCGAGAGCGCTTCGGCCTGTGCGGAAGGATTGCTCGCCACCGGCGCAGGCGTGGCCGCTGGCGCATCGGCTTCCACCAGCACTGCATCTTCCGGCACGCCGCCCGCACTCGCCGCAGGCGCCGCCGACATTGCCATCACCGCATGGGCCTTGTCTTTCAGCTCGTTCACCACGCGCTGCGCCGTCTTCGGTCCAATCCCCTTCGCCGCTTTCACCGCGTTCCAGTCACCCAGCGCAATCGCGCGGCTGACCCCATTGGCCCCCAGCGCACCAAGAATGGCCAGCGAGGCTTTCGCGCCGACCCCCTGCACCGACATGAGCAGCCGGTGCCATTCTTTCTCAACCAGCGTCGGAAAGCCGAAAAGCTGCAAAATATCTTCCCGCACCAGCAGATCGGTATAAAGCGCCACCGCTTCGCCCGGCCCCGGCAACGCCATCAGGGTGCGTTCAGAGACATAGACCATATAGCCAACGCCCCGCACATCGACGAGCAGATGATCGGTGGATTTATAGACCACCACCCCGGCCACACGCCCGATCATGCGCTCGCCCTCCTCAGAGCGTCCTCAAGCCGCCCGGCTGAGCGGCTGAAATGCGCATGTGTCAGCGCAATGGCCAGCGCGTCCGCCGCATCCGGCCCGGCAATCTCAACCCCGGGCAATTGCAGCCGCACCATATGGTCCACCTGTTGCTTGGCCGCATGGCCGACGCCCACCACGGTTTTCTTCACCTGATTGGGGGCATATTCGCCCACCGGCAACCCGGCCCGCGCAGGCACCAACAGCGCCACACCGCGCGCTTGCCCCAGCTTCAGCGTGCCAACGCCATCGCGGTTCACAAAGGTTTTCTCAACCGCAGCCGTCTCGGGCGCATAGCGCGCCACCACCTCGGTCAGCCCGTCAAACAGCACCAAAAGCCGCTCGGCCAGCTCGGTGCCTGTCCCGTGCAGAACCCCGTTTGCCAC
Organism: Paracoccaceae bacterium; assembly: GCA_050290705.1. Taxonomy (GTDB): domain Bacteria; phylum Pseudomonadota; class Alphaproteobacteria; order Rhodobacterales; family Rhodobacteraceae; genus Sinisalibacter. The sequence continues at coordinate 163,805 of JBNKIC010000023.1, forward strand.
ATGGGTGATTCGCGATCCGTCGGTGTCGATCACCCCCCAGCCGAGATTGCGAAGCCCCGGATCAATCCCGATCACGCGCATGAGCTGCCCTGCCCTTGTTGTTGTTTCGCGCAGAATTAGCACGAAACGCGAACATCCGCCAGCGCAAATCCCGAAAGCGACACTCCCCCCGCCGAAAGAGCCATGCATAAAGCGCATAGAAAATATGCAAACAATGCCTCTACTCGCCCATGAATCCCGCGGTTAGGTGACGGCAACCATTTACACGTCTTCAAGGACACGCCCCATGACCAGTTTCGATACCACGCTTCGCGTCACCGGCTTCGCCATCGCCCCCCGCCTGACCCGGGCAATTGAATTTGCGGTCAGCACCTGGAACCGCGCCGCCACCCGCCGCTCGCTGCGCGGGCTGTCGGATCAGGCCCTCGAAGATATCGGCCTGACCCGCTGGGAAGTCGAACACCGGTTCTAAGCCCTTAGGCACGAAAAAGGCCGCCCCGAATGAGGGCGGCCCGAGACCCCCGCCCGAAAGCGGGGGTTTTTTGCTGGCTTATTTGTCGAGCGTGACCGCCACGAAGCGCGGATCGCCCTGACGGCGAATCAAGAGCAGGATCGACTTGCGGCCCGCTTTGCCCGCATCGTCAATCCGGGCTTCCAGATCGGCAATCGTCTCCACCCGTTGCTGACCGGCTTCCTCGATCACGTCACCTGCGCGCAGGCCCTTGTCGAAGGCATCGCCGGCCTGATCAATATCGGTGACCACGAGACCCGAGGCATCGGGATCAAGGTTCAGATCCTTCCGCATCAGATCGGTCATTTCCGTCAGGGTCATCCCGAGCACCGATTTCTCGGCCGGGGCCTGCGGTTCGACCTGTTGCGGTGCCGGGGCTGCGCTGGCAAGCTGCGCCTCTTCACGACGACCAAGGGTGACTTTCAGCGTCTGGGTATCGCCACCGCGCAGGATCACAACACGAACCGTCTTGCCTGCCGCAGCATCGCCAACGATGCGCACCAGCCCACGGGTGTCTTTCACATCGCTGCCATCGAAGTTCAGGATCACGTCACCCGACTCGATGCCCGCATCTTTGGCAGGGCCATCGGGCACATCCGTCACCAGCGCACCGGCGGTGCTGTCGAGGCCCATTGCGTCGGCCACATCATCGGTCACATCCTGAATGCGCACGCCCAGCCAGCCGCGGCGGGTTTCGCCGTATTGCTTCAGCTGGTCGACCACTTTCGACACCACGTTCGACGACATCGCAAAACCGATCCCGATCGAACCGCCGGTGGGCGACAGGATCGCGGTGTTCACGCCGATCACCTGACCTTCCATGTTGAACAGCGGACCGCCCGAGTTGCCCTTGTTGATCGCGGCATCGGTCTGGATGAAATCGTCATAGGTGCCCGAAAGCTCGCGCCCGCGTGCCGAGATGATCCCGGCCGACACCGAAAAGCCCTGACCAAGCGGGTTGCCCACGGCCATGACCCAATCGCCGACCCGCATGATGTCGCTATCCCCGAAAGGCACGAAAGCCAGCGGATGATCGGCTTCGATTTTCAGCAGCGCGATATCGGTATTGGGGTCGGCGCCCACAACCTTGGCGTCGTAGCTATCGCCATTGGCAAACTCGATCTGGATCTGATCGGCGCCGTCAATCACGTGGTTGTTGGTGACGATATAGCCGTCTTCCGAGATCGCAAAGCCCGACCCGAGCGCCTGGCTGCGTTGGGCATGCGGCTGGCCATTGCCGTTCTTGTCGAGGAAATCCTTGAAGAATTCCTCAAAGGGCGAACCCTCCGGCACCATCGGCTGTTGGGTGCTGTCCTGCGCCACCATCATGGTGGTGGTGATGTCGACCACGGCGGGGCTGACCTTTTCAACGAGGTCGGCAAAGCTTTCCGGCACGCCGCGCGCCTGCGCACGAAGGCCGGAGCTGATCACCAGCGCCATGGAAACGAGAAGAACGTAGAATGCCTGCACGGGCATGCGGCGCCCGGTGGCGTAACCTGTTGCATGGGAAATTGGGGTCAAACGAGCCTGAGCTGTCACTGCGGCCTCCTTGATGCTGCCTGAGGGGCACATTTCGCGCCCCCCCATGGAATTTGTAGATAGGGAGTGCTTTACACAACACAAACGCTGCCAGGCTATTTCACGCACACGTGAAAACTCAGGCTCTGCGATTGTTTGGCGTGCTCCTCCCGAAATACCAGACGGGCTTCACCAAAAGCCCACCCGCTGTTTACGTCAAAAATATCAATATCAGACGCCGAAACTGCGTCCGATCCAAACCAGCGCCACACCGGCGGCGACGGCCACCAGCCCGATTATCCGGCGTTGCTCGTGGCTGAGCGACGCCATCATTTCCAGAATTGAATCAATACGCGAAGGGGCCAGTGCGAACACCAGCCCCTCGATCACCAGCACAAGGCCGAAGCCAAGTGCCAGCCAACTCATTGCAGCGCCTCACTACCAGCGCCAGCGCCTGCCCCGGCCGAGGATTTCAGATAGTTGAAAAACTCGCTATCGGGCGAAATCACCATGGTCGAATTCGATCCCTTCAGGCTCTCCTCATAGGCTTTGAGCGAGCGATAGAAGGCAAAGAATTCAGGGTCACGGCCAAAGGCTTCGGCGAAAATCGCGTTCCGCTTGGCATCGGCTTCACCCCGGGTGATATCGGCCTGCTTTTGCGCCTCCGAGGTGGTTTCAACCACGGTCCGATCGGCCTGAGCCCGCAAACGCTGAGCCGCTTCCTTACCACGTGCGATCTCGTCTGCGGCTTCACGCTCACGTTCGGCACGCATCCGGTCAAAGGTGGCGGCAAGGTTCTGCTTCGGCAGGTCGGCGCGCTTGATCCGCACGTCGATAACGTCGATGCCCAGCGCCAGAGCCTCAACCCGCGCCTTGTCGCGGATCTGGTTCATCAGCACCACCCGGTCAGCCGACAGAACGGCCCCGGAATCGACCTGACCCAGCACCTCGCGCAGCTGCGCATTGAGGATCCGTTGCAGACGGGTTTTGGCGCCGGGAATACCCGAAGCCCCAACCGCTTTGCGGAACTGCTTGGCATCGGCGATTTTCCAGCGCGCGAAAGCATCGACAACCAACCGGCGATCGTCAGCCGGGGTCACTTCCAGCGGCTGGGTGTCCAGCGGCAGGATGCGGTCATCATATGTCGCGATCTCGTGCAGGATCGGCACCTTGAAATAGAGCCCCGGCTCGGTGATCTCAGCGGTCACCTCGCCAAACCACAGCCGAAGCGCCTTTTCGCGTTCATCGACGATGTAAAAGCTGTTCAGTGCCAGAATGAGCGCCACAACCAGCGCGCCCAGTGCGATATAACTACGTCGCATCAGTTCGACCCTCCGGTGGTGTTGGCGCTGTTGGACGACGGGGTCGTACTGCGCAATTCACTGAGCGGCAGATAGGGCACCACGCCCTGCCCGCCTTCGGCGCTCGGGTCGATGATGATCTTGTTCACGCCCGAAAGCACCCGCTGCATGGTTTCAAGATAAAGCCGCTTGCGGGTCACATCCTGGGCTTTGGCATATTCGTCATAGACCGCGATGAACCGCGCCGCTTCACCCTCGGCTTCGTTGACCACCTGCGCGCGGTAGGCTTCGGCCTGTTCCAGCGTCTGGGCGGCTTGCCCGCGAGCCCCGGCGATCACCTGGTTGGCATAGGCATCGGCCTGTTTCTGCAGGGTATCGCGGGTCTGTTCCGCCGCCTGCACTTCGCGGAAGCTGTTAATCACGTCGCTCGGCGGGTCGGCGCGGTCGAAGTTCACCCGCACGATGTTCACGCCGGATTCGTAACTGTCGAGCGTGTCCTGAATGAGCATTTGCAGCTCTTGGGCAATCGCGCCCCGGTCACGGTTCAACACCGGCGCCAGTTCCGAACGGCCAATGATCTCGCGCATCGCCGATTCAGACACCGCCGTGATCGTGTCGACCGGATCAGCCAGGTTGAACACGAATTTCTCGACGTCGCCGATATTCCAGACCACCTGAAAATCAATATCGACGATGTTTTCATCGCCGGTCAGCATCAGCCCCTGATCGGTGCCGGTGCCAATATCAATCGTGTTTTCACGGGTAACCGGATAAATCTCTTTGGTTACAACCGGCCAGGGGGCAAAGTTCAGACCCTCGGTGCCGACCTTGTAGCGCTCGCCGAACAACAGTTCGACCGACTGTTCCGAGGTATCGACCCGGTAGAACGAGGCCATGCCCCAGACCACCACTGCCGCCAGGGCAACAAGAACGACACCGCCGCGGCCTACCTTCGGCCCAGCGCCACCGCCGGAACCGCCGCCGGTGCGCCGCGCGCCGTTACCGCCACCGCCCATCAGAACCTTCAGCCGTTCCTGGCCGCGCTTCATCAGCTCGTCGATTTCGGGAATTTGCGGCCCGTCCGGGCCTTCACCGGGACGCCGCCCGCCATCATTACCATTATCGCCACCCGAGCCGCCACGGTTTCCGCCGCCGCCGCCCCAGGGTCCGCCACTATCACTGGCCATATGCTGCTGTTCCTCTCTGCAGTCTTTTCAAAGGGTTTGGTCAAATCTGACCTCACACCCGCGTGATTTCAACCCGCCTGCCCGGTTATGAGCTGCGAGTCGGTTGTTTCATCAGCACAATTTCTTCAGCCATGGTCGGATGCACCGCCACGGTCGCGTCGAAATCGGCCTTGGTCGCGCCCATCTTGATCGCCACGGCGGCAAGCTGGATCATCTCGCCCGCGCCCGGTGCCACGATATGACAGCCCAGCACTTTCTGGGTTTTCTGGCTGACGATCAGCTTGAACATCACCCTCTCGGACCCGTCGATAAAGCTGGTCTGCATCGGCCGGAACGCGGCACAATAAACGTCGATGCATTCCTGCTCGCGCGCCGCCTCTTCCGTCAGACCCACCGAGCCATATTCCGGCTGGGTGAACACCGCCGAGGGCACCAGATCGTGATCGGGCTTGGTCGGGTTGCCGTTAAACACGGTTTCGACAAAGGCCATGCCTTCGCGGATCGCCACCGGTGTCAGCGTGATGCGGTTGGTCACATCGCCCACCGCATAGATCGAGGGGATCGAGGTCTGGCCGTAATCGTCCACCACCACTTCGCCCCAGCGGCCCAGCGTCACGCCCGCCTCTTCCAGCCCAAGCCCGTTGGTGTTGGGTTTGCGCCCGGTGGCATAGAGCACCTGATCGAACACGTCTTCGCGCCCGTCCGTACCCTTCACCCAGATCTTGCCGTCGCGCTGTTCCATCCGCTCGACTTCAAGACCGACATGCAGATCAACCCCGTGGCCGTGGATGATCTCGGCCAGATGCCCGCGCACCTCGTCGTCAAAGCCGCGCAGGATCTGCGCGCCGCGATACCACTGCGCCACATGCGCACCGAGCCCTTTGAAAATCGTGGCGAATTCACAGGCAATATAGCCGCCGCCAACGATCAGAATACGCTCAGGGAATTTTTCCAGATTGAACACCTCATTCGAGGTGATCGCCAGCTCCGCCCCCGGGGTGGTCGGCACATAGGGCGCACCGCCGGTCGCCAGCAGGATATGCTTGGCCGTCACCTCTTCACCCGTCGACAGCGCCACGGTATGGGCGTCTTTCAGCGTGGCGCGGGCATCATAGATGGTGGCACCCGACTTCCCCAGATTAGTGCGATAGATGCCTTCCAGCCGGTCAAGCTCGGCATGAAGTTTGGGGCGGAACTTGTCCCAGTTGAAACTGCCGCCCTCATATTCCCAGCCATAGCGCCGGGCTTCTTCCGCCGCCGGGCCGTAATGCGAAGCAAAGACCATGAGCTTTTTCGGCACGCAGCCCCGGATCACGCAGGTGCCGCCCATGCGGAACTCTTCCGCCAGGGCGACTTTCGCGCCGCCTTCCGCCGCCACACGGCCCGCACGCACCCCACCGGAACCGCCACCGATAACGAAAAGATCATAGTCAAACTTGCTCATATGCGCACCCTCGTCTGGTTCTGCATCTTGCTAACGCAGCCAGAGGGCGAAGGCCAGTCACCTCTGTGCGAACAAGGCCGCATCCCCCGCGACCAGCTGGACGTCGCAGAGCGATTGCAAACCTCGTAGAGCAACGCAGATCGGGCGCGGCCTTGGCATGTCAGACATGCCCCCCAGACGCGGAAAAGCCGCGCCCCCAAAGGTTGGCGTGGCCTGAGCTGAAACGATCAACCTAGATGGGGGCGTAGAAGGAGCCGTCGTTATTTTCAGATGTCTTTGAAAATATTGTCTTCGTCGACAAAGGCGATCTGTTCTTCGCGATGCGTGCCTTCGTTGATGTCGATCACCTCGACACGGCCCGACTGGTGCCCGATCACAACCTTATCGCAGATATCAACGAACAACCCGTTCTCGACCACACCGGGGATCTGATTGAGCACAAAGCTCAGCTTGCGGGCGTCCCCAATGCGTTGCAGGTGCAGGTCGACGATATGGTTGCCCTCGTCGGTGACATAGGGCGCCTCGCCATTCATCCGAAGCGTGCCGGTCTGGCCGAGCACATCAAAGGAATCCAGGCTTTCCTCGATCAGCGCCTTGGTGGTCTGCCAACCGTAAGGCACCACTTCCACCGGCAAGGGGAAGGCGCCCAGATGCTCGACCTGTTTCGAAGGATCGGCGATCACCACCATCATGTCCGAAGCGGTGGCCACGATCTTTTCCTGCAAGAGCGCCCCGCCGCCGCCCTTGATCAGGTTGAGATCGGCGTCGAATTCATCGGCCCCGTCGATGGTCAGATCGAGCCAGCGCGCCTCATCAAGGCTCACCACCTTGATCCCGACCTGCTGGGCCAGTTCCGCCGTGCGGATCGAGGTCGGCACGCCCGAAACCTGCAGCCCTTCTTCGCGCACCCGTTCGCCCAGAGCGCGCACCATCCAGGCCGCCGTTGAGCCGGTGCCAAGCCCCACCCGCATCTTGTCTTCCACGAAATCGACCGCGCGTTTGGCCGCTACAAATTTCGCGGTGTCGATCGGTGACAGATTGGCGCTCATCCCGACTCTCTCCCTCGGCAACTCCCTGTTGAATTGCGTTATAGAAAAGATGCCGCCCCGGGGCGAGGGCCAATTGGCCCCTGCTCAAACCGGCGCAGACGGCAGCCTGCGTCAAAGTGTCGGTTTTGGCGTCGCCCCAACGCCGCCTTGCGGGCAAATAGGATCGAATGACACTCTTATATGGACGCGCGCATGTTCCTGTCAGTCTTTGACGTTTTCAAAATCTCGATTGGCCCCTCCTCATCGCATACGATGGGGCCGATGGTGGCCGCCGCGCGGTTTCTGACCCGGATGCGCGAAAGCCACTTCACCATGCATGGGGTGCGGGCACATCTTTATGGCTCGCTGGCCTTTACTGGCGTCGGCCATGCGACCGACCGGGCCACGATCCTGGGGCTGGCGGGCTTTTCCCCCGATGTGTTTGACGCCGAGGCCGCCGAGGCCGAGCTTGCCCGGATCACAGCCGAGAAAAGCCTGCAGCCTGAAGGCCTGCCTGAGCTTCAGTTCGATCCCGCGCGCGACATCATCTTTGACAAGGGCGCACCGCTTCCCGGCCACCCGAACGGGATGATGCTGATGGCGCTGGATGCACAGGGCGACGTGATCCTGCAGGAAACCTATTATTCCATCGGTGGTGGCTTCGTGGTGACCGAAGACGAGATGGCGCAAGAGGCCAGCCTGGACGCGCGCGATGCCCGCTCCTTCCCCTACCCGTTTGAAACGGCGGAACAAATGCTGAGCATGGCGCGCGAAAGCGGCCGCTCGATTGCCGAGATGAAACGGATCAACGAACATCTTTTGCATTCCGATGAAGAGCTCGAAGCCGGTATCGCCCGGATATGGGACGTCATGAACAACTGCATCGAACGCGGTTTGCTCGGTGAAGGCATCCTGCCCGGTGGGTTGAAAGTGCGCCGCCGCGCCCGGGCGATCCATGAACAGCTGGTGGCCGAAGCCGGGCTCAACATCACCCCGCCCCATACCGCTAATGAATGGATGGGCGTCTATGCGATGGCGGTGAACGAAGAAAACGCCGCCGGTGGCCAGGTTGTGACCGCGCCTACCAATGGCGCCGCCGGGGTGATCCCCGCCGTGATCCGCTATTGGCTCGATCATGTGCCCGGCGCCAGCATTCGCCAGCTGTCTGAGTTCATCCTGACCGCCGCCGCGATTGGCGGGCTGATCAAGCACAACGCCTCGATCTCGGGCGCCGAAGCCGGGTGTCAGGCCGAGGTGGGTTCTGCCGCCGCGATGGCCGCCGCCGGGCTGGCTGCGGTGATGGGTGGCACGGCAATGCAGATCGAAAACGCCGCCGAAGTGGCGCTGGAGCATCACTTGGGCATGACCTGTGACCCGGTCAGAGGCCTTGTTCAGGTGCCCTGCATCGAGCGCAACGGGCTGGGCGCGGTCAAGGCCGTCTCGGCTGCCGCTCTGGCTCTGCGCGGCGATGGCGAGCATTTCATGCCGCTCGACAACTGCATCTCGGCGATGTTCCAGACCGGGCAGGATATGAGCGAGAAGTATAAAGAGACCGCGCTTGGCGGCCTCGCGGTCAACGTGCCGAACTGCTGAGCGCGTCGATCACCGCTGGCAAAGCGCGGCGTGGCAGAAACACCAGCAGACCGTCCCCCCCGGGGGCGATCTCGACCAGATTCGCATTGGCCCGGTTCGACGTGCCCACCCGCCCCGCAGGCGACAGTTTCAGCCGGTCCAGCGGCCATTCCAGCCCTTTTGCACTCACTATAAGCTCGGTCATTGGAAACAATGACACCCGCATGCCCGGCTCCAGATCGAGCCGCAGCGCCGCCGGGGTGTGGAAACACACATCATATTCGCCCACCAGAATGATCGCGCGCGAGGCATAGCGCACCAGCGTGTTGAACGCCGCCAGCGCATGATCGGCCCGCCGCCCCATGAACCCGGCCCCAAGAATCATTGGGGTTTCAATGCTGCGGATCGCCTTGTCGAAATCGGTGCTGTCCTGCTCGGCAATCTCCAGAATGCGGGTCGGATCAATCTGCGCCCGCGCTTGCGGCCCAAGTGAATCCATATCGCCCACAACCAGTCGTGGCATCAGTCCGAAGTCCAGCGCCCGCGCCGCGCCGCCATCGCAGGCCACCAGATTCGGGGCCAGCGTTAACAACTCGGAAACGGTGGCAGCACTCAGCTCACCGCCGCCCAGCAGCGTTACATTGTCCTCAAATCGTGTTAAACCTGCTGTCATCGTCTCGATTGTTCTCGTTTTGGCAATAGTCCACAATCCCGCCGCGAAAATACACCATCCTTATCCCGGTTTTGTGAAAGTTTTCGAAGGGAAACATGGTAAACAGGTCAGGCTGGATCGGGGGAGAAAGCGTAATTAGATCATGGTGAGCACCAGTAGGATACTCACGGTATCGTATGGCACCTTCAGCTGCACGCTGGAAGGTTTCGATGATCCGTTTTCGACGATGAAGTCGATTTCCGAGTATTTCCGCGACCTCGCAGCTGATGATCGCTATTTTGGGGCCGAGCCACCGACACCGGATGCGGAAATGCTGCACCGGATTGCTGAAAAAGAGATTCAGCGGCGCGTCGAGGCAAAGGTCAGCGATCATGGCGTGGTTCTGCGGCAGACCGAATTTGACCGACCGGCCCTGACCGATTCGGGCGCGGCAGAGAAGGCGCGCGCCGCCGAGGCTGCCGAAGTTAAAGCCCGCATGGCTGCCGAAGAAGAAGCCAAAGCCGAAGCTGCCCGCAAGGAAGCCGAGGAACAGGCCGCAGCCGAAGACGCCCGCAGGCAGGCTGAAGAAGCCGAGGCCGAAGAGGCCCGCAAGGCGGCTGAAGAAGCCGCTGCCCGCGAAGCTGAAGAGGCCGCGCGCAAAGAGGCCGAAGACGCAGCGCGCCTGGAAGCTGAAGAAGCGGCACGTCAGGAAGCGGAAGAACAGGCCCGTAAGGAAGCCGAGGCCGAAGAGGCCCGTAAGCACGCCGAAGCCGAGGCAGAAGCCGAAGCCGCTGCGCGTCAAAAGGCTGAAGACGACGCCCGCCGCGCACAGGAAGCGGACGAAGCCGAGAGCACTCAGCTTCAGGCCGACAGCATTGCCGCCAAGCTGCAGCGCCTGCGCGCCGTGGTCGAGGAAAATGCCGCCGAAGCCGCCTCTGAGGACTATGAAGAGGAAGACGCGCAAGATTTCCTCGACGAAAATCCGCTTGGTGCCCGTCTGGAAGAAACTCTTGAAGCCAGCGCTCCGGCAGTGACGGACGAAGACGAGAACAATGTTGAACTCGGCGACGATTCCGCCGCGATCAGTGCCATTCTGGGCGAGCTGATCCATCCGCCGGTGATGACCGAAACTGAAGCCGAGCCAGTCGAAGACGCCATCGCGGATCAGCCCGACATGGCCGAAGAGGCCGAGGCCGTCACCGAATCCGAAGAGGTGAAAGCCGAGGACGAAGACGAAGCCCCCGCGATGCATCGCCAGCCGGTGGCACAGATCGTCCGGGTTCGCCGCGCGGTTCAGGCTCAAGACGAAGACGACGACAGCGACGATGATGATGACCACGAGGATGACAGCGACAGCTTTGAAATCGGCGATGACGAGTTCGAAGTTCCGGGCGCGTCGGACAGCTCGCTTTCGCCGGAAGACGAAGCCGAACTGACCGCCGAGCTTGCTGCCGTTCAGCAGGAAGTGCTGTCGATGCGTGCTGCCCTTGACACCGACGAAGCCCAGGACGACGCCGAAGCTGAAACGGCCGAAGCCGAAGCCGAGACCGAGACCGACGCAGAGCCGGAAGCGCTGGCTGTCGAACCTGAAGAAGCCCCGGCCGACCGGATTCTCCGTCAGGCACCGCAGCGCACCGCCTTTGACGATCACGATCTGGGCCGCAGCGATGAAGCGATCGACCGGATCCTCGAAAAGACCAATACCGAGCTGAAAAGCGGCGAGGCCACGCGGCGCCATTCGGCGATCCAGCACCTGAAAGCTGCGGTGCAGGCGGCCCGGGCCGACGATCAGCCCGGCAATGACAACGACGCAGAAGACGCCCACGCGCCGTACCGCGAAGACCTCGCGCAGGTCGTGCGTCCGCGCCGCCATTCCAGCCCCTCGGGCGAGCGCACCGTGCGTCGCCTCGCGCCGCTGGTTCTGGTCTCGGAACAGCGCATCGACGAAGAGCCGGTAACGGTTCATCGCTCGCGTGTCGCCAACGGCGCGCCGGTGCGTCCGCGCCGGATCAACTCCGGCAATCTCGCGCTGTCGCCTCAGGAAGAAACCGAAGTCGGGTTTGAGGCTGACGACGATGTCGAACAGCTTGTCGCCGGGTTCTGCGCCTTCCTCGACACGCAAGACATCGTCACCGACGAAGACCTCGTCGAAGCGGCCTTGGCCTTTATGACCCAGGAAGTTGGCCGCGCCAGCGTTGCGCGCACCCAGCTGACCGCGCTGGTGGCCGCCAGCACCGACATGACGCGCGAAGAAGCCCTGCGCTGCTTTGGCCAGCTTCTGCGCCAGAACTTGGTCACGCGGGTGCGTCGCGGCGCTTATGTGCTGTGCGAAACCAGCCGTTTCTACGACGCCAACGCCTGAAACGGTCACGTATCAATAAAAAAGGGCGCTCTTCGGAGCGCCCTTTTTGCATGATATGGCCGGTTCAGTCCTGCCCTTGCGTCTCGTCCGGATCAGGCTTGGCGACGCCAAGAAAGAGTTTCTTCAGCGGCAGTGCCCAGATCACCCCGAGGCCGATATAGATCGCCAGTTCCACCAACAGCGGCGGGCGGTCGAACAGTCCCACCAGTGTCACCGCCGCCACGATATAGGCCGGCACCCCAAGCACCAGCACCAGAATCGCCAGCCGTTTGCGGGTCTTGAATGTCATCAGTCGGCAAACGGGTCGGTGACAAGGATGGTGTCGTCCCGCTCCGGACTGGTCGACAGCAGCGCCACCGGGCAATCGATCAGCTCTTCGATATGACGGACATATTTGATCGCATTCGCAGGCAGATCGTTCCAGCTGCGCGCGCCTTCGGTCGATTCCGACCAGCCCGGCATTTCCTCATAGATCGGTTTGCAACGTGCCTGCTGATCGGCCGCGGTGGGCAGATAGTCCAGCCGGGTGCCGTCAAGATCGTAGCCGACGCAGATTTTCAGCGTTTCAAACCCATCGAGCACGTCGAGCTTGGTCAGCGCGATGCCGTTGACGCCCGAGGTCTGGCAGGTCTGACGCACCAGCGTGGCATCGAACCAGCCGCAGCGGCGTTTGCGCCCAGTGGTGGTGCCCCATTCATGGCCCCGCACGCCCAGCCGCTCGCCGTCATCGTCAAACAGCTCGGTCGGGAACGGACCTTCGCCCACCCGGGTGGTATAGGCTTTCACGATGCCCAGAACGAAATCAATCGCCCCCGGCCCGATGCCGGTGCCGGTGGCCGCCTGCCCTGCGATCACGTTCGACGAGGTCACAAAGGGATAGGTGCCGAAATCAATATCCAGCAGCGCGCCTTGCGCCCCTTCAAACAGGATCCGCTTACCCGCCTTGCGCTGTTCGTTCAGCACTTTCCAGACCGGGGCGGCGTATTTCAGAATCTCCGGCGCGATCTCGCGCAGCTTGACCAGCAGCGCCTCACGGTCCACCGGATCCAGCCCGAGGCCAGAGCGCAGCGCATTATGGTGCACCAGCGCCCGGTCAACCCGCAGCTCCAGCGTGGCGTCATCGGCCAGATCGGCCACCCGGATCACCCGGCGGCCGACTTTATCTTCATAGGCCGGGCCAATGCCGCGCCCGGTGGTGCCGATCTTGGCAACGCTGTTTTGCGCCTCGCGGGCCCGGTCCAGCTCGCCATGGAACGGCAGGATCAGCGGTGCGTTTTCCGCGATCATCAGGTTTTCCGGAGTGATCTCGACGCCTTGCTTGCCGATCCCTTCGATCTCGCTGACCAGATGCCACGGATCGAGCACCACGCCATTGCCGATGACAGAGAGCTTACCGCCGCGCACCACGCCCGAAGGCAGCGCGTTCAGCTTGTACACCTCGCCGTCGATCACCAGCGTATGACCGGCATTATGACCGCCCTGAAAGCGGCACACCACATCGGCGCGCTCCGAGAGCCAATCCACAAGCTTACCCTTGCCTTCGTCGCCCCATTGAGCGCCCACGACAACTACGTTGGCCATGCCATCCTCCGGTGATGAAACCCGTGACCATATAGCGGGCTGCATCGCAGCATGAAAGGGCGAAATCCCTGCGTGCGCCTCAAACTCTGCGCCAGCGTCGCCAGCATGACGCCGCCGATGCCCAGCGAAAGACCAAGGTCGGTCTGTGACATGGCGTAGCTTTCAAACACATCCCAACCCGGCGCATCCGTGCACTTCTGTTTTTCTGTCCATTCCTGTATGGGCCAAACGCAGCGCACCCACTGTCAGTCGCCATTCCAAACCAACTCAGAAAACCCAGCGTATTCCGTAAGTTCAGCGTCCCGATTGAACCTTCGGTTAAAACCGGACCAAAGATGAAACAAGAAACCGCTGCGCCCCAGAAGACCCAAACGAATTGGATAATTGCAGGTCGATGGACCAAGCGAGCCGGGATCGCCGTGGCGGTGCTGGGCAGCGCGTATAACCTCGCGAGCACTTTCTATTTCACCCCTGCCCTGGATTTCGGCGCCTTCACGGGGACACTCGCCGCAATCGACGCCGTCGAGGCTCCACTGATCCTCGGCGCAATAATCTATGTGATTGGAGCCCTAATCTCCCGTCGGCGACGCTGACCCGAAGATACCCCACTAGCTGTGGTATCAACGCGGTCAAATTCAGACTGTCGCGAGATATCACCCGGTTTTGGGTTGCGGGATGGCGCCGATACTCCTAGATAGCCCCATCGAGATCAAAGACCCCGGGGTTCTTATGGAAAACGTGCTGCTCATCATTCTGCTGATCCTGGCGCTGGCGCTGATCGCAGTGGTGCTCCTTCAACGCTCTGAAGGGGGCGCGCTCGGCATGGGCGGCGGTGGCGGTGGCGGCGGCGGTGTCATGAGCGCACGCGGTGCCGCTTCGGCCCTGCACAAGATCACCTGGGGGCTGGGCATTGCCTTTCTGGCCGTTTCGCTGGCCATGACCGTTTTGTCGCGGCTGAATGCCGATGCCACTTCGGTGATCGACAGCGTCGGCGAAACCGCCACAACCACCGATACGGCCCCGGCCACTGATCCGGCCGCCGATGCGCTGATGCCGCCGACCGTCACCGATGGTGCGGCGACCACGGGCACCGACGCACCGGCCACACCGCCGCGCGCCAACTAAGGCGCGCGCATCGGCCTGCCCCACCCCGGGAACCTTCCCGGGCAGGGCTTTGGCCCCTTAGTGAAACCACAATACATTGATGAGGCGCGATTTTTTGCCCCATCATCTAGAGGCTCTGTTGCCTCGGCCATGGGAATCGGGTATATCTTGCCCCCCGTGATGGTGCAGAGTTTTGGGTCGGTCTTCGCCCCTGTTTTGCGCGCAGTTACAGACATGATCACGGGAGCAGCCGACACATGGCACGATACATTTTCATCACCGGCGGTGTGGTTTCCTCGCTTGGCAAGGGTCTCACCTCGGCTGCGCTCGGGGCGCTTCTTCAGGCGCGCGGGTTTTCGGTGCGGTTGCGCAAACTCGATCCCTATCTCAACGTCGATCCCGGCACGATGAGCCCGTTTGAGCATGGCGAAGTCTTCGTCACCGATGATGGCGCCGAAACCGATCTCGATCTTGGCCATTACGAACGCTTCACCGGCGTTGCGGCGCGGGCGACGGATTCGGTCTCCTCGGGCCGGATCTATTCGACCGTGCTCGAAAAAGAGCGGCGCGGCGATTACTTGGGCAAAACCATTCAGGTGATTCCGCATGTCACCAACGAAATCAAAGACTGGATCGCCACCGGCGATGACGAGGTCGATTTCATGCTCTGCGAAATCGGCGGCACGGTGGGCGATATCGAGGCCCTGCCGTTTTTCGAAGCCATCCGTCAGTTCTCGCAAGATCGCCCGCGCGGCCAGTGCATCTTTGTGCACCTGACGCTGCTGCCCTATCTGGCGGCCTCCGGCGAGCTGAAAACCAAACCCACCCAGCACTCGGTGAAAGAGCTGCGCTCGATCGGCATCGCTCCCGACGTGCTGGTCACCCGGTCAGAGCATGTGCTGCCGGAAAAAGAGCGCGAGAAAATCGCGCTGTTCTGTAACGTGCGCAAAGAGGCCGTAATCCCGGCCTATGACCTCAAATCCATCTACGAAGCGCCGATGGCCTATCATGGTGTCGGGCTTGACCAGGCGGTGCTGGATGCGTTCCAGATCAACCCGGCCCCGAAACCCAACCTCAGCCGCTGGCGCGATGTGGAAGACCGCATCCACCATGCCGAGGGCGAAGTGCGGGTGGCGATTGTCGGCAAATACGTCCAGCTCGAAGACGCCTATAAGTCGATCAAAGAAGCGCTGACCCATGGCGGCATGGCCAATCGGGTACGGGTGAAGGCCGAATGGATTGACGCCGAGATTTTCGAAAAAGAAGACCCGGCGCCCTATCTTGAAGGCTATCACGCCATCCTCGTGCCCGGCGGCTTTGGCGAGCGCGGCACCGAAGGCAAGATCCGCGCGGTCGAATTTGCCCGGGTGCACAAGATCCCCTATCTGGGCATCTGCCTTGGCATGCAGATGGCGGTGATCGAAGCCGCCCGCAACACCCTGGGAATCAAAGATGCCGGGTCGGAGGAATTCGACCACGAAGCCGGGAAAAAGCGTTTCACCCCCGTGGTTTACCACCTCAAGGAATGGGTGCAGGGCAATTACACGGTGAAGCGCAAATCCACCGATGACAAAGGCGGCACCATGCGCCTTGGCGCCTATACCGCAGCGCTGCAAGAGGGCTCGAAAGTGGCGGCCGTCTATGACGGCGCAACCGAGATCGAAGAGCGTCACCGTCACCGCTACGAGGTCGACATCAAGTACCGCAAAGAGCTTGAGGAAAAGGGCCTGCGTTTCTCGGGCATGTCGCCGGACGGGCGCCTGCCGGAAATCGTCGAATGGACCGATCACCCGTGGTTCATCGGCGTGCAGTTCCACCCCGAACTGAAATCCAAGCCCTTCGCCCCCGCTCCGCTCTTTGCCGATTTCGTCCGGGCCGCTAAAGAGGTGGAACGGCTGGTCTAGGCCGGGCTTGCAGGGGGGAAAACGATGATTGCAGAACTTTTTGACCGGCTGCGCGGGCGCAAACCCGAAGAGGTTTTGCCCGAACTGGATGCGCAGCTTGCCGTCGGGGCGCTTTTGGTGCGCCTCGCCAAGGCGGATGCGCATTACGCCTTTGAGGAAATCGTCCAGATCGACCGGATCCTTGGCGATAGCGAAGGGCTGAATCCGATTGAGGCCGCCAAGCTGCGCGCCACCTGCGAGAAAGTCGAGGCCGTCGCCCCCGATACCGACGCCTTCACCGCGCTGGTGCAGGGCAATGTGCCCTATGCCAGCCGCGCCCGGATTTTCGAAGCGCTCTGGCAGGTCAGCCTGGCCGACAACATCGTGAAACCCGAAGAACAGGCGTTTCTCACCGATATTGCCGGGGCGCTCGGGATCGCCTCCGCCGACGCCGCTGCGATTGCGGCGCGCCACGGAAAGGATGCGTGATGGCCAAAGGTTACTGGATCGGCCGGATCGACGTGGCGGATGAAGAGGCTTACCGCGCCTATATCGCCGCCAATGCCGAGCCCTTCGCCAAATACGGCGCGCGGTTTCTGGTGCGGGGCGGTCAGCTTGAGGCCGTCGAAGGCGAGGCCCGTTCGCGCAATGTGGTGATCGAATTCCCCGATTACGCCGCCGCCCTCGCCTGTTATCGCAGCCCGGAATATCAGGCTGCCAAGTCACTGCGTGACCCGATCTCAACCGGCGAGCTTGTGATCATCGAAGGCTACGAAGGCGCATAGACGCGCGCGCTTCCCCGTCCTATATCGGTGAAATGATAGAACGTTTGCTGAAATCGCTATTCGTCGCCGCGCCCCAGCCGCTGGACGATTCCGGTGCCCGCCTCGCCCTCACCGCCCTTCTGGTGCGGATCGCCCGATCCGACAATGACTATGAGCGGATCGAAATCCTGCGGATCGAGCAGATCCTCCGCCATCGCTACGGGCTGGACCCGGACGAGGCGAACGAGCTGCGCCGCGAAGCCGAGATTTTGGAAGAGGCCGCCCCCGACACCGTGCGCTTTACCCGCGCGATCAAAGAGGCCGTGCCGCTGGAAGAGCGTATCGCGGTGATCGAGGCCGCCTGGTCGGTGGTGCTGATCGACGGCTCCCGCTCAGAAGAAGAAGATGCGCTGATGCGGGTGATCGCCAGCCTTCTGGGCATCAGCGACCGCGACAGCAACATCGCCCGACAGCGGGCGCAGGGGACACCCGGCAGCGCATGATCGCTGCCTTCCCGATGTATGACCGCCCCGAAACCCGGGACGCGAACGACCGTCTGTGGGCGCTCACCCGCGAACGGTTGGGCTATGGGCCTGCCGAACTGACCCGCGCCTATGACCTTGATCTCTGGTCACTTTGGGAATCACCCGACCTCGTGTTGACGCAAACCTGCGGGCTACCCCTGCGCACGCGGTTGGCGGGCAAGGTTCATCTGGTCGGTTCGCTGATCAACACCCTGCCCGATTGTCCGCCGGGGCATTATTTTTCGCGCATTGTGGTCAATAAGCAGGCAAGCTCGCATCATCTGCCCGACTATGCCGAAGCCCGCTTTGCCTTCAACCAATCGCATTCGCAATCGGGCTGGGCGGCGGCGCAGAACCACGCGGCCGAGATGGGCTTTCGCTTCACCAATGCCACCGAAACCGGCGCCCACCGGATGAGCGCGCAAGCGGTGGCCGAGGGCCGTGCCGACATCGCGGTGATCGATGCAGTCAGCTGGAACATGATCGAGGAATATGACGATTTTGCCCGGGAACTTAAGGTAATCGGCGACACGATCCCCACCCCGGGCGAGCCGGTGATCGCCGCCCCGGGCCAGGATGTGCCCGCCCTTGCCGAGGCCCTCAGCGGCGCGATTGCGGCGCTCACGCCCCAAGACCGTACCACCCTGCGCCTGGCCGGGCTGGCCCCTGTTGATCAGGTGTCCTTCGCCGATTACGCCGCCATTCCCAATCCGCCGGGTCCAGAAGTGCGCGCCTAAGTGCTCGAAACAATTTGA
Source organism: Paracoccaceae bacterium (assembly GCA_050290705.1). GTDB lineage: Bacteria > Pseudomonadota > Alphaproteobacteria > Rhodobacterales > Rhodobacteraceae > Sinisalibacter. Next base: position 181,991 of record JBNKIC010000023.1, read on the forward strand.
TCAAAATTGATAAAAGCGTTGCATTCTAATCGGAATCACGCCCTACTCCGCCCCCAAGAACAACCTGGCAGGCCACGTGACAGACCAAACAGCACCCGTTATCGAAATTCGCAATCTCCACAAAGCCTATGGCGATCTGGAGGTGCTGAAAGGCGTCGACCTCGTAGCCCCGAAAGGTCAGGTCATCGCCCTGATCGGCTCGTCCGGCTCCGGCAAATCCACGCTTCTGCGCTGCGCCAACCTGCTCGAGGAAAGCCAGCAAGGCGAGATCCTGTTTGACGGTGCCCCGATCCTCTGGCGCGGCACGGGTCAGGCCCGCCACCCTGCCGATCGCGCCCAGGTCACCCGCATCCGCACCAATCTGTCGATGGTGTTTCAGCAGTTCAATCTCTGGTCGCATATGACCATCCTGCAAAACGTGATGGAAGCGCCGGTCACGGTGCTGGGCCGCGACAAATCCGAGGTCGAAGCCTCGGCGCGGCGCTATCTCGAAAAGGTCGGGATCGGCGACAAGGCCGATGCCTGGCCCGCGCAGCTTTCCGGTGGCCAGCAGCAACGCGCCGCCATCGCCCGCGCGCTCTGCATGGAACCCGAGGCCCTGTTGTTTGACGAACCCACCTCGGCGCTCGATCCGGAGCTGCAACAAGAGGTGGTGAAGGTCATCAAGGATCTCGCCAATGAAGGCCGCACCATGGTGATCGTCACCCATGACATGCGGCTCGCGGCCGATGTGGCCGATCACGTCATTTTCCTGCATCTGGGAAAAATCGAGGAAGAAGGCCCGCCCAGCGAGGTCTTCGGCACTCCAAAAACCGAACGGCTGAAGCAATTCCTTTCAGCAACCGTTCCAGCCTGATTCTGACAAAGGGAGCATCAATGATGAAAAAACTTATTCTGTCGCTCGGCGCACTGGCCCTGACCAGCAGTGCCGCACTGGCCGCCGATGTGGTGCGCATGGGCACCGAGGGCGCCTACCCTCCGTGGAACTACATCGACGATAGTGGCGAAGTTGCGGGCTTTGAACGCGACCTGGGCGACGAGCTGTGCAAACGCGCCGAGCTGACCTGCGAATGGGTCACCAATGACTGGGATTCGATCATCCCCAACCTCGTGTCGGGCAACTACGACACCATCATCGCCGGTATGTCGATCACCGCAGAGCGCGATGAAGTGATTGATTTCACCAGCGAATACACCCCGCCGGATCCGTCCTGCTATGTCGCCGCTTCGGAAGGCGTCGATGTTGACGGTGGTGTTGTGACCGCCCAGACTTCGACCATTCAGGCCGCTTTCGTGGCTGAACATGGCGCCACGCTGGTGGAGTTTGCCACCCCGGAAGAAACCATCGCCGCGGTGAAATCGGGCGAAGCCGATGCCGCTCTGGCCGATTGCTCCTTCCTTGAGCCGGTCGTGGCGGAAGATGGCGATCTGGTGATGCTGGAACGCACCGAACAGATCGGTGGCGGTGTGGGCATTGGCCTGCGCGAAAGCGACACCGAGCTGAAAGACACCTTCAACGCCGCCATCCAGTCGATGAAAGACGATGGCTCGCTGAATGCGCTCATCACGAAATGGGAAGTGGCCAGAACCTTCTGAGCCCTGCCATGATATCGGCCTCTGCCCTTCCGGGGGCGGAGGCCAATCTGAAAGCCCGACATGTTTTCCACCTGCGCTGATCCCTCTACGCTGCACGGCTTCGGCTGGCTGGTCTGCTATCTGACCACCGGCAAGCATATGGCGTTTTACAGCTCCTTCGGCACCGTGCTGCTTTTGCTGGCGGTCACCGCGCCGGTGGCTTTGTTGTTTGGCTTCGCCGGGGCCAGCGCTGCGCGCTCGCGCTTCTGGCCGCTCTCGCTGATCGGCAAAACCTACACCGCCGTTGTGCGCGGTGTGCCCGATATCGCGTTTTTCCTGTTCTTCGTGATCGCGCTGGATCAGGGCTTTGAATATATCCGTCACAAGATCAAATGCCCCGATTGGTCTGAGCCGATCCGGCAGGGCAGTGATTTCGTGGTCTGTGATGCGGCCAAGCTGCCGCTCTCGACCGCCCCGCAATATGTGCATGAAACCTATGGGTTTATGCTGGCCGTGCTGACCTTTGCCATCGTCTTTGGCGCCTTTGCCGCCAATGTGCTTTATGGCGCGATGCGGGCCGTGCCCTATGCCCAGATGGAAACCGCCGAAGCCTATGGGATGACCCACCGGCAGGCCTTCTGGCGCATTCTGGTGCCGCAGATGTGGATCTACGCCCTGCCCGGGCTTGGCAATCTGTGGATGATCCTGATCAAGGCCACGCCGCTCCTTTTCCTGCTCGGGGTCGAAGACATCGTCTATTGGGCGAAAGATCTGGGCGGCAGCAAATTGGCCAAGTTCACCGATTATCCCCATGGCGACTACCGGATGTATTATTTCGGCGCGCTTCTGGTGTTCTACCTGCTGCTGACCTTGCTGTCGGAAAAGGCCATTGCCCGGCTCACAAGACGGCTTAGCCATGGTCAGGCCACAGCGGCCGGCGAAGCAATGCGAAAGGCCGCAACATGAGCGCCTGCCTGCAAACCATCGCCGATTACGGTCTGCGCTCCATCGGGCTCGGCGAACGTCTTCTGCCGAAGACCGATTTCACCCTGTGTCAGCAGTTCACCCTGATCGGCTCGGGGATGCTGTGGAATATCTATTTCGGCATCATGGCGCTGGTAGCGGGCTTCTTCCTTGCCACGCTTGTCGGGGTCGGCAAAAGCGCCCGGCAGGTCTGGCTGCGCAAGCCCGCCGAATGGTTCATCTTCATCTTCCGGGGCTCGCCGCTCTTCATCCAGTTCTTCTTCGGCTATTACACCTTCCTGACGCTGAAACAGATGAGCCCGATTTTCGATGCGTTTTCCGCCGCCTGGCTGGGTGCGTTGATCGTGCTGTTTCTCAACACGTCGGCCTATACCGCCGAGATTTTCCACGGCGCGCTGAAATCCATCCCGAAAGGCGATCTGGAAGCCGCCGACGCCTATGGCATCACCGGCTGGACGCGCTTTCGCCGGATCACCTGGCCAACCATGCTGCGCCTCGCCTGGCCCGCCTATACCAACGAAGCAATCTTTCTGTTTCACGCCACAACGCTGGTGTTCTTCTCCGGCTTCCCGGCCTGGCAACAGCGGGGCGACGCGCTCTACTACGCCAATTATTTTGCCGACAAGACCTTCAACCCCTTCATCCCCTACCCGATTCTGGCGATGTATTTCATCATGTTGGTGATCTCGGTGATCAGCGTTTACGGGGTGATCAACAAACGGCTGAACCGGCATCTGCCGCAACAGGCACGCCGTCGCCTGCGCATCCGCATGAACCTCATTCGCTGAGCTGCCCCCGACAAACACCTGTTAAACGTCGGTTTTTTGGATTTGCGAAATTCGCCACACGTCCCCCCTTGCCGGTTTCGCGGGGCTCGGATAGGCTCGCGGTGAAATTTGATCAAATTTGGTGACCTATGCGGATCGGCATCCTCCAGACCGGCCACGCCCCCGATGAAGTGCGGGGCGCGCTCGGCGATTATGCAGACATGTTCGAACAGCTCCTGACGGGGCGCGGCTTTACCTTCACCCGTTACGACGTGGTCGATGGTATCTTTCCCGAAAACTCCCAAGCGGCGGATGGTTGGATCGTCACCGGCTCGCGCCACGGGGTCTATGAAGACCATCCCTGGCTGCCTCCGCTGGAAGCGTTCATCCGCGAAATTGTCGCCGCCGACCGCCCGCTGGTGGGTGTCTGCTTTGGCCATCAGGTGATTGCCCAGGCGCTTGGCGGCAAGGTCGAGAAATTTTCCGGCGGCTGGGCCGTCGGCCTGCAGGAATACGATTTCGACGGCGAAACCCTCACCCTCAATGCCTGGCATCAGGATCAGGTGGTCGCGCTGCCAGATGGCGCCGAAGTGATCGCCTCGAACGATTTCTGCGCCAATGCGGCGCTGGCAATCGGCGACAAGGTCTTCACCGTGCAGCCGCATCCCGAATTCACCGCCGAGATGATTGCCGGCCTGATCGAGCACCGTGGCTCCGCCGTCCCGGCAGAGCTGGTTGCCCAGGCCCGTGCCCGTCTCGACGCCCCCACTGCGAACGCCGCCCTTGCAAAACGCATGGCCGATGTTCTGAGCAAAGGAGCCAAATAATGGCCCACCAAGACTGGATCGCAAACCTGCCGGAAGCGGCGCGCCTCTATCTGGAAGGCCGCCGTCTCGACGAGGTGGAATGCATCATCGGCGATCTGCCCGGCATCGCCCGCGGCAAAGCCGTGCCCGCCAGCAAATTCGAGCGGCAGGATTACTTCCACCTGCCCGACTCCATCTTCTACCAGACCATCACCGGCGATTGGGGTGAAGCGGCGGGCGATGAGGGATTTATCGAACGCGATATGATCCTGAAGCCGGATATGTCGACCACGACAGCCGCGCCCTGGACAGCGGATATCACCCTTCAGGTGATCCACGACGCCTATGACCGCAACCACAAGGAAATCCCCTATTCGCCGCGCAACGTGCTGAAACGGGTTGTTGAGCTTTATCACAAACAGGGCTGGCAGCCTGTGGTCGCGCCTGAAATGGAATTCTATCTGGTCGCGCGCAACCTCGATCCGGCCGAGGCGATCAAGCCGATGATGGGCCGCTCCGGCCGCCCCGCCGCCGCCCGTCAGGCCTATTCGATGACGGCGGTCGACGAGTTTGGCCCGGTGATCGACGACATCTATGATTTCGCCGAGGCCCAGGGGTTTGAGATCGACGGCATCACTCAGGAAGGCGGCGCCGGTCAGCTTGAGATCAACCTGCGCCACGGCGATCCGGTGCTCTTGGCCGACGAGGTGTTCTATTTCAAACGCCTGATCCGCGAAGCGGCGCTGCGCCATGATTGCTTCGCCACCTTCATGGCCAAACCGATCGCCGAAGAGCCCGGCTCGGCCATGCATATCCACCATTCGATCATCGACATCGAGACCGGACAGAATATTTTCTCCGGCCCCCAAGGAGGCGATACCGACGCCTTTTTCCACTTCATCGCGGGCCTGCAGAACCATCTGCCCTCGGCCATCGCGGTGCTGGCCCCCTATGTGAACTCCTATCGTCGCTACGTGAAAGACAACGCCGCCCCGATCAACCTCGAATGGGCCCGCGACAACCGCACCACCGGCATTCGCGTGCCGCTCGCCTCGCCCGCCTCCCGGCGGGTGGAAAACCGGATCGCGGGCATGGATTGCAACCCCTATCTGGGCATCGCGGCCAGTCTGGCCGCGGGCTATCTCGGCCTGATGGAAGAAGAGCGCCCCACCGCGCAGTATCGCGGCGACGCCTATGACGGCGAAGAAGCGATCCCGCGCGATCTGGGCGCGGCTCTGGATCTGTTCGACGAGGCCACGAAAATGCACGAGGTGCTCGGGCCGGAATTCGCCCGGGTCTATTCGATCGTGAAACGCACCGAGTTCAACGAATTCCTGCAAGTGATCAGCCCGTGGGAGCGCGAACACCTGCTTTTGAACGTCTGAGCGTGAATTTTCTACCGGCACTGTCATATTGCTGATACGGTTTTCCCGAATTAATGTTTCGGGAAAACCGAATTTGGAGGTGGTGTGATGGTTCTGGCCCCAAACGTTTACGACGCCGAGCCGATCCCCGAAGCTGCCCGCGCCGAGATTGATCGCCTGCTCGCCTCGGGCGATCTGTTTCGCTACACCGCCCCCGAAAGTTCCCCCGTTACCCTGCTGGAACAGGAATTCGCCGCCGCTATCGGGGCCAAATACGCGCTCGCCGTCGCCTCCTGCTCCGCCGCCCTGTTTCTGTCGCTAAAGGCGCTGGGGCTTCCCCCCGGCAGCCGGGTGTTGATTCCGGCCTTCACCTTCGCCGCCGTGCCCTCTGCCGTGGTGCATGCCGATTGCGTGCCGGTGCTGGTCGAGGTGGGCCGCAATTTCCGCATCGACATGGCCGATTTCGCCGCCAAGCTGACCGACGGGATCGGCGCGGTGATCATCAGCCATATGCGCGGCCATACCTCCGATATGGATGCGATCATGGACCTCTGCACCGCCGCCGGGGTGCCGGTGGTCGAGGATGCCGCGCATAGCCTCGGCACGCTCTGGCATGGCAAGAAGATCGGAACCATCGGCAAGATCGGCGCCTTCTCGTTTCAGTCCTACAAGATGCTGAATGCGGGTGAAGGCGGGGTGTTGGTCACCGACGATGCCGATGTGATCGCCCGCGCGGTGATCATGTCCGGCGCCTACGAACACAATTGGAAAAAGCACAAAGGCCCCGACGGCCAAAACGATCCCGAGCTGGGTGAGGCCTTTGCCCGCTGGCAAAACCAGCTTCCGCTCTACAACACCCGGCTCAACAACCTCTCCGCCGCCGTGATCCGCCCGCAATTGAACGAGCTTAACCGCCGCGTGCGCGATGGGCTGGCCAATCACGATTATGTCGCCGGGCGGCTCAATACCTCGCCCTGGATCGAGGTGCCCCCGGCCCTTGCCCCGGAAACCCGCGCGCCGGATTCGATCCAGTTCAATCTGGAAGGTATGTCCGACGATGAGGTCACGCTGTTTGCGGCCATCGCCAAGGAACGCGGTGTTGGCGTGCAGGTCTTTGGCCTCACCGAAGACAATGCCCGCGCCTTCTGGAACTGGAAATTCCTGCCCGAAGCCCCCGGCCCGCTGCCCAAAACCCGCGACATGCTGATGCGCGCCTGCGATACCCGCCTGCCGGTGCGGCTGAAACGGCCAGAGCTTGATTTCATCGCCGATGTGCTGATCGAGGCGGCGCAGGATGTGAAGGGCAGCAGTCAGGCGTTCGGCACCTGAGGGGCCTCAGAGTACCCGCATGTCCCCGTTCAGCGCCGGATAGCGGTTGCAGGCGGGTGTCACCAGCGTCTCGCCGATCACCGCGCGCATCCGCTCCGCCACCTGCCCGGGCATATCGCCCAGCATTCCCGCCCGCACGCTCAGCGAAATTCGACGGCTGAGCGGTGCCATCGGCAGCGGCAGAATATCGGCCCTGTCGACAAAGCGATGCGCGCGCAGCACTCCCAGCGGGGTCAGGATCGTCCAGCCTGCGCCCGCCGCCACCAGCGCCATGATCGCGTGATAGCTGTCCAGCTCCAGCCGGGTCTCCAGCGCCAGCCCCTCGCGCGCCAGATGGTCCGAGATCAGCCGCCCCATGAAATGGCGCGGCGAATACTGGATGAAGGGACGCATGCTCAGCGCCTCGATGTCGCCCGCCTCGCCTTTCGGCACCACCGCCACAAACGGCTCTTCCATCAGCGGATGCACCTCTGCCCAGCTTGGCGGCGGCCCCATCTCGGCGGCGATGATCATATCCAGCGCGCGGGCATCCAGCCCCTCGGCCAGCTGATGCGACGGACCGGTTTCCAGCAGAAACTGCGTAGAGCTGAGGTCACCAGCCATTTCCGACAGCATTTGCGGGGTCACATCAGCGTCGAAATCCTCGATCACCCCCAGCCGGAAGCGCGGCAGGTGTGAGAAATCCGACCGCGCCAGTTCCGCCCGCGCCAGTTCGGCCTCGTCCAGAATGGCCCCGGCGCGGCGACGAAACAGCTCGCCCGCCGGGCTCAGCCGCAAAGGCCGGGCCGATCGGTCGATCAACACCACGCCCAGCGCCGTTTCCAGATTGGTCAGTTGCTGGCTCACCGACGAGGGGCTTGCCCCCAGCCGCCGTGCCGCCAGCGAGATCGAGCGTTCCTCGGCAATCGCCTGAAAAACCTGAATGCCCCAGAGGGTCAGCCGTCCTGCCGTCTCGACCATCTCGGCAGACCCTCCCCGTTCTGGCTACATGCCCGACAGTTTGGCCTGCAATTCGGCCAGCTGCTTCTTGATCGCGTCCAGCTCGCTTTCGGTGGTGGTGTCATCGGTCTCCGGCGCGGGGCTCGTGCCGCCTGCCGCCGCCGTTCCCCAGCCCGCCATCATCGCCTTCAGAAAGGCTTCCTGCTGGGCCTGCATCGCTTCAAAGCCGGGCATCGACTTCATCGGATTGGGGATCCCGCCGATATTATCCATCACTTTCGACTGGCTCTCGCGCAGCATGTCAAAGCTCGCGGCCAGAAATTCCGGCACCAAGCTGCGCGCCTGAGTGGTGTAAGAGCGCACCAGATCGGTCAGCATATCGACCGTCAGCACGTTTTCGCCACGGCTTTCATGTTCCGCGATGATTTGCAGAAGGTATTGCCGGGTCAGATCGTCGCCGGTTTTCAGGTCGATAATCTTCACTTCGCGCCCATCCCGGATAAAGCGCGCAATATCGTCGAGCGTCACATAATCCGAGGTTTCGGTATTATACAGCCTCCGGCTGGCATAGCGCTTGATCAGCAGCGGGTCTTGATCCTTGGACACGCAGTTTCTCCCGTCATTGTCATGGCTTGTTTATCAGGGCTTGTTTTCGCCCTTGCAGAATGAAGCCTACGCCAGCGCAGAAAAGAAAAGCAAGCGTCGCGGGTCTTTAGGGGCGCAAAGAAAACGGGCGAGCCAATGGCTCGCCCGAGAAAAACGTCGGCAGGAGGAAGGGACCGACCTGCGAATTCGGCTTATTTAGCCGCAGCGGTCGCTTTCTTGGCGGCCTTGGCAACTTCGTCAGTCGCCTTTTTCATCGCGGCCTGGGCTTCGCTGCCCATATCCTTGCCCGCTGCCATCATCAGTTCGACGGTTTCCATCTGCAGGGTCTTGGCAACCTCAGCAAAGGCCGACAGGTTTTCGGCAGCGATTTCGGCCTGAGCCGAGGCGAAATCGGTCATCGCTTTGGTGTAATCGGTCGTGTCCGCCTTGGCCGTCGAAACGTCGCCGATCTTGGCGAGCGTGTCTTTCGTCCATTTGGTGGAAATCTCGACCGACTTGTCAGCCGCCTCCAGCGCCGCCTTGGCGAATTTCTCGTTCATCGCGGCGGTCGATTTGAAAGCGTCTTCAAAGCCCGGCATCTCCATGGGGAAGGTCCCCATCATGTTTTGAAACATTTTGGTGAAATCATTTTGCGTGGCCATTGTACGTCTCCGGTCTGGCCGGGCGCTTACCCGGTACTTTCTGCAACTGCACATAATATGCATGCTGCAGTGCAGAAAGTCAAGATTATTCTGCACTGCAGCATTTGTGTCGCAGCCGGTCGAAATGCGGGTTTGGGATCAGTCCTTTGGCGTCATCAGCACATAGGTGCCCGGCGCCTTGGCCAGCACCGGATGCTCAGAATCGCCGGGGGCCCGCGCCGGCACCATCGGCCCAGACCGCGGCGCCAGCCATGCCTCCCAGCTCGGCCACCAGCTGCCCTGCTGAAACGAGGCCCCCGCCTGCCAGTCAGCAGGATCAGCGGGCCAGCCGTCATTGAGGTAATGACCATATTTCTTTTTCGACGGCGGGTTCACGATCCCCGCCACATGGCCGCTTTCCGACAGGATGAACGTCTTGTCTTCCGAGCCCATCGCCCGGATGCCGCGATAGCTCGACCGCCAGGCGGCAATGTGATCGGTTTCGCAGGCCACGGCGCAAAGCGGCACCGCCACATCGCTGATTTTCAACGCCTCACCGAACAGCGAAAGCCCCGCCGCATCATGGGCAAAGGCATCGCGCTGACACAGCCCGCGCAGATATTCCACCGCCATCCGCCCCGGCAGATTGGTGCCATCGCTGTTCCAGTAGAGCAGATCAAAGGCCGGTGGCCGCTCGCCCAGCAGATAGGATCTGATCGCAGGCTGATAGATCAGATCATTGGCCCTGAGATACGAGAAGGTCCGCGCCATATAGAGCGACGACATGATGCCGGTTTCTTTCGTCTCTTCCTCGATCCCGTCGACGAAATCGTCGTCGAGAAACACCCCCACTTCGCCCGGATCGGAAAAATCGGTCATCGTGGTGAAAAAGCTGGCCGAGTTCACGCTGTCATCGCCGCGTTGCTTCATCAAGGACAGCGTCAGCGCCAGCGTGGTGCCCGCGATGCAATAGCCCACCACGTTCAGCTTGTCCTCGCCGGTGATCTTCTTCACCTCCGCCATCGCGGTCAGGAAACCCTCGTCGATATAGCTCTCCAGCCCGACATCGGCATAGCTCTCATCCGGGTTCACCCAGGACACCACGAACAGCGTATAGCCCTGTTCGACAATCCAGCGGATCAGGCTGTTTTCGGGTTTCAGATCAAGGATATAGAACTTATTAATCCAGGGCGGAAATAGCACCAGAGGGGTTTTGTGCACCTGCTCGGTTTGCGGCGCATACTGGATCAGCTCGATCATCCGGTTGCGATAAACCACCGCCCCTTCGGTGGTGGCAAGGTTCTCGCCGGGGGTAAAGGCTTCAGGATCGGACAGTGTCACCACCAGCTCGCCCTGATGCTTTTCCAGATCGCGGATCAGGTTTTCCAGCCCGTCGATCAGCGATTGCCCCTCGGTCTCGATCGCCTTTTCCAGCGCATCCGGGTTGCTGGCCAAAAAGTTGGTCGGCGCCATCATGTCGATGATCTGCCGAGTGAAATAGCGCATCCGCTGCTTCTCGCGCGCGTCCACACCCTCGATCTCGTCCACCGCCGTCTCTATCGCCTCAGCAGCGATGAAATATTGGTTTTTCAAGTAGTTGTAATAGGGATGCGTCTGCCACAGCGGGTTGGAAAAGCGCCGGTCCTGCGGGGCATCATCTTCCGGCACCAGCGCGCCGACCCCGTCTAACAGCGCCTGTTGCGCCTCGACAGCATGGGCCAGTGTCTTGCCCCAATACTCCACCTGCTGCTCCCAGAGCTTGGCGGGGTTTGTCAGCATCTCGCCCCACAAGGCCCCCATGGCCTTGGCATAGAACTCCGCCCCCGGCCCCAAAAGCTCCGGACGGGTGTTTTTCTTCTGCGCCATCGCAACGGCGAGCCTCTGAGTAAGCGCCTCGATCTTGGCGAGGTTTTCCTGAAGCTGCGCGCTCAGCTCCGGCGGAGACGCCTCATTTGTTGCCATGTTAACAAATCCACCCTATCTTACTTTGCACCCGCAGCATTTTGCAGACGGGCCGCCACTCACTCTCTCAAGCGTATGCGAGGGGGGGCGAGCATGGCAACAGGAAGGGCAGAAAATGCGCTACATGGCCACCTATGATCTGATGGAGACCTTCCGCAACGCCAATCAATGGATGGGCGCGACGGCCTCGGCCTTTGCCTCCAGCCCCGCCATGGCCGCGCAGCCCAATCCCTGGATGCAATGGCTGGGGGCCTGGGGCGAGGTCACCGAACGCAGCTTTTCGCGCATGGTCGCCAAGCCCGACTGGGGCATTTTCAACGTCGTCGGCGAAGATGAGCGCGATCATGTGGTGACCGTCGACAAGGTGGTGGAAAAGCCCTTTGGCGATCTGATCCGCTTTACCGCGCAGGGCCGCGCCCCGAAACCCAACCGCATCCTGCTGGTGGCACCGATGTCGGGGCACTATTCCACCCTGCTGCGCTCCACCGTCGCCTCGCTCTTGCCCGATGCCGAGGTCTATATCACCGACTGGCACAATGCCCGCGATATCCCGGTGAGCGCCGGCAAGTTCGATATCGAGGATTACACGCTCTATCTGGTCGAATTCATGCGGGCGCTGGGGCCGGATATCAACGTCATCGCGGTCTGCCAACCTGCCCCGCTGACCCTTGCCGCCACCGCCTATCTGGCCGAGCTCGACCCGGAAGCGCAGCCGCAAACCCTGACCCTGATCGGTGGCCCGATTGATCCCGATGTCGCCGCAACCGATGTCACCGATTTCGGCCGCCGGGTAACCATGGGCCAGCTTGAAGAGCTGGCGATCCAGCGCGTCGGCTTCAAATACAAGGGCGTCGGACGGCTGGTTTATCCCGGGCTGTTGCAGCTTGCGGGCTTCATCTCGATGAATGCCGAAACCCACGGCAACGCCTTTTCCGATCAGATCTTTCGCACCGCGCACGGCGAAGCCGGTGATCATGACAAGCACAACAAGTTCTACGACGAATATCTCGCGGTGATGGACATGACGGCAGAGTTCTACCTCTCGACCGTCGAACGGATTTTCAAGGGCCGCGAGATTGCCGATAACGCCTTCACCGTGGCCGGGCATCGGGTCGATATCGGCAAGATCACCGATGTGGCGGTGAAAACCGTGGAAGGCTCGAAAGACGATATTTCCGGCCCCGGTCAATGCGCCGCCGCGCTGGATCTCTGCACCGGCCTGCCGGAAGCGAAAAAGGCGGGCTATATCGCGCTCGGCGCCGGGCATTACGGCATTTTCGCCGGGCGCAGCTGGCGTGAAGACATCCGCCCGCTGGTGCTCGACTTCATCGAAGCCAACGCCGGACGCCACGCCGAACAGGCGAAAAAGCGCAAAGCCAAGGGCAAACCGGCGCTGAAAGCGGTCTAAGACCAACCGTCGCCTCGCCCGGCGCCACCGCCGGGCGGCGCCTCAGCCTCAGCCCAGCAGCTCGTCCAGCGTCGCCTCGATCAGCGCGAGGTTATCCGGGGTCGAAAAGCTGTGATTGGCGCCCTTCACAAAGCTCAGCCGCACATCCTCGCCCTCGATATGATCGAGCAGGTTCAGCGCCACCTGACGCTCCACCGCCTCATCTTCCGTGCCCTGCAACAGCCGCACTGGAAAGGGCATCCGCAGCGGCTTGCGCAGCACCAGCTGTTCGCGCCCGTCCTCGATCAACCGCTTCGTCACCGGGTAAGGCTCGTCATAGCCCGAGGGCACCAACACCTGCCCCTCATCCATCAACTGGCGGCGCTCATCGTCTGAGAAATCCCGCCACATGCTGTCTTCGGTGAAATCCGGCGCGGCGGCGATGCCGATAAAGCCAGCCACGCGCTCAGGGATCGCCCGGATGGTCAGCATCGAAATCCAGCCCCCCATCGACGAGCCCACCAAGAGCTGCGGCCCCTCGGTCAGCGCCTCAATCGCCGCGCGAGCATCCTCCGCCCAGTCACCGATTGAGCCCTCGGTAAATTTCCCGCTGCTCTGGCCGTGCCCTGAATAATCGAAGCGCAGAAAGGCCCGGCCCTGCCGTTTCGCCCAGGCCTCCAGCGCCGTAGCCTTGCTGCCTTCCATATCCGACATGAACCCGCCCAGATACACCACGCCCGGCCCCATATCAGGGCCACGCCCCTCGGTTTTCACATAGGCGATCCGCCGCCCGCTTGCGGTGTTCAGATAGTCTACCATGACCCAGCTCCCTTTTGCTTTTCCTGCCTCAATACGCCACCTGGCGACACTGCCAAGCCCTAGCCGATGCTCTGCGCCAGCACCCGCGAGATCGTACTCAGCGGCCGGCCAGACTGCGCCTGCCAGCTGTTGAACGCTGCCTGCACGGCCTTCCGCGCCGCCTTTGACGTGGGCGCCTTGTCGATCACCCTTTCGGCCACCAGCCGCGCCACCACATCGGTGGACAGCATAAAGCCATCCCGCCCCATCGCGCGCAGCATATAGGCCCCGGTATTGCCGCCCAGCCGCGCGCCCTCTTTCTGCAACCAATCCAGCAGCCCGATGTAATCGTCATCCGGCCAATCACCGATCTTGCGCCCGAAACTGCCCGCCTCGGCGCTCACCTCGGAAATGAACACCGCGTTTTCCTGAATGGCGCGCACTTTTGGCGCCGAGCGGATAATCCGCGTGTCGCGCAAGAGCTCGTCAAACCAGTCGTCCGACATATGCCCGACCCGGCCCACATCGAAGCCGTGAAACGCCTCTTCGATCCCCGGCCACTTGGCATCAACGACTTTCCACGAAATCCCCGCCTGAAAGATCCCGCGCGCCATCTGCGCCAGCCAGGCCGCATCGGGGATCGCCGCCAGTTCTTCGGCGCTTTTCATCACCGGCATGCTCTCCAGCACCGCCGCCTCGCCCCCATGCCGCTCTGCCGCAATCGCCAAAATCTCTTCAAAACTGCGCATTTCGCCCTCCCTGATCACCCAAGCAGCTTGGCCGCGCCCCAGCGGGCAATCAAGCCACGTTTTCGCGCCGCCACCGCCCCAAGCTGTTGACATCGCCCCGCTCCGGCGCAAAAAGCGACAAACACATAACCCGCAACCGGGCGTTCCGTGGGCGCCAAACTGACGAGGAGAAGGCCATGAGCCAGATTTCCCTTACATTCCCCGATGGCAACTCGAAAAGCTTCGAGGCTGGCGTAACCGCTGCCGAAGTCGCTGCCGGGATCTCCAATTCGCTCGCCAAAAAGGCCATTTCGGCCACCGTCAACGGCGCGCATTACGATCTGCAATGGCCGATCAATGAAGATGCCTCCATCGCCATTCACACGATGAAAGACGAAGCGCAGGCGCTTGAACTGATCCGCCACGACGCCGCCCATATCATGGCGCGCGCGGTGCAAGAGCTGTGGCCGGGCGTGAAGGTCACCATCGGCCCGGTGATTGAAAACGGCTGGTATTACGATTTCGACCGCGAAGAGCCGTTTACCCCCGAAGACCTTGGCGCCATCGAAGCGAAGATGAAGGAAATCATCAATCGCCGCGATCCGGTCACCACCGAGGTTTGGGAGCGCGACCGCGCGATCACCCATTACGAATCCAACAACGAGCCCTACAAAGTCGAGCTGGTGAACGCCATTCCCGACGATGGCCAGCCGATCCGGATGTATTGGCACGGCCATTGGCAGGATCTTTGCCGTGGCCCGCACCTGCAAAACACCGGCCAGATCCCGGCCGACGCCTTTAAGCTGATGAAGGTGGCGGGCGCCTATTGGCGTGGCGACAGCGATCGCCCGATGCTGCAACGCATCTACGGCGTGGGTTTTCTCAACCGCGACGGGCTGAAGAAATATCTCACCTTCCTTGAAGAGGCCGAAAAGCGCGATCACCGCCGTCTGGGCCGCGAGATGGACCTCTACCACATGCAGGAAGAGGCCCCCGGTCAGGTGTTCTGGCACCCGAACGGCTGGACCATCTACACCACGCTGCAAGACTATATGCGCCGCCAGCAGCAGCGCGACGGCTATGTTGAAGTGAACACCCCGCAAGTGGTGAACCGCAAACTCTGGGAAGCCTCCGGCCACTGGGACAACTATCAGGAAAACATGTTCATCGTAGAAGTCGACGAAGAGCATGCGCGCGAGAAAACCGTCAACGCGCTGAAGCCGATGAACTGCCCCTGCCACGTGCAGATCTTCAATCATGGGCTGAAGAGCTATCGCGAATTGCCGCTGCGTATGGCCGAATTTGGCTCCTGCAACCGTTATGAGCCCTCGGGCGCGCTGCACGGCATCATGCGGGTGCGTGGCTTCACGCAAGATGACGCGCATATCTTCTGCACCGATGATCAGATCGAAAGCGAAACCAAGAAATTCATCGACTTTCTGGCGATGATCTATGCCGAGCTGGGCTTTCATGACTGGACCGTCAAGCTCTCAACCCGGCCCGACAAGCGCATCGGCTCCGAAGAAAGCTGGGACAAAACCGAAGCCGCACTGGGCAATGCCTGTAAGGCAGCAGGCTACGATTATGAGATCCAGGAAGGCGAAGGCGCGTTTTACGGGCCGAAGCTGGAATTTGTGCTGACCGACGCCATCGGCCGCGATTGGCAATGCGGCACGCTTCAGGTTGACCCGAACCTGCCCGAGCGGCTCGATGCCAACTATGTTGGCGAAGACGGCGCCAAGCACCGCCCGGTGATGCTGCACCGCGCCGTGGTCGGCAGCTTCGAGCGCTTCATCGGCATTCTGATCGAAGAGCACGCAGGCAAACTGCCGTTCTGGATCGCCCCGCGTCAGGTGGTGGTAGCTTCCATCGTGTCAGATGCCGACGATTATGTGCACGAGGTCGTCGCTGCGCTGAAAGCCGCAGGCGTGCGCGCCGAGGCCGATATCCGCAACGAAAAGATCAACTACAAGGTCCGCGAACATTCGGTGGGCAAGGTTCCGGTGATCCTCGCCATCGGCATGAAAGAGGTGGAAGAACGCACCGTGACTCTGCGGCGTCTGGGCGAAAAGCACACCAAGGTCGTGGCGCTCGACGAGATGATCGAAAGCCTCACCGCCGAAGCGCTGGCCCCCGACCTGCGCTAATCCAGTTCCACCGCCGGGCCGTCTTCAAGCGCGCTCGGCGGTGACAGGACCTGTTCCATCTCATCATCCGACACGGGCTTGACCCGAAGCTGCTCATCAAGCTCGCCAGCGGTCGTCCCCTCCGGGGCGTCGCAGCCGACAAACTTGTCCCGCCCGCTGCTCTTGGCCCGATAGAGGCGGGCATCGGCCAACGCCAGCAAACGCTCGCGGGTCTTTTCTTCAGAGCTCACCGCCATACCAATACTGATCGTCATTAACAGGTCTTCAGCGATTGTCGACCAGTCAAAGCCCCGAATGCCGTCCAGCAAACGGCACGCCGCAGCCTCTGCCGCCCCCCGGTCGACCCCGTCCAACAGGATGACGAATTCGTCCCCTCCGATCCGCGAGATGAAATCGACCTCGCGGCAACATGCCGCGAATACCCGCGTGGCGGCCTGCAACACCAGATCACCGACTGCATGGGAATAGCTGTCATTGATCCACTTGAAGCCATCGAGATCAAGAAAGAGCACGGCCAGATCGTCCGGTCTTTCTGCCAGACGCCGGACGAATTCGCGGTCGAATTGCCGCCGGTTGGCAATCCCCGTCAACGGATCGGTCGTCGCCTCCATTGCGGATCGCTCGGCAATCTGGCGCACCACCTTGGCCTCGTTGCGGAATTTTTCGGTTTCATAAAAGATCGCCGCCGCTCTGGCACGGCTTTTGATTTTCTCGCCTTCAACCCTCTGAGCGTACTGATGAAACTGTTTGTAATAGCTCAGTGCCGCTTTGAAATCGCCAAGGCCCTCATGGATGCTCGACAACAGCCGCATGCATTCCCGCATCAGGTCAAATATAGACTCGGCATCTCCGACCTCCAGGGCCTGGTTGCACATGTCCAGCGCCTCTTTCAGCCGCCCTTCCGCGAAGAACACCTCTGCACGGTTGGCCAGATAGTGCAGCAGACGGCGATTGCTCAACTCGCCCTCGACGCCACGCCAGCGATCCAGCAGCAAATGCGCTTCTCTGAAACGGCCAGTTGTGGCGTAGATGTCTGCCCCATTTGAAAGCGCGACGCGTTCCACCCAACTATAGGAATTGTCCCGTGCCCGATTTGCCGCATCATGGCACACCCGCACGGCCGCCTCATAGCCTTCGTAGAAACCAGCCTCGTCGCCCGCAAGTTTCGCCAAGTCGGCCAGATCGGCCAGAATGCAGGCGAAAACTGTTTCGATCCAGCTGAGCAGATACGGATCTCCGGCCTGATGCGCCCTTTCCAGTGCCCGCTCTGCATATTCCTTGGACTGTCCAGGATCGCCGCCCTCCTGGGTTAGCAACGCCAGAACATAATACGCATGAGCGATGGCCCAATCGTCGCCGCTTTTCTCAGCCAGGTCCCGCCCGATCAGGCTTTCCGAAAACGCTTCGTCACTCAATCCAAGCGCCAACAGCATATCGCCATTGAAGGTCGCCGCGTTGGCCCGAATGACCAGACCAAGCCCCCTGCTCAGCGCTCGGGCCTTTTGGCTATGCTCATAGGCGGCCTCCAGGTTGCCCAGCAAAAACTGCACCGAACCGAACACCCAGTGAAACCGCCACGCCAATGCCGGATCGTTTTTTTCATTCAACAGCTCGGCAAGCGTCTGCAAACGGTAAAGTGCACCGTTGGGATGGCCGGTATGGGCCTCCGTCCAAGCTCTATCAATTTCTTCAGCAATCACAGCTCTATGCATCTTTTTAAACCCCACCACCGGCGAGGTTATAGAGCAGTAGTTAGCCACTGGCGAAACATAAACTTGGCGTTTTTCGGGCAAGTCGCTTCAATTTGTCCGCACCTAAAACGGGGCGGGTTTCGTCTTGTCGGGCACATCCGCCGAATACCCCAATCACGGGTAATTTTCTTGCCCCACATACACCTCCCGGGTAACAATTCACGCTCAGTGTATCAGGGAGGGATCAGTGCCCCGGCAATCGCCCCATGCAGAGCGCGTTTTCGAGGCGATTGAGGCGTCGGGTTCGGCGCGTTCACGGCTGGCCCAAAGCTGGCGCCGTTCGGTCGAGCATCACGGGCTCGACCCGATGGAGCACCGTGCGCCTGACCGGATTGATCCCCGCACCCTTGCCCATAGCCGCGAAGAAAAGGCGCAATTTCTGGCGCTTGCCGGGCCGCAGCTCGATACGCTCTTCCAGCTTGTCGGCCTTTCGGGCTGCAGCGTGATGCTCACCGATGCCGAAGGCGTGGTGATCGAAACCCGGATGCGCGATGCCGATGCCAAAGTGTTCGAAGGCTGGGGGCTGGCGATTGGCGCCGACTGGTCAGAGGCGCGTGAGGGCACCAATGGAATCGGCACCTGTCTGGCCGAAACCCGCCGCGTGATCATCCATCGCGACGATCATTTCTACACCCGCAACACCGCGATGAGCTGCATCGACGCCCCGATCTGGGGCGAAGAGGGCCAACTTTTGGGCGCGCTCGATGTCTCCTCGGCCCGGGTCGATCAGACCGAGGGCTTCAATCAGCTGATCGCCGCCCAGGTCGCCCAGACCGCCCGCGCCATCGAAGAAGCGGTGTTTCGCACCGCCTTCGCCGATACAAGGCTGATCCAGGCCGATACCGGCAGCGCCGATGCCGCCGTGCTGCTGGCCGTCGATAGCGACGATCTGGTCATCGGCGCCACCCGCAAGGCCCGCCGCGCCTTTGGCCTTGCCCCGACCGGCAAGCTTGCCCCGCGCCCCGCCGCCGACCTTCTGGGCCGCGACGATGGCCCCACCGGCTTTGAAAAGGCCGAACGCGCCGCGATCCTGCGCGCGCTGGCCCGTGCCGAGGGCAATGTCTCCGCCGCCGCGCGCGCCCTGGGCATTGGCCGTGCCACGCTTTACCGGCGGATGAAAAAGCTCGGGCTCGGCGAAACCTGATCCAACCTGTCTCAGGGCTGAGACACCTTCTCCAAACCGTCCCGTCCCCCCCGCAGACAGGCCACCCCTGCCCTGCGATGATCCTCTCTGGCTCGGTGGAGGACCGGCCCAACATGGAGGAGACCAGAATGAACGAGATGACCCGTCCCGCAGTGGACCATTTCGCCAACCCTTTCAAAATGCGTTACGACAACTTCATCGGCGGTAAATTCGTGCCCCCGGTGAACGGCAAATACTTCGACAACATCACCCCGATCACCGGCGAAGTGGTGGGCGAAGTGGCCCGCTCGGATGCCGCCGATGTGGAGCTGGCGCTCGACGCCGCCCATGCCGCCCGCGAAGCCTGGGGCCGCACCTCGGCCGCCCACCGCTCGAATGTGCTGTTGAAAATCGCCGATGTGATCGACGAAAATCTCGAACTGCTCGCCACGGCGGAAACCTGGGATAACGGCAAGCCGATCCGCGAAACCCTGGCCGCCGACATTCCGCTCTCGGCTGACCATTTCCGCTATTTCGCCGGGGTTCTGCGCGCACAAGAAGGCACGATGGGCGAGATTGACGAAGACACCGTCGCCTATCACTTCCACGAACCGCTCGGTGTGGTCGGCCAGATCATCCCGTGGAACTTCTCGATCCTGATGGCCGCGTGGAAACTCGCTCCGGCGCTGGCCGCAGGCAATTGCATCGTGCTGAAACCGGCCGAGCAAACCCCGGCGGCGATCATGGTGCTGGCCGAACTCATCGCCCCCCTCTTGCCCGATGGCGTGCTGAACGTGGTCAACGGCATGGGCCCCGATGTGGGCGCCCCGCTCGCCCGCAGCCCGCGCATTGCCAAGATCGCCTTCACCGGCTCCACCGAAACGGGGCGCAAAATCGCGCAATATGCGACCGAAAACCTGATCCCGGCGACACTGGAACTGGGCGGCAAGTCGCCCAACATCTTCTTTTCCGATGTGATGGCGGCTGATGACGCCTTCCTCGACAAGGCGGTTGAAGGGTTCGTTCTCTTTGCCTTCAACCAAGGGGAGGTTTGCACCTGCCCATCGCGCGCGCTTATTCAGGAGGACATTTATGACGAGTTCATCGCGCGCGCGATCAAACGTGTGAAAGCCATCAAGCAGGGCGATCCACGCCATATCGAAACCATGGTCGGCGCGCAGGCGAGCCAAGAGCAGCAGGACAAGATCATGTCCTATCTCACCATCGGGCGCGAAGAAGGGGCCGAGGTGCTCTGCGGCGGTGACGCGGCGCGCTTCAACGGCGATATTGCGGGTGGCTTCTACATCCAGCCGACCATCCTGAAAGGCCACAACAAGATGCGGGTCTTCCAGGAGGAGATCTTTGGCCCGGTGGTCTCGGTCACCACCTTCAAGGACGAAGACGAAGCGCTCGCCATCGCCAATGACACCATGTACGGCCTCGGCGCCGGGGTCTGGACGCGCGACGCCAACCGTTGCTACCGCTTTGGCCGCCACATTCAGGCCGGTCGCGTTTGGGTGAACAACTACCACGCTTATCCGGCGCACGCGGCCTTTGGCGGATACAAGCAATCAGGCATCGGCCGTGAAACCCACAAGATGATGCTGGACCACTACCAGCAGACCAAAAACATCCTGATGAGCTACAACCCCAACAAGCTCGGATTCTTCTGATCCAGATCTCCCTGGCGGGCCCCGCTCGGCCCGCCTCTCCTCTGCCCGCCCCTCAAACGGGGCGGGCAATTTGTTACAATCGCCCGCCTGCCGTAAGGGGCCACCCCCGCCCCGGGCGCGATTGTTGCAATCCCCGCGCTATAACCACCCGGCGCACCTTACCATCATGCCCCCACCTCCGCCGCACTCACGCAGCTATGAGGCTGTTTTTGCGTTACTTTCTTGGTAAATGCCGCCGCGACTTCACAGGTCAACTCACGCTTTCGTTTGTTACAGTTTCACACACACACGCGGGGCACGGGCCTGTGAATGGCCAGTGACGCCTTTCTCCCGCTACACCTTCCTCATCGCCGAACAAGCGATCTGAGATTGGAAAAACGAGGAGTATCCCTATGAAAACGACGATCCAAACCCTGGCCCTGGTTGGCGCCGTTGCCACCGCCCTGTCCGCCCACGCTGCTGCCGCCGATGGCGCTCAGGAAAAATGCTTCGGCATCGCCAAAGCTGGCCAGAACGATTGCGCTGCTGGCCCCGGCACCACCTGCGCCGGCACCTCGAAAGTCGACTATCAGGGCAATTCGTTCAAATTCGTGCCCGCCGGCACCTGCGAAAGCACCATGATCGACGCCTCGATGGCTATGGACGGCACCGAGCGTCACGGCTCGCTCTCCGCGCTCGACCGCGACCTGCCGGAAATGTAAGAACCTGCGCCCCGGGCTTTGCGGCCCGGGGCAAATCCCCGGGGAGAATGACCATGTTTGATGAAGGCCCCAACCGTCTGCCATCCCGCGCCGGTGTCGGCTACAAGCCCCAGCATTACGGCGACATCATCGCCGGACCGGGCAGCGTCACCTGGCTGGAAGTGCATGCCGAAAACTACATGGGTGATGGCGGGCGTCCACTGGCGCAACTGCGCGCGCTGGCCGACCGCTTCCCGATTTCGGTGCATGGGGTCGGGCTTTCAATCGGTGGCGAAGAGCCGCTCGACCGCGCCCACCTGGCCCGGCTGCGCAAGCTCATCGACTGGCTTTCCCCTGCCAGCTTTTCCGAGCACCTCGCCTGGTCCAGCCATGGCGGTGCCTTTTTCAACGATCTTCTGCCCCTGCCCTATACCGACGCCACGCTCACCCGCGTGGCGGCGCATATTGACGAGGTTCAGCAGGCTGTTGGCCGCCAGATGCTTCTGGAAAACCCGGCCACCTATCTGGCCTTCGCCGAAACCAACTGGATTGAAACCGATTTCCTGGCCGAGATCGTCCGCCGCACCGGCTGCGGGCTGCTGCTGGACGTGAACAACGTCTATGTCGCCTGCACCAACCGGCAGGAAGACCCCTATGCCTATATCGACGCCTTCCCGCTTGAAGCGGTGGGCGAGCTGCATCTGGGTGGCCATGACGCGCAGGAAGACGAACACGGTCTGCCGCTCCTGATCGACAGTCACGGCGCCGAAGTGGTTGATCCGGTCTGGACCCTCTACGCCCATACGATTTCGCGCACCGGCGCCAAGCCGACGCTGATCGAATGGGATAACGACGTGCCCGACTGGCCGACCCTGGAAGCCGAAGCCGCCCGCGCCACGAAGGTTCTGACCGAGGTGCCTGCATGACCCCCTTCGCCCCCGCCCTGCTCAACCCCGACGCCGCCCTGCCCCCCGGCCTGATGGCCCCCGGTGGACGCGAAGCGGTAAAGCGCTTCAACGTTTATCGCAACAATGTGGTGGTCAGCCTGAAAGAGGCGCTGGTCACCGGCTTTCCGGTGCTGGAGAAACTGGTGGGCGAGGAGTTTTTCAACGCCATGGCGGGCGTGTTTCTGCGCGCCCATCCGCCCCACTCACCAGTGCTCGCCACCTATGGCGACGCGCTGCCCGAATTTCTGGAACAGTTCGAGCCGGTCGCGCATCTGCCCTATCTGGCCGATGTGGCGCGGTTGGAGCTGGCTCTGCGCCGCGCCTATCACGCCGGTGATGCCACCCCGATCCACCCCGACGCATTGGCTGCCCCCGGGCTGGAACTGGCCCGGCTGCGCTTTGCCCCGGCGGTTCAGCTTCTGGTCTCGCCCTACCCGATCCACACGATCTGGCTGGCCAATACCGATCCGAACGCACCGCCTGCGCGTGGCGGCGCCGAAGCGGTGCTGATCACCCGCCCCGACTGGGATCCGCGCCCGATCCGCATCACCGATGCCGACGCCCGCTTTCTGGCCGCCCTTCTGGCGGGCCAACCGCTCGGCACCGCGATCGAGGCGGCGGGCGACGGCCTCGACCTTGTCCCGATCCTTACCCGTTTGCTCAACACCAAGGCGATCGTCGCCGTTGAAGGAGCCACTGCATGATCCGCGCGCTTACCTCCCGGCTGAACGCCACCGGCGACTGGCTGTTGCCCAGCCTCGCCCGCTTGGCCTTCGCCGCCACGCTGGTCGGATATTTCTGGGCCTCGGCACTGACCAAACTGGGGGATGGGCTGTTTGGCTTTCTCAAGCCTTCGCTCGGCGCCTATGCCCAGATCTTCCCCAAGGCGATGGAGGCGGTGGGCTACGACACCTCTCAGCTCAGCCTGTTTCACTGGGCGGTGGCCACGGCGGGGATGTGGGCCGAATTCATCCTGCCCGTGCTGATCGTGCTCGGCCTCGCCACCCGGCTTGCGGGCCTCGGGATGATCGGTTTCGTGACGGTGCAAAGCCTCACCGACATTTTCGGCCATGGGGTCGACGCCAGCACCATCGGTGCCTGGTTCGACCATACATCCGACAGCCTGATCCTCGATCAGCGGCTGCTTTGGATGATGCTGTTCATCACGCTGGTGCTGAAAGGCGCCGGCCCACTCTCGCTCGATGCGCTTGTGGTAAAGCGGCTAGCCGTTTCTCACGAGGCGTAATGCGGCTTGACCGCCCGAATAGCGCGGCACGCGCCGGGCGAGCGCCGGTCCGTCCCCCGGACTGGCGCTCAGCCGCCTTACGCGCTCAGAAATGTGATTTCGGCTCGTCCGGCCGCCCGGCTGCGATGGCAAAGAACCCGCCAAGCCCGGCCATCACGATCGGAAACATCGTTGCCACGTTGAAGGTGAAGGCCAGATACATCAGCACCGCCGAGGCGATCAGCAGCACGCCGCCCCAGAGCGCACGGATCTTCGCCATGCCGCCCCCGGCGATTGCCAGTGTCGGCGCCGCCACCGAGGCAAAGCGCACAAAGCCCGGATTGTGGAAATTGCCGAAAATCGTGCCCGCATCGGGCTGTTGCTCTACAAATGTGGTCCAGCCATAGCCGAACAAACCCACGAACATGCCGATAACCCCGGCGATAATGCCCAAAACCAATGCTGCGTTGCGCATTTCTGCCCCCGTCTTGCGAATTTCCCTTCACCTAAGGGGCTTAGGCAGGATTTCCAAGCCACTGATTGCGGGTTTCTGGCCCCCAACCAAGGGTCAGGCGGCCTTCCGCCTCAATCACAGGACGTTTCATCAGCGCCGGATTGGCAAAAATCAGCCGGATCGGATCGCCCGCCCGCTCCGCCTCGCTGAGCCCCCGCCATGTGGTCGAACGCCGGTTCACCAGGTCTTCGCCGAATGCGGCGAAAAACCGTTCCAGATCAGCATCTTCCAGAGGTGTCGCTCGAATATCGATCAGCTCCGGCGCATAGCCCGCCGCCTTCAGCGCCACCATCGCCTTACGCACCGTATCGCAGCTTTTCAGCCCGTAAACCTTCACACCCCACCTCGCGTTACAAATCTTTTTCTTGCCTTTTTTCCGGCTTCATACACCCTAGAGATGTGACAACAGAACTTCCAGACGATTGCTCCTCTGGGGCAGCCGAAGACGAGAAGACTGGCTGCACCATCCCGTCGCAATCCCGCGGGCGGGCAAATGAAAGGAGCAAACGGATGGCCACGGGCACCGTGAAATGGTTCAATTCTACCAAGGGTTTTGGCTTCATCGCACCGGACGATGGCGGCCAAGACGTGTTTGTGCATATCTCCGCTGTCGAACGCGCCGGGCTGAAGGGCCTGAAAGACGACCAGAAGGTTGAATACGAAATGATTCCCGGCCGCGACGGACGGATGTCGGCAGGCGATCTGAAAGAGATCTGAGCCGCCCCCGGCGCGCCGCGCGCGCGCTCATCGCCCTGTGGGCGCTGGCTCGCAGGGCCTTTATTTATGCGCTCGATCTCGGATCTGGGCGCAATTTTTTTCTCTTTTTTCTTGCAATATTGGTGAAACATGCCCATGTCGGGGGGGTACGACAGATCTACTCTTCCCGCCTCCTATCACTGGCAGTCGGTTAAAGACCCAAGACTGCGCTACCAGGCCGCTGCATGTTGCGGGCGGCATACGATCAGGAGATACGGGAATGGCCACTGGCACCGTGAAATGGTTTAACTCCACTAAAGGCTTCGGCTTCATCGCGCCCGACGACGGCGGCAAAGACGTGTTTGTGCACATCTCGGCTGTTGAACGCGCCGGTCTGACCGGTCTGCGCGACGACCAGAAAGTGGAATACGAACTGGAAGCCGGCCGCGACGGCCGTCAATCGGCTGGCGCTCTGAAACCCCTCTAAGGTTTCACCGACAGACAGATACGAACCCCCGCCAGGCATCAGCCCGGCGGGGGTTTTTGTTTGGGCTGTGGGGATTGGGCGGCGCCCGACCTATTGGCCGGATCAACGCATCGCAATATCCACCCGCCCCGCACGGCCGACCATGAGGCGCGACCGGCGAAACGGTCCTTCTCTCCAGCAAGCGACTGCCCCCGGCACCGGATCAACGCACGGAAATATCCACCCTCCCCGCCCGGCGGAACGACGGGCGACGCCCGACCCTCCCCCCGGGGGGGCGTATTGGAAACTCCATGAAAAGCAGATCGGGCGGGCGAGCTTTAAAGCACCGCGCCCCGACCACCCTCAGCCAAACGCCCACCCAGGCTCGGGCGTCGCCCGTTTCTGCACGCTCGTTGGAGGGTTAGCCCATTGCTGGTCCGGTATAAACGCAGCGGCCAAACGGCAGGTTCGCGCCCGGCCCCGAGGGCGGGGGCGAACCGGATCACAGGATGATCCGGTGTTCAAAACTGATCGCATTAGACAGATTTGATTTTTCTAAGTTCTACATACCAATTAAAATCGTGGTCAAACTCATCTTTAGTAATCCGTTCAGGCGCATCTCTCCGAGCGTAATAGAACCGGTGCACATCCATCTTACGAACGTCATCCATCAACAAGCGATATCCCCAATGGTCCAAGGCCAGTTCAATCGCATCTCTAGAAACGATCTTTTTGTTGTTGAATTTCGCAATGGCTTTGAAATGTGTTTTTATTTCTCGCGCATGTCGCCAAATTTTGTCAGGAATTTTTACACGATTGTGAAGATCGAGGTTTTCCGCAGAAATATTCAAAGTATCGACAGCTTCAAGCTGCTCTCTGCCTGTCTCTGACTTTGCCCATTTACCTACCGCCACAAGATGCTTCAACAGCTGCCCATAGTCCTTTTCTGATTGGAATATGAACTCGGCGTCGCGCGCACGACGTTTAGAATCTCGTTCGGAAAACGCGAGCCCCCCCAAAATAAAAGCAATAAGGGCCGAAAATCCGGCAGTGATGTTGGCCGCGCTGAGCATATTTGTTGCGGGCTCCGTGGAAAGAACCTGCAATAGTCTTTCGAATTGCTCTGCATTGAGTTCCATCTTACCCCCTCAACACCTCTTCAAACTCCCGCCATTCGCCCTTGCTCATCCCGGAATTTTCCTGCGTCACCTGCTCGCCCTTCACCATCCGGCGCACGCAATCGAGCGCGGTGGCGGAGAGGGACGCGCCGCCCATGCGGTAGTCTTCAAACGCCCCGTAGGCGGCGGGCACCCAGTCGGCGACCACGGCGGCGATGGCTTCGGCGTAAACGCGGATTTCGTATTGGGCATGCGGGTCGGCGCGCAGGCGCAGGAAGTGGAAGAGGTTGTGCAGGTCCACTTTCCAGTACCATTGGGTGTAGATATTGGCGGGCAGGTTCATCCGCGCCAGCTCGCGCGCCAGCCCCGCCTGCCCGTCCTGCGACATCATCGCTTCGTAATTGTCGTAAGACCGCGCCGAATCCGCCTTCAGGATCTCCAACACCTTGGCGGCTTCTTCGTCACTCAAGAGCTCGCCCCGGCCCTGATTGTTCACCGTCGATTGCGCGGCGATATGTTCGCGCGCCGGGATGTAAAACTCGCGGTCGAGGATCGAATAGCGCGCCGAATATTCGTTCACATTGGCGGTGCGGTGGCGGATCCATTGCCGGGCGACAAACACCGGCAGTTTTACATGCAGCTTGATTTCGCACATTTCGAACGGGGTCGAGTGCCAGTGCCGCATCAGATAGCGGATCAGCCCTTCGTCGTTGGTCACGCTTTTCGTACCGGTACCGTAGCTCACCCGCGCCGCCTGACAGATCGCCGCATCGTCGCCCATATAGTCGATCACCCGGACAAAGCCGTGATCGAGCACCTCATGGGCGGTATAAAGGTGGTTTTCCATCCCCGGCGAGACGGCCCGCAGCGTATCACGCGGTTGGCTGCGCAATGCGTCGATTTCAGCTTGTTGTTCGGGGTGCAGCGGCATGGCGAATCTCTCCCATTGGACGATTGCTCCACTATATCTTGCGGCGCGCACGATTGGCACCCGCCAGATGACGCCGGGTCGCCCTGCCCCCGTCGCAGCGGTGCCGCGCCTATTCCCGGCGACGAGCCGCTAAGCGTGGTCTGCCCCATCGGCGTATCAGCACAGTCTGCATCGCTGGCCTATATGCATAGCCACCAAACCACCCCATCGGCGCAGTCTGCCCCGCCCCCGCCTATCGCCCGGCCAGCGCCTCATCGCTCAGCCCAGAACAGCCAGCGCGGCCTGCCCAGCCGCCTTGTCGGCGCAGCCTGACCGGCCACCTCATCCCCAGCCCAAAAAAACAAGGGCTTCGTAGCCGTAGCCACGAAGCCCAAGCGCAAGCGTTCGCATAGTGTTGCTTGCTGAGGGAACTGATCGCCCGATGACGGGCTAGTAGATATAGCGGATCTGGTCGGTCCAGAACCGCTCCATACGTTTCAAAGACCCGTTGATATCGTCGAGCACGTCCGACGGCACAATCCCGCGGGATTGCAGCCCTTCGGCATGGCGCTCGAACAGGTCGATCACGACCTTGCGAATCTCGCGACCCTTCTCGGTCAGCTTGACCCGCACCGAGCGCCGGTCAATCTCCGAGCGTTGATGGTGCATATAGCCCATATCAACGAGTTTCTTGAGGTTATAGGACACATTTGAGCCCTGATAGTAGCCGCGCGTTTTCAACTCGCCCGCCGTCACTTCATTCTCACCGATGTTGAACAGCAAAAGCGCCTGCACCGGGTTGATTTCCAGTACATTCAGACGCTCAAACTCGTCTTTGATCACATCAAGCAGCAACCGGTGCAGCCTCTCTACAATGGCCAGCGTATCAAGATACTGGCCAAAATAAGCTGTGTCCGATCCCTGATCGATTTGGGAATGGATGCTCATCCGCGTCTCCACACTAATCCGTCTCTTGAACAGACTATCGGCGGAAATCTCGAATATTTTGTTAAACGCGCAGAAAAATATCCGGGAAAATGCAGGAATTTCTTGGTACTTGGTTAACCCAGAACGGCTGACGCGGCATGATCGGCGATTTCGGCGATCAGATCGGCATAGGCTTCCGGTGCAGCGACCTGCCCCGAAACCCATTGATACAGATCGTGATCGTTCTCATCCAGCATCACCTCATAGAGGTCCAGACGTTCTACCGGCATCGAGGCCAGTCGCGCATCGGCGAACTGGCCCAGAATGATATCCATTTCCTTGATGCCGCGCCGATGCGACCGCATCGACACGCGCTTCAACCGGATTTCGTGTGTTTCACTCATTCTGTCGGGGTTTCCAGAAGCCGTCTCAGGCTTTTTTCGATCCGCGCGATACGCGCCGAGGCATCGTCGATATCGCCCCTGAGTTCACGCAGTTCAAGCAAAAGCAGGCGCTTGTCGTGATGCATCGGTTCTTCGCTGCCCGGAGGGGCCACACCGTCGCCCTCGCCATTCAGCATCCACATCAGCGAAACATTGAGCAGCCCCGCCATCATCTGCAGCCGGTTGGCCCGCGGCTCGGAGATGTCGGCTTCCCACGCGATCACGCTTTTCTGCTTCACACCCAGACGACGGGCAAAGTCTTTCTGGCTCAGGCCAGCAGCCTCGCGCGCTGCGGCAAGACGGTCGCCAAACGTAGCGCGGTCCTCAGCAAACCAATCGCTATTATCGGCGATGATTGTCGTGTCGGTCATAGAATCCTCCGTCAATGCAGCTTGTACAGCTTTCGCCCCGAGCCTATGAGATGCGGACGTAAAGCACAAATCCGGGACCGACCCCATGAGCTTCCTCTCCGACACGCTGGCCCGCGTGAAACCGTCTCCGACCATAGCCGTTACCACACTCGCCGGCGAGCTGAAAGCCGCCGGACGCGACGTGATCGGCCTCGGTGCGGGTGAACCTGATTTCGACACGCCCGACAACATCAAGGCCGCCGCCAAGGCCGCGATTGATGCGGGCAAAACCAAATACACCGCCCCCGATGGCATTCCCGAGCTGAAACAGGCGATCTGCGACAAATTCGCCCGCGAAAACGGGCTGAGCTACGAGCCGAAGCAGATCAGCGTCGGCACCGGCGGCAAGCAGATTCTCTATAATGCCCTAATGGCGACGCTGAACCCCGGCGACGAGGTAATCATCCCCGCGCCCTATTGGGTCAGCTACCCGGATATGGTGCTCTTGGCAGGCGGCGAGCCGGTGATGGTCGAATGCGGCGCCGACACCGAGTACAAGATGACGCCCGAGATGCTGGAAGCCGCGATCACCCCGCGCACGAAATGGCTGATCTTCAACTCGCCCTCCAACCCCACCGGCGCGGCCTATTCCGAGGCCGAGCTGAAAGCTCTCACCGATGTGCTGATGCGTCATCCCCATGTGTGGATCATGTCCGACGACATGTATGAACACCTGGTGTTTGACGATTTCAAATTCACCACCCCGGCGCAGATCGAGCCCGGCCTTTATGATCGCACCCTCACCTGCAACGGCGTGTCGAAAGCCTATGCGATGACGGGCTGGCGCATCGGCTATGCCGGTGGCCCGGTCGAGCTGATCTCTGCAATGCGGATGATCCAGTCGCAAAGCACCTCGAACCCCTGCACCATCAGCCAATGGGCCGCGGTCGAAGCGCTCACCGGCCCGCAGGATTTTCTGGCCGAGAACCGGGCGATCTTCCAGCGCCGCCGCGATCTGGTGGTGAAACTGCTGAACGAGGCCCCGGGCCTTAGCTGCCCGACGCCCGAAGGCGCCTTCTATGTCTACCCGTCGATTGCAGGCTGTATCGGCAAGGTCTCGAAAGGCGGCGTGCTGATCGAGAATGACGAAGCCTTCTCGAAAGCGCTGCTGGAAGAAACCGGCGTCGCCGTGGTCTTTGGCGCGGCCTTCGGCGTCAGCCCGGCCTTCCGGGTCAGCTACGCCACCTCCGACACGGCCCTGACCGAAGCCTGCACCCGCATTCAGAACTTCTGCGCGGGCCTAAGCTAAGATGGCATAGCCGCCGCAGGGGGCCGTAAACCCCTTGCGGCGCCTCAGGTGGCTTGATTAACTGGCGGGGCAGGCTTCGGCCCCCCCGCCACGACAAAACAGGTCACCCATGACGACGCAATTGCCCGATTATTACTTCCGGGTCCGTGAAAACGGCGCCTTCGTGTTCCGCGTGGACACCGAAAACCGTCATCGGCGCATCGAGATGGACCAGATCGCTGTCGTCAATCTGCGCAATAACGAGATCAAGCCCCAGGGCGGGCGCGACCTGCTCGACGAAGACATCGCCGCGATCCAGACCTGGATGGACGAACGCCGCGCGCTTCTGGCGGCCCGTGATATCGACGATATCCTGCGCACCGTCGATCACCTGAACCTGACCGCGCAATGGGTGCAGGCGCGTGCCTCCGAGGCCGATCTGGATGCCGTCACCGATACGCTGCTGCTTGCCATGCACGATCTGCGCAGCGTGTTGGTGCGCAAGAAGGCCGAGCGCCTGATGCAGGCCGATTAGGCCGCCGCGATCCGCGCCGAAGCGCGCAGAAACCGGACCGTCAGCATCAGCGCCGCCGAAGACAGCCCCAGCACCAGCCCAAGCCAGATCCCCAGCGGGCCAAGGCCCAGCGCGATCCCGAAAACCCAGCTTGCCGGAGCACCGATCAGCCAATAGCTCGCCGCCGCGATCAGCATCGGGCGCTTGGTATCCTGCAAGCCCCTCAGCAGCCCCGCCGCCACCACCTGCGTGGCATCGGCAATCTGAAACAGCGCGGCCAGCGCCAAGAGCACGCGCCCGATCTCCAGAATCGGACCGCGGAGCGGATCATCGGCGCCGATGAACATCCCGATCAACAGATCGGGCACGGCCAGAAAGGCGATCACCGCGAGAATGCCCCAGCCTGCGGCCAGTATATAGGCCGCCCACGCCCCCCGTCGCAGCGCTACCGCATCGCGCCGCCCGAACGCCCGCCCGGCGCGCACCGTGGCCGCCGAGGCCAGCGCCAGCTCGATCATGAAGGCCAGCGAAGCCAGCTGCAGCGCGATCCCATGCGCGGCCAGCGCCACCGCGCCAAACAGCCCCATCAGCAACCCAACCGCCGAAAACAGCCCGACCTCGGCCAGCACCGTCGCGCCAATCTGCCAGCCCATCGCGAAAACCTCGCTCAGCGCCTCACGATCAACCCGCCAGAGCCGCTGAAACAGATGGTGCCCGGGAAAGCTCTTCAGCGCGTAGCCCATCAACACAACAAGCAAGACCAGCTGAACGAAAAGAGAGGCTATGGCGGCCCCACGAATGCCCAGTTCCGGCGCGCCAAAATGGCCAAAGATCAGCACGTAATTCAGCGCCGCATTCGCCAGCGCCGCCATGATCGAGGCCACAAGCTGCACCCGAGTCCGCTCCTGCGCGGCCAGATAGCTTTTCAGCACCATCACCGTCAGCGCAGGCAGAATGCCCCAGCCCATGACGCGCAGATAGCTTTGCGCCCCCGCCGCCAGATCGGCCTCCTGCCCCAGCAACTGCAAGAGCGGCGCGGCGAACAGAAACACCGGCAGGATCAGCACGCCAAACCCGAGCGAGATCCATATCCCCATCCGCGTCACCCGCCGGATGCGAGTATCGTCCCCGTCATCGGCGGCGGCAACCAGCGGCATCACCGCCTGCGCAAAGCCTGACCCAAACAGGAACAGCGAGAAAAAGATCGTGTTGGCCAGCACCATCGCCGCCAGCGCTTCGACGCCATACCAGCCCAGCATCACCGTATCGGTCATCCCGATGGCGATCTGTGCAAGGTTGCTGCCAACCAGCGGCATGCCCAGTTTCAGAAGGGCGCGAATATGATCCGTCAGGCGCTGCGTCATGATTTTCAATCGCATGAGGCGCAGGGCGCGGCAAGATCAGACGAGCGTATTCAGAGGGGCTTCTTCGCCACCAGATCAATCAGCGCCGACATGCCCGAATGCCCCTCGCCCTCGTCGATCTCGCGGTCATAGCTCTCCAGCGCGATGATCTCCAACCCGGCAAAGGCGTCGCGCAGCAGCGCTTCGGTATACAGGTTCTCCACCGCGCGCGGCCCGCCGGTGCCATAGGCAATCTGCTCGGGCCGGTAGCCATGCAGCAGGATCAGCCCGCCCGGTTTCAGGCTGCGGATCATCCCGGCAAACACCTCTGCGCGCTCAGCGGGCGTCAGAAACTGGATGAAGACCGCCACAACCACGTCATACTGCGCCGCGTCCCAATCCCAGGCCAAAATATCGCCGGTGTGGTAATCGACCTCTACGCCGCGCTCTTCGGCCAGCGCCTGCGCCTTTTCCAGCGCGTTGGCACTCGCTTCCATCGCCACAACGTTCAGCCCCAGCCCGGCCAGATAGACCGAATTGCGCCCCTCGCCATCGGCCAGCGCCAGCGCTTTCATGCCGGGGGCCAGCATATCGGCCCGGGATTTCAGAAATTCGGCAGGCTCCTTGCCAAACAGATAGCCCGGTTGGGCATAGCGTTTATCCCACATCATCCGCTCCTCGGTGTTTTACAGGAGCTAGGGCGCCGGGGCGGCTTTGCCAAGGGCTTAGCCACGCAGATGGGCAAGCAGCGGTTTCGAAGCGATGCCGCTCACCGGCAGGCCCTTCGCCGCCTCATAGGCCCGGATCGCGGCGGTGGTCTTGTCGCCGATCACCCCATCCGCCCCGCCGGTATCAAAGCCTTTCGCGGTCAGCCGTTCCTGCAGCTCGCGCCTTTCCTCCAGCGTCATCCCCTGCGCATCAGCGCCAAAATCGCCTATCAGCGGTGCCCCGCCTGCCAGCCGGTCCGACAGATGACCCACCGCCAGCGCGTATTTCATTGAATTATTGTAGCGCCGGAACACCTTGTAATTACCGAATAAAAGAAAGGCCGGGCCGCCCGCGCCATTGGGCAAGATCAGCGTCGCCGGGCCGTGATCCGGCACCGCCCCGCCGCGCGCCAGCGTCACGCCGCGACTGCGCCACTCACCCACCGGGCGGGTGACCAGATCGTCGCGCCCCTTCGGCAGCCGCACTTCAACACCCCAGAGCTTGCCCGCCGCCCAGCCCGATTGCCCCAGATAATGCGCGGTCGAGGCCAGCGCGTCGCTGGGATCGTCCGCCCAGATATCGCGCCGCCCGTCGCCGGTGAAATCCACCGCGAAGGCCTGATAGGTGGTGGGAATAAACTGCGTGTGTCCCATCGCCCCGGCCCAGCTTCCGGTCATCTTCGCGGGGCTGATATCGCCATGGTCGAGGATTTTCAGCGCCGCGATCAGCTGGGTTTCGAAAAATTCGCCCCGGCGGCTTTTCCACGCCAGCGACGACAGCGCCGAGATCACCGGCACATCGCCGCGCCGCGCGCCGAACGAGCTTTCCATCCCCCAGATCGCCGCCAGAACTTCCTTCTGCACCCCGTAGCGCGCTTCGATCTTGCCCAGCACCTGCCGGTGATCGCGCAGCTTGGCCTTGCCGATGCGCAGCCGTTCGGCGGTGGTGGCAATGGCAATGTAATCTTCCAGCGTGCGCCGATACTGAAACTGCGCCTGATCCTGTTTCACCACATCGGGCCGATACCCGGCGACGCGAAAGGCGGCATCGAAGGTTTTTGACGATACGCCCCTGGTCAGCGCGCGCGGGCGCAAGCCTCGCACAAAAGCATCATATCCGCCGGGGGACGCAGCGGCGGGCGCATCGGGGCGCGGCTGGGGGCGCTCATTTTCCGAAGCCGCAAGCGCGCTGCCCGGCCAACCCGCCACGCCCGAACAGGCTGAAAGGCTCATGGCCGCGATCCCGAAACTGATCTGCCTGCGCGCAATATTCACCATGAAGGCCTCTCCCCGGGGCTTTGCCCCATACGTTGGGCCAATCCGGCCCGGAAATATCCAAATCAACGCGCCGACCCTAGGCCAGCGCGCGAGTGGAACAAACAGGTTTCAACAGAGTGCGGCAAAGCGGCAGCCCTTTGCCGGGGCCGCCCCCAGCCATGGCATTGGTGCTACAACGAATGAAGGCTGACCGGCGTGCCGATCAGCCTTTCATCATCAAACCTGCCCTGCCCCCTAACGGTGGCGCAGGTCAGGATGCATACTGGCGCCCAGCACGTGATCGGCGGCGCCATGGATCACCTGACTGGCCCAGCCGATGATCAGCGGATCCGGCGCGTGCACCAGCTCGGTGTTCTTGTCGGGATAATCCAGCGTCCACAGGAAATGCCGCATCGCTTCCAGCCGCGCGCGTTTCTTGTCGTTGGATTTCACGATCGTCCAGGGCGCATCGGCGGTGTCGGTATAGAAAAACATCGCCTCTTTCGCCTCGGTGTAATCGTCCCATTTGCTCAACGAGGCTTTATCGACCGGCGACAGTTTCCAGCGCTTCAGCGGGTCGTTTTCGCGCGAAGCAAAGCGGCGGCGCTGTTCGTCCTGGGTGACCGAGAACCAGTATTTGTAAAGCTTGATCCCCGAGCGCACCAGCATCCGTTCCACTTCCGGGGTCTGGCGCATGAATTCGAGGTATTCGGTCGGCGAGCAGAAGCCCATCACCCGTTCCACCCCGGCGCGGTTGTACCAAGAGCGGTCATAGAACACCATTTCGCCTTCGGTCGGCAGATGCTCGATATAGCGCTGGAAGAACCATTGGCCCTTTTCGCGCGGGCTGGGTTTGTTCAGCGCCACCACCCGGGCTTCGCGCGGGTTCAGATGCTCCATGAAGCGCTTAATCGTGCCGCCCTTGCCCGCCGCATCGCGGCCTTCGAACAGCAGCACGAATTTCTGCCCGGTCTCGCCGACCCATTTCTGCACTTTCAAAAGCTCGGCCTGAAGCTCGGCTTTTTCGCGCTCATAGCGGCGGCGGCTGAGCTTTTTCTCATAGGGGTATTCGCCATTCTCAAAGGTCTGGCGTATGAGTTCCGGCGTCGCGGGGGCCGCTACCGGCTCTTCCTCCGGCGTCGTCTCGGGCGCGGCGGCTGTCATGTCGGGCACAGCTTCCATCATTTCCTCCTCCGGGGCGAAAGCCGCATCAGCTTCCGCGCCCGCATCGCTTGCATCGGCTGGCGCGTCCTCTGGCATCGGGGCCATGTCACCTTCCTCCGGCAAGGCCAGATCAGGCGCGGCCTCGATCATCGGCGCAGCCTCCGCCTCTGGCAAGGCCTCCATCGCCAGCTCAGGCATGGCCTCAGCCTCAGCTTCCAGATCCATCGCCAGCTCGGGCATCGCGCCCAAATCAGCTTCCGGCTCCATCGCCAACTCCGGCACGGCCTCATCTTCAAGGTCCATCGCCAGCTCAGGCACGGCCTCAGCTTCAGCTTCCGCCGTCAGCTCACCCATCGGAAGGTCTTCACCCTCCGGGGACAGGTCCAGCTTGGGGTCCGTCTGCGCAGCCATATCTACAGCAGGCGCGTTTTCTGCTTCCATGGCAAGCGTGGCGGGCATTTCTGCGACATTTTGTGCCGCCATCGGGGCCTCAGGCGCCGCCATGTCGGTCAGATCGGTCAGATCGCCCATCTCGGGCGCGGCCATATCCGACTCAGTCTCCAGCGCATCAAGCGCGGGCATTTCGACCGTTTCCGCCAGCTCAGCCGGGTCAGACCCCGCCTCTTCGGCCATATCGAGCGCGGGCATATCCGCCAACTCGGCCATCGCCGGGGCCAGATCATCTGCCGCCGGATCGCCCAGCGCCAAGTCAGGCAGCCCAATATCGGGCGTGGCCAGATCAGTCTCGGGCAGATCAGACTCAGGAAGATCGAGCGCCGTCAGGTCGAGCACATCGGATTCCGCCATCGCGGGCGCAGCCATATCAGGAGCGGGCATATCAGGGGCCGCCATCTCGGGCACCGCCAGCTCGGGTGCGGGCATATCGACCGGCGGCATCTCCGCCACCGGCGCATCCGGCATCGTCATTCGCACAATAATTTCATCGGGTTGCGCGGCGATGCTTTGATCAATCCCAGCGTCCAGATCGGGTAGATCAGGGGACAGATCAGTGGGCAGATCTGTAGGCAGATCAAGGTCGGGCATCCCACCCAGATCGGCAAGGTCCAGATCCGGCAGCCCCGCCATATCCGCCCCAAGCTCCGGCAGATCGCCGGTTTCAAGCGCAGGCACAGCGCCGGGCACCTTCTCAGCCGCTTCCATCATCGAATTCGGATCGATCTTGCTCATCAGGTGTTCCCTTCGTCGATACGCAACACAAAGCCCGGGTCAAGCACGGCCCCGATCAGCGGCAGTCTCGCCGGGAATTGTTTCGATTTCCTTGAGCGCGCGCGGAGTGACTGAAGATTGTCTCGCAACCCGTCGAAATTGCGCAGCCTTTCCCAGATCGCGCCTTTTTCCCGCCCAGTTTCGATCCCAAGAAGATCAGGAAACGCGAACCACGGAGATCCACATGAACTTCCTCGGAACGATCAGTTGCGACCAGATCGTCCTTGCCATCATCGTCACGATTGTGCTGCGTGAAGTGGTCACGGCTTTCCTCCCCGAGCGCAGCTTGCGCGCTGAAGGGCAGGAACATCCCAGCCCGGCACGTCGTCGGCCCTAAGCCCGACCACATATGGCACACCCCGGCAAAAGGCCGGGGTGCATATTGGAAGAATCCTGAAGGACAATCCCGATCAGAGCGGACTATCCACCCGCACCGTCACCTGTACGGTGCCGCGGCAGGGCTCCGGCCAGATCAACTGAACCAGATTGTTTTCGCTGCCCTGCGCAATCTTGGCATAGGGCATCGCCTGCACCACAGCATTGGCGGCATTCAGAATCTGCCCCTCTGCGGTGATGGCCGAAACCGTGCGCGCCGCGCCGCTGAACGGCAGATAGGTACTCACATCCAGCGTCCAGGTCGTCTGGTTGCTGCCCTGAGTGAATTCCAGCACCGCCGGGCTTGAAACCGTCTGCGTAACCCCGTGGAAGGTGTTGCGCTCGAAGGTCAGGTTGCGACAGCGGAAGTTGTCGAGCCCGGCAATTGAATCGTCCACCCCGTCCACCCGAAGCACCGTTCCCTTCGAAGACCGGAACACGTTCTGGTTCACATGCAGGCCGGCAATGTAATGCCCCACCCCATAGGGCTTGATCACGATCCAGTTCATCCAGCTCGCCACATCGCTGGCGATGAAGATATTGCCGGTGATGGTCAGCCCGCCGAAACTGTATTCGCTGCCGAAATCAGGGGAAGCATCGTGTTCGTTGGTCCATTCGATGTAGCAATTGTCGATATAATTGCCGGTGATCACGCTCTCGCAGGGCTCGTAGGTAAACACCATCCCAGCCACCCGGGGGCCATCCACCACCTCGTCGCCCTGAAACCAGTGATTGCCCACGATCAGATGGTTTGAGCCATGCAGCACCCCGGTGGTGCCCATGCGCTGAAAGCGGTTGTTGCGGATTTTCGCGTCATTGGCATTCACGTTGAAGGCCACCGATTGCCGGGCGGTGGCGGCCAGCGGCTGTTCGTTCGAGATGAACTGGCAGCGGTCGATATGCAGATCCTGACAGCCCCGCCCGGATGAGGTGATGCCGCGGTTCTTCGGCTTGATGAAGAAGCAATCGAGAAATTGGAAGTTTTCGCCATCGCGCGGCAGCAGCACCCCGCTGGCATAGCCGTTCATCTGAAACTCGATATTCTGCAGCTCC
Organism: Paracoccaceae bacterium; assembly: GCA_050290705.1. GTDB lineage: Bacteria > Pseudomonadota > Alphaproteobacteria > Rhodobacterales > Rhodobacteraceae > Sinisalibacter. Next base: position 219,754 of record JBNKIC010000023.1, read on the forward strand.
ATGCGCTGCATCTTGGTGAAGCCGCCGAAATCGAGCACGTATTTGTAGCGGGTAAAGCTGTAGCTCTGGCTGGCATTGGGGCCGTAAAGCGGTTGGCTCAGCGTCAGGCTGCCCGCCCCCACATTCACCTCTTTCACGTAAACCTGCCGCCCCACCCCGGTGCCGGTGATCTGCGATCCGGGCTGGATCTGCGCGGCATTCGACAGGTTGGTCAGCTGGTAGGGGTTGTTGGCGTTATAGCTGCCGGTGCTGTTCACGCTGTCGGGCGTCCAGGCGGTGCTATCGACCACATAGAACTGGCCGTTGCGGATCACCCGGCGAATTTCGAACGTATCGACGGTGTTCACCGCCCCTTGCATGTCGATCGGGGCCGACACCTCGATGCGCCGCCCGCCCAGATCGAAGGCATCGTGATCGGCATAGTTCAAGAGCGCCTGAAAGCCTTTCTTGAAGGCCAGAACCTCGTCGCCGAACGCGTCGATATAGGTCGGCAGATCGAAATCCCGGATGGTGATGAACTCGGTGGCGTCCGCCATGGTGACGGTGCCGTCAAAGCGCACTTTCGATTGCAGGGTCAGGTTCGAGCCGATGAAGAACGTGCCATCGGGCACCACCAGCGTGCGCCCGTCCGCCGCCGCATCCGCCGCCGCAAAGGCTGCGCGGTCATCGGTGGTGCCATCGCCCAGCGCGCCGTAATCGCGCACATCGACCTGATCCATCATCTCGCGCAGAAACGCCTCGGTGATGTCTTCGATCACGATATCGTCGATCCGCACGATCCCGCCCGATGTGCCGGTCAGATCCAGCCCGAAATGCCCGTATGAGGCCCCCGTGCCCCAGACCATATCCACGCCGGGCCGGTTGCCCGAGCCGACAATCGCGCTGATTTCAACCACTTTGCCATAGGTGTCGAGAGCGGTTGTGGGGCCGACCTGCGGCAGCGATGCCAGATTGTTGCCACCCGCATCGGCGGCAAAGCCCGCGATCCGCACCGAGGGAAACACCCCGCTCACCGCCTTCACCTTCGCCCGGATGCGCAGATAGACCCCCGGCAGGATCGGCGTCTGCCCGGTCCAGCGCAGCGTCTGCACCGATTGATTCTTCAACAGTTCAAGACAACCGCCGAAATCCTGATCGGCTGGCACAATCGAGGCATTCGCCGCCCCGTCATAGCGCGCCGACCCCGGCGTTCCATCTTCGCTCGACCAGACAGCCAAACCATCGGCAAACGGCGGCGGCAGCAGGTCCAGCCCCCCGGTAATCGCAATATTCATGGAAACCCCTTTCAGCGCCACAACCCACGATCCGGGTCAGCCGCGAAGGGCCGCCCGGCAGGGATACATCGCTAACAAAGGCGCCTTAATCCCCGCTAAGCCCAGCGCACGCTGCCCCGGAATGCGGCCATGCGTCCACTCGTGCGCCAAAACCCGGGGGGGTAAGACAGAAACCATCAAGACCATGCATCGCAGGAGGCTAATGTGTCACAGGTGGTATTCTTCGTCATCCTCGCCGGGATGGTCATCTACACCTATTATTACAGCCTCAGCGTTCGCCCGGCGCATATGGAGCAGCAGATCGGCGCTGCCGCCTATCCGCGCTGCGCCACCCTGCGCCGCATCGCCTTCGTCGGCATGGGCGCAAGCATGGTGGCCGAACTGCTCTACGTCTTCTTCCCCCTCGATATCGGTCTGCCGCTGCGGCTGTTCGGCGGGCTGTCCGGCTGGGTCCTCTCGGCGGCCATCGGTCTGGTCTTCACCGGTTTCGGCAGTTGGATCCTGATCAAGGTGGGCAAAGTGGCCCCGGATTCCTTTGCCCCGCGCAAGGAAAACCAGATGTTCGGTGGGATCTACGAAAAGATCCGCCACCCGCAGGCGATTGCCGATGTCAGCCTCTGGTTCGCCATCGGATTTTTGCTCAATTCGCCCATGCTGATCATCGTCGCCCTGCTCTGGGTGCCGCAGAATATCTGGCTGACCTATGTCGAGGAAAGCGATCTGAAACTGCGCTTCGGCCAGTCTTATATCGACTACATGGCCCGCACCGGACGCTTCCTGCCGCGTCGCGGCTAAGCCTGGGTCACGGCGGAAAACAGGCCAGACCTATGCCCTTGCCTGGCGCGACGGCTTATACCCCGTCGCCTTCCCAGTGATCGCCTTCAATCGGCAACCCGCAAGCTTTCAGGAAACTCTCTGCATCCTCAACCGCCGCCTGCAACATCTTCGGCTCGGCAGCATCCTGCATCGCCGCATCGCCCATGAGCACCGCCATGGCCTCCTGATGCAGCGCCCCGCGGAACGTGCCTTGTACGCCCTCAGGATCGGTCGGGAAAAGATAAGCCACCGTCAGGGCCAGAACGAGAATAAGCTGTTTCATATCGTCTCTCCTTGTGCCCAGCATAAGCGGCACAAGTTGAAAACGCTCATCACATCTCTGCGACGAACCGCCCGCGGAAAACCACCCTAAATCGCCCGCAGGAAGCTGCTGTGGAAGCAATTGTGTGAACTGCTGTGGGAGCTGCTGATGAACCTCCATCAGCGTGACTTCACAGCGCGCATAGGTCTCGGCAATCCCGGTCTCGCGTTCCACCCGGTCATGATCGCCCGCCATGAAGCCCGCAAGGCTGGCCTCATCGCGCCAGAGCGTGAGGATCTCGATCTCGGCGCTCTCGCCCGCACTGGCCACGGTCACGCCCAGAAAGCCCTCACAAGCGGCCATGGCGGCGTTCCAGATGGCTTGTGCCTCAAGAAACGCCGCACGTTGTCCGGGCTTTGCCTCGACGATGATCTTTTTCAGGATCATCCGGGATCACCCCGCCGAAACAAGCTCGCCCGCCAGCGCCTTGTCGATCAGCGCCACGGTTTCGCTCACGCCATAAAGCGCGATGAACGACCCGAAACGCGGGCCTTGATCCGCGCCCAGAAGCACCTGATACAGCGCCTTGAACCAGTCGCGCATCGGCTCGAACCGCTCGCGCCCACAGGCAAAAACCTCGCCCTGCAGCGCTTCGCCATCGGCCTCGCCCTGCCAGCCTGCCAGCCGCTCGCGCAGCTCGGTGAGCGCCTCGCGCTCCAGATCGGTGGGGGCGCGGTAGGTCTTCGTCGGAGCGACGAAATCCTGATAATATTTCACCGCAAAGCCCGCCGCCGCATCAAGGTCGGGATGGGTTTCGGGCGACGCTTCGGGCGCATAGTTACGGATGAAGCCCCAGAGCACATCCTTGTCATGGGCCGAAGCCACGCTCGCGAGGTTCAACAGCATGGTGAAGCTCACCACCATGTTCGACGCCGGCACGTTATGCCCGTGGATATGGAACACCGGGTTGTTCAGCCGCTGCGTCGCATCCTGCTTGGCATAGGCCTGAAGCTGCTGGTGATATTCGTCCATCGCCCGCGGGATCACGTCGAAATACATCCGCTTCGCGGTCTTCGGTTTCTGATACATGAAATACGACAGGCTCTCGGTCGACGCATAGGACAGCCATTCGTCGATGGTCAGACCGTTGCCGGACGATTTCGAGATCTTCTGCCCTTTGTCGTCAAGGAACAGCTCATAGGTGAAATGCTCGGGCGCACGCCCTCCCAGTACCCGGCAGATGCCGTCATAGATCGGGGTGTTGGTCGAATGGTCCTTGCCATACATCTCGAAATCCACGTCCAGCGCAGCCCAGCGCGCGCCGAAATCGGGTTTCCATTGCAGCTTCACATTGCCGCCGGTCACCGGCAGGGTCCATTCGCGGCCCTCTTCATCGTCAAAGGTGATGGTGCCCGCTTCGGCATTCACCTCTTTCATCGGCACATAAAGCACGCGGCCGGTTTCCGGATGGATCGGCAGGAAGATCGAATAGGTCGCCGCCCGCTCTTCGCGCAGGCTTTTCAGCATGATCTTCATCACGTCGTCATAGCGTTCGGCGGCGCGTTTCAGCACCTCGTCGAACTGGCCGGAGGCATAAAACTCGGTGGCCGAGTAGAATTCGTATTCAAACCCGAAAGTGTCGAGGAACCGGCGCAGCATCGCGTTGTTATGATGGCCGAAGCTTTCGAATTCGCCAAAGGGATCGGGCACGCTGGTCAGCGGGCGCTGCAGGTTCTCGTGCAGCATCTCCTGATTGGGCACATTGCCCGGCACCTTACGCATCCCGTCCATATCGTCGGAAAAGCAGATCAGCCGGGTCGGAATGTCGCTGATCACCTCAAAGGCGCGGCGGATCATCGTGGTGCGCAGCACCTCGCCAAAGGTGCCGATATGCGGCAGCCCCGACGGCCCATAGCCGGTTTCAAACAGCACATAGCCCTTCTCCGGCGGTGCCTTTTCATAACGTTTCACCAGCCGGCGCGCTTCTTCAAAGGGCCAGGCTTTCGACGTCATCGCAAGGTCGCGCAGTTCAGACATGTGTTTTACTTTCCAGAAGCTCGGGGCCATTTCCCCGACAAGCATCGGTTCCTATTGTTCCTGCTCCCAAAGGTCAATAAACACGCGCGCCCTGAGGCGGAAACAACGCGGTTCCGAGTGTGTCTCTCTCGTCAAGTTGCTCGGTGGTGCCCACCGGGCGAAGATGCTGAGATGGTGCACGTGTTTCGCCCGAATAGCGCCGCAGGCGCCGGGCGAGCGCCGGTCCGTCCCGTCTTTTCCACCCGCCTATGCGCCATGCCTATTGAAGCAAGCCCCGCGCGCCAATAGTTTGATCCTAAACCACAACGAGCCAGGAGGCCCCCGTGTCCGACCTTCCCCATTCCCTGTCGCCCGAAGATACGCTTGTTGCGGTCATGCTGGCGGTTTCGGTCTCCGATAGCAAAATGCGCACCGCCGAGCTGCTCAGGATCGAGACCAGCGTCAACCACCTGCCGGTTTTCGCCAGCTACGATATGGATCGCATCCGCAAGGTCAGCGAAATCGTGTTCGACCTGTTTTCCGAAGATGACGGGCTCGATGCCCTGTTCGGCCTCGTGCGCGAAAACCTTCCCGACTACCTGTGGGAAACCGCCTATGCGCTGGCCTGCGATGTCGCCGCCGCCGATGGCACCCTGCACGGGCCAGAGCTGCGCATCCTCGAAGAAATCCGCTATGAGCTGAGCATCGACCGGCTGCACGCCGCCGCGATCGAGAGGGGTGCGCGCGCACGTCACATGACGCTGCACGCCGAGTAGCATTATCTGCCCATCATATGCACCTTACAGAATACGTGTGCGCCGTGCACCGAAAGGAAAACCATGTCTGACAACGCACTTGCTGACTTCGAGATCACCAAACGCTGGCCCGCGAAAGACCCTTCGGTCATCCAGCTCTATTCGCTGCCCACGCCGAACGGCATCAAGGTCTCGACCATGCTCGAAGAAACCGGCCTGCCCTACGAGGCTCATCTGGTGAATTTCGGCACCGACGATCAGTTCACGCCAGAGTTTCTGTCGCTGAACCCCAACAACAAGATCCCCGCGATCATTGATCCCGATGGCCCGGGCGGCAAACCGCTGGGGCTCTGGGAAACCGGTGCGATCCTGATCTATCTGGCTGAAAAAACCGGCAAATTCCTGCCCGCCGATCCTGCCCAGCGCTACGAAACCATCCAATGGCTGATGTGGCAGATGGGCGGCGTTGGCCCGATGTTCGGCCAGTTCGGCTTTTTCCACGCGTTCGCCGGCAAAGAGATCGAAGATAAACGCCCGTTCGAGCGCTACAAGAACGAGAGCATCCGCCTGCTGGGCGTGCTCGATCAGCGCCTCGAGGGGCGCGACTTCATCATGGGCGACGATTACACCATCGCCGACATTGCGATCTGGCCGTGGATCCGGGTGCTCGGAGGCCATTACAAGGCGCATGACCTCTTGGAACTCGACAACGTGCCGAATGTGATGCGCTGGTTCGAAACCTGCTCAACCCGCCCGGCAAGCCAGAAAGCGGTGAACATCCCCGCACGCCCCAAAGGCTAAGGCCAGTCCGCCCCGGTTAAACCCGGGGCGGTCTACCGCCTATTCCTGCAGCGACTGGATGTATTCAACCAGCGAAAGCAGCCTGCCACGCGCATAGATCTCGGCGCCCAGCAAACCCCGTTCTTCAATCGCGGCAGCCTGGAAGCGGTCACCCCAGATCGGCATCGGCCCACCATGGCCGCGCACCCCGGTTCGCCCGTCGATGATCATCAGCGTTTTCAGAAACGGAAATTCGCCATCATTCGCCGCCGTAAGGCCGGTCAGCCCCGGCACTTCGATGTTGAGCAGACCTGCGAACGGCCCGTTTCCCTTGGCGCTTTCACCATGGCAGATTGCACAGGCAATCATATATTCGTTTTTCCCGGCATCTTCCTCTGCCTGAGCGGCAAAAGTCGTGGCGGCGAAAAACGCAGCTGCAAGGGTTAAAAGCTTACTCGTCATAACGTTATCTCCTCCTTCTAACATTCGAAGAGTAGCATATTATTCGCGTTCGGACGTTGTTCTGGCGCAAATTTTTACAAGATCGGCAAAATGCGGCCCATCCTGTGCCCGGCCCAAAAATGCAGGCGTGAAACCTCAGGCGCTATAAAGCGCGGCCCAGCGGTTGATCAGCTGATATTGCAGCCAATGCGCCCGGCGCGACCAGCCCCGCGCGCCAGAGGGGCGTTCCATCTCTTCGCGCGGAATGCGCGCGCGCCGCTCAATATCGGCAGACAGGATTGAAAACACCAGCGGGCGCCCGGTTTTCGGGGTGATATAGCCGGTTAGCGCCGAGGTGAAATTCAGCGTGCCGGTCTTGGCGTGAATGGCAAACCCCGGGTTCTGGATCGGGTTGCCATTGTTATCCAGCGGCGAAATCTCTTTCATATGCGCCTGCAGCACCCCGCCCGGCCCGGCATGAACCAAGAGTTTCACCATGTCTTCGGCGGCAATGCGGGAATCTCCACTCAGCCCGGAATGATCGACCAGCCGGATCGACCCGGCCCCCAGCGCCTGCCGCGCCCAGGTGCTCATCGCCTGCGCCGAGCCTTTCAGATCCTGCACCGCCAGCCCGCGTTTGGTGCTGGACGCGAGCCCGATCACTTCGGCCGAGAGGTTGGTGGAATATTTCAGCATCAGCCGGGTCAGTTCCGACAGGCTGGCGCTGTCATGGTTCACCAGCACCCTGCCCGCAGGTAGGCTGGTACAGGCTTCGGCCTTCGGCAGTTTCACGCCATATTGCGCCGCGATCACCTGCAGCACATTCCCGGTATAAAGGTCGGGGCGTCGCACCGGCAGCCAACGCGAGCCGCCATTGCCCAGCGCGCCGCTCGCCACCGTCCATTGGTCCACCCCGCCCTGCGCCTCACGATAGGTGTAGGTCGGGGCTTCGCGTGCCACCACGGCCATTTTCGCCGTGCTCACCGCCGGGCGCAGCGTGTTCGAGCGCGCATCCATGCTCACCGCCCAGCCCTGCCCGGCACGTTCCCACTGGAAATACACCCGGTTGAAGTTCAGGTTGATCGCCGAAACCGCCGGGTTGTAACCGACATAGTCAGGCTGGCTGGGGTCGATTGCCCGCACGTAAGGCAGCGCCGTGGCGCAGACCAGAAGCTTCCCGGTGATCCGGCGCAGCCCGGTGGCCTTCAGCGCCTTCACCAGATCGGCCAGCGCGTCGGTATCCAGCAGCGGATCCCCCGTGCCCACCAGCACCAGATCGCCCTGCAATGTGCCGTTGCTCACCGGCCCTGTGGCAATGAGCTGGGTTTGGAACTGAAAATCCGTCCCCAGCGCGGCAAAACCGTAATACGAGGTCAAAACCTTCGCGGTCGACGCAGGCGGCAGGCCCAGTCCCGGGGCCGCACTTTCCAGCACCTCGCCGGTGGTGGCATCCGCCACAACATAGCCCATGCGCCCGCCCAGCCGGGCCTGTGCGATCAGATCGGCAGGGGCCGGAGCGCGTGCTTCAGCAGCGGCGCGCCCAACCCAGGCAGGCCGCAATTCGGGGCGTGGCGAGGTCCGTGGCGCTTCCGCCAGACCCGCCCCGGCAAAGGCCGATGCAGCCCCCCCTAAAAACAGACGTCTTGTTACCCTTCCCGGCATTTCGGCAGTTAACCCGGGCAAAGCGCACATCTCAAGGGATGAAATCGCGCAGCTTCACGAAGGCCACGCGGCGTGGCTCAGCCGCCCCACTCTCCGGCGGCGCGGATGGCGGTGGACGAGACATCGACCATCGGGATGTTCACCAGACACCAGCACGGCGCGGTGCCACCGGGCAAAAGCCGCGAAGCATGGCCCGGCAGGCGCGCGGCGCGAAACCGTTGTGCGGCGGGCGAAGTGCGTGCCGCCCCCCGGTCACCGGGTCGGGCGATCACGCCAATCGGCAGGGCCCGCATGATCTCGTCCCAGCGTTCCCAATGGTGAAAGCTGGCCAGATTGTCCGCCCCCATCAGCCAGACGAACCGCACCCCCGGATAAAGGCGAAACAGCGCCTCCAGCGTTTCGGCGGTGTAGCGCGTGCCGAGCTTGTCCTCGATCCCGGTAATCGTCACCCGCGGATGACGCATCACCTCGCGGGCCTTGGCGATACGGCTGTCCAGCGGCGCGGGGCCATCCTGTTTCAGCGGATTGCCGGGCGTCACCAGCCACCAAACCCGATCCAGCCCAAACCGCTTCATCGCCTCGCGGGTGATATGCGCGTGCCCCGGATGCGCCGGATCGAAGGATCCGCCGAGCAACCCGATCTTTTCGCCGGGGTGGGCTTGGGGCAAGTCATATCTCATCGCAACCGATAGACAGAAGCGCGGCTGCGCTGTCAATATCTTGACAGGTGGGAACTATCTGACTTAAGTCAGGCATATTGCACTATCAGACCAAGGTCAGACATATCATGCCGCTCGATCCCATCGCCCGCATCCGCCGCTTCAACCGCGCCGTCACCACCGAAACCGGCGCGCTCGACAGCTCGTTTCTGGGCCGGGGCCGCCCGCTCGGCGCGGCGCGTGTGCTCAACGCCATCGGTCAGGGCATGGGCGATGTCGGGGCACTGCGCGCCTATCTGGGGCTCGATAGCGGGCTGGCCAGCCGCCTGTTGCGCGGGCTTGAGGCCGAAGGCCTGATCGAAACCCGCCCCGGCGAGGGTGATGCCCGCCGCCGTGTGGCCCGGCTGACCGCTATAGGCGAGGACGAATTTGCCGCCTATGAGGATCTCTCCAACCACCGGGCGAGCGCACTGCTCGACACCCACCCCAAGCCCGAACTGCTGCTCGCGGCGATGGATCTGGTCGCCACCGCCCTTGGCCGCGATCGGATCGAGCTACTCACCCTGCCCCCCGACGCGCCCGCGTCCCGCTACTGCATGAGCGAATATTTCAACGAGCTAAAGCGGCGGATTGGGATGGAGTTCGATCTGGAAGAGGCGCTGACCGATGGCATCGACGCCATGCGTGCGCCCCACGGCAGCTTTGTCGTAGCGCTATCCGACGGCCAGCCCATCGGCTGCGCCGCGCTGAAATCCCAAGGCACCGACTGGGCCGAGGTCAAGCGCGTCTGGGTCTCGCCCGCCGCACGCGGGTTGGGGCTGGCGCGCAAGCTGATGGCAGAGATCGAAGCCCAGACCCGCGCCCGCGCCATCCCGCTTCTGCGCCTTGATACCAATCACGGCCTGCCCGAAGCTCTCGCCCTCTACCGCCGCCTCGGCTGGACCGAAATCCCCCGCTACAACGACAACCCCGACGCCACCGATTTCTTTGAAAAGGCGATGTAGGGGCGGCTGGTAAAAACGGGCGCCGCCCGACCCTGGGTGGGCGTTTCTCTGCAGTCGGTCGGGGCACTCCGCTCGAAAGCATCCCCGCCCGATCCGCGTCATCCGTCCTCGCCGATACGCCCTCCCGGGGGGAGGGTCGGGCATCGCCCGTCGTGCCGCCGGGCGAGGCTTGTGACTATTGCCCTGAACCGATCAGACCATCGGGCCGCCGCCCCCTACGTTTCCTCCGACGACTTCGCCCAGAGATTGATCGCCTCTTCATCGGCATATTTGTCGATCTCCGCCAGCTCCTCGGCGGTAAAGGTCAGGTTCTCCACGGCGCCTGCGCAATCCACCACCTGTTCGGGCTTCGACGCCCCGATCAGCGCCGTGGTGATGCCGCCATCGCGCAGCACCCAGGCAATCGCCATCTGTGCCAGCGTCTGGCCGCGCCGCTCAGCAATCGCATTCAGCGCCCGGATGTTTTCAATCGCCTTTTCGCTCAGCATATGCGGATCGAGCGATTTGCCCTGCGCCGCGCGCGACCCTTCCGGAATACCGCCCAGATATTTCTTCGTCAGCATCCCCTGCGCCAGCGGCGTAAAGGCAATCGACCCGACCCCCAGCTCGTGCAGCGTATCCTTCAGCCCGTCGCGCTCGACCCAGCGATTGAGCATGTTGTAGCTCGGCTGATGGATCACCAAGGGCGTGCCCATCTCAAACAGAATATCCACCGCCTCGCGGGTCCGCTGGCTGTTATAGCTGGAAATCCCCACATAAAGCGCCCGGCCCGAGCGCACGATATGATCCAGCGCGCCCATGGTTTCTTCCAGCGGCGTGTCAGGGTCGAAGCGGTGCGAATAGAAGATATCGACGTAATCCAGCCCCATCCGCTTCAGGCTCTGATCGCAAGAAGCAATCAGATATTTCCGGCTGCCCCATTCGCCATAAGGCCCCGGCCACATATCGTAGCCCGCCTTCGAGCTGATGATCAGCTCGTCGCGGTATCCTGCGAAATCGCTCTTCAGGATCTCGCCAAACGCCTCTTCCGCGCTGCCCGGCGGCGGCCCGTAATTATTGGCCAGGTCGAAATGGGTAATGCCATTATCAAACGCGGTCCGACAGATCTCCCGCTTGGTCTGATGCGGCGTGTCATGGCCGAAATTGTGCCAGAGCCCAAGGCTGACCAAAGGCAGCTTCAGCCCGGAATTGCCCGAGCGCCGGTAATGCATCTTCTCATAGCGATCCTCCGCCGGATGGTACGGCTTGGGAAATACACTGGCAGACCGAACATGCGTCATGGCAAGGCTCCTCTTCTGATAGGGGAAGTAGACGGCTCGACGGGGACGATGTCAACGCGGGGAGGCTCGGGCGTCACCCGTTCCGGTAAGCAAGCGTAGGATGGATGCTCGCACCCATCAGACAAAACCAAAAAGGAGGACGCCTACGCGCCCTCCCCCAATAGTTCATAACGCCCCTTAGTCGTCCCGCGGGACGCGTGGCATGGTGTGGGCAATGCCCTTGTGGCAATCAATGCAGGTGGACCCACCGGAAAGATCGGTTCCGTTTGCCACCGGCTCCATCTTCTCGCGCGAACGCGCCCGCTGATGTTCGAAATCCATCGCATCAAAGCTGTGGCAGTTGCGGCATTCGCGGGAATCCGTGGCTTTCATCGAGTCCCAGACATGGGTGGCCAGCTCCAATCGCCGGGCCGCGAAAGCTTCCGGCGTTGCGATCCGCCCGGTCAGCTTGGCCCAGATTTCGTTCGACGCCTTGATCTTGCGGACCATCTTCGGCCCCCATTCATGCGGTACATGGCAATCCGAACAGATCGCCCGCACCCCGGACGCGTTCCGGTAATGGACCGACTGGGTATATTCGACATAGACCGTATCGCGCATCTCGTGACAGGAGATGCAGAACTCCAGCGAGTTCGTCGCCTCCATCGTGGTGTTGAACCCACCCCAGAAGATGATACCGGCCAACATCCCGAAGGTCAGAAGGCCGCCCTGACCGATCAGGACGGACGGGCGGGTATACCAACGCCAGAAGCGACGCAGCAGCTTAATCATCCGTTTGACCCTTCGCATAGTAAGATGTGCCGCCGGAGACGCTTCAGGTCTCCGGCGCTTGTTTGAACCACTGTCTGGCCGGTTATTCTGCGGGCAGCGTGGTCAGATAGCTCAGAATGTCGGTTGCAACCTGATGGTCGATGGCCCGCAGCGCTGGCATCGCCTCGTTGGGCTGACCGTTCAGAATCTTATGCATCACTTCCCACGGGTTCCCCATCAACGAGCCAAGCGGGGGCATCGCCGAAGGCAGTTTGCCGTCAAGCCCATGGCAGTTGGCGCAGATCGTGTTGAACACCTGCCCACCGGCAACCGCGTCGCCCTTCGGGGCTTTGGTTTCCGGATCGATATAGGCGTCCATGTCAATCTGACCGTTGACGACGAAATTGGCCAGATCGGCCATGTCGGTCTCGGACAGCTTGTCGCCATAGCCGTGGCCTTCGCTGGTCAGCACCGCAATCACCGCCGCCGGATCACCGCCAGCCATGCCATTGACCCCGATGATCCCGGTGGCGTGGCTGCCGCTCGAATAGGCGCCATTGACCCCTTTGCCATCCCAGCCATGACATTCCTTGCAGCGCCAGTTCGCGCCCGGATTGTCCGCGTATTTCTCGTTCGCAGCCGGATAGAGCGGATGCGAGGCTTTGGGGGCCTCTGCTTTGATTTCCTTGTACCACTTGTCATACAGCCGCCCGCCACGGGCGATCGAGCCCTGATCAGTCTCGGCAAAACTCGCCGAGGCCGTTAGCAGCCCTCCGAGCACCACGGCGCTCGCGGCGACCGCCCGAACCATTCCACGCATTGCAGTCATAATTGCCTCCCAATGTGACTACCCTTCACCAATGGCTCCCGAGCATCGCCCCGGGAACCCGATATTTAATGTGCCGAGAAGGCAGACTACGCCCCCGCCCTGGCCATCAAACCAGAGCTATCAGCCGATATCGGCCCCCACATATGCAGATACGGTAATCCGCGCTGCCGCTGACATGTCCCTGCCAGCGTCTTGCACCGCGTTCCCCTTCCAACCAAAGAAAGCCTCGCGGATGCTTTCTTGATGGCGTGGCATTTGCAACCACGCCTTGATTTAGATCAGCTTCAAAAATTGGAATGTATCGCGGTCTTTGTCCGCTTTTGCGATCCCCGGCCCTTGCCCAGCAGGCAATCGGGATGCCCCCATTGCCCCTGCCCCCTTGCATCGCTATCTAGGCGCAAACCTGCATTTCCGAGAGGCACGCGCAAATGGCCAGCTATCAATACGTCTATCACATGTCCGGGGTCTCCAAGACCTATCCCGGCGGCAAGAAATGCTTTGAGGATATTCACCTCAACTTCCTGCCCGGGGTGAAGATCGGCGTGGTCGGCGTCAACGGCGCCGGTAAATCGACGCTGCTCAAGATCATGGCCGGGATGGACAAGGATTTCTCCGGCGAAGCCTGGGTGGCCGAGGGCGCCAAGGTTGGCTATCTGGCGCAGGAGCCAGAGCTGGATGATAACCTCACCGTGCGCGAGAACGTGATGCTCGGGGTCGCCGCCAAAAAGGCCATCCTCGATCGCTACAACGAGCTGGCGATGAACTATTCCGACGAGACCGCCGAAGAGATGGGCCAGCTTCAGGACCAGATCGACGCCGCCAATCTCTGGGATCTCGACAGCCAGGTCGATGTGTCGCTGGAAGCGCTGCGCTGCCCGCCGGATGATGCCAATGTCGCCAGCCTGTCGGGCGGTGAACGGCGCCGGGTGGCCCTGTGCAAACTGCTGCTCGAAGCTCCCGAAATGCTGCTGCTCGACGAACCGACCAACCACCTCGATGCCGAAACCATCGCCTGGCTGCAGCAGCACCTGATCGAATACAAGGGCACGATCCTGATCGTCACCCACGACCGCTATTTCCTCGACGACATCACCAGCTGGATTCTCGAACTCGATCGCGGCCGCGGCATTCCCTACGAGGGCAACTATACCGCCTGGGTCGAGCAGAAGGCCAAGCGTCTCGAGCAGGAAGCGCGTGAAGACAAGTCGCGCCAGAAAACCCTTGAGCGCGAACTGAAATGGATCCGTCAGGGTGCCAAGGCCCGTCAGGCCAAGCAAAAGGCCCGTATCAATTCCTATAACGATCTGGCCGATCAGTCGGTGCGCGAGAAAATCACCTCGGCCCAGATTGTCATCCCGCACGGGCCGCGCCTTGGTGGCAAGGTGATCGAGGTCAACAATCTGAAAAAGCACATGGGCGACAAGCTTCTGGTCGAAAACCTCAGCTTCTCGATCCCGCCCGGTGCGATCGTCGGGGTGATCGGCCCCAACGGCGCCGGTAAAACCACGCTGTTTCGGATTCTGACCGGGCAAGAACAGCCCGACGAGGGCACCGTTGAAGTGGGCGATACCGTCAAGCTCGCCTATGTCGACCAGTCGCGCGACGCGCTCGATCCCAACGCCACCGTCTGGGAGGAAATCTCCGGCGGCGCCGAGATCATCGAGCTGGGCGACGCCCAGATGAACTCCCGCGCCTATTGCGGTGCCTTCAACTTCAAGGGCGGCGGCCAGCAGAAAAAGGTCGGGCTGATCTCGGGCGGTGAACGCAACCGGGTGCATATGGCCAAGCTCCTGAAATCCGGCGGCAACGTGCTGCTGCTCGATGAACCGACCAACGACCTCGACGTGGAAACCCTGCGCGCGCTGGAAGATGCCATCGACGATTTCGCCGGCTGCGCGGTGATCATCTCGCACGACCGCTTCTTCCTCGACCGCCTCTGCACCCACATCCTCGCCTTCGAAGGCGACGCCCATGTGGAATGGTTCGAGGGCAACTTCGAAGACTACGAAGAAGACAAAGAACGCCGGCTGGGCCCGGACGCGCTGGAACCGAAGCGGCTGAAATACAAGAAGTTCACGCGGTAGCGTTAACCCATAAGAGTATATAGATCGCGCATTGCAAGCTTCAGCCGAAGGGCTTCTTCAATCGGCACCACATTGCAATGCGCGATTGGCCCTCGCGCGAGATTAAGGCGCTTCATGATTCTCAGAACCCGATCCAAAGGTTCGTTTGAGAAGATTCCGCGGAACAAATCCCAGTTGTTCTTCAGAATCTCCCCGAGCTCTCCAAACGTGGTATAGTCAATCAATCTGTCCGATCTGCTCGGGAGACCCTCCGCTATTTCTCGATCCCGGTTCCTCTCAACATTTGTCTTTACCCCGGGCGGAACTAGTTCATTCCACCACTCATCGGGTTCAGCCTCCTCCAAGGTGGACTGGATAAGCTGCCGAATGTCGTTCTCTAGAGCGAACAGGGTCTGGTAAAATTCGCTCATACGCTCAGCATCAGATAGGATTTTGGTGTCAATCTGCGCAACAAATTGCGCGACCAGTTTGTCGGCCACTTTCTCAACATCAGATTTCTGATTATTGCTCGAAGGATTTACCTTCTCCAACTCACGCTGGAGATTCAAAGTCTTAAGAAGAAAAAGCTCAATTTTCTCTCTTGAGTTCATTGCAAAAGGTTGTCTTTCACTGCTTTGAAGATTGCGTTTAAAACAGCGACGTCATCTGTTTCCGGAATTACAATGTTAATATTATAGGAGAGCCCTATTTGTTTTTCCTCGTTGCGAAACGAAGGCTCGTTGCTATTCTCTAGATCTTTGACTTGCGCAGGAAGTTTGACTTCGGCTTCAACATCCTTTCCAATATGCTGTCTGACTGCATCAAAGGTTTGATACATCAACCCAACAATTCGGTCCCCCTTCGTCAGCCCCGTGACTTCGACAATAATGTCCTTCACACCACTCTCATCTTCACGGTGAGCATAGGAATTCCTTTTGAACAAATCATCAAAGGCTTCCTTCAATCCTGCCAATGCCGCTCGGCTTCTTCCTGATTCAGTGCGAAACTGCATGTAGCGTTCGGTGGGCGAACCGTCAGCGGCCAAAAAACCCATTTTCTTCAGTTGCGGAGGAATGGCTCGGGCAGAGCCGCCAGAGAGACTTAAGATGGTATCAAGAAAATTAACGTTGAAATGGTCCGGCTTTTCGGCCGTGATAATGCCTTCGAGTGCCTTTCGAAATGGTCCTGGCGATGAGACATAGGGGATGTTTCCCCCGATATTTCGCGCTGGCGGCTTTTCTTTAGCTTTAGCTTCCGTCGCGTCCTCTGACACGTTTTCTTGGCCGTTTACTTCGTCTTCCGCCATGGGCCACCCCCGAACCTACTCGTGAAATTACTAATTGCAGCCTACGCACCAGCCTATTCGTTTGACAAGTCGGGAATACGGACTTTTTGGCTAGCTCTTTTTTCCCTTCCATCGCTCTCACGCATCCCCAAGCACCGCCACCCGAAACGGGCGACGCCTGACCCTGGGTGGGCGTTGTGCCGAGCCAATTCTAAGCACCGCGCCCAAAAGCATCGACGCCCGAATGGCTTCCCATGGAGTCTCCAAACGCCCTCCCGGGGGGAGGGTCGGGCGTCGCCCGTCGTGCCGCCGGGCGCAGCTTGTGGCTATCGCGTTGCATTGATCAAGCCACCGGGGCTCTGGCACTCTCTTAGGGAAAAGAGGTCAGATCCTCGCGCCAGCGGCGCGGCGAAAGCCTTCCGGATGCGGGCGTCGCCCCAATCGGCGCGCTTTCGCGGCTCCACCGGAGCCACGGTCGCACCTCATATGCCGCCGGGCGGAGCATGTGGCACCGGCTTCGATCTGATCCAGCCACCGGGATTTTGGCGCTCTCCCGTGAAAGACCCCCGTAGGGCGCGCACCGCCCGTCAAGGCCCGAGCCCCCCCATCACGCCCGATCACCTTCGCGTAGGGGGGATTGCCTAAGCCCCCGCGCCCGGCAAGATGGCGTGGCATTGAAGGAGGTCCCAATGACGTTTTTGAAAAGCCTTGCGCTGGCGGTTGCTCTGTCTGCCGTTCTCTGGGCGATCAACCTGCCGGTTTATCTCGGCGCGCATCCGTGGTGGTCGCAAAAGGTGGTGCTGATCGGGGCGCCGATTGGGCTGGTCATCGGGGCCGCGCTTTGGGGCAGCACGCTCGCGCAGCGCTGGCGGCTTCTCATCGCGGCCACCGCCCTCGTGCTGGCCGGGCTTTCGGCCTATTTTGGCAAAGCGGGCTTTGTCGCCTCCTATGCGGAAGATGCGCTGGCAGGGCGGTTCTGGTTTTTCGGTTGGATCGCGCTAGCCGCTGCGCTTGCGGGCCTCACGCTCAGCGTGGCACGTTCCCGCGCCTGATCACCCTGCCCTGTAAGCCCTGCAGACCGGGCATAACCGGCAGACCCACCCGAATAGGCCTCTGCGCAACCGAGGCCTTACTGGCCTTCGCACAAATCTCGAACAGTTAGCGCTACCGCGTTAAATATCAAAGGTTTGACCCCCTGTTCGAGTTCGGGCACCCTCGCCCGGCGCGCCTCAGAAACTCATCTGCCAGCCCAGCCCCACGCCGTCTGAGCCGACGATGGGGGTGAAGGTCCCGAAGCTCTTGCGCTTGCGATCTTCATACGAGCTCAGCACCACATTGCCGATCCCGGTGCCGATCAGCGCCCCCGCCACCATGTCGCTGACCCAGTGATTATGCCCCTCGGCCGATTGCAGCGCGATCGCACCCGCCAGCGCATAGGGGATCAGATAGTTGTCATAGACCCCGGAATAGACCCGCGCCGCAGCGAAATACATGGTGAAGTGATAAGACGGCATCCCGGTGGCGACAGCGGTCGAATTCACGTGGACGCCGTTCCAGTTGAAGAAATCAAACGGGCTGGTGGTGTAGACGCCCGCATCGCCGGTATGGTTGGCCAGATCCTGCACCGGACGTTTGCGCCCCGTTGCAGCCTTCAGGATGATATGCGAGGTGATGTAGGAATAGGCCACCGCCTTGGCCGACAGCATCGCCGCCACCTGCGCGCGCTCATCATTCGCCGCCAGACCATAGGCATAGGTACCCGCCATTCCCAAGGCGATCCACTCCTCATCGGCGGTCAGAAGGTCGATATTGGTCAGACGCGGCAGCTCGAAGAGCCGGCCAACCGGCGGCAGGGTCTGCTGATAGAGCGTAGTGGTCTGCCGGTCGACCAGCATCAGACCACCGATCCCAAGGGCAAAGGTGCCAAAGGTCATGGGGTCGCGCAACGGATAGGTGGCGATCTGAAAAATCTCGTCGCCGACGCCGCCCATGGATTGCACAAACACCCGCCCGGCCTTTTCGAAGGTGGTCTCGCCCGTTGCCGGAAACAGATCGGCCGAAAGCGTCGGGTCAAAAGGATTGTCGGGCCACTGAAAGCTGACTGGCGCCTCTTGCGCCCCTGCCATCGGGGCTTGTAGCATCAGCACCGCTGCAGTGAGCAGCGTCCGCCCCATCGCGCCAAATCTGCGTGCCATACTGTCCCGTCCTCTCTTCGAATCCTGTGAGGCACTCTAGCGGTTGCCCCGAGGCACCGCGAGAGCACAGCGCCCTGCCAGGGACGTCGCCCTGCCGCCGTGGCCACTTCGCCACAGATGGACAGCACCCGCCGCGCGCCCTAGTTTCGCCAAAAATCAATCGAGGCCCCCCATGCACCGTCGTCGTTTTCTCGCCCTCTCCTCTGCTGCCCTGCTCACCGGCTGCGCCTCGTTGCGCCCCGCCGGGCTTTACGGGCGGCTGATTATCCTGCGTCACGCCGACCGGACCTTTTCGATGCTGAACGAAACGGGCGTTGCCCGCGCGGCGATGCTGCCCGAGGCGTTGACCGACCTCCCGATTGATGCGGTCTATTGCACTCCGCGTCAGCGCAATATTGACACCGCTACGCCGCTGGCCGAGGCTCGGGGACTGCCCGTTCAGACCATGCCTGCGCTGGGGGCGGGCACAAAAATCCTCTCGGCCCATCCGGGGCAAACTGTGGTCTGGGTCGGCAATCAGGAAAATCTGGGCTTTCTCTATCTAGAGCTGGGCATCCCGGGCAAACCGCCGGTGCAGTTCGGTGAAATTCAGGTCGTGACCCTGCCCGAAGGCGGCGGCAATGCCCGGATCGAAAAGCGCCATTATGGCGCCTAGTGCATCGTGCCGCGTGATCCCGATTGCGCTTGAGCGCGTCCGCCCCTAGAATTTGATCAAATGAACAAATCAGGCACGACCTGACACCCAACGGAGAGTCACATGGACGGTTTCACCGAGAACGATATCAGCCACGTCATCGCCGCCGACAAGGCCCATGTCTGGCACCACCTCGTGCAGCATAAACCCTTTGAAACCAGCGATCCGCGGATCATTGTCGAGGGCAAAGGGATGCGGGTCTGGGATGCCAACGGCAAGGAATATATCGATGCCGTTTCGGGCGCCGTCTGGACGGTGAATGTCGGCTATGGCCGCGAAAGCATTGCCGATGCGATTCGTGATCAACTGGTGAAACTGAACTATTTCGCCGGGGCCGCCGGGAACGTGCCGGGCGCGATCTTCGCCGAAAAGCTCATTGCCAAGATGCCGGGGATGAGCCGGGTCTACTACGCCAACTCGGGCTCTGAGGCCAACGAGAAGGTGTTCAAAATGGTCCGCCAGATCGCGCATAAACGCTATGGCGGCAAGAAGACCAAGATCCTCTACCGCGAGCGCGATTATCACGGCGGCACCATCGGCACGATGAGCGCGGGCGGCCAGAGCGAGCGCAATGTGCAATACGGCCCCTTCGCGCCGGATTTCATCATGGTGCCGCATTGCATGGAATATCACGCGCAGTGGGATCTGAGCGGCGAGGCCTATGGCCAGAAGGCCGCCGACGCCATCGAAGAGGTGATCCTGCGCGAAGGCCCCGATACCGTCGGCGCGCTCTGCCTTGAGCCGATCACCGCAGGCGGCGGCGTGATCCTGCCGCCCGAAGGCTATTGGAGCCGCGTGCAGGAGATCTGCGCGAAATATGACATCCTGCTGCATATCGACGAGGTGGTTTGCGGGATGGGCCGCACCGGCACCTGGTTCGGCTACGAGCATTACGGGCTGAAGCCGGATTTCGTCACCCTCGCCAAGGGCGTGGCCTCGGGCTATGCGGCGATCGGGGTGACGGTGACCTCAGAGAAAGTCTTTGACCTGTTCAAGGACGATGCCAGCGATCCGCTCAATCATTTCCGCGATATTTCCACCTTCGGCGGCTGCACGGCTGGCCCGGCGGCGGCGATCGAGAATATGCGGATCATCGAAGACGAGAACCTGCTGGAGAACTGCACCCTTATGGGGGCGCGGATGCTGGGCAATCTCGAAGCGCTGATGGATAAGCACAAGGTGATCGGCGATGTGCGCGGCAAGGGGCTGTTCCTCGGGGCCGAGCTGGTCAGCGACCGCGCCTCGAAAACCCCGGTGAGCGAGAAAGAGATCGGCGCCGTGGTGGCCGAATGCTCGGCTCAGGGCGTGATCATCGGCGCCACCAACCGCTCGGTACCGGGCTTCAACAACACCCTCACCTTCGCCCCGGCCCTGATCGCCAGTGCCGACGATATCGACGCCATCACCGAGACCCTCGACCGCGCCCTGACCAAGGTGTTCGGCTAAGCCACCAAAGCCCTGCCCACCTCCTTTTTAAGGGGGTGGGCGAACTCGCACAGTGGTGTAAGTCTTTGGCGGCAAAGGTGTTACCGCTAACTGTGCGAAGTTTTTTCTTCGCGCGGGTTTCGGGGGCATGGCGGGGGTGATTTCCCCCGTCACGCGAGGGGACACGGCGTCTTGGCGCGGAGCGCCACGGAACGAGGCGAAGGAGTAAAGGCATGGCCTACGGTATCACAGGTGGAATCTGGGACGATAAAGCAGATACCCGGGATGAGCACAGTTGGATCGAGGTGCTTGAGGGAGATGCGAAGGGTATGCATCTTGTCGATGCCACTCAGGATGATGGGGCGCTGATCACGAAGGCAGGGCTGGGTGCTGGTCGGGCGATGGCGGAAGAGGGCATGCCGACGAAGCTGCTTCGGGGTGGCGCTGGCCTGAAGGTCAAACCATTGCTGGATGTGGAGCGTTGGCGCGGTCGTGAGCTGGTTGTCTGTGAAAGGGTAAAGGATATTGTTGAGGAGCTGGAGCCCGGGGTGCATCGTTTTTTTCCGATGGAGCTATATGTCGGAAAAGATTATCAGAGAACGGATTATTTTCTGAATATTTGTAATCGCCTTGATGCATTGGATCGGGAAAGAACTTATCCACTGAATAAGCGCGGCTTTTTCTATCCGGAGGAAAATCAGCCTCGCGCGCTGGTGTTTTCGACCGAAAAGATCGGCAATCATCATATCTGGATCGATAAATTTGTACCCGGAGGTGGGCCATTTATTTCTGATGTGCTCGCGGAACGACTACAAGCTGCTGCAATCAGCGGGTTGAGTTATCATTATATCCCAGAAGCATAAGCACCTTTTTCTCTAAGTTATTCGCAAGGACTTTCCTGATGGTTTCATTTTCGAATCTTGACCGCCCGGACTTGAGCATACGACGCTACCCATTCTTTGGACGGGATCTGGCGTAAGCTGCGCTGTATTATGCACCTGTTGATCGGGTTTGCCCCTGTAGCCTGCGCCCTCAGGCGCAGCGAGGACGTGCAGAACTGACCCGCAAACCACCGACGAGCGGTGCGCAGGACTGCGCGCCCTACGGGGCGTGCCTCGCCCCCATCCACGCCCCTCCCTCGCCATCTTGATTTTTCCCGACATTTGTTCTACCTTTGTTCTCATCCGGGAGAACGCCGATGTATGACACAGGATACGAAACCCTCGCCCTGCCGCCGACGCAGAAGCAGCTTGATTATGCCCGCCAGATTGCCAGGCGGCTCGATACCGCCATTCCGCGCACCGAGCGGGAAGACCGCCGCGCCCTGTCGCGCTGGATCGACGCGCATAAGGTAAGATCCGGTGGCGGTAGTGGAGCGACCTCGAAACAAGTGGCCTTTGCCGAAAAGCTCGCGCGGCTCAAACGTCGGGCGATCCCGGATGAATGCTTTCGCGATGCCGGGATGATGTCGCGCTGGATCGACGCGAACCGTTAGACGGATGAGGCCTAGAGACGTAAAGGCGCTTGGCTGGGCTGCCCGGAACAGCCGCTTTAGCGGCCCGGGCTGCGCATGACCGCGTCGCACCAGAGGTGCGCAGCTATACCTGTCACGCCTCTGGCGTGGCGGTCAGGCGCATCGTCACCACAAGTGCGGAGCTATAAGCAGGGGGATACCTTCACCATAAACGGACAGACCGGAAACGCTCATGCGCCCAACCGCGGTCATGCGCCGCCCTAACGCTTGCCCTGCATCCAGCCGAATTTATGCGCCAGCGACAGCTCGCCGATGGTGACGAGGATCCGCACCAGATGGTGCAGGGTGATGATGGTTGGATTGGCCGCGAGCGACAGGCCGATCAGGCTCATCTCGACCACCCCGCCAGGCGCATAGGCCACCACCAGCATATCGCTGGGCAACCCGGTGACGCGGTTCACGATCAGCGCCGCGATCACCCCGACGATCATCATCATGATCACCGACATCAGCGACAGCCCCGCCCCTTTCAGCATCAGCCGCCCGGTCATGCCGGTAAAACGCACCCCCAGCCCGGTGCCCACCACCACTTGTGCTGCGGGCAGCACCCAGACCGGTGGCGCCAGCACGAAGAGGCCCGACACGGTGACAACAGCCGCCAGCAGCATCGGCCCGACCAGCTGACCGGCAGGCAGGCGCAGCTTTTCGCCGAGGAAGACGCCACCCAGCGCAATCGCGGCCAGAACCGGCACGCTGATCAGGGTGATCTGGCTTTTCGCGCCAAAGCTCATCCCCGCCGCCGAGCCGACCAGATGCCCCTCCCACAGCGACATCGCCACCGGCACCAGCGTGACCACGGCGATGATCCGCAGGAATTGCAACAGCGTGAGCATGGCAATATCGGCCCCGGCCTCTTCGCCGAACACCAGCGAGGCATAGAGCCCGCCCGGCGCGCCGGAATAATAGGCGGTGACCCGGTCGATCCCGCCAAGCCGCTGGAAAATCAGCGTGTTCAGCCAATGCACCAGCGCGACGATCACAATCAGCACCGGCACCGAGATCGCCATGCGTGGCAGGACAGTAAGGATTTCGGGCGTGAAGCCGCCGCCGATCATCGCCCCGATGACGCCGACAAACACCATGCGCAGCTTCATCGGGAACACATAGCCCTTGGGAAAGCGGTGCTGACCAAAGCCCACTGCCAGACCCGAAATCAGCATCGGGCCGAGCAGATAGGGCAGCGGCAGGCCAAGGCGGCCAAACACAGCGCCAGCCAGCCCGCCCAGCGCGAGCAAACCCAGAGTGAAGGCAAGATGAGAGGCGCGTGGGGGTGTCATGCCGTCATCTAAAGCGCGGCCGTGACCGGGCGCAAGATCCGCAATGTGTTACGCAATATCTCCTCACCAGACGCACTGGTAACGCTTTTCTTGCGTCGAATCGCCATGAGGTATATCCCTGACCATGCGGTCGGCTTTTCCCGACAGCGCAGAGGAGGATGCCCGGGGCAACCCCGGCGGCACCGGCTTGGGAGGGCCAGCCATGTATGCTCAAATGGTGAAATCGACCGGCAAGGCGGTGAAACCCCGCGCTGAGATGAGCCCGGAGGAGGCGCATTTTCAGGACCGGATCGAGGCGGGCGAAAAGATCGAGCCGAAAGACTGGATGCCAGACGGCTACCGCGCCACGCTGATCCGCCAGATCGCCCAGCACGCCCATTCCGAAGTGGTTGGGCAACTGCCCGAAGGCAACTGGATCACCCGCGCCCCGACGCTGGAACGCAAGGCGATCCTGCTGGCCAAGGTGCAGGACGAGGCCGGGCATGGGCTCTACCTCTACTGCGCCGCCGAAACCCTTGGGGTTAGCCGCGATGAGCTGACCGAAAAGCTGCTCGACGGCTCGATGAAATATTCTTCGATCTTCAATTATCCCACCCTTACCTGGGCCGATATCGGCGCGGTGGGCTGGCTGGTGGATGGCGCGGCGATCATGAATCAGGTGCCGCTGCAACGCACCAGCTATGGCCCCTATTCCCGCGCGATGATCCGCATCTGCAAAGAGGAAAGCTTTCACCAGCGGCAGGGCTACGACATCATGATGAAGATGGCGACGGGCAGCGAGGCGCAACGCCGGATGGCGCAGGATGCGATGAACCGCTTCTGGTATCCGGCGCTGATGATGTTCGGCCCGTCTGATACTGACAGCGTGCATTCGGCCCAGTCGATGGCGTGGAAGATCAAGATCAACACCAATGACGAGCTCCGGCAGAAATTCGTCGATCAGACGGTGCCGCAGGCCGAGTATCTGGGCCTGACCATCCCCGACGACACGCTGCGCCTCAACGAAGAGACCGGGCATTACGATTATGCGCAACCGGATTGGCGCGAGTTCTACGAGGTGCTGAAGGGCAATGGCCCCTGCAATACCGAGCGGCTGGAAGCCCGCCAGCGCGCCTGGGAAGACGGCGCCTGGGTGCGCGAAGGGCTGATGGCCCATGCCGAAAAGCGCGCCGCACGGGAAGCGGCGGAATAGGGAGAACGATATGTCAAAGGAATGGCCGCTTTGGGAAGTGTTCATCCGCGCGCAGAACGGGATGAGCCACAGGCATATGGGCAGCCTGCACGCGCCCGATGCGGAACTGGCGATCAGGAATGCCCGCGATGTCTATACAAGGCGGGGCGAAGGGGTGAGCATCTGGGTGGTGCAAGCCGCCGATATCACCGCCTCCTCGCCCGCTGAAAAAGGCCCGCTTTACGAGCCTGCGGACAGCAAGGTCTACCGCCACCCGAGCTTTTTCGACATCCCCGACGATGTGGGGGCGATGTGATGGCGGATCAGGCGCTGTTCGGGCTCTGCCTTCGGATGGGCGATAACAGCCTCGTGCTGGGGCATCGGGTCAGCGAATGGTGTGGCCATGCGCCGGTGTTGGAGGAGGACATCGCGCTGGCCAATACCGCCCTCGACCTCATCGGTCAGACCCAGCTTTGGCTTGGGCTGGCCGGTGAGGTTGAGGATGTCGGGCGCGACGCCGATGCGCTCGCCTTTCGCCGCGATGTCTGGGATTTTCGCAATATCCTGCTGGTCGAACAGCCCAATGGCGATTTCGGCCAGACCATCCTGCGGCAATTTCTCTACGATGCCTGGGCCAAGGTGATGCTGGCCCGGCTGGAAGGCTCCTCCGATCCGCTCGTCGCCGCGATTGCCGCCAAGACCGGCAAGGAAGTGGCCTATCATTTTGCCCGCAGCCGCGACACCGTGGTGGGCTTGGGCGATGGGACCGAGGAAAGCCACGCAAGGATGCAGGCGGCGCTGAACCGGCTTTGGCCCTATGTCGGCGAGATGTTCGAGAGCCACGCCGAAGACGAGGCGCTGGCAGAGCGCGGCATCGCCCCCCTGCCCGCCGATCTGCGTGGCGATTGGGAGGCGCTGGTGGGCGCGGCGTTGGAGGAAGCCACGCTGGTGATCCCCGACAGCGCTTGGGCGCAGAGCGGCGGACGCAGCGGCGCACGACATTCCGAACATCTCGGCCACCTGCTGACCGAAATGCAATGGCTGCAACGCGCCTATCCGGATGCCAGCTGGTGAGGCGCCGGAGTGAGAACAGAAGGGCCGCGCCCGACCCTGGGGGGGCGTTTTACGGGCTGAGGGCTAGGATTGCCCTCAAAGTCTCCACGCATGGCCCGCTGCTCGCGGCGTTTCCGTGCGCCCTCCCGGGGGGAGGGTGGGGCGCGGCCCGGCAGTGCCGCCGGGCCAAAAGCGTGAGCCCCGCCACATGACCCGCCCCAGCCTCGAGACCATCTGGGCCTGGCTCTCCGAGATCCCCGACCCGGAAATTCCGGCGATCAGTCTGGTCGATCTGGGCGTGATCCGCGACGTGGCGTGGCAAGGCGACAGGCTGGAGGTGACCGTCACCCCCACCTATTCCGGCTGCCCGGCCACCAGCCTGATCAACATGGAAATCACCCGCGCGCTGACTGAGCGCGGCATCGACAGGCTGGAGCTGAAACGCCAGATCACCCCGGTCTGGACCACCGACTGGCTGTCACAGGCGGGCCGCGACAAGCTGGAAGCCTATGGCATCGCCCCGCCGCATCCGGCAGGCGGGCCAGAGCGCTGCCCGCGTTGCGGCGGCGCGGATCTGGAGCGCATCAGCCAGTTCGGCTCGACCCCGTGCAAGGCACAATGGCGCTGCAAGAGCTGCCTTGAACCTTTCGACCATTTCAAATGCATCTGAGGAATGTCATGCAGTTTCATAAGCTTACCGTGACAGACGTGGAAAACACCATCAGCGATGCGGTGGTGGTCTCGCTCGCCCCCGCTGCCGGAGAGGAAGGCGATTTTGCCTATCTGCCCGGCCAGCACCTGACCTTTCGGCGCAGCTTTGAAGGCGAAGAGCTGCGGCGCAGCTATTCGATCTGCACGCGCCCCGGCGCGGGGCTGAAAGTCGGCATCAAGCGCGTCCCCGGCGGGGCGTTTTCGAACTGGGCCAATGACAATCTGAAGCCCGGCGATGTGATCGAGGCACTGCCACCCTTTGGCGTGTTTCACCTACCGGAGACCCGCGCGGCACGGCATTATCTGGGCTTTGCAGGCGGATCGGGCATCACCCCGCTTCTGTCGATCCTGACCACGGTGCTGGAAGACGAGCCTGACAGCCGCTTTACCCTCGTCTATGCCAACCGGCGGGTGAATAGCGTGATGTTCCGCACCGAATTACAGGATCTGAAAGACCGCTTTCTGGGCCGGTTCTCGGTGCTGCATGTGCTGGAAGACGATGCGCAGGATGTGGAGCTGTTCACCGGCCGGGTGGACGAGGCCAAATGCGCGGCGCTGTTTCAGCACTGGATCGACCTCTCGGCCATCGACCAGACCTATATCTGCGGGCCAGAGCCGATGATGAAGGCCATCGAGGCGGCGCTGCTGGCGGCAGATTTTCCAGCTGATGCAATCCATTACGAGCTGTTCCTCTCCGCCCAACCCGGGCGCTTGGCCCGGCAGGTGGCGGCGGCGAAGGCCGATGGCGGCGCGGTCGAAGCGGTGATCACCATCGACGGCGCCACCCGCACGATAGCGATGGGGCGCGAGACCACGGTGCTGGAGGCCGCACTCGCCCATGATCTGCCCGCCCCGTTTTCCTGCACGGCGGGGGTGTGTTCCACCTGTCTGGCCAAGGTGGTGGAAGGCGAGGTCGAGATGCGCGCCAATCACGCGCTGGAGGATCATGAGGTTGAAGCGGGCTATGTGCTGACCTGCCAATGTCACCCGATTTCTGACCGGGTGGTGATTGATTACGACGTACATGGATAACCCCGAAAAGACGCGAACAGGGAGATGGTTATGGTGATGAAAGTGGCGAGCTATGCGCTCGGAGCCTGGGTTGCGCCGGGTGAAGAGGCACGGCCCATACTCAGCGCAATTGATGGAAAAGTGATAGCTGAAGCGGGAAATTCCAACCTCGACTACACCGAAATGTTGAAATTTGGAAAGTCTCGCGGCGGGTCCGCGCTGCGCGCCATGAGCTTTCACCAGCGCGCCGGGATGCTGAAACAGCTCGCACTCTACCTCAACGAGCGGCGCGATGCGCTATATGAGATCTCGTATCATACCGGCGCGACGCTGGGCGATCATCGCTATGACATCGACGGCGGCATCGGCACGCTGTTCGTCTATGCCTCGAAAGGCAAGCGCGAGCTGCCGGACGGGCAGATCTATGTCGAGGGCGGGGTAGAGCGTTTTGGCAAGACCGGCGTGTTCGCGGGCCAGCATATTGCCACCTCGCTGCAGGGCGTGGCGGTGCATATCAACGCCTTCAACTTCCCGGTCTGGGGGATGCTCGAAAAGCTCGCCCCCACCCTGCTGGCGGGGGTTCCGGCGATCGTGAAACCGGCCACCGCCAGCTGCTATGTCACCGAACTCGCGGTGCGGATGATGATCGAAAGCGGCATCCTGCCCGAGGGCGCGCTGCAATTCATCGCGGGCGGCACCGGCAATCTGCTCGACCTGCTTGGCCCGCAGGATGTGGTCAGCTTCACCGGCTCGGCGGCTACCGGCAATATGCTGCGCGCGCGGCCCAACCTGATTGAAAACGCCACGCGGTTCGTGGCGGAGCAAGACAGCCTCAACGCCACTATCCTTGGCCCCGATATTGCCCCGGGCAGCGCGGCTTTTGATCTGTTTATCAAAGAGGTACATCGTGAGATGACCACCAAAGCGGGGCAGAAATGCACCGCGATCCGCCGCATTTTCGTGCTCGAAGCGCAGGTGGCGCCGGTGATCGAAGCGCTCTCAACCCGGCTCGCCAAAACCGTGGTGGGCGATCCGCGCGATCCGGCCACGCGGATGGGCGCGCTGGTCTCGGCCGAGCAAAAGGCCGATGTGCTGGCGAAAGCCGCGATCATCGGCACCGAGGCCGGGCTGGTGTTCGGCTCCACCGACACGCCCGCCCTCAACGGCAATGTCGACCCGGGCGCCTTTGTCTCGCCCCTGCTGTTTCACTGCGCCGATCCGGACGGGGCCACAAAGATCCACGAGACCGAAGCCTTTGGCCCGGTCGCGACCGTGATGCCCTATCGCGACCTCGACCATGCCATCGCGCTCGCCAATCGCGGCGAAGGCAGCCTGGTGGCGAGCGTGGTGACCGAAAGCGGCGAGGTGGCGCGCGCGGTGGCGCTTGGCGCGGGCGCCTATCACGGGCGGCTTTACTTCAACAATCCCGCGTCGGCGCCGGAAAGCACCGGCCATGGTTCGCCGATGCCGCAGCTGATCCATGGCGGCCCGGGCCGTGCGGGCGGCGGCGAGGAAATGGGCGGCATTCGCGGGGTGTTGCACTACATGCAGCGCAGCGCCGTGCAGGGCAGCCCTGATATTCTGACCGCGATTACAGGCACTTGGGTGCCGGGGGCCGCCGAGATCAGCAAAGAGGCGCACCCCTTCACCCGACGTTTTGGTGCGCTCACGCTGGGCGAAACCATCACCACCGCGTCGCGCGAAATCACCCTCGACGACATCGAGCATTTCGCCCATTTCACCGGCGACACCTTCTATGCGCATATGGATGAGGAAGCCGCGGCAGCCAATCCGTTCTTCCCTGGCCGCGTCGCCCATGGCTATCTGCTTCTCAGCTTTGCCGCCGGGCTGTTTGTCGAGCCCAATCCCGGCCCGGTTCTGGCCAATACCGGGCTGGATAACCTGCGCTTTCTGAAGCCGGTTTGCCCGGGCGACAGCATTTCGGTAAAGCTGGTGGTGAAGGCAAAGACGCCCCGCACAAAGGAGCATGGCGAAGTGCGCTGGCATGTGACCATCCGCAATCAGCACGGCGAGACGGTGGCGGAATACGATCTTCTGACCATGAACGCGCTCTGATGGGAGCGCAGGCGGCGATTGCGGCGCTGACCGCCGGGGCAGACCCGCGCACCTGGTCGCTGATCGTGACGATCTTTGGCGATATGGCGCGGGCCGAGGGGGCGGAAATTTCCGGCCCCGTCCTGTCGGCGATCATGGGCCGGATCGGGGTGCGGCCCGAAGCGATGCGGGTGGCGCTGCACCGGCTGCGCAAGGATGGCTGGATCGAGACGCGCCGCGAAGGCCGGGTGTCGCATTACCGGCTGACGCAACAGGGCCGCGATGAGACCAAGCGGGCCAGCGCCCGGATCTATGCGCCCGCGCCCCCTGCCCCGAAGCGCTGGCATGTGCTGGTGGCCGGGCCCTTGGAGGCCACCGAGCGGCTGACGCTGGAAGCGGCCCGTTTGGCCGAGGGCTATGTGGCGCTGGGGCAAGGCGTCTGGCTGGGCATGGGCGCTGCCTCGGAGCCTTCGGGCATGTTCGTGCTGGAAGGTGCCGCGCCTGAGGTGCCAGAATGGCTGCAGGCCCAGCTGATGCCAGAAGCCCTTGCCGCGTCCACCGCCGCGTTCAACCGTGCGCTGGCCATGGCCGAAGCGGCGTTGGATGGCACCGATCTCCACGCCCTGCCGATGCTGGATCGGGCGGTGTTGCGGATGCTGATCGTGCATGGCTGGCGGCGGCTGGTGCTGCGCCAGACCGACCTGCCCGACAGGTTTTTCCCCGCCGATTGGCAGGGGGCCGAGGCGCGAGCGCGGGTGCAGGGCCTGTTGGCGCGGCTTGGGCAACCGGCGCTGGAGGCGATCAGCGAAAGCGGCGCGGATTAATCGAACACCGCCTCTTCGGTGAGCGCCGCGCTGCTGTCGAAATTCACCGCAAAGCGCAGCTCGCGCAGCGGGCGCACCCGGGCAATCGAGATCTGATAAAGCTCATGCGCCTTATAGGCCGCCAGCGCATCGAGATCGGCAAACTCGCCATAGACCACCACATCAATCTCATCGCTGATCGGATCGTCGCGGTGATTGAGCGCAAGTTCGAGACGATCCGCATGGGGAATGCGCGTAAGGATGCTCAGCCCCTTCTGGATGCGTTCGGCATCTTTCGGGTCTTTGGCGGAAAAGAATACGATATGGCGGATCATCCGGGCCTCCGAAGGGTCTGTTTCGCGCGCCGGGTTACGCCAGAGGGGCGGAAATGACAATTGCTGCGTCGCTTCGCCGATTGAGCTTCCGCGCCTGCTGGACTATCGCTCGCCGCAACGCAGCAACCCGGCGAGTCCATGCTTATTCAATTCGATCCCGGCCCCGACGGCACCGGCAAACGCTTTTCCGCCCCGGTCGACATCATCCGCGCCGATACGCCCGGCGAGGTCGAGGCCGCCTTTGCCGCGATCATCCGCGCGCAGGAGGAAGGGCACTGGCTGGCTGGCTATTTCAGCTATGAGCTGGGCTATCTTCTGTCGCGCAAGCTGACGCCGCTTCTGCCGGAAGCCCGCGAGCTGCCGCTGATCCTGCTCGGGGTGTTCGAACATTGTGCATCTGCCGGTCTGCCCGACGACCCCGCGCCGGTTCCGGCCCCGCATCACGCCGCGCCGATCCCGGCATTTGCAGGCTATGAGGCGGCGTTTGACAAGGTGCATGCATACCTCGCCTCAGGTGACACCTATCAGGTGAACCTGACCTTTCCGATGGAGCTGGCCTCAAAGGCCAAACCCGCCGCGCTCTATGCCTCGCTCGCGGCGCGCCAGAAAACCGAATATGGTGCATATGTCGATCTGGGTGGGCCGGTTCTGCTATCGCGCTCGCCCGAGCTGTTTTTCTCGGTCGATGCCGAGGGCTGGATCGAAACCAAACCGATGAAGGGCACGGCGGCCCGCGGGGAGACACCAGCGGAAGACGAGGCGGCGCGCGCCGAGCTGGCGGCCAGCGAAAAGAACCAGGCTGAAAACCTGATGATCGTCGATCTGATGCGCAACGACCTGTCGCGGATCAGCGAGGTGGGGTCGGTCAAGGTGCCGAAGCTTTTCGAGATCGAAACCTACGAGACCGTGCATCAGATGACCTCGACGGTGCGCGCCAAGCTCAATTCCGGCACCACCCTGCCCGACATCCTGCGGGCGATCTTTCCCTGCGGTTCGGTGACCGGCGCGCCAAAGATCCGAGCAATGGAGATCATCCGCGAGCTGGAGCCCGCCCCGCGCGGCGTCTATTGCGGCGCCATCGGCTGGGTGGCCCCGGGCGGCGAGATGCGCTTCAGCGTGCCGATCCGCACCCTGACCTGGCACGGGCCAGAGCGGATCACGCTGAATGTCGGCGGCGGGCTGGTTTATGACAGCACCGCCGAGGCGGAATATCGCGAAGCGCTGTTGAAAGCCCGGTTTGCGGGCGTCGAGGGCAACTAGGGCCGGACCCGCCAACTCCTTGCCATAAAGATCTGCTTCACTATGGCACAAAATCGCACCGGGCTTGCGCCAGATCAATGTTGCACTACATACTCGATCATATTACTCAGGTAATCGCGCACGAAGAAACGGGATCCTTGCCCATGACACATCAGCCCGCTGACGGCCCCGTCCTCAAACTCGGGGAAGCCCCCCGTGGGTTTCGCGGACGGCTGATTGCCATTCAGGGCAGTGATGAAAAGGGCCGTTTGGGGGCCGACGAGATGGAACGCCGTCTGGTCGAGCATGGCTTCATGGAAGGCGCCGAGCTGGAGCTTTTGCATGAAGGCCCGATCCGGCGCGATCCCATTGCGGTTCGGATCAGCGGCGCCACGGTGGCGCTGCGGCGGCGCGATGCGATGGCGCTGATGGTCACCTCGGCAGACAATCCCGGCTACGAGCTGGCGGCCGAATGAACGACGCCACTCCCGGGCCGCATACCCGCACCACCCGTGTGGCGCTTGTTGGCGCCCCGAATTGCGGCAAGACCGCGCTGTTCAACGCCCTGACCGGATCGAACCAGAAGGTCGGGAACTATTCGGGCGTTACCGTCGAGCATAAAAGCGGCTCTGCGCTTACCCCGGATGGCCGGGCGCTGACGGTGATCGACCTGCCGGGCACCCATTCGCTGCGCGCCCGCAGTCTGGATGAAGAAGTCACCCGCGACGTGGTGCTGGGCGCGATGCCGGGCGAGACCCGCCCCGATCTGGTGCTGGTGGTGGCCGATGCCACCAATCTGCGCGGCGCGGTGCGGCTGGTCAGCGAGCTGAAGCAGGTGGGTCTGCCGCTGCTGTTCGTGCTCAACATGATCGACATCGCCCGCCATCGCGGCGTCACCATCGACGAGGCGGTACTGTCCAAAGGGCTTGGCGTGCCGGTGGTCAGTTCCACCGCCGTGCGCCGCGCCGGGATGGGCCCGCTATGGGAAAAGCTCGATGCGCTACTGGCCGAAGGTCTGCCCGCGCCCATAGCGCCCGAATGGCAATCCCCCTCGGCGGGCGCCCTGCGCCAGGCACAGCGTGAGGCCGACCGGCTGCTCGAACAGGCAG
Source organism: Paracoccaceae bacterium (assembly GCA_050290705.1). Taxonomy (GTDB): domain Bacteria; phylum Pseudomonadota; class Alphaproteobacteria; order Rhodobacterales; family Rhodobacteraceae; genus Sinisalibacter. Next base: position 252,242 of record JBNKIC010000023.1, read on the forward strand.
TGCGCCTGCCCGAAAGCGACCGCAGCCGCACCATGCAGGTAGACCGGATTTTGCTGCACGGCGTTGCCGGGCCGGTGATCCTGCTCGCCTTGCTGTTTGTGATGTTTCAGGCGGTCTTTGCCGGGGCGGCGCCGCTGATGAACGGCATTGCCGAAGGATTCCATTGGCTGAGCCATATGGTGTCGACCGTGCTGCCCGACGGGCTGCTGGCCAGTTTCCTGATTGACGGGGTGATTTCCGGGGTGGGCAGCGTGCTGGTGTTTCTGCCGCAGATCCTCATCCTGTTCCTGTTCATCCTGCTTCTGGAAGATAGCGGCTATATGGCCCGCGCCGCCTTTCTGATGGACCGGCTGATGGGCTCGGCCGGGCTTCATGGCCGCGCCTTCATTCCGCTTCTGTCGAGCTTTGCCTGCGCCATTCCGGGGATCATGGCCACAAGGGTGATCGACGACCGTAAGGACCGGCTGACCACCATTCTGGTGGCGCCACTGGTTACCTGTTCGGCGCGCATCCCGGTCTATACGCTGATCATCGCCGCCTTCATCCCGAACCAAACCGTCTGGGGCGGGATCGGGTTGCAGGGGCTGGTGATGTTCGGGCTCTACGGCGCGGGCATCGTCTCGGCGCTGACGGTGGCGGCGGTGTCAAAGCTGCTGTTCCACCGCCACGATCTGGCCGCCCCCCTGATGCTCGATCTGCCCGATTACAAATGGCCGCGCCCGAAAAACGTAGGCCTGGGGCTGTGGTTGCGGGCGAAGATGTTTCTGCGCCGGGCCGGGACGACGATTTTCACCGCGATGGTGGTGATCTGGATCCTCGCCACCTTCCCGCTGCCGCCTGAAGGCGCGGTGGGTCCGGGGATCGAGTACAGCTTTGCCGCCCGGATCGGCCATTTCATCGCGCCCATTCTGGCGCCGCTGGGCTTCAACTGGGAAATCGCGGTGGCGCTGGTCACCGGCATGGCCGCGCGCGAAGTGGCAGTGGCGGGTCTGGCCACCGTCTATGCCGTGGCCGGCGGCGGCGATGGTGTTGGGCAGGTGGCGACGGCGCTGTCGGACCATTGGACACTGGCCACCGGGCTGGCCTTCCTCGCCTGGTATGTCTTTGCGCCGCAATGCATTTCGACGCTGGCGGTGATCCGGCGCGAAACCGGCGGGGCGCGATGGATGTGGATCAGCGTGGCCTATATGGCCGCCCTCGCCTATATCGCCGCCTTCGCCACCTACCACATCGCCGTGGCGCTCGGGGCCGGATAAGCCCGCCTGACGCGCGAAAGAGCGGCAAACACAGCACCGCCGGGGCGTTGCTCTGGCACAGTCTCAGAATGTCCGGGGGGTGTTCTCGTTCTCTATCAAGGAGATAGAGAAGAGATGGTGCGGTCGAGAAGACTCGAACTTCCACGGGTGTTACCCCACAGCGACCTCAACGCTGCGCGTCTACCAATTCCGCCACGACCGCACTGTCTAGGCTTGGTGAGGGGCTACATAGCGCCCTCCCCGAGCGATTCCAAGAGGGAAAATCAGCTTTTTGCAGCGGCGCGGTTTTGCCCGGATTCGCACGGTGTGCAGCCGGGGACAGGCGGCGATCAGCCCGGCTTTTGACAAGCCCCCATCGGCGTGCAATCTGAACGCATGGAACACAGCCCCCTTCCCCGCCCCGAATGGCGCATCGCGCCCGGTCTGACCGATTACGACGAGGCCGTGGCCTTTATGGAGGCGCGGGCGGCGGCGATTGCGGCGGGCGAAGCAGGCGAGCTGATCTGGCTGGTCGAGCATCCGCCGCTTTACACCGCGGGCACCTCGGCCAAACCCGCCGACCTGATCGCCCCGGACCGCTTTCCGGTCTACGAGAGCCGGCGCGGCGGGCAGTATACCTATCACGGGCCGGGGCAGCGGGTGGTCTATGTGATGCTCGACCTGAACCAGCGCGGGCGCGATGTTCGCGCATTTGTGAAGCAGCTGGAAAACTGGGTCATTGCCACCCTGGCTGAGTTCAATGTCACCGGCGAAATCCGCGAGGGGCGCGTGGGCGTTTGGGTGGAACGCAGTGACAAACCGCTGGGGATCAACGGTCAGCCGCAGGAAGACAAGATTGCCGCCATTGGCGTAAGGCTCAGAAAATGGGTGAGTTTTCACGGGATTTCGATCAATGTTGATCCCGATCTGGAGCATTTCAGCGGCATCGTGCCCTGCGGGATCACCGCGCATGGGGTGACCTCTCTGGTCGATCTGGGTCTGCCGGTGATGATGGAAGATCTCGACGTGGCGCTGGAACGCACATTCGATCAGATTTTCGCGCTCTAAGCTGCGACAATCCAGCGCTTGTTCCCCCGGCCCGACTTCCCCTAGGGTGGCTTTAACGTCATACGAACGGTATGCCGGCAAAAGAAGTGTGCGCCGCGCCGCCCGAGATAACCTGCGACTGGAACTCACTAACTAAATGAGGAACGCAATGAAAAAGATCCTGACCACCGCCGCCGTGATGTTTGCCATCTCGGGCAGCTATGCCTTTGCCGCCGATGATGTGGCACAAGGCGAAAAAGACTTCAAAAAATGCAAAGTCTGCCACTCGATCATTTCGCCCGAAGGCGAGAAAATCGTGAAGGGTGGCAAGACCGGCCCGAACCTTTGGGGCGTCGTGGGTCGTGCCGCCGCGAGCGAGGCCGATTTCAGCAAATATAACGACGCGATTCTGGCACTTGGCGAAGAGGGTCTGGTCTGGACCCCGGAAATGCTCGCCGAATACATCCCGAATGCCAAAACCTTCCTCAAAGACCATTACGATGGCAAAGTGAAAACCCTGATGACCCCGCAAAAGGTGAAAGACGTCACCGACGTGATCGCCTTCCTCGCGCAATTCGGCGCAGCGGACGAAACCGAAGGCGCTTCCGAATAAGCGCGGGTCCAGCCAGGCCGGAACGACTTAGGCCAAAGCATCAAACGCCACCCCCAGCGGGTGGCGTTTTTCGTTTCGGCGGCAGAGTTGAGCCGAGGATGGACTGGCAGCACGCGGCAAAGCCGGGTATGAGCGGCACAGGAAACGCCGCGAAGAAGATCCCGATGAAACCCACCCTGCCCCTTGCCCTGATCCTGCTGGCACAACTTGCCTTTGCCCAAGCTGCTTTGGCCGAGGGCGATGCAGACCTTGGGGCGAAAGAGTTTCGCAAATGCGCGCAGTGCCACCGGATCTTGTCGCCCGAAGGCGAGATGGTGGTGAAAGGCGGCACCACCGGCCCGAACCTTTGGGGCGTAGTCGGTCAGGGCGCGGCAGGCGATCCGACCTATCGCAAATACGGCGAATCGCTGAAAGCGCTGGGGGAAACCGGCTTTATCTGGACCGAAGCGCTGATCGCCGACTATGCGCGCGATCCGAAAGCCTTTTTGCGCGATCAGCTGGACGACGGAACGGCCCGCGCCCGCATGACCTTTCGCCTGAAGGACGCCAGCAATGTGGCGGCCTATCTGGCCAGCCTCGCCTCGCAGCCCTGACCCAAGGCCTCTTCGGTGAGCGCCAGAGGCTTTTCGGCCTGATTTTTTGAACAGTTTGTCGCTGTGACAACTTGCCCCACCTGAATTCGCCCTTTAAACACGACCCAAACCCGAACTGCGACCGCAAGTCGCGGACGGGCGGGACAAAAAGGGAGAGATTCATGGCCGACGCAGCCATTCACGGGCATGACCACCATGACCAGCGCGGATTCTTCACGCGCTGGTTCATGTCGACCAACCACAAGGATATCGGGATCCTCTATCTGTTCACGGCTGGCGCCGTCGGGCTGATCTCGGTCTGCTTCACCGTCTATATGCGGTTGGAGCTGATGAATCCGGGTGTGCAATACATGTGCCTCGAAGGCGCGCGTTTCATCGCCGATGCGACTCAAACCTGTACCCCGAACGGCCATCTGTGGAACGTGATGATCACCTATCACGGCGTCCTGATGATGTTCTTCGTGGTCATCCCGGCGCTGTTTGGCGGCTTTGGCAACTATTTCATGCCGCTGATGATCGGCGCGCCGGATATGGCGTTCCCGCGGATGAACAACCTCTCCTACTGGCTCTATGTCACCGGCACGGCGCTGGGTGTGGCTTCGCTGCTCTCGCCCGGTTCGGCTGATGGCCAGCTTGGCGCGGGCGTGGGCTGGGTGCTTTACCCGCCGCTCTCGACCTCGGGCAGCCCGGGCTATGCGATGGATCTGGCGATCTTTGCCGTGCACGTTTCGGGCGCCAGCTCGATCCTCGGCGCGATCAACATCATCACCACCTTCCTGAACATGCGCGCCCCCGGCATGACCCTGTTCAAGGTGCCGCTGTTCGCCTGGTCGGTCTTTGTCACCGGCTGGCTGATCCTGCTGTCGCTGCCGGTTCTGGCCGGCGCCATCACCATGCTGCTGATGGACCGCAATTTCGGCACCACCTTCTTTGACCCCAATGGCGGCGGTGACCCGATCCTGTATCAGCACATCCTGTGGTTCTTCGGCCACCCGGAAGTGTATATCGTGATCCTGCCCGGCTTTGGTCTGGTCAGCCACGTGTTCTCGACCTTCGCGAAGAAACCGATCTTCGGCTACCTGCCGATGGTTTGGGCGATCATCGCCATTGGCGCGATCGGCTTCGTGGTCTGGGCGCACCATATGTATACGGTGGGTCTGAGCCTCAGCCAGCAAAGCTATTTCATGCTGGCGACCATGGTCATCGCGGTGCCCACCGGCATCAAGGTGTTCAGCTGGATCGCCACGATCTGGGGCGGTTCGATCGAGTTCAAAACCCCGATGCTGTTCGGCTTTGGCTTCCTGATCCTGTTCACCATCGGCGGCGTGACCGGCGTTGTGCTCAGCCAGGCGGGCGTCGACCGGATGTATCACGACACCTACTATGTGGTTGCCCACTTCCACTACACCATGTCGATGGGCGCGGCCTTCACCATCTTTGCCGGGATCTACTACTGGATCGGCAAGATGTCGGGCCGTCAGTACCCGGAATGGGCGGGTAAGCTGCACTTCTGGATGTTCTTCATCGGTGTGAACCTGACCTTCTTCCCGCAGCACTTCCTGGGTCGTCAGGGCATGCCGCGCCGTTATATCGACTATCCGGAGGCATTCGCCTACTGGAACAATCTGTCGTCGATCGGCGCGTTCATTTCCTTCGCCTCGTTCATCCTGTTCATCGGCATCGTGTTCTACACCCTGATCGCCGGTCGCCGGGTGACCCAGAACAACTACTGGAACGAGTATGCCGACACGCTGGAATGGACCCTGCCCTGCCCGCCGCCGGAGCATACTTTCGAGATCCTGCCGAAGCGCGAGGATTGGGATCACAGCCACGGCCATTAAGGGCTGACGGCAACGAGACCGAAAGGCCCGGGGTTCACGCTCCGGGCCTTTTCTTTCGCCAGTATGACGAGGCCCCCGATGCCCGCCCTTGTTCCAGAATTCGCCGTATCCGACTGGCAGCGCTCCAAAGCCTTCTATCAACGGCTTGGCTTCACGCTGTCCTATGAGCGGCCCGAAGAGGGCTTTGCCTATCTCACTCTGGGGACTGCGCATCTGATGCTTGACCAGATCGGCGCCGGGCGCAGCTTTGACGATGGGCATCTGCCCGAGGCGCATCCGTTCGGGCGCGGGCTGAATGTTCAGATTGAAGTCGACAGTATCGCGCCGCTGCTTGCCGCCCTCGAAGCGATGGCGCATCCGCTCTATCTGCCCCCGGAAACCCGCTGGTATCGCCGCGGTGATGTGGAACTGGGCAACCGGCAATTCGTCGTAGCCGACCCCGACGGCTATCTGCTGCGCCTTTTTGAGGATTTGGGTGAACGCCCGGTGGGGGCTGCCAATGCCCTATGAATGGGACATCAGTTTAAGCGCTGCCCCGGCGCCGGATGCGCCCGGCCATGCCGAGGGGGCTGATCCGATTGCGCGGCTGCATCTGTGGCCCTATCGCTCGCTGCCCAAGCGCGGCTTTGCCCTGGTCATCGGGCTGATGTTCGTGGCCACGCTGACGCCGCTCATCGCCTTTCTGGGCACCGTGCACATGTGGTGGCTGGCGATCTTTGGCTTTGGCGCGCTGGCGGCGCTCTGGTGGTTCATCGACCGCAGCTACCGCGATGGCGAGGTGCTGGAAGAGCTGACCCTCTGGCCCGATCACATCACCCTGACCCGCACCGGCCCGCGCGGCAGGTATGCGAGCTGGGAGGCCAATATCTATTGGGTCACCGTACAGATGCACCCAAGGGGCGGGCCGGTGCCCTATTACCTGACCCTGAAGGGCAATGGCCGCGAGGTGGAGCTGGGGGCGTTTCTGTCAGAACCGGAGCGGCCGCAGCTGTTTCACGAGCTGGAAAGCGTGCTGACCCTGGCCAAATCGCGCCGCGAGCCGACAGCGCCTTGAGCCATGTGCGCCTGGATGCTACCCCAGCCCATGCGCAATCTCATCCGCCAATCCCTCACCCCCTGTTTCTGGCTTGTCGTCCCGATCCTCGCCCTCAATGTGGTCTATGCCAGCCGCCTGCCCGAGATGTTTCAGCCAGAGGTGTTTCTGACCGATATTCCCGGCTGGATCACCGGGTCGGAAAACACCTTCAGGCTTCTGTTGTTCATCCTTACCGGGTTTCTGCCGATGCGGGCCAACCGGGCGGGCTGGGCGCTGTTTCTGGCTGGGACGGCGCTTTACGCCGCAAGCTGGGCGGTGCTGATCCTGGCCCCCGAGGCAGGCTGGTCGACCAGTGCGGCGGGGCGGCTTGCCCCGGCCTATACGCCGGCGCTCTGGCTTGCGGGTATCGGGATGATTGCCGGTCGCCCGGGTTTTTCCAACACGCCCCGGCGGCGCTGGATCGTGATCTATACCATTCTGGCCAGCGGCTTTCTGGCCGCGCATATCACCCATACGGCGCTGGTCTTTCTGCGGCACGGCTGACGGCTGGCTGCGCCAGAGGCACCGGGTCTTCGGCGTTGGACACCTCTGCCCCGGTAGGGGCCTGCAATGCAGCCGGGCGCACAGGCGCTTAGCCCAAGAGCCCTGCAAAGACGAATGATAAAGTGGTTTTTCCAAGCAGGACGCGCCGCGCCAGACGAACTTCTTCGCAGGCGCCGGGCGCGCGCTCTTGGGATCAGCTCAGCTTGGCTTTCACCGCCGGGCCGGCTTTGCCGAAATCCATCTGACCGGTGTACTTGCCTTTCAGCACGCCCATCACCTTGCCCATATCGCGGATGCTTTCGGCCTTCACTTCGGCAATCGCGGCCTCGATCGCGGCGCTCACCTCACCGTCAGATAGCTGACGGGGCAGAAACTCCTCGATCACCTTGACCTCGCCAAGCTCTTTCTCGGCAAGTTCCAGCCGCCCGCCCTCTTCATAGGCGCGCGCGCTTTCCTGGCGCTGTTTCACCATCTTGCCAAGAATGCCGAGAATTTCCTCATCGCTCACATGGGCATCGTCGCCCTCGCTGCGCATGGCAATATCACGGTCTTTGATCGCCGCATTGATCAGCCGCAGGGTGGAAAGACGCGGCGCGTCCTTCTCTTTCATAGCGGTTTTCAACGCTTCGTTCAGACGGGTTCGCATATCCATCGGCCCTTGCCTTGATGATTTCAGTCCCAGAACCCGCCTCTTACTCCCGCAGAGGGGCGGAAACAAGCATAGTTCCAGCGCAGCAACCCCCAGCAGGCGCTTGACCCCCCAAGCCCCTCCCCGTAGGAAAGCGAAGATTTGGCCAAAGGGGAGTCGCCGTCATGCCTGCCGCCGCCCATACATCCCAGAAACAAAAGCCCACCGCCTGCCTTGCTTTGGCGGATGGCACCGTCTTTTACGGGCAGGGCTTCGGCGCCGTCGGTGAGACCACCGCCGAGCTGTGCTTCAACACCGCGATGACCGGCTATCAGGAGATTATGACCGACCCGTCTTATGCGGGGCAGATCGTGACCTTCACCTTCCCCCATATCGGTAATGTGGGCGTGAACCCCGAAGACGACGAAACCGGCACGCCGGTCGCCGACGGGATGGTGGTGAAATGGGATCCGACCGGTCCGTCGAACTGGCGCGCCTCGGAAGACCTGCGCAGCTGGCTGGCCAAACAGGGCCGGATCGGCATTGGCGGCGTTGACACGCGGCGGCTGACCCGCGCGATCCGCCAGCAGGGCAGCCCGCATGTGGCGCTGGCCCATGACCCCGAGGGCAATTTCGATATCGAAGCACTGGTGGCCAAGGCCCGCGCCTTTTCCGGCCTTGTCGGGCTCGATCTGGCGAAAACCGTGACCTGCGCGCAAAGCTATCAGTGGGACGAGATGCGTTGGGCCTGGCCGGACGGCTTCCCGCGCCTGCATGACCCGAAATACAAAGTTGTGGCCGTCGATTACGGCGCCAAGCGCAATATCCTGCGCTGCCTCGCCTCGGCGGGTTGCGACGTGACGGTTCTGCCCGCCTCTGCCACGGCTGAAGAGGTGCTGAGCCATAAGCCCGACGGGATTTTCCTGTCGAACGGCCCGGGCGACCCGGAAGCCACCGGCGTCTACGCGGTGCCGATGATCAAGACCATTCTTGATGACACCGATCTGCCGATCTTTGGCATCTGCCTTGGTCACCAGATGCTGGCGCTGGCGCTGGGGGCGAAGACCGTGAAAATGAACCACGGCCACCATGGCGCCAACCATCCGGTGAAAGACAACACCACTGGCAAGGTCGAGATCACCTCGATGAACCACGGCTTTACCGTCGACAGCCAGACCCTGCCCGCCGGCGTGGAAGAAACCCATGTGAGCCTGTTCGACGGCTCGAATTGCGGCATCGCCATGCAGGATCGCCCGGTGTTTTCGGTGCAATACCACCCGGAAGCCAGCCCGGGGCCGATGGACAGCTACTATCTGTTCGAGCGCTTCGCCGCCGCGATGGAAGCGCGCAAGGGCTGATCGCCCCCATCACCTGACAGATCTGCGGGCGTTTACGCCCGTACCCCACCAAAGTGCCGCCCCGCATTGCGGGACGGTGCAAGGGGGTTTTCGACAGGTTTTCCAAGTGTTTGTCGCCGCCCCGGAAACGCTGCGGTGACAAGCCGCTTACAATTTCGCCACATTTTAACCACATTTTAACCAGTTCTGACCAATCCTTAACCTGACAGGATGGATGGGAAGAACATGGGATTCCCTTTTGATCGCAGCGCCGATGGTGCGGCTGCGGAATTGGCTCTGCGCCGGACCGCCCGGCAGAACCGTAACCGCAGGCCTGCGCCTAACCAGCTTCAGTTCCGGCACCACTCGGGCGGCGCGCGGCGCGTGCTCTTAGGCGAGATCCTGGTGGAAAGCGGGGCGCTCTCGCCCGACAATCTGGCCATGGCCGTGGCCCTGCAACAGCGCGAGGATGCCCGTTTTGGCGCAATCCTTGTGGCGCAGGGCATGGTCACGCCCGAGGCGCTCTATGCCGCCCTCGCCCAGCAATACCATGCCCAGCTCGTCGATCTGGCCGCCGATCCGCCCGACACCCATCTGATCGACCAGCTCGGGGCGGATTTCTGCATTCAACACAGCGTCTTGCCCTGGCGCACCATCGGCGCGGTCACGGTGCTGATTTCTGCCCGGCCTGACGAGCTGAGCGCGGTTCTGCCCTATCTGCCTGCGGAGTTTGGCCAGATCCGTCTGGCCATCGCCCCCGAGCGCGACATCCAGACCGTGCTGATCGCCGCGCGCCACCGGGCGCTGTCGCTGCGGGCCGAAACCCGGGTGGAGGCGGGCGAAAGCTGTCGCAACTGGCGGGGCAACCGCAACTGGCGCATCGGCATGGCCGGGCTTGCCGGGGTCATAGCGCTGATCTGGCTCTGGCCCTTCGCCGGGGCCTGCCTGCTGAGCGCCTGGGCGATATTGGCGCTGATTGCCACGACCGGGCTGAAAACCACCGCCGCCCTGACCCAACTGCGCGCGCGCAAATCCGCGCGCCTCCACCCTGCCCCCGCCATAGACAGCCCCCGGTTTCTGCGCCTGCCCACCGTGTCCATTCTGGTGCCGCTGTTTCGGGAAAGCGAGATTGCCGGGCGGCTGATTAAACGGCTCACGGCGCTCAGCTATCCGCGCGAATTGCTCGATCTTTGCCTCATCGTCGAGGCCGACGATCTGATCACGCAAGAGGCGCTGCGCCGGGCCGAGCTGCCGCCATGGATGCGTACGATCACCGTGCCGCGTGGTGCCGTGCGCACCAAGCCGCGGGCGCTGAATTTCGCGCTGGATTTCGTAAGGGGCACGATCATCGGGGTCTATGACGCCGAAGACGCGCCCGATCCCGACCAGATACATAAAGTGGTGCGCCGCTTTGCCGAACGCGGCTCGAACGTGGCCTGCCTGCAGGGGGTGCTGGATTTCTACAACACCCGCCGCAACTGGCTGAGCCGCGCCTTTGCGATTGAATACGCCACCTGGTTTCGGCTGGTGCTGCCGGGGCTGGAGCGGCTGGGGCTGGCGGTGCCTCTGGGCGGCACCACGCTGTTTTTCCGGCGCTCGGTGCTGGAAGAGCTGGGCGGATGGGACGCCCATAACGTGACCGAAGATGCCGATCTGGGCGTGCGGCTGGCGCGCCATGGCTATCGCACCGAGCTGATCGAAACCGTCACACGGGAAGAAGCCAATTGCGATGCCCTGCCCTGGATCCGCCAACGCTCGCGCTGGATCAAGGGCTATGCGATGACCTGGGCCGTGCATATGCGCCACCCGCGCCAATTGCGCGAAGAGCTGGGCCTGCGCAAATTCATCGGGGTGCAATTGCTGTTTCTGGGCTCGTTCAGCCAGTTCCTGTTGGCCCCGCTTCTGTGGAGCTTCTGGGGAATAGCGCTGGGGCTGCCGCATCCGCTATTGGCGGTGCTGCCGCATTGGATGGCGCTTGGTCTTTTTGCGATCTTCGCTTTCAGCGAGCTTCTGACCATCGGCATCGGGCTGGCGGCTGTGAAGGGGCCGGAACATCGGTTCTTGATGAAATGGGTGCCCAGCCTGCATCTGTATTGGCCGCTGGCCAGCTTTGCCGCGCTGAAGGCCACGGTCGAAATTCTCACCCGGCCGTACTATTGGGACAAAACCACCCACGGCCAGCCGCATCGTGACGAGGCGCGGCTGGTCAGGTCTCTTTCGCGTCGGCGGCGGCCTCTAACCTGAGCCGGGTCTCGAACGCCCGCGAGATATGGGCATGCAGCGCCTGATCGGCAGCATCTCCATCGCGCGCCTCGATCGCGCGTACAATCGCGTCATGTTCCGAAATCGCCTTTTCCGGGCGCCCTTCCACGGCCAGCGAGGTGCTGGCCAAGAGCGCCATGGTGCGATGCACAAGATCAAGCTGCTGCACCAGATAGCGGTTATGCGAGGCACGGTGGATCTGCGCATGAAAGCGCCGGTTGGCCCGCGCCAGAGCGGTGGGATCGTTCAGCAGGCCCCGGTCTTCTTCGACCATCTCGCGCAGCACCCGCACCTCTTCCGGGGCCGCATGTTGAGCCGCCAGCCGCGCCGCCAGCCCTTCCAGCTCGGCCCGCACCGCGTAAAGCTCGGCCAGTTGGTTGTGATCGAGCGAGGCCACGATCAGCGAACGCCCGTCGCGGTTCAGCAGGCGCTGGGTTTCAAGCCGTTGCAAGGCCTCGCGGATCGGGGTGCGCGACACGCCAAAGCGCTCGGCCAGTTCGCTTTCCACCATCCGGTCGCCGGGCCGATAAAGCCCCGCGTCAATGGCATCAAGGATCAGCCCGTAGGCGTCTTTCTGGCTCGGTTTCGGATCGCTCATGCATACCTCCGCATACAGTGCGACGACTATGCACGCCCAGCCCGGTCATTCAACCCGTTGCGGGGCAAGGATTTCACAAACCCCGCAAGGATTGCAGCCTGTGCCCGCGCCCGGGGCCGCTTGTCATTCCCGCGCAGCAGCCCTACCGTCGCGCCATGAAAAACGCGCGCTTTTCCGATATCACCACCTGGGTCTTTGACCTCGACAACACCCTTTACCCGCCCTCGGCCCGGCTTTTCGATCAGATCGAAAAGAAGATGACCGTCTGGGTGATGCAGGCGGCGGGGGTAGACCATGACGAGGCCGACCGGCTGCGCGATCTTTATTGGGAAACCTATGGCACCACGCTGGCCGGGTTGATGGCTGAGCACCAGATCGAACCGGGGCCCTATCTGGCCGAGGTGCACGACATTTCCTTTGCTCCGCTTAACCCCGATCCGGCGCTGGCCGCCCAGATCGGCGCCCTGCCCGGGCGGCGGATCATCTACACCAACGCCACCGTCGACTATGCCGAAAAGGTGGTGGCCGCACGCGGGCTGACCGACCTCTTTGATGCGATCTACGGGGTCGAAGAGGCGGCGTTTCACGCCAAGCCCACCCGGCTTGCCTTTGAAACCGTGTTTGCGCGCGACGGGTTCGATCCGGCTCATGCCGCGATGTTCGAAGATGATCCGCGCAATCTGGCCGTGCCGCACGAGATGGGCATGCGCACCGTGCATGTGGCCGAGGCCCCGGCCCCGGCAGCGCATATCGACGCCCATACCGATGATCTGGCCGGGTTCCTCGCGGCACTCGGTCGCGGCTAGCCCCCCTATCGCCACAGGCCATTCCGGCTTAAACTTGTATCTGTAGTACATGTTTTAGTTAGGAGATTGGTCATGGCACAGACAGCAAATCCGGGCGAACGCGCCACTTTCGTGATTGTCGCCCTGTTGGTGGTGGCCGTTGTGCTTGGCATTGTTTTCGGCGGCGTTGGCGGGCTGACCATGGTGATGGTTGTGCTGACCCCGATCATTCTGGTCTTCGCGGTGCTGGCCAGCGCCGGAAACTAGGCCCCGCCCTGCGACACCCGGACCGGACGCGCGCGCCAAGCGGGCAAGCCGATCCCAAAGGCGCGCGATTCGAGCTGTTGAAGGAGGGGGGCGATGACTCGCCCCAAGGGCGGCTCTGACGGTATGGCCTTTATCCTGGCGCTGGTTTTCGCGCTGGTTCTGGTCACCGGGGGTCTGATTGCGCAGGTGCTAGGGATGATCGTCGCCGCTCTGGTGGCTATGGTGTTGCTTTTCCTCGCGGTTATCATCACGTCCGGCGGAGGCTGAGCGCCGCCATCGGGGCATCTGTCCGGCCGCATATCCGAAACTCACAGCTTCGTGTGCCGGGTGTGTCAGAATGACACATTCAGCAAAACTGTCGCACCCCTCAGAAGCGTCCCCAGCAAACTGGAGAACGCGAACATGGATCTGAGCAAAAACCCCGCGGTGGACACCTCCACCGCCGTTGACACCCGTACCTCTCGCAAAACCGAGCTGGGCTTTTTCATTCTGGCCCTCGTGCTGGTCGCCGCTCTGGGCGCCGGTTTCGCCCTCGCCGGGATCGGCGGTCTGGCCCAGGTGATGATCGTTCTGGTGCCGGTGGCCCTGATTGTTCTGGTGATGATCGCCCAGGGCAAGTAACGCTTTTCTCCCGCCGCGATCGGTGATTTCGGCGGGAGCCCCCCAGACCACGTTAACCATAATCCACGGTTTCGGCACCAATACCGGCCTGCCCCGGCGATTGGGTAAAATTGGTTAACAAAGTCTTAACAACTCTCCTAAACCGTCCAATTTTCATCACAAATCTCCGCCACCCCGGACAAAGATCAAGGGGAACGGACATGAGTGACGAACATCTTGAGATTTTTGCACTGTCGGATTTCAACGATCCGTATGGGGCGCTCGCGCTGGCCCCGACCGGCCAGCAGTGGGCCTGGCTCGACCCGCAAACCGCCGCGCTGGAGCTGACCGGACAGCCGCTCAGAACACTGGCGTTGAGCCATGGCAGCGCCGTTTTCTCCGACGATTGCCCCACCGAGATACTCACCCGCCCGATCACCCTTGATGGCACCACCTACCCCGCCGGAACCGAGGTTAAAGACGCCTATGAGGCAACCTTTACCGGCAGCGATGGCGGTGACTATCTGTTGGTCGCGCTGGCGATGGGCGGGCGTATTGTGGCGGTGAATTTTGCCGGTCCCACCCCGCCCGTGGGCGCCACGCTCACCTATGCCGGGCAAAACTACAGCCGCGCCTTCGCCGATGGCCTGCCCGGTTTCAGCTACGGCATCGAGGTCGACACGCCCGACGGTCCCCGCCCGGTGTCCAGCCTGCGCCCCGGCGATCTGGTGATGACCCGCGATCACGGGCCGCAACCCCTGCGCTGGCTAAGCAGCAGCCGCCAGTACTACGACACGCCCCAAGGCGAAGAAGGGGACCGCCCGATCATGATCGGCGCCGATGCCCTCGGCCCGGGCCAGCCTATGCGCAAGAGCACCGTGAGGCCGGACATGAGGATCGCACCCGCGTCTTCGCTGCCCGCCGCACCCGAAAGCCTTGTGGGGGCTCTGCCCGCAGAAGCGATGCTCAGCCAGGACAATATCTGGCGCAAACGCCGTTGCCGCGAGATGGTCTGGGTTCACCTGATCTTCGATCAGTCGGAATGCCTGTTCAGCCACGGGCTGATGCTGGATTGCCCGCAGCCCGATACCACCACCCTGAACGCGCTGCGCCGTGCCGCCCTCTTGCCGCCGGTCGCAGCGGCGGAGGATCAGCCGGAGGTTTCACACCTCTTTTCGCAACAGGCAGCCTGATCTGCCAAACACCGATGCCCTGGGGGGCGTGGGGGGAGGCCAATGTGTGCCGGAATCAGAGCGGACCGGGGAGGCGCTCTTCCGATAGCAGCACATTGGCCTCGACCTCGCCCGCACCGGGTAGGGTCATGATCCGGCGACGCAGGATGCGTTCGAAATCCGCCAGATCTCGGGCCACGATCCGCAGCCGGTAATCGTAGTGCCCCAGCACATGCTGCACATTCTGCACCTCGGGGATCGCCCGCACCGCGCGTTCGAAATCCTCAAGGCTGACGCGGCCCTTGGTGGCCAGCTTGATGCCCAGAAACACCGTCACGCCAAAGCCCAGCGCCTCAAGGTCCAGATCCACCCGCCGCGCCCCAAACACACCCGCATCGCGCAAGCGTTTCACCCGTCGCCATGTCGCTGGCTGGCTCAGCCCCAGATCGCGGCCCAAAGCCCCCGCCGATTGGGTGGCATCGGCGCTCAGCGCCCGGATCAGCGCACGGTCGATCTCGTCGAGCTCGATCATAGCGGCACCGATTGCGCGTCTTTGATCGTGGCCACCTGCATCAGCGCCTCGATATCGGCCATATGCGGCAGCGTCAGGATCTTGTCGCGGTAGACGCGCTGATAATCCGCCATGTCGCGCGCGATCACCAACAGCCGCGCATCGACCCGGCCCAGAAAGGTGCCGATGGAAATCACCTCGGGCACCGCGCGGGCGGCGGCGATAAACTCGTCAAAGGCGCGCGGTTCGGTCTTATCCAACGTGATCCGCAGCGACACCTCCACCGCATAGCCGAGCGCGTGCCAGTTCACCTCGTCGCGGATCGCCTGCACGATGCCCGCAGATTTCATCGCCCCCAACCGCCGGGTAAAGGTGGCGGGGGTGACCCCGGCGCGCTCGGCCAGTTCGGCCGCAGGAGCACCGGGATCGGCCTGCAACTGGCGCAGGATACGCCGGTCGGCATCATCGGTTTGCATGATTTCTTCGCCATTCCGTCATTTCACGAATGATCTTTCCCACAATCCCGCTGGATCGTCAAATTTTGAAACCCTATCGCGGCGATTTCGGCAGAGACTGCGCGCAGACTGGTGAGTCTTATAGAAACCCGAAAAAGGAGCGCCCAATGCGCGTCTATTACGATCGCGATTGCGATGTGAACATCATCAAAGAGAAAAAAGTCGCCATTCTCGGCTATGGCTCGCAGGGCCACGCCCACGCGCTGAACCTGCGCGACTCGGGTGCGAAAAACGTTGTTGTCGCCCTGCGCGAAGGCTCCGCCTCGGCCCAGAAAGCCGAAGCCGAAGGGCTGAAAGTCATGGGTATCGCCGAAGCCGCTGCCTGGTGTGACGTGATCATGTTCACCATGCCCGACGAGCTGCAGGCCGAAACCTACAAGAAATACGTGCATGACAACCTGAAAGAGGGCGCCGCGATTGCCTTTGCCCACGGTCTGAACGTGCATTTTGGCCTGATCGAGCCGAAAGCCGGCGTTGACGTGATCATGATGGCGCCGAAAGGCCCGGGTCACACCGTGCGCGGCGAATACACCAAAGGCGGCGGCGTGCCCTGCCTGGTGGCCGTCGACACCGACGCCACCGGCAAAGCGCTGGAAATCGGCCTGAGCTATTGCTCGGCCATCGGTGGCGGCCGCTCGGGCATCATCGAAACCAACTTCCGCGAAGAATGCGAAACCGACCTGTTCGGCGAGCAGGTTGTGCTCTGCGGTGGTCTGGTCGAGCTGATCCGTTGCGGTTTCGAAACCCTCGTCGAAGGCGGCTACGCCCCCGAGATGGCCTATTTCGAAACCCTGCACGAAGTAAAGCTGATCGTTGACCTGATCTATGAAGGCGGCATCGCCAACATGGATTACTCGATCTCCAACACCGCCGAATATGGCCAATACGTCACCGGCCCGCGCATCCTGCCCTACGAGCAGACCAAGAAGGCGATGAAAGAGGTTCTCGCTGACATCCAGTCCGGCAAATTCGTGCGTGACTTCATGCTCGAAAACGCCGTGGGTCAGCCGACGATCAAAGCCTCGCGTCGCGCCAACGACGAACACCTCATCGAGGAAACCGGCGCGAAACTGCGCGGCATGATGCCGTGGATTTCGGCTGGCAAAATGGTCGACAAATCGAAAAACTGATTTCGGATCAGTGTTTTGGAAGGGCGCCTTGCGAGGCGCCCTTTTTCATGCATAGTGCCCGACATATTGGGACCCTTTGATAGACATATTGCATGAAAACCTCATCTTCGCAGACCAACTCTTCTGAGGCCTCAGACATTCAGACCGAACGTGAGCGCCTTTTCACCATCGCATTCTGGTCAAGCCTGCTCACGGGGCACGAGGGATTGGGCGATACGTTTTGGTTTGGGAACTATCTTTTCGGATTGCTTGCATTCCCGTTGATATTCCTCATTGCCATACTTGCACCGCTCGGCCCTGTTCTGTCGATTATCAGCCTGCTCTTCAGCCTGTATTATTTGCTCGTAGCCCGCGCGGTCTTTCTAGCAAAACCAAAGGGAGATGCCGGGGTCGGCTGGAAGATCGCGGGTGTCTTCGTAACACTGCTCAATGTGGCGTCGGCTTTCATCTACGCTCTCGCAATGGGCGGCGCTCATTTTCCATTTCTGATCTAGATGCTACCGCCCTTCCCGCTGGCTCACAGCTATGCGCGCAACCGCGAGGACCGGGGCGAAGACTAGCGGAAGGCGGGGCTGGCTAACGTGCCCCCCGTGCCTTCCCCTTGGCATTGCGCGGCTTTCATGCTCCCCTCCTGGAAAAGGAGCGCCCATGCCCAAGATCAGAAAATCCACGGTCGAGACCACGCATCACGATGGCGCGGGCGATCCCTGCGGTCCCTACAGCGTGCATGCCTTCAGCGATAGCGGTGGACTGACCCAGTTCGGCGTGTTTGAAGAGACCCTGCCGCCGGGCTCAAGCTCATCGCTCAAGCACTGGCATGATAGCGAAGACGAAATGGTCTATATGCTTGATGGCGTGGCCTATGTGACTGAGGGCGACGCGGGCTATGACCTGCATCCCGGCGAAGCCGCGACCTTCAAGGCTGGTGTTCCCGCCGGGCATTGCCTTGAAAACCGCACGGATACCCCGATCCGCTATCTGGTGATCGGAACGCGGTCAAATAGCGGGAGCGCCACCTATCCCGATCACGACCGCCACCTGAGCTTCACCCGCACGTCGGGCGCGCGCAAATTTACCGACCGCACATTCACCACGCTTGACGGCACCCCGGCCGATACGCCGTACAAGCTGGAGGAATAGGCGCGCCGCCGCGCCGCTTTTTGCCTGCAACAACGGGGCATCCCCCACGCTGACAAGCTTACTGCCATAACCTGACCGCGCTACCAGCGCCCATCTTTGGTCGGCAAATACCTTGGGGAGTTTGAGGGGCAACGCCCCTCATCCTACAAAGAATGTGCTAAACCGCCGCCTCAACCGCGCCGACGACGCCGCCGACGATCTCTTCCATCAGCGCCTCGTCTTCGCATTCGGCCATCACCCGGATCAGCGGTTCGGTGCCGGATTTTCGGATCAGAAGCCGGCCATAACCGTTCAACCGGACCTCGCCGTCGGCTATCACTTTTCGAACATTTTCGTTCTCAAGAGGCAATTTTCCGGCGTCAAACCGTATGTTTTTCAACATCTGCGGCACTTTTGTGAAAACCTGCGCCAGCTCCGAAGCAGGCCTGCCGGTCTGCACCATCTCGGCCAGGAATTGCAGCCCCGCCAAAAGCCCGTCGCCGGTGGTGGCGTAATCGGTCATGACGATATGGCCCGATTGCTCGCCGCCCAGGTTGAAGCCCCCGGTACGCATCGCTTCGACCACGTAGCGGTCGCCCACGGCGGTGCGCAACAGCGTCAGCCCCTGCCCGGTCATGTGGCGCTCCAGCCCAAGGTTCGACATCACCGTCGCCACCAGCGTGCCGTGGTTCAAGCGGCCATCCCGCGCCCAGTGGCTGGCAAACAGCGCCATGAGCTGATCGCCATCGGCAATCCGGCCCTTTTCGTCGATCAGGATCACCCGGTCGGCATCGCCATCGAGGCAGATCCCCAGATCGGCGCCGGTTTCCAGCACCTTTTCGGCGGCACGGGTCGGAGCGGTCGAGCCGACCCCGTCGTTGATATTGCGCCCGTTCGGCTCCACCCCGATCGCCACCACTTCGGCGCCCAGCTCCCAGAGCGCTTCCGGCGCGGCCTTGTAGGCGGCGCCGTTGGCACAGTCGATCACCACTTTCAGCCCGTCGAGCCGCCACCCGGCCGGGAAAGTGGTCTTGATGAATTCCACATAGCGCTGACGGCCTTCGTCGACCCGCCGTGCCCGCCCGATATTTTCGGGCCGCGCCAGCTGGATATCGCCTTCGAGCATCGCCTCAATCTCAAGCTCGGCCTCATCCGACAGCTTGAAGCCGTCCGGGCCGAAAAGCTTGATGCCGTTGTCATGAAACGGGTTATGCGAGGCGGAAATCATGATGCCGAGATCGGCGCGCATCGAATGGGTCAGCCGCCCTACCGCAGGGGTGGGCACCGGCCCCAGCAAGAGCACGTTCATCCCGGTCGAGGTCAAACCAGCGGTCAGCGCGTTTTCCAGCATATAGCCCGACAGCCGCGTATCCTTGCCGATCACCACCCGGTGGTTGTTGCGATCGGTCCGGCGGAAATACCGCCCCGCCGCCGCGCCCAGTTTCAGCGCCAGCTCGGCAGTCATCGGCGGGGTGTTGGCCAGACCACGCACCCCATCGGTCCCAAAAAATTTGCGACTCATGTTACTGTCCCTCCTCATGCAGGGCGCTAAAGAGTCGAAGCGCCTGCGAGGTCTCGAATGTATCATGTACGCGTAGGATGTGCATCCCCTGACCGGCCCCATGCAACGCAACGGCAAGTGAGCCCGCCATCCGGTCTTGCGCCACGTCAGCCCCGCCAATGGCGCCGATGAAGCGCTTGCGTGACGCGCCCAAGAGCACCGGCAGGCCCAGATCGTGGAAAGTCGCAAGATGGCGCAGCAGCGTCAGGTTATGCGCCTGCGTCTTGCCAAAGCCGATACCGGGATCGGTAATGATCCGCGCGCGGTTCACCCCCTGCCCGACCGCATAGTCGATGCGTTCGGCCAGAAAATCGAAAACCTCGCCCACGACATCCTCATAGGTCGGATCGTTCTGCATGGTTTCGGGCGTGCCTTTATGGTGCATCAGGCAAACCGGCACGTCACGGCTGGCACACAGGGCGGCCAGCTCGGGATCATAGGCAAAGGCGGCCACGTCATTGACGATATCCGCCCCGGCATCGAGCGCGGCTTCGGCCACCACGGCCTTGCGAGTGTCGATGGAAATCGGCGTGGTGATCCCGGCCTCGCGGATCGCGCGGATCACCGGGGCGGTGCGGCGGATTTCTTCTTCCACCGACACCACATCGGCCCCGGGCCGGGTGCTTTCGCCGCCAATATCGAGAATATCCGCCTCATCCGCCATCTTGCGTGCATGGGCCAGCGCAGCAGTGACGTTGTCGTAGCTGCCGCCATCGGAAAAGCTGTCGGGCGTGACGTTGAGAATGCCCATCACCCGCGGCCGATCTAGGCTGAGCCCGCACAGATCGGGGCGCGGGGCGGCCAGACGCTGGCGCGTTTCCTCGCTCAGCTCAAACGCCAGCGGATAGTCAATCTCGCCATCACCGTTGTGAACATTCACCTCGTCGAACCAGACCGCGCGCGATCCGGCAAGGCTGTAGCTGTGCGCCTCATCCCTAAGGCCGGTGCGGGCAATCGGATGCAGACGCGAGGTCACAGCGCCTCTCCGATCTTCAGGCTGCGGCTGGGCAAATCGGTTTGGGGTGCATCGGCGCCGACACAGATCAGCTCGCTTGCGCCTTCCAATTCGGCAAACCAGGCGGTCAGCGCCAGCGGCTCGCGCGGGCCAACGGTCGGAGCATCCACCGCATCGAGCACGATCTTCGACGGCGCCCAGACCGAAATCTGGTCATGTTTCATCGCCCAGTCGAGCTCTGTCCGGGTCGCCACCACCACGCAGCGGTCATCGCGCGCGGCCAGCATCCAGGCGTTTTGTTCAATCGCCAAGAGGTCAATCCGGCGCTGGGTCATGGCGTGCCCGGTTTGCGGCGCAGGCAGATCCCCGGCCCCAACACACAGGATCGTCGGGCGTTCGCGTTTTTCCAGCGTATCGAGCAGCGCGGTCAGGCTGTCATCGGCAATCGCCGCATTCGACAGAAACACCACGCGCGGATGCGGAATTTCGCTTTCCTCTTCCGCTGTCGGTGCGGCCTGATCGCGTTTGCGCACGATCTCGACCCCCAGCGCGCCGGGGCCGCGATCCAGCTTTTCGATGCGCACAAACACCCGCTCGGCCTGCGGGGCATACAGAATGCGGTCGGCAATCCGCTCGGCCAGCGTTTCCAACAGGTTCAGCCGTTCTTCGGCCAGCTCATAGGCAATCGCTTCGGTGATCGTGTCGTAAGACAGGATCTTATCCACATCGTCTTCCAGCGGCGCTTCAGGCGGCGTCACTTCCACCACGACATTGAAACTCAGCCGCTGCGTGACCCCACGCTCGCTCTGAAACGCGCCGATATCGACCTCAATCACATGGTCGCGCAGCGAAATCCGGTCAGGCGGTGTATCGGATTGCCCAGCGGCCTCGGCGCGCGCGAGCGGGTGCTCGAAGGCGATGCGGATATCGGATGTCATTCAGGGTCTCCTTCCGGCGCGAAGATGCGCGAAACCGGGGGTATTGGCCAGCCAGCCGGACAATAGGTCGCAAGACTTCGCCTGCGTGACCGACACCGACAATTTGCGCCCCGTTAGCGCCTGCGCGCCCGTACCGCAAGCAGATCATCCCCAGACCGTAAACGCTGTGCCATCTCAGCGATAGAAATGGTGCTGCCCGATTGTGGTTGTCTGTTCCATCGACGAGGCCCAGCGCGGCGAAACAAAATTGGCGTGATAGAACAGCGCGCCATGGGTCAGGCCCCGCTGCGCCCCGTCAAGCATGGCGCGGGCAACCTTACCCACCCGGGCATAGGCGCCTTTATTGCTGATATGCTCGGCCTTGCCATCGCAATCGAAGCTGAACTGGCAGCGATTGCGCCCGCCTGCCCCCTGATGCACCACACCGCAGACGCTATTGGGGTAACGCGGGCTTTCAACCCGGTTCAGGATCACTTCGGCCACCGCAAACAGCCCCTGCGCACTTTCGCCACGGGCCTCGAAATAGAGCGCTTCGGTCAGGCATTTCCATTCGGGGCCGCCCGTGGCTTCGGGCTGCGAGACCAGCCAGTCATCGGTTTGCAAGTGCGGTGGGGCGGTTTCGGCCGTGGGGCGGGTCGTGGCAAGGCTGGCCAGCCGTGTGGGCGCAACCCCGGCAAAGGCGGCATGTTCGCGCCCCAGAAGCTGCGTCAGCAGGCTTTCTGCCATATCGTCACCTGCCGCACCGGCCAAAGCGGCCGTGGCAAGGAAACTCATCCCCGCTAAGGCGAGAATAAATCTTCGCAGCATCGTGTCCTTCCCTCGCGGCGCGACTTCGGCGCCCCCTTCAATTTTTTCTATTTTCTACTCGGAAAGGCACAAAAGGTCTATGTTTTCATCGCCGCAGGGCGTTCGGCCTGATAAAAAGCCCCGCCCTGCCCCGTCAGTACATCCGCGGCGGACGCTCGGCCCCACGTTCGGCAATGGCAAAATGCGCTGCCGCCAGCCGCGCCACCGGCACCCGGAACGGCGAGCAGGACACGTAGTCGAACCCGGCTTCACGGCAGAAGGCGATGCTTTCGGGGTTGCCGCCATGTTCGCCGCAGATCGACAGGGTGATCTCGGGATTGGCGCTGCGCCCACGCTCGGCGCCGATGGTCAGAAGCTCGCCCACCCCTTCGGCATCGAGCACATGGAACGGGTCTTCCTCATAGACGCCCTTGCTCACATATTGCCCCATGAAGCGCCCGGCATCGTCGCGCGACAGCCCATAGGTCATCTGGGTCAGGTCATTGGTGCCAAAGCTCATGAAGGCGGCATGAACGGCGATTTCGCCCGCGCGCAGCACCGCACGCGGGGTTTCGACCATCACCCCCAGCCGGTAATCGAAATCCATGCCCTGTTCGATCCGCACCGAGGCCGCCACCGCGTCGATCCGTGCCATCACGATCTCGACCTCGCGCCGCGCCGAGACCAGCGGGATCATGATTTCCGGCACCACCAAGGCACCCGAACGCGCCGCTTCGACCACGGCTTCGAAAATCGCCCGCGCCTGCATGTCGTAGATCTCGGGCACGGTCAGCCCCAGCCGCACGCCGCGCATGCCCAGCATCGGGTTGAACTCGCTGAGCGCCTCGGCCCGGCGCACCACATCCGACATCGGCAGGCCCAGCGCCTCGGCCAGCTCGCGCAGCCCTTCGCGGCTGCGGGGCAGGAATTCGTGCAGTGGCAGGTCAAACAGCCGGATCGTCACCGGCTTGTCGCGCATGATCCCGAACAACTCGATGAAATCGGCGCGCTGCATCGGCAGGATACGCTCCAGCGCGGTGCGGCGGTCATCGGCGGTATCGGCAAAGATCATCTCACGCATCGCCAAGAGCCGGGTTTCAGCGAAAAACATGTGCTCGGTGCGGCAAAGGCCAATGCCTTCGGCCTGAAACATCTTGGCCATGCGCGCATCTTCCGGCGTGTCGGCATTGGCGCGCACCCCAATGTCACGTGCCGCATCGGCCCAGGCCAGAAGGGTCTGGAAGCTTTCGTCCAGCGCCGGTTCCAGCATCGCCACCGCCCCGGTCAGCGCATTGCCGCGGCTGCCATCAACGGTGATCACATCGCCGGCGTGAAATACCCGGCCATCGGCAGCGGTCAGGGTGCCCGCCTTTACGTCGAGCTTGATGTCCGAGGCGCCAACCACGCAAGGCAGGCCCAGACCGCGCGCAATCACGGCGGCATGGCTTGTGACCCCGCCGCGTTCGGTCAGCACCGCGCGGGCGGCGTGCATGCCGCGAATGTCTTCGGGCGTGGTCTCGCGCCGCACCAGGATCGAGGCTTCATCCTGCGCCGCCAGTGCCTGCGCCTCGCGGGCGGTGAACACGATCTTGCCGGTTGCCGCCCCCGGCGAGGCCGGAATGCCGTGCGCAATCACGTCGCGCGGGCCATCGGGGTCAACCTGGCTGTGCAAAAGCTCGGGCAGCGAATGCGGCAACACCCTGAGCACCGCCTCGTCTTCGGAAATGATCCCGTCCTTGGCCAGCGCCACCGCGATGCGCAGATTGGCGCGCGGCGAGCGCGGCAGGCGCACCGCGTCGAGGATGAACAGCTCTTCGTTCTCGACGGTAAATTCGATCTGCATCTCTTCGCGCAGCCGTTTGCGCGACAAATCACCATAGCGCAGCAGGTCTTTCCAAATCTCCGGCAGCACCTCTTCGATCGAGCGCCCGCGCGGATCGGATTTCAGATACATGATTTCGCGTTCGCCACCGGCACTCAGGGCGTCGCGGCCCTGCGCCTGACACATATAGCGCCCGCGCACTTCCTGTTCGCCGCTGGTGGCATTCACATACTGAATCACGCCCGAGCCGCAGATCCCCATGCCCACGCCCAGCGCCATTTTCTGCACCACCAGCCCCAGACCGGCATCGGCGGGGGCACCCTTGGCCTGCCTGAGCAGCCGGGCCGATGTGCCCTCCCAGGCGCGCGCCATCGAGCGCAGCACCTCGCCCAGCTGGCTTTTTACCTCCTGCGGGAACGGCTCATCGGTTTCGGCCTCATAGGCGGCGAGCGCGCGGCTCAGCGCCTCGGCAGAGGGCAGCGCGCCGGTTTCAAATTCGTCGGGGTCCAGCCGCGCCACATGCACCGCATAGGACTGGATGAAACGCAGATAGAGCGCGTTGGCCGCCAGCTCGCCATGGCTTTCGCACAGCTTCGCGTGCAGCCGGTCATTCATGCCGATATTCAGGATCGCCCCCGGCCCGCCCCAATCAGGGCTTTCCGACGAGGGCCGCACCGAAAGCAGCGGATCGGGGCCGAACAGCGCCAGCATCGCGTCAAGGTCGGGCATCTCGCCCTGCGACAGCGCATGCACCGTGGCAAAATCGAGCGCCAGCGTCAGCGGCACCGGCATGTTCAGCCGGATCAGCCGTTGCAGGCATTTCGCCCGCCCCCCATGACGCACCGGCGAAATCGCCGCCGTCGGCGTCAGCTCGGAAAACCCGGTGATCTCGGCCATATCCTCAATTTTCTGCACTGCGGCATCCTCCTGATGCGCAGAATAGCGACAACTGGCCTTGAGGCAAGTTAACCCTGCCCCAGACCGCATGTCTTTGGTCCTGAAATACCTCCGCCGGAGGCAATCGCGCCGGTTTAGCCCTCGATCCGGGTCAGGTCTGCCACGCTGAGGCAGATGTCGCGGATGCGGCCCAGAAGGTTCAGCCGGTTGCGGCGCACGATCTGGTTGTCGGTGTTGATCTGCACCGCCTCGAAGAAGGCATCAATCGGGGCGCGCAGCCCGGCCATCGCTTCCATCGCAGCGGCGAAATCTTCGGACTTCATCGCCGGGGTGATCGCGGCATCGGCCAGATCGAGCGCCGCGAATAGCGCCTTTTCAGCATCGTCTTCGGCGAATTTCACATCCGGGCCATAGCTGTATTCCACACCATCGGCGGCTTCGGCCTGGGCAAGGATGTTATTGGCGCGCTTGAAGCCCTGAATGAGGTTGGTGCCGTCATCGGTTTCAAGCATCGTCTGCAACGCCCCGGCGCGGGTGACCAGCAGCGACAGATCGTCATTGGCGGGCATGTTCAGGCAGGCGTCGATCACGTCGTGACGGATGCCCTCGCCCTTCAGGTGCACCTTCAGGCGGTCGTGGAAGAAGGCCAAAAGATCGTCCGACAGGTCGGGCACCTTCTTGCCGATCCGGGCAAGATAGCTGCCTTCGCCGGTTTCCGGGGCCTTGTCCTTGCCCTTCAGCATCTCCAGCACCACTTCCAGCGCGGCGCCGAAAACGCCGTGATTGGCGATCTCGTCCGCGGTCTGTTCCAGCGCGGCAATATCGGCCTCTTCCACCTCGCCGGAGCGGGCCCGGGCGATCTCGTGTTTCAGAAGCTGGCTGTCGATGAAGCGGTCAAGCGGCAGGCGCAGATTGTTGGTCAGGATGATGCGGATGATCCCCAGCGCGGCGCGGCGCAGCGCATAGGGGTCTTTCGAGCCGGTGGGCTTTTCGTCGATGATCCAGAAGCCGGTGAGCGTGTCGATCTTGTCGGCCAGCGCCACGGCAATGGAAACCGGCTCGGTCGGCACGTCATCCGAAGCACCCAGCGGCTTCCAATGGTCGCGGCAGGCATCGGCCACGGCATCGGACAGCCCCGCCGCCTTGGCGTAATAGCGCCCCATGATGCCCTGAAGCTCGGGGAATTCGTAGACCATTTCCGAGGCGAGGTCGGCCTTGGCCACTTTCGCCGCCAGCCTTGCGTCGCCATGATCGGCACCAACCAGCGGGGCGATCTCGGCCGCGAGATGGGCAAAGCGTTTGATCCGCGCGCCCTGACTGCCCAGCTCGGCATGGAAGGTGACATTGGCCAGCCGGTCGGTCCAGCTTTCCATACCTTCGCGCTCGACCATGCGCAGGTCGTTTTCCCAGAAGAACTTGGCATCCGACAGACGGGCGGCCAGAACCTTCTGGTTGCCCGCAAGGATGGTCGCGCCGTGATCGGTGGTGTCGCGGTTGGCGACGGTGACGAATTTTTCGATCCGCCCGGTGCCCGGATTGCGCACCGAGAAAAACTTCTGATGCTCTTTCATCGAGGTTTGCAGCACTTCCGGCGGCAGGGTGATGAAATCGTCGGCGATATCACCCATCAGCACCACCGGCCATTCGACCAGCCCGGCGACCTCGGCCAAGAGGCCCTTGTCTTCGACCAGTTCAAAGCCCAGCGCGAAGGCCTTCTGCTCGGCCTCGTGCCAGATCACATCGGCGCGTTCTGCCGGATCGAGCATCACATAGGCGCGCTTCAGCTTGGCCTGATAATCCTCAAAGGAATTCACCTCGATCACATCGGGCGCCATGAAACGGTGGCCGCGCGTGGTCTTGCCCGCAACGATCCCGTCCACGTCGAGCGACACCACTTCGGTGCCATGGTCATCGGTGAGGATGGCGAGGATCGAATGCAGCGGGCGCACCCAGCGCAGGCTGCCCGTGCCCCAGCGCATCGACTTCGCCCAGGGGAAATTGCGAATGGCGTGTTCCAGCACTTCGGCCACGATCTCGGCGGCGGGGCGACCCTTTTTCTCGATCACCGCGAACCAGACCTGGCCCTTTTTGTCGTCGCGCGCTTCAAGCTGGTCTTTGGTCAGGCCGGTCGAGCGCAGAAAGCCCTCCAGTGCCTTTTCCGGTGCATCGGTGCGCGGCCCCTTGCGCTCTTCGCGCGTGTCCGGGCTCATCGCCGGCAGACCTTCCAGCGTCAGCGCAAGGCGGCGCGGGGTGGTCAGGGCGGCGGCGCCCGCATAGGTCAGCCCGGCCTCGACCAGACCATTGGTCACCAGTTTCTTCAGGTCTTCCCCGGCCTGCGCCTGCATCCGGGCCGGAATTTCTTCCGAAAAGAGTTCGATGAGAAGATCGGCCATAAGGTCAGTCCTGATATGTATCGTTAAGCTGGTTCCAGGCGAAGGCCCGGCCATCGGGGAAAACGGCGACAACGCGGTCGACCCCGTCATAGATGTTTTTCTGGCTCAGAAACGCAACCGCCTGCCCGTGCTCCAGCGCATTGCCAATCTGGGCAGCATCGTAGCAATCAAACCAGCGCGGCCCGTTCAGCGGCGTCGGGTGATCGTAGACTTCGAAGGTTTCGGTCAGCGTCGCCAGGCTTTGTTGGGCTTGGAAACAGGCCCGGAAGCGGATCGGCGAGCTGTCGGAATCGGTGCCCTGAAACCCGCTCATCGCCATCGGCTCAGGCGCGCCGGTGGCCACGTTCATCAACGTCACCACCGCCCCGTCGGTCGAGACCGGCGTGTAATAGGCATATTCCTGGGTCCAGTAGAGCACGGCCCCGAAAACCAGAGATACGAGCACGATAAAACTCCCGATCAGTTTGCCCGACACCTACGCGCCCCCGATCATTTCGACGACGACATTGTTGCCTTCTTTGATCGAGCAGCGACGCCCCAGCCGGTCGCCGCCATCCATTTCAAACAGCGCACGCCAGTCCTGCCGGAAAGCGATCTTCATGCGGATCTTGGCGTCCAGCTTCAGATTTTCGACGAAGGAGGTCGGCACATGAGTAAAGGCCTCGATCCGGGTCACCTTGCCATCGTCATCGGGGTAGAGAAACACCGAAGGCAGCACCCGTTCGGTGCGCAGCGGTTCAACCACCAGCGTGGCCCCGGCGATGACATTGTCCATCGAGCCCCATTCCTGCGCGCCCTTGGTCAGGTCGGTCTCGAAATCCTCGATGCAGCGCGCCGGAAAGCGGATGCAGTGGTGCCATTCGGCGGTGGCAAACTGGTCGGAGCCATAGAAATGACTGCCCGGTGCAGTGGCTTCAAAGGTCAGTCGAAAACTCATTACGTCGCCCCTCCGGCTTCGGTTTGCACAAAGGCATCGGCGCACATTTTCGCCAGAGCCCGCACCCGCCCGATATAGGCCTGCCGTTCGGTCACCGAGATCACCCCGCGCGCATCGAGCAGGTTGAAGATATGGCTGGCCTTGATGCATTGATCATAGGCCGGATGGGCCATGATGATATGTTTTCCGGTTTTCGGATCGTCCGCCGGGTGGTCGAGGATGGATTTGCACTCGGTCTCGGCATCTTCGAAATGGCGCAGCAACTTTTCGGTATCGGCCACGTCGAAGTTATGGCGGGAATATTCCATCTCGGTCTGCTTGAAGATGTCGCCATAGCTCAGCGGAATCGGCGCAGCGGGATCGTTGAACGGCATGTCCATCACGTGATCAATGCCGAGCACATACATCGCCAGACGTTCAAGCCCATAGGTCAGCTCGCCCGCGACCGGACGGCAATCATGCCCGCCGACCTGCTGGAAATAGGTGAACTGGCTGACTTCCATCCCGTCACACCAGACTTCCCAGCCGAGACCCCAGGCGCCCAGGGTCGGGCTTTCCCAGTCGTCCTCGACGAAACGGATGTCGTGCAGCTCCATATCAATGCCGATGGCCTCAAGGCTGCCCAGATAAAGCGCCTGAAGATCGGGCGGGCTGGGTTTGATCAGCACCTGATATTGATAATAATGCTGCAACCGGTTGGGGTTTTCGCCATAGCGCCCATCGGTGGGGCGGCGCGAGGGCTGCACATAGGCCGCAGCCCAGGGCTGGCTGCCCAACGCGCGCAATGTGGTGGCCGGGTGAAAGGTGCCCGCCCCCACTTCCATATCATAGGGTTGAAGCACCGCGCAGCCCTTGCTGGCCCAATAGGCCTGCAGCCGCAGGATGATCTCCTGAAAAGACTTTGGTTGGGTCGGTTTGGTTTCGGCCATGTTGCGCCTCTCTGGATGAGCGCGCTCTGAATAGGCGCTGCGTCGGAAAGGGTCAATCACCGCAGGCCAATCCTTGACCTTCCCCCCTCCGATGGTGTTAGTGACCACGACCGTTTTCAAGTTATTCCTCAGGGGCAGAACCTATGACCCGCGCACTTTCCGCGATCGTGATTTTCCTAACAATTTTCAGCGCCGGTATCGCCCGCGCTGAGCAAAGCTATTGGGTGCAGGTCTCGGCTAAGCCCACCCTGCGTGCCGCCGAAGACGAAGCGCGCAGTTATGGCGCCGATTTGGGCGACGTGGTGGGCTTCCGGCTGATCGATACCGGCTGGTACGCAATCGCGATCGGGCCGTTCTCGAAACAGGCTGCCACAGACAGGCTCGCGGCCCTGCATGCCGATGGCAGCGTGCCGGGCGATGCCTTCGTCACCGACAATGCCGGGTTTGCCGCGCAATTCTGGCCGGTGGGCGGCAGCGCGATGGTGACCTCTGACCCCGCGGATGCGACCCAAGTTGAAGTGACGCAAGCCGAACCGGCTGAGGTCGAACCGGCCCCTGCCCCGGAACCCGAACCGATGGTGATCCTGCCCGACGAGACCCGTCGCGAAGCGATGCAATCGGAACGCGCGCTCGACGCCGATCAGCGCAAGGCCCTGCAGGTCGCGCTGCAATGGGAAGGCTTTTACAAATCGGCCATTGATGGCGCTTTCGGCCCCGGCACCCGTGGCGCCATGGGCGACTGGCAAGCGGCGAATGGCGTTGAGCCGACCGGCGTGCTGACCACCCGCCAGCGCGACACGCTGATGAAACGCTATAACGATATGCTCGCCTCGCTGGGGCTGGGCCATGTCACCGATCTCGATGCCGGGATCGAAGTCACCCTGCCCACCGCGATGGTGAAATTCAGCCACTACCAAGCCCCGTTTGCCTATTACGAAGGCGACAAGGGCGTGCGGGTGATCCTGATCAGCCAGCGCGGCGACAAGGCCACGCTCTATGGTCTCTACGACATCCTGCAAACGCTGGACGTGGTGCCGATGGAGGGCGAGCGTCAGCGCCGCGACAATTCCTTCACCATCCACGGCGAAGATGCCCGGATCAGCTCTGACAGCTATGCCACCCTCGCCGATGGCGCGGTGAAAGGCTTTATCCTGATCTGGCCGAGCACCGATCAGAACGGCACTTCGGCCAAAGGGCGCAGCATGGTGCTGGACGCGATGCAATCGAGCTTTGCCTCGACCGGCGACACGGCGCTTGAAGATAATGCCGGACTCGACACCGCCACCCAGTCGATCGACCTGATCTCGGGGCTGGAAATCCGCCGCCCGGAAAAGGCGCGCTCGGGTTTCTACGTTTCGGCGGGCGGCGCGGTGCTTACCACCACCGAAGCGGTGGCAAGCTGTGACCGGATCACCTTCGATGACAGCTACACTGCCAGTGTCGTGGCGCAGGACGATACGCTGGGGCTGGCTCTGCTGAAACCCAACGAAACGCTGGCGCCGATGCAATATGCCCGCTTCCTGAACCAGGATCCGCGGCTGAAATCCGAGCTGGCCGTGTCGGGCTATTCCTTTGGCGGGCGTCTGTCCTCGCCGACCCTGACCTTCGGCACGCTGGCCGACATCAAGGGCCTCGCGGGCGAAGACAATCTCAACCGGCTGGAGATCCGTGCGCAGGATGGCGACACCGGCGGCCCGGTGATCGACCAGAGCGGCGCGGTGCTGGGCATGCTGATCGCCACGCCCTCGGGCGATGGCCGCCTGCTGCCCGCCGATGTGGGCTTTGCAGCGAAAGCCAGCGCGCTCGACGCCTTCCTTGCCGGGCAGGACATCACCCCCGAGCTTGCGACCGTCGGCGAGGCGCTCAGCCCCTACGCGCTGACCCAACAGGCCAGCGAGATGACGGTGCTGGTCAGCTGCTGGAAGTAAGCCCGGCCATAGCTACGAACAGGAAACGCCCGCCCATTCGGCGGGCGTTTTGCTGTAAATGGTGTAGGTGAGGACCACGAAGGCTCGAAGCGCAATGGCAGCTTCGAGCCCTTTTTGTCTGAAGCCGTGTCAAGGACGAACGTCTCTTCATCTGGAAACGCAGCAGCTCGAAACCGGGACGTTGCCTCTCGATTGGCTCCGTGACTATATCTGTCGACTATATATCCAAAACGAGTTCCGAATGCTGATTCAATCCAATGAGCCGAAACATTATTCGAAAATTCGCAAACACTGGATGCGGGCTGCAAACCCTTTTTCCAGAGATCCTATGGAAGGTGTCCTCAGGGTCACCGAGGACATCGCAAGCCAGATGCCCGATCTCGGTTTGCCGAAAATGCCCGAAGATGCGCGTGCAGCTTTCAGAGAGGTCCTGAAATACGAACGCCCCCCAGGCAATGGATCGGTACACGACATCCTCATACTTTCCCAGGCGCGGGGATATTGCGCACATCCTGGAGATTGGGTGCCGTCATCTGAAGGAGACAACCAATTTCCCAAAACTTATGAGCCTTGGGCCGCCTGGTTGGCCGAAAACAATTACACGCCTTTTTATGAGGGCGTTCGGCTAACCGTCGACAACTTTGATCGCTGGAAGCCCCAGGCCCGCGCCAGTGCGTTTCGCAATCTTAGGCGCGAAGATCGGGAGACCGCAAATAATTTTTTCCTGACCGTCTGCGCAAGAAAACCGGCCGCCATTCGTCGGAAACTGGCTGCAGAGATAGGGCGACACTCGATGTTTTCAGGCCCATACCCACATGATGTGCCGATTCTGCGTCAGCTGTTGAATGATCGTGATGCGCAAATTCGAGATGAAGCCGCCCGGAAGCTGGAGCTGATGAAGGGGCTCGAAACCAGCGAAGACCATGCAAAAGCCATCCTGCACTATTTCGAAATTTCACGCAAAGGTCCGCTGTCGGAGTTTGGTGAAACGGGCGCTCCCGAAGTCATCATCTCACCGGAAATCCATGAAGCCCGCGTGATGCGCCATTGTCGCAGCACGGACCTCGACACACTTGCCGGTCTGCTGGGGGTCACGGCCAGAGACTTCGTCAGCGGTTTTGATCTCGAGCACTTCAAAGGTGAAGTTTGCGTGCTCATCTTAAGCACCATCGATACAGAGGCCCGACATATGCTTGCACGTCGGCTTGTTGAGGCTGGTCGGGAATGTCCAGTTCCGCTGGACAGAGATGCCGACCCGGAACTTTGGCAGAAGGCTCTGGAACGAAAGTTTGAATCGGAGTACCCCTTCTCAATCTTCAGTTATCTTAAGCCGATCGTCGGAGCTCTGGATATCACGAGTGTTCGCAAGATAAAGGGATACCTCTACTTCGTACCGTCCATCCAGCGAGAACTGGAGACGGGTGAATTGCCCGTCAATAAATGGTATGATCCGCTTCGCTTTATCGCGCTTGCAGCCAGCAAGGACGCTGCAACGGAGTTGATGGAAGAGGCACGCACAGCAGGGATAGCGGAGAACAATCCTCGACTGACAATGCTGAAATTGAACTTGGCGCTGTAGAGGCGCGGGCGAACCGATCTGGTCGGATTTTCATATAGGAAGGCCCTGAACAGAAAACACGCAAAGCTTCCATTGGGGAGAACGCAATGAACGGCAGCAAAGTCCGCGTAGCTGACCTAGACCTGCCAGACGATATCACCTTGGCACAAGCGCCGCGTCGTCGCCCGGCGGAACCGCCGGGCAGCGCCCGAACCGCCCCGTCGTGCCAGAGGCACGCTTTCAGCGTGACGGGCGGGCGCTACCGCACCATCCCTCGGTTCGGGCGATGCCCTTGTTGATTACATTGTGGAATCTGCCGCGAACGGCAGCTCCGTCCCGCATCAGCGACATCCATCGCAGACAACTCCCGATGAAATCTTCAGGCGCCACTGTTCGACATGGTACTGTGTCTACAACGCATTCAGCCAGCGCTGCATCATTTACGGCAAACACCCTCCCCTTCGGCGGGCGGTTTGCTTCAGGCGGCCCCGGTTAGCGCGGCGTCCAGCGCGGGCCAGAGCGCCTCAAGCGGTTCGGTGCCCACCGAGAGCCGCACAAAGCCCGGCGCTACCGCATCGCCCCAGCGCGCCCGGCGTTCGGCGCTGCTATGCACCCCACCGAACGACGTGGCCGGCGTGATCAGCGGGCAGGCAGTGATGAACCGCTCCGCCGCCGCCTCATCCGCCAGCTCGAACCCGATCAGAAACCCCATGCGCTGCATCTGCTTTTGGGCAAGCGCATGCGCCGGGTCGCTGGCGATCCCCGGATAGCGCAGGTTCGCCACTGCCGGATGCGCCGCCAGCCGCGCGGCAATCTCGCCCGCATTTGCACACATCCGCTCAAAGCGCAGCTCCAGCGTTTCAAGGCTGCGATGCAGCATCCACGCCTCGAACGGGCCGGGGATCGCCCCCGACAGGGTGCGCCAGCTGCGGACCCGCGCCATCAGCGCCGCATCGCGGCTGGCCACATGGCCCATCAGCAGATCGGAATGCCCGCCCGGCGCTTTGGTATCCGAGGCCACGACCAGATCGGCGCCCAGATCCAGCACGCGCTGGCCGAACGGGGTCATCGTGGTGTTGTCGACAATGCTCACCGCCCCCGCCGCGCGGATCTCGGCGGTCACCACCGCTAGGTCGATCAGATCCAGACCGGGATTGGAGGGGCTTTCCAGAAACACCACGGCGAAGCCTTCAAACCCGCCCTTGGCAATCTCCGGCGTGGGCCGGGTTTCCACCACGATCCCCAGCGGCTCCAGGAACTCAGCGGCCAGCACGCGCGGGGTGTAATAGCCATCGCTGGGCAGCAGCAACTTGTCGCCCGCTTTCAGCGTCGCAAAGAGGGCGGCGGAAATCGCCCCCATGCCGGAGGGAAAGGCCAGCGCCGGGGCACCTTCCAGATGCTCAAGCACCGCCTCCAGCGCCTCCCATGTCGGGTTGTCGCCCCTTCCATAGCCCGCCACGCCCGGCTCGGGATTGCCCGGCAGATGAAACATCGAAGCCATGGTCAGCGGCAGCGCCACCGGATCGCCCTTGGCCAATTCTTCGGCCCGCAGATGCAACAGGTGGGCGGCGTCGGGCGTGTCGGTCATGGCGGGTTCCTTTGTTTGACCGGCTGAGAATGACCGCCTGCACTCTGCCGTCAAGCTCCGCTTTTCCTTGACAGAATGTCGCACCCGTTGCGAGGCTGAACCAGTCGGAGGAGGAGACCGCATGTTCAGACTTCGCTATCTGCCCTATTGGGGCTTCGTCTTCGCCATTCCGGTCGGGATCACTCTCAGCCTCTGGGCCCCGTTTTGGGGCGGCGCGGTGGTGGCGCTCGGGGTCGTCGGTACCGTCATCGGCACCTATGACATCGTGCAACGCAAACGCGCGGTGCTGCGCAATTACCCGGTTCTGGCGCGAATGCGGTTCTTTTTCGAAGCGATCCGCCCCGAGATCCGCCAGTATTTCCTTGAAAGCGACCACGAAGAGGTGCCGTTTTCGCGCGAGCAACGCGCGCTGGTCTATCGCCGGTCGAAAAACATCGAAGGGCTGCGCCCCTTCGGCACGCTGAAGAACCAGCAGGCGGTGGGGCATGAATGGATCAACCATTCGATGCAGCCCTCCAAGCTCGACAGCGCCGATTTTCGGGTGATGTTCGGGGCGGATTGCGCCAAGCCCTATAATGCATCGGTCTTGAACATTTCCGGCATGTCCTTCGGCGCCCTGTCGCCAAATGCCATCGAAGCGCTCAATCTCGGCGCCGCGCATGGCGGCTTTGCCCATACCACCGGCGAAGGCTCGATCTCGCGCTACCACCAGAAACATGGCGGCGATCTGGTCTGGCAAATCGGCTCGGGCTATTTCGGCTGCCGCGACACCGCCGGGCAGTTCGATCCCGGTGCCTTTGGCGAAAAGGCCCAAGGTGATCAGGTGAAGATGATCGAGATCAAGCTCAGCCAAGGGGCCAAACCGGGCCATGGCGGCATCCTGCCCGGTGCCAAGGTCAGCGAGGCGATTGCCGAGGCGCGCGGGGTGCCGATCGGGACGGATTGCATCAGCCCCGCCGCGCATTCGGCCTTTGCCACTCCGCTGGAAATGCTCGAATTCATCGCCCAGCTGCGTGAGCTATCCGGCGGCAAGCCGGTGGGGATCAAACTTTGCGTCGGCCATCCGTGGGAAGTGTTCGCCATGGCCAAGGCGATGCAGGAAAGCGGCATTCAGCCCGATTTCATCACCGTTGACGGATCGGAAGGCGGCACCGGCGCGGCCCCTGCCGAATTTGCCGACCATCTGGGCGCCCCGCTGCGCGAAGGGCTGATGCTGGTGCACAACATGCTGGTGGGGATGGGCCTGCGCGACAAAACCCGGGTGGTGGTGGCGGGCAAGCTGATTTCGGCCTTCGACATGGCACGGGTCTTCGCGCTGGGGGCCGATAGCTGCAACATGGCGCGCGGCTTCATGTTTTCGCTGGGCTGCATTCAGGGCCAGACCTGCCATAACGGCCATTGCCCGACCGGGGTCACCTCGCAAAGCCCGCATCGCTACCGTGCGCTGGATGTGCCGAACAAATCCGAGCGGGTCGAGCATTTCCACGACAATACCCTGCGGGCCTTGCGTGAAACCATCGAGGCCGCCGGGCTATCGCATCCTGCCGACCTCCTCCCCGACCATCTGATGATCCGCATCAACAGCCGCGAAGTACGCTCGGCGCGCAGCCAATATGACTGGGTGCAACCGGGCGAGCTGTTGGATCACAACGTCGCCCATCCGGCCTTTGCCAAATTCTGGGATATGGCCCGCGCCGACAGTTTTGCCCCTGCACGCTGACAGCTGCCCCGCGGATCGTTTTACCCCGCCCTGTGCAAGGCGCAGGCGGGTTCAGGCGGCGCAAGCGGCCCCCGGGCAAGCAGATAACGAAAGGCCTGCCGGTCAAGCTCGCGATAGGCCAGCGGGCCATAGCGGCGGGTCGCATCGG
The DNA here is from genome assembly GCA_050290705.1 of Paracoccaceae bacterium. Lineage (GTDB taxonomy): Bacteria > Pseudomonadota > Alphaproteobacteria > Rhodobacterales > Rhodobacteraceae > Sinisalibacter. Next base: position 288,234 of record JBNKIC010000023.1, read on the forward strand.
CGCGGCTGGCAATCCGGCTGAGCCGGGGCATCTCAGCAAACAGGCTCAGACGGGCCAAAAAGCTCATCCCTGCAAGCCCCTCCGGGCCGGGATAGAAGCTTTCCACCGCAGCCCCCTCGGCCTGCACCACCGCATGACGCGGCAATAGCAGGTGATGATAGACCACCCGGCGCTTGCCCCGCGCCCGCCGAAACCGGCCATCGCCATCTTCCGCCAGCCAGCGCGCGGGCACAAATGCCCGTTGCCCACCCGCATCGGCGATCAGAACCCGGTGCATCGGCGAGAGGTACAGCGCCTCATCATTGCCCAGCGCCCCGGAGGCGATCCGCACCGGTGCCAGATCGGGCTGCGCGCGCAGATTGGTCTCAGAAACCTCCCAAGACCCGGTCCAGCGCACCGGCATTGCTGCGCCGTCTGCGGTGAGCACAAGATCCCCCGGGACAAGGGTTTCGACCCGCCGCAGCCCGACAGGCGTGGCCAGTCTTGTGCCTTCGAGAAAACAGGGGATCCCCATGGAATAGAGCGTTGAACTGTTCAGCGTCGCCGGGCTCACCCCCATCAGCGTGAGGCTTGTTCCATCTGGAAATCCGATCACCGCATTGCCGGACCCGTCGTCGCTGACGGTCACATCCCAGAGCTTTACCGGGTTGCCTGTGCCATCGGTAACCCCAGTGACATCGAGCGCATCGTCGGTCCAGCCATCCGTATTGGCGTCGCCCATATCGAAATCGGTGATGATGTCATGGCCATCGCCATCGAAAACACCGATGGTGTCCCACCCGGTGCCCGTGGTGATGGTATCGTCGCCACTCCCGCCCTGGATCCAGTCGTGGCCAGCGCCGGAGTCGATGACATCATTCCCGGCATCGCCGAAGAGAACATCGTTCCATGATCCGCCGGTGATGGTGTCATCCCCGCCGCCACCGTAGATCACAGTGCCAAAGGTATCCGCACTCGCATCAACCACATCGGCCAGATCCGTCAGGACCAGCTCCTCGATCTGACTGAATGTGATGGTTGAGGTGCCGTCGGTAATGGTGCCAGCTTCAGCGCCGGTATAGGTAACCGTCAGCGGCGAGGTAACCGCCGAAAAGTCGATGCTATCGTAATCCCAACCGGCGCCCGCCCCTTCGCCGCCCGTGATCGTATCGTTGCCGAAATTATCCGAGATGAAGAAGCTATCGCTATCGTCTCCACCATCAAGGATATCGGCGCCACTGCCGGAATAGACGGTATCGGCACCGGTGCCGCCATGAAACGTGATCCCGCTGGTTTCGTTGACCCAGTTCCAGCTCCCGCCGCTATTTGAGGCGTAGATTTCCTCGACATTGACGAAATCTATTGAAAACGTACCGGTGGCGCTTCTCGCGTCGATGACATCCCAGCCGGCGCCGCCATCGAAATAGTCGTTGCCAGACCCGACCATAAGCGTGTCGTCGCCATCACCACCAAAGATGGTGTCGTTGCCGTCGCCGTCATAGATCGTATCGTTGCCGTCCCCGGCATAGACCGTATCATCGCCGGCGCCTGCATTGATGGTATCGTTGCCGGTGCTGGTTCCGGTGGTGTCGGCGCCACCGTAAATGATATCGCCGTCAGCGGTTCCGTTGAGCGTTTCATCGGCGGCGGTGCCAAAGATCGGCCCGGTCGCGCTGCTTACGCTCCCGTCGAGTACTGGCACACCGCTGCCCGCGTCGGGAACAAAATAATACGATCCCCCGCCGAGGTCGTAGAATTTCCCCGACACCAGGCCGATGTCACCGAAGTTGACCACGCCCGTGCTAACGGGCTGATAAGCCAGCGCATCGAAATTGGTGGTACTGGAAGCGGATACACCGTCCCCGGCGCTCGGACCGGCTGGCCCGAAATCAAAGTACAGAAGATAGCCTGTAACCGTGGCCATACCGCGCGCCCGAAACCCAAATGACGTCGAGACATTTTGGCCTCAAAAGGCCTGTCTAAGCGTTAAGTAAACAGGGAATTAGGCAGAAAAAGGGGAAACCCGGCCGAAACCGGGTAGTCCTTTCAATAGAATTTATTTCGTATTTTCTTACCCGGTATGGATCAGGGTCGAGAGCAGGCGCGGATCGAGCGACTGGCTTTTGAAGGTCTCGCCCTCGGTCAGGATCGACACCGCATCATGGCTGTGCAGGCTTTCCTGATGCGAGGCCACCACGCGGAAATCGCCGATGCGCGGATCGCGTTTCAGCTGTTCGGTGAACAGCCGGGCGGCATCTTCGACGAAGATCGGATTGGCGGCGTTGAGCTCGGCAAAGGCCTGTTCGTCTTCGCGTTTCACCATCACCTGCGTCTCGGTCGGCACGGCGGCGCGGCAGTGGTCGATCAGGTCTTCGAACCACAGGCAGTCGGGGCAATCGCGCACCAGCTCCACCGAAACCCGCGCCACCGAGCGCTGGCTATGCGGCGTGGCCAGCTGGCCCCGGCTCTGACGGGCATGTTCGGCAAGCTCCAGCGAGCACGGGCAGGTCGAGGAATAGACGTAGTCGAGATGGATGAACTTCCGCCGCGTGCCCTTGTGCTCGACCAGCTCCAGCGCGAGCTGGTAATACTGATAACCTTGCAGCCCCGAACGCAGGCTCATCACCTTGGCGGGGAAGGAAAACGCCATTTCGATCCGGGCATCAAAGCTGTTGAGATCGGCCTTGTAATCATCAAGGACCGCCTCGATCACCTCGAAAGAAAAGGTTTTTTCGGCATGGGCATAGAACGAGCGCATGATGCGGCTCATGTTGATGCCCTTTTTCTCGGCCTCAAGGCTGACAGTGCCGGTCACCGAGGTTTCGAGCACCAGATCGCCGCCATCGCGGGTGTGATAGCGCAGCGGCAGGCGGAAATTGGAAATGCCCACATGCTGGATTTCCTGTTTCTCGCCCTGAATGAGGCTGGCCGGGCCGTTCTGCAGGTCGGGCATCGTGGCTTTGTAGGCCGCGTCGATCTCGAAATCTTCCGGGTAGATCCGGCTGAGATCGGGATAGTTCGACACTTCGCGCCCCGGCAGCAGCCGGGCAATCGCCGGGTCAAGCTGCGCCACTTCGGTGGGATTGGCGTTCAGAGCCCAGACACGCAAGATCTCCAACGCGCGTTTCGCGTCGTCCTGATCGGGCGCAGCCGCCATGTTCTGGCTTACATGGTTCATATCGGGCCTCCAAGCTCCAGTCGCTGCCCCAATATAGGGCGGGGTGCGAGAGTCACCAAGTGATATGCTCAGGAATTATCGCCAGACCACGCAAATGCGCCATTCTCTGGCCCGGGAAAGACATTGGGGAGGTGGGGAGAAGAGTGCCGCGCCTGACCTTGGGGAGGCGCTATACGGCTTCTCCACAAACGACGGCGTCCAAAAGCACAAATGCTATCGGTGCGCGAGGCAGTGTTTCCAATGCGCCTTCCCGGGGGGAAGGTCAGGCGCGGCACGGGCTTGCAGCCCGCGCCAATGGTGCTTCTTACGACGCGCCCGCTCAGACCTGATCCAACGCCCGCGTCAGATCGGCGATCAGGTCGTCGGGATCTTCCAGCCCGATCGACAGCCGCACCAGCCCGTCGGTGATCCCCAGCGCGTCTTTCTGCTCTTGCGGCAGGCGTTGATGGGTGGTGGTCGCCGGATGGGTGGCAATCGACTTGGCATCGGCGAAGTTGTTGGAAATGATGAAAATTTCCAGCGCATCGAGGAATTTGAAACAGGCGTCTTTGCCGCCCTTCACTTCAATCGCCAGCACCGTGCCGCCCGAAGGCGCCTGGCTGATCGCCACCTCATATTGCGGATGCGAAGGGTGGGTCGGGTAGCTCATCCGGGCAAGTTTCGGGTGATCCGCCAGCGCCTCGGCCACTTTCATCGTGCTCTCAGCCTGAGCGCGCACGCGCAAATCGAGGGTTTCCAGCGCCTTCAGATGGGTCCAGGCCGCGAAGGGGTTAATCGCCCCGCCGGTATGTTTCACATAGGCCTCGATCGGGCCACGGATCAGCTCACGCGAGCCGCAGATCGCTCCGCCCAGCATCCGCCCCTGCCCGTCAACATGTTTGGTGGTGGAATAGACCACCAGATCGGCCCCCAGCCGGGTGGCATAGGAGAAGACCGGCGTGATCATGGCATTGTCCACCACCACCAGCGCGCCGTTTTCATGGGCCAGATCAACCACATAGGCGAGGTCGATCACTTCCAGCGTCGGGTTGGAGATGCTTTCGAAAAACACCAGCCGCGTATCCGGGCGGATCGCCGCTTCCCAGGCTGCATTATCGGTGCCGTCAACGATGGTGATCTCGACACCAAAGCGCCCCAGCACCTCTTCCAGCACGTAAAGGCACGAGCCAAACAGCGCCCGCGAGGCCACCACATGATCGCCCGCCTTGGTCAGCGCCATCAGCGCGCCGTTCACCGCCGCCATGCCCGAGGTGCAGGCGAAAGCGTCTTCGGTGCCTTCAATGGCCGCGATCCGGTCTTCGAACATCCGGTTGGTTGGGTTGCCGTAGCGGGCATAGATAAACTCGTCCGGGCCGCTTTTCACAAAGCGCGCCTCGGCGGTGGCCGCATCCGGGTACACGAAAGCCTGAGTCATGAACATCGCCTCGGACAGCTCGCCATATTGGCTGCGCCGGATGCCTGCATGAATGGCCTCGGTCCGTTTGCTCCACGTCGTCATATCCGCGTCTCCCGCATCAAAAAACCCCCACCGCCAGAGCGCCGGGGGCCGAATTCCTTCCAGTCCCAGACCTCTTTAGCGGCATGTTTAACGTGGCCCGCAATCCGGTGAACAAATCGCCACCCGGTTTCGCTATCGTGACTTGCAGGTTTCGTCAAGGCACCGCAGGCTGGGCGAAAGTGCAAACAGGAGACCGAAATGACCCCGATCGAGCTTTACTACTGGCCCACCCCGAATGGCTGGAAAATCAGCATCGCGCTGGAAGAGATGGGCCTGCCCTATAACGTGAATTTCGTGAATATCGGCAAGGGCGAGCAGTTCGAGCCTGCGTTCCTGAAGATCTCGCCCAACAACCGGATGCCGGCGATTGTCGATCCCGAAGGGCCGGATGGCGCACCGATTTCGGTGTTCGAGAGCGGGGCAATCCTGCAATATCTCGCCCGCAAGACCGGGCAGTTTTATGGCGACGGCGAGCGCGAGCGCGTGGCGGTCGAGGAATGGCTGATGTGGCAGATGGGCGGGCTCGGGCCGATGGCCGGACAGGCGCATCATTTCCTGCGCTACGCCCCCTCGATGGAGCCGCCGCAGGATCTGCCCTATGCCAAAGATCGCTACCGGGCCGAAACCGCACGGCTTTACGGGGTGATGGATAGGCGCCTGGCCGAGAACGAGTTTCTGGCCGGGGATTTCTACTCCATCGCCGATATGGCTTGCTATGGCTGGGCGACGCTGTGGGAGATGCAAGAGCAGAGCCTCGACGACAAACCCAACCTGACCCGCTGGTTGGGCCAGATCGCCGCCCGCCCCGCCGTGCAGCGCGGGATGGAGCTGGGCAAGGACAAGCGCGCCAACCTGCAAGACAACAAAGACGCGCAGAAGGTGCTGTTCAAACGGTAAGGGCAGAAACGGAGGCGCCCGCCCGGAGTGGGCGCCATCCGCTAGCAGAAACGGGCGCCGCCCGACCCTGGGTGGGCGTTTTGCTGCGGTTGGCCTGCGCGTCGCGCCTTAAAGCATCCAAGCCCAATCCGTTGCTCAACGAGTCTTCAAACGCCCTCCCGGGGGAGGGTCGGGCGTCGCCCGTCCTGCGGCCGGGCGGGGACTGGTTTCTCAAAGCCAGCCCAATAGAATGCACCCCCTCAAACGCGCCTCGACAAAATCTCGAACAGTTAGCGTTAACACCTTTACCGCCAAAGACTTACCCCCCTGTTCGAGTTCGGACACCTTGGCGCATTCCCGCCGAACCTGCTGGACCTCGCCGCCCTGCCCCCCTAAACCAAGCCCATGAACGCCTTTCTGGATGTCGAAGAAAGCCTGACCGGGCGGCGCTGGCTTGGCCCGGAGATCGAGCTGGCGCGGGCCGCCGAAGCGCTGGAACAGGCCACCGGCCTGCCCGGCGCCGTGGCCGCGGTTCTGGCCCGGCGCGGCGTGGCCCCTGACGAGGCTGCCGCCTTCCTCGCCCCCACCTTGCGCGACACCCTGCCCGATCCGCGCGGGCTGAAAGATATGGAACAGGCCGCCGCCCGCCTTCTGAAAGCCCTGGACGCCTCCGAGAAGGTGGCGATCTTTGCCGATTACGATGTCGATGGCGGCAGTTCGGCAGCGCTGCTGATCGACTGGATGCGCGGCTTCAACCGGCGCCCCACGCTCTACATCCCCGACCGCATCGAAGAGGGCTACGGCCCCAACGTGCCCGCGATGGAGATGCTGGCGGCGGACCATCCCCTGATCATCTGCGTCGATTGCGGCACGCTCAGCCACGAGCCCATCGCCGCCGCCGTGGCCAAGGGCGCCGACGTGCTGGTGCTCGATCACCACCTTGGCGGCGAGACCCTGCCCCCGGCGCTGGCGGTGGTGAACCCGAACCGGCAGGACGAAATGGGCGCGCCGGGCTATCTTTGCGCGGCGGGCGTGGTGTTTCTGATGCTGGTCGAGGCCGGGCGGCAGTTGCGCGAGGCCGGGCGCAAAGGCCCCGACCTGATGGCGCTGCTCGATCTGGTGGCACTGGCCACCGTGGCCGATGTCGCCCCGCTGATCGACGCCAACCGCGCCCTTGTGGTGCAGGGGCTGAAGGTGATGGGCCGCCGCGCCCGTCCCGGCCTGGTGGCGCTGTCAGACGTGGCGCGGATGAACACCGCCCCCACCCCCTATCATCTGGGCTTCCTGCTCGGGCCACGGGTCAATGCCGGTGGACGGATCGGGGCCGCCGATCTGGGCGCGCAGCTGCTCTCGACCACCGACCCGCATGAGGCCGCCGCGATGGCGCTGAAGCTTGACGAGCTCAACACCGAGCGGCGCGAGATCGAGGCGGATGTGCTGGCAGGCGCAATGATGCAGGCCGAAGAACGCGGCTTTGACGCGCCGCTGGTCTGGGCCGCCGCCGATGGCTGGCATCCGGGCGTGGTCGGCATCGTCGCCTCGCGCCTGAAAGAGGCCGCCCACCGCCCCGCCGTGGTGATCGGCTTTGACGGCGACGAGGGCAAGGGCTCGGGCCGCTCGGTCTCGGGCATTGACCTTGGCGCCGCAATCCAGCGGCTGGCCGCCGAAGGGCTGATCCAGCGTGGCGGCGGCCACAAGATGGCGGCGGGGCTGAGCCTTTCCCGTGCCCAGCTCGAACCCGCGATGGAACGTCTGTCAGAGCTGCTGGCGAAACAGGGGGCCGCAGCACTTGGGCCGCGCGAAATGCAGATCGACGCGCTCTTGATGCCCGGCGGCGCCAGCCCCGAACTGATCGAACAGATCGAGGCCGCAGGCCCCTTCGGCGCCGGTGCGCCCGGCCCACGCTTTGCCTTTCCCGACCAGCGCGTCGAATTCGTCAAACCCGTGGGCCAGAATCACCTGAAAATCGGCTTTGGCGACGGGCTGGGGGCACGGCTGGAGGCCATCGCCTTTGGCGCTTTTGACACCCCGCTGGGCCCTACCCTGATGAATCATGGCGGCGCGCGGTTCCATTTCGCCGGGCGGCTGGAGCTGAACCACTGGAACGGCCGCGTGACCCCGCAATTGCGCCTGGAAGACGCCGCGCGCGCCTGAACCCTCACGCCGTTTCAGCCCCTGGATGCGGCGGCTGAAAGTTTTTTGGGTTAAGATGAAAAATCCTCTTGCCCTCCCCCCGCCGTTTTCCTAAACACCGCCTCACGCCAAGCGTGGCCCGTTCGTCTATCGGTTAGGACGCCAGGTTTTCAACCTGGAAAGAGGGGTTCGACTCCCCTACGGGCTGCCACGTTTTCCCGAATAGCTCAGCAAACATTGCCCTCCTGTCGGGGAATTATGGACCACGTTTCTGGTCGTGATCCACATTCGGGTCATTCGCGCAATTTCCGCTTCCTCGAAGCCGACAATGCGAGCCCCTCTCGCTCAGCCTTCTCCGTGTAGATCCGCGTAGGGGCAGATTGGGTAACTGTACCACCATAACGCGAGGATCAATTTCCGATTGAGTTGTTGGATCGGCAGTGATGGAGAAAATATAGATGTTTTGAAAAGACGGCACCACATATCCGGAAACAGGGCGTAGTGACCTATCTACCCACTATGATTTTGTCATTTTGATCAGTCCGCGACGAATGGAGCACCATACCGGAACGAACGGCATCAGAAAGTTGGAGACCTAGCGTAGCGATGCGGCGGTTCAGGTGATACTGGACGATGTGCTAGGGAGAATCACCGCCCAGAGCCGTAGGGCAAAGCAGGTGGACACGCCGATCTCGTCAAGTTCGATGGTCACAGCGGGACCGCTGGTCGCCCATAACAACCTATTGCCGATCCTCACCCCGCTGCCGATCGGCTGCAGGAAATCGACCGCGACAAGGCCAGAGCATTTCTGGCCTGGCTCGATACCGAAGCCGAAGCCCCGCCGCCTTCTTTGCCTCGCTGGGTAGCAAGGGGGCCGTTGACTGTACCAATGGGGTGCGCACGATGCTGGAAGGCAACTGCGCGATCCATGTCCGTCCTTTGGGGAATTCCCCGAAGTTCCGCGTCTATGTCGAAGCCGGCACTGCCACCGCCGCGCGCGATCTGCTGGCTCAGGCGATGAATGAGGTTAAAAATGCAGATCGACTGACACAATTTAAGCGTGCATTCAGTGGATCGGAAGACTGTTTCAGTGCTACATTCATCTTCAATACCCGCGCAAACCGCAACGTTCCGCGCGAATTAAAGGGTGTCGGATCCGACGACCAAAGCGCCCCCGATCCGTAGCCGGGCTCGACCTATCTTCTCGAGCTTGGGGCGAGAGGCCGGTCCAGAGAATTGGAGGTAAGATGCTTTATCCAGTCATCCTTTCCGGCGGTTCTGGAACACGGCTTTGGCCGCTGAGCCGCAAGTCTTACCCCAAGCAGTTCTCACCGCTGATTGGCGATCAGACGCCGTTTCAGCGCTCGGCCATGCGGCTGGCGGGCGGGGCTGCGGCGGGGCTCGAATTTGCCGCGCCTCTGGTGCTGACCAATTCCGATTTTCGTTTCATCGTAGCCGAGCAGCTTGCCGCCATCGGCATTGATCCCGGCGCGATCCTGCTGGAGCCGGAGGGACGCAACACCGCGCCTGCGGTGCTAGCGGCGGCGCTGCATGTTGCCGAGACAGATCCCGATGGGGTGCTGCTGGTGGCGCCGTCCGATCATGTGGTCGAGGATGTCGACGCCTTCCATCGTGCGGTTGCGCAGGGGCTGACGGCGGTGGAAGCCGGGCAGCTTGTGACCTTTGGGATCACCCCGACCCATGCGGAAACCGCCTATGGCTATCTTGAGCTTTCCGCCCAGCCCGATGGTTCGGGACAGCCAGTGGCGCTCAGCCGCTTTGTCGAAAAACCCGACGAAGCCCGCGCAGGCGAGATGCTGGCGGCGGGGAATTTCCTGTGGAATGCCGGGATCTTTCTGTTCCGCGCCCGCGACATGATCGCCGCCTTTGACGCGCATGCGCCGGGGCTGGTGCTTCCGGTACGCGCCGCGCTGGCCGAAGCCAAAGCCGATCTGGGCTTTCTGCGCCTTGCGCCGGGCCCCTGGGCAAAGGCCGAGGACATCTCGATCGACTATGCGGTGATGGAAAAGGCCGAAAACCTCTCGGTTGTGCCGTTTGATGGCGGCTGGTCCGATCTGGGCGGCTGGGATGCGGTCTGGCGCGAGATGGCGCCGGATGCGGATGGCGTTGCGACCGCGGGCGCGGCAAGCGCGATTGACTGCAAAAACACCCTGCTGCGCGCCGATAGCGAAGGGCTGGAACTTGTCGGGTTGGGGCTCGACAATATCATGGCCGTGGCGATGAATGATGCGGTGCTTGTCGCCGATATGAGCCGTGCGCAGGATGTGAAGCTTGCAGTGGCCGCGCTGAAGACCAAAGACGCACAACAGGCTACGGCCTTTCCGAAGGATCACCGGCCCTGGGGCTGGTTTGAAAGCCTGGTTGTCGGATCGCGCTTTCAGGTCAAGCGCATCGTGGTGCATCCCGGCGCGAGCCTGAGCCTGCAAAGCCATTTTCACCGCTCCGAACACTGGATCGTGGTCGAGGGCACCGCGCGGGTCACCGTCGACGACGAGGTGCGGCTGGTGACAGAAAACCAGTCGGTCTACATTCCGCTCGGCGCCACCCACCGGATGGAAAACCCAGGCAAGATGCCGATGGTGTTGATCGAAGTGCAAACCGGCGCCTATGTCGGCGAAGACGATATCGTGCGCTATGAAGATGTTTACGCGAGAAGCGACGAGGCTGCGGAGTAGCTGAGACTCACATCGCTATTGCCCCTCAAGACAACACAACAAAGAATGTAGACGATTACAGATATGAAAAAAGCACTTATCACCGGCATCACCGGGCAGGATGAGGCGTTGTTGGCGTGTTATCGAGGCGGATGAGGACTAGGATCTCGGCGCAGAGCCATGTGCTGGCAAGCTTCGAAGTCCGGAAAACATCGTCGATGTCGATGCAATGGGCAGGCTCGACGTCGGAATCGAAGAGACTATCGTTAGTTCCTTGATCACGAGGGCAGAGGGCTGCGTGAGGCCTGAGCGGCAGGTAGCCGATATCGGTGCCGTACTCCCGAAACAATTTCCCATCCGAACGTGGCGAGGCGCAGCGTGATAGAGAGTGTCCGACCTTTTGAGTATGAGTGATCCGGTTCATGCTTCACCGAAAGGAAGCATGAATGACCATCTCGAAAGAAATCCTCGACGAATTTCTGAAGGGCGTGGAGCGCCCTGGAGACCTGCTTGGCGATGCCGGGCTGATGAAAGAACTGAAGATCAAGCTCATGGAGCGGATGCTAGGGGCCGAACTGACCGCGCATCTTGGCTATGAAGAGGGTGAGAGTGCACCGCCGAGCCAATCCAATCGGCGCAATGG
>JBNKIC010000024.1:0-153715 GCA_050290705.1 Paracoccaceae bacterium
GTCCCGCAAACTTGAGCGCCTTCTGCCGCACGCCCGCGCATTGCAGCACATTCTGCCAAATCCGCACGGCTAAGCTCGGTCAGGACAACAGACTTGCAGGAGCTGCCGCCATGGCCAACTTTCGCCCGAAATACGTGACCTTCGACACCCACGGGACGCTCATCAACTTCGAGATGGCCGGGGCCGCGCGCGACCTCTATGGCCATCTTCTGGATGAGCCGCGCATGCAAGAGTTCATCGACAACTTCCAGGGCTATCGCTTTGACGAGGTGATGCAGGACTGGAAACCCTACGCCGATGTTGTGCACAACGCGCTGGAACGCACCTGCCGCCGAAACGATATCGCCTTCCGGGCAGAAGACGCGGAAATGATCTACAAGCGCATCCCGAGCTGGGGGCCCCATGCCGACGTGCCCGAGGGGCTCGCCAAGCTGGCCAGGGAAATCCCGCTGGTGACCATCACCAACTCGATGAACGAGCAGATCCATTCGAATATCGCCAAACTTGGCGCACCGTTCCATGCCGTTTTCACCGCTGAAGACGCAGGTGCCTACAAGCCGCATTTCAGGGCGTTCGAGTACATGTTCGACATGCTGGGATGCGGGCCGGAAGACGTTACGCACGTCTCGTCGTCTTTCCGCCACGACCTGATGTCCGCCTATGATCTGGGCATCAAGAACAAGGTCTGGGTCAATCGCGGCCATGAGCCTGCGAACCCGTTCTACGAGTATACCGAGATCCGCGACATCACGGAACTGCCCGGCGTGTTCGGGATCTGAGGGCGGGGGGTTTTCAAGGTGGCTGTTGTTCCCGACTCTCCAGCCCGCGCACCCGAAGGTCAGAGTGACAGACCCGCAAGCGAAGAGGACAATCGTCAGCTCGGGGCGGTCGCCTCGACTGATGCCTTTTTTCGCGCCGCCTCCGCCAACCTGTCGGTGCGGCCGGACACCACGGAGCGGGACATTTCGGCGGATTTGCTGAAGCGCCACTACGGGCTGGAAGGCACGATCACGACCCTGTCTTCCGAAGTGGAGCGCACGATCGAGGTCACCCTGCCGGATGGTCGCCGGTTGATCCTGAAGTCCTCCACAAGGCCGGAAGCAGTCGACAGTTTCCGGTTTCAAAGCGCCGCAATGGCACACCTACACGCCACGGCCAATGTCGTAGTGCCTCGGGTACTCTCGACCCGGAGCGACGCCTTGATGTTTGAGGAAGATGGGGTTTGCGGCTATGTGCAGACCCGGATCGAAGGCGCCCCGCTGCATCAGGCGGCCGCCGCGCCAGAGCTGCTGTTTCAAACCGGCAGCGCGCTTGCGCGGCTGGATCTGGCCCTTGCGAAAGCCGAGTTACCCACGGCCCATCGTCCGGTTCTGTGGAATATCGGCTGCTGGCCGCGGCTGATGGGGTTGGCGCAGTACCTGCCCGCCGGGAGCGTTGCCGACACTGTTCGCGCCGCGATGGCAGACTATATGGGCTCGGTTGAGCCCCATATCGCCGAGCTGGACTGGCAGGTGACCCATAACGATCCCAGCCCGCACAACATGATCGTGACCGAACGAGGGCTGGGCTTCATCGACTTTGGCGATGGCGGCTGGAACCCCCGGCTTCAGGATCTGGCCATTGCCGCCAGCCATGTCGTCACCGATCCGGGCCTTGCCTTGGGCGGGGCGGAATATCTGATTGCGGGCTATGCCTCGGCCCTGCCGCTATCGGCGCTGGAAGCGCGGCTGCTTGCCGGATTGATGAAGGCGCGGCAAAGTGCGCTGATCCTGGTCAATTACTGGCGCGCGCAGCTTTTCCCCGCCGAGGCGGAATATATCAAGAAGAACGTCGCACGGGCCGAACGCGGCCTTTCGATTCTGGCCCCACTCGATGGCCCATCGAGCGAGGCGGCGGTTTTGGCAGCACTTGCCTTGCCGTCACCGGAGGCCCCGGGCAGAGCCCTTCATCAGACAGGAAGATCAACATGACCACCGATCTCATGCCCAACCGCTACCGGCCGGGCGAAACCGATCTGCCCGGTCGCGAGGCCGAGCTGATCGCCCGCCGCGACAATGTGCTTGGCGCCTCTTACCGGCTGCAATACCGCACACCGGTGCATTTCGTCCGGGGCGAAGGCATGTGGCTCTATGACCCTGACGGGCGGGCCTATCTCGACTTTTACAACAACGTGCCCTCGCTGGGCCATTGCCACCCGGAAGTGAACGCCGCCATGGCCGAGCAGGCCGGGCGGATCAGTGCCAATACACGCTATCTCGAACCGCGCCTTGTCGATTATGCCGAACGGCTGGTCGAGACCTTCCCGGCCGAGATGGACCGGGTGGTGTTCACCTGCACGGGCAGCGAATCCAATGATCTGGCCCTGCGGATCGCCCGCCATGCCAGCGGCAATGAGGGCGTGATCGTCTCGTCCTATGCCTATCATGGCACCAGTGCGGCGGTGGCGGCGGTTTCGCCCAATCTGGGCGACGCGGTGAAGCTCAGCCCCAATGTGCGGATGGTCGAGCTGCCGGGGCCTGCGGGCGTGCCCGAGGCGCAGGCGGCGGAATTCTTTGAGGCGCAGGTGCGCGACGCCATTCACGACCTGAACCGGCGCGGCATCGGCGTGGCGGCGCTGCTGTTTGACAGCATCTTTTCCAGCGATGGCGTCTGGATCGACCCGCCCGGTTTCATCGCGGGCGCTGTTGAGGCGGTGCGCGAGGCCGGGGGCTTGGTCATCGCCGACGAGGTGCAGCCCGGCTTCGGGCGGACCGGCGCCCATATGTGGGGATTTGAGCGGCACGGGATCGTGCCCGACCTCGCCACGCTGGGCAAGCCGATGGGCAATGGTTTCCCGATCGGGGCGGTGGTTGGCCGCAAGGGCCCGATGGAGCGGTTCGGCGCCATCGCCCGCTATTCCAACACTTTCGCCGGCAACACGGTCGGCATCGCCACGGCGGATGCCGTGCTGACGATCCTGCAGCGCGACCGGATTCTGGACAACGCACTGACCATGGGCCAACGCCTGCGCGACGGGATGGAACGCATCGCCAGCCAGAAGACCGGCATTCGCGCGATCCGCAATGCGGGCCTGTTCCTTGGCATCGATATCGGGAATGACGGCGATGCCCCCGACGCGCGGCGCGCCATGGCCCTTAATGTGGTCAACACGATGCGCGACGACGGCGTGCTGATCAGCACCACGGGAGCCAACGAAGATACGCTCAAGGTGCGTCCGCCGCTGGTCTGTCAGGACGAGCATGTGGAGCTGTTCCTTGCCGCGCTGGAGCGGACGATGGCCAAACTGGCCGGACAAGCCTCCTAGAAACATGCGCGGGGCGAGCCATGGCTTGCCCCGCACTGCAGCACGGGGATTGCTTACCCCTGCTCTTGCGCGTGTTTCGCCTGCTCCCGGATCAGCGCCTCGGCGATGCAAAGATCCTGTAGCGCGATGCCGGAGCTGTCATAGACGGTGATCTCGTCGTCCGAGAGCCGCCCCGACGCGCGCCCTTCGATGACATCGCCGATCTGCGTCAACTCCAGTTTGCCCGCCTCGATGGCCTCGCGCGCGTGCTGGAAATCGCCGATCTGAACCGATTGCGACGGCAGATCACAGAACAGACGCGCCCGCTCTAACAGCGCCACCGGCAATTCGTGCTTGCCCGGTGCGTCGGAACCCATGCTGACCACATGGCTGCCCGGCTTGACCCATTCGGCCTGAAACAGCGCCTCGCGCGAAGGGGTCGCGGTGACGACGATATCGGCCCCGCGCACTGCTTCTTCGGCTGAGACCGCGCGCGCGGTCAGGCCGCGCTCGGTGAGGGTCGCCACGAAAGCATCGCGGCGCGGCGAGGGGCGGGCGACCACCAGCACCGTGTCGATGGGGCGGATCCGCGCCAGCGCGGCCACTTCGAACAGGGCCTGATTGCCTGCGCCGAACACCGCCAGCACCCGCGCGTCCTTAGGGGCCAGCAGATCAGCGGCGACCGCATCGGACGCGGCGGTGCGGTAGGCATTGACCTGTCCGGCCTCGATCACGGCGCGCAGCTGGCCGCTGTCCTGATTGAGCAGCACGATGGTGGAATTGTGCCGGGGCAGACCCCGCTCCGGATTGCCGGACCAGAACGAGCCAACCTTGACGCCGGTCAAGGCATCCGACCAGCCGGATTTGACCGAGAATGTATTGCCCGGATCGCAGGATCGACCCAGAACCGCAGGGAACACTCCGCTATGCCCCGAGGCCGCAGCCACCAGCGCCTCGCGGGCGGCCGTATAGGCAAGCTCATGGTTGACGAGGCCTGCCGATTCCTCTTCGCTGATATAAATCACTGTCATCTCCTCCTGCGCCTGCTGTTTCGCACCCCGCCTCACGCCGCGCCAAGGCGCCTGTTGGCGGGTGCTCATTTGTCCCCCGATTAGCGCCGCCTTTTATGCTGAGAGGCTGGGCAGAACGAATGATCCTGCCGAGTTGGCCGGGCAAAACAGCAGTGAAAACGGTGTGGCGAGCGCCAAGCTGTCGGGAAAGGGAAACGCGATCCTGAGAAAGCGAAAGGCAGCTCGGCAATGGCGATTGAGGCTGAACAAAAGACACGTGATGCGCAAGCGGATCTGACGACCTTCGAAGCGCGGCATCTGCCGGGCGCGTTGAAGCTGTCGCAAGAGATGCGCTGGCCCTATCGGATCGAGGATTGGGAATTCGCTGCGGCGGCGGGCCAGGGTGTGGCGCTGGAGCGGGATGGCGAGCTGATCGGCACCGCCCTGTGGTGGCCCTACGGCCAGAGCCATGCCAATGCCGGGATGATCATCGTCACCGGCACCGAACAGGGCCGTGGCCATGGCGCGCGGTTGTTCGACGCGCTGCTCGACGCCACGCAGGGGCGCGATGTGGTGCTGTGCTCCACCGAGGAGGGGCTGGCGCTCTACAAACGGCGCGGCTTTGTCGAGATCGGCACCATCATTCAGCACCAAGCTGTGCTTGAAGTGACCGTGGAGGGCGGTGACGGCGTGCGGCTGGCGAGTGCCGCCGATATTCCCGCGATCCAGGATTTCGACCGGCGGGCCACCGGCCTCGACCGGGCGCCGCTGGTGGACGCATTGGCCGGAACAGGCCGCGTTGCGATCATCGAACGCGCGGGAAGCGTGGCAGGCTATTCAGTCGCCCGCAGGTTCGGGCGCGGCTACGTGGTTGGTCCGGTCGCCGCCGAAAGCACCGATGACGCCAAACACCTGATCCTGGAACAACTTGCGACGCTGCACGGGCAATTCGTGCGCATCGATGTTCATGCGGAACACGGGCTGAGCGACTGGCTGATAGGCCTAGGTCTGCCGCGCACCGATCAAGGCACCGCCATGGTCAAGGGTCAGCCGCCGCAGCCGGACGGGGCCGCGCGCATGTTCGCTCTGGCAAGCCAGTCGCTCGGCTAGTGAAAAGGATTGCGGGAAGATGACGGTACACGAGAAAATGTCTGGACCGGCCACAACAATCGGGGAGCTCGTTACTCCGGCGCTGCTGCTGGATCGTGGAAAGCTGGAGCGCAATATCGGGCGTCTTGCCCGCCGCGCCGAAGAGCTTGGTGTGGTGCTGCGTCCGCATATGAAGACGGGCAAAAGCATCGACGTCGCCAAGATCGTCTTTCCCGATGGTCCCGGCCCGATCACCGTTTCGACCATCGCCGAGGCGGAATATTTCGCCGCTCACGGCTATCGCGACATCACCTATGCGGTCGGCCTGTCGCCCGCCTCTGCCCAGCGCGCGCTGGAGCTTTGCAACCGCACCGGCGCTGAGGTGAAGCTGCTGCTCGACAGCGTCGAGCAGGCTGATGCTTTGGCGGCGGTACGCGAGGCCACCGGCGTGGTGCCCTCCGTCCTGATCGAGCTGGATTGCGACGACCATCGCGGCGGCTTGAAGCCGGATGATCCGCTGTTGCTTGAGGTGGCGGACAGGATTGTGGCCGCCGGTGCCACTCTGGCCGGAGTCCTCGCCCATGCCGGGGAATCCTATGGGTTGAACACGCACGACGCGCTGGTGAAGGCGGCAGAGAACGAGCGGCAGGCCACCGTGCGCGCGGCTGAAATTCTGCGCGCGCGCGGTCATGCCTGCCCGATTGTCAGCCTTGGCTCGACCCCGACCGCGCATTTTGCCGAAAACCTTGACGGCATCACCGAGTTGCGCGCGGGCGTCTATATGTTCTTCGATCTCGTCCAGCATGGGGTCGGCGTCTGCACGCTCGATGATCTGGCGCTGTCCGTGCTGGCCACGGTGATCGGCACCAAGCCGGAAAAAGGCTGGGTGCTGGTCGATGCGGGCTGGATGGCGCTGTCGCGCGACCGGGGAACCGCAAACCAGACGGTCGATCAGGGCTATGGCGTCGTCTGCGACGAAAGCGGGCGGGTGCTGGACGACGTGATCGTGGCCGACGCCAGCCAGGAGCACGGGATCCTGAAGATCCGCAAAGGCTCGGGCAAGGACATGCCGGACCTGCCGGTTGGCACAAAGGTCAGGATCCTGCCCAACCATGCCTGCGCGATGGCCTCTCAGCATGAAATCTATGGCGTGGTCGATGGCGCAGACCCCGAGATTCTGGCGCGCTGGCCGCGGATCCGTGGCTGGTAGCGGGCAGAGCCCATTCCGACGCCCCTGAAATGATAACTTTGACGGTGGATGATATGAAACTGACCCCCTACTGGCTCGATACATCCGAGCCGTTCAACCAAAGCCCCTCCGCCCCTCTCTCAGGCCGCTACGATGTGGCCGTGGTGGGCGGCGGTCTTACCGGAGCCTCTGCCGCGCTGGCCCTCGCCAAGAAGGGGGCCCGCGTTGCCGTGCTTGAAGCCACGTCGATCGGCAATGCCGCTTCGGGGCGCAATGGCGGCATGTGCAACAACGGCTTTGCCCAGGATTATGGCTCCATGGTGGGCAAGTTCGGCAAGGAAAAGGCGAACGCCTTCTACAAGGCCTTCGATTCCGGTGTCGATCTGGTCGAGACGCTGGTGCGCGAGGAAGGGATTGATTGCAGTTTCGCACGCGTCGGCAAGCTGAAGCTGGCCGCCAAGCCCGAGCATTACGACAAGCTGGCCCGCGCTCAGGAGCTTCTGTCCGAGGTCGCCGATCCCGATACCCGGCTGATCGCGAAATCCGACCTGCACAGCGAAGTCGGGACCGACCGCTATCACGGCGGGCTTCTGTTTCCCAAGAGCGCGCAAATGCATGTGGGCCGCTTTGTTCGGGGCTTGGCGAGCGCGGCGGCACGGCATGGGGCGGATATTTGCGAACAGGCCCCGGTTACGGGGCTACGCAAGGTCGTTGGCGGCCATGTGGTGGAAACGCCCAAGGGCAAGATCACCGCGCGGCAGGTGCTGCTGGCCAGCGGCATCTCGCAGGTTGGTCCGCTGGGCTGGGTCCGCCGCCGCATCGTGCCGGTGGGCGCGTTCCTGATCGTGACCGAGCCGCTGGCGCCCGAACAGATCGCCCGGCTGATGCCCACCGGGCGCAATGTCGTCGATACCCGCAACCTTGTTGTCTATTGGCGGCTGACGCCGGACAATCGCCTGCTGTTCGGCGGGCGTGCCCGGTTCGCGGGGTCCAATCCGCAATCTGATGAGAAAAGCGGTCGGATCCTTCAGGCGACGATGACGAATGTCTATCCCGAGCTTGCCGGGACCCGGATTGATTATTGCTGGGGCGGGCTTGTGGACATGACCCGCGACCGCCTGCCCCGCGCCGGCGAGCGCGACGGCATCTTCTATTCCACCGGCTATAGCGGCCACGGCACCCATATGGCGACGCTGATGGGCCATGTCATGGCGGATGTCATGGATGGCAAGCCGCAGCTGAACCCCTGGAAGGATTTCAACTGGCCCGCGATCCCCGGCTATTTCGGCAAGCCCTGGTTCCTGCCGGTGCTTGGCGCCTACTACAAAATGAAGGACATCGTGACATGATCACGCCCCTGGACCACCTGACCCAGAGCGACCACCTGAACCAGTTATTCATCGGTGGTGCCTGGGTCGCGCCGAAGGGCGATGCCTTTGGATCGGTGATCAATCCGGCAACGGAAGAGGCGGTGTGCCGTTTTCCGCTGGGCAACGGCGCGGATGTGGAGGCAGCGGTGCTTGCGGCGCGCCAGGCCTTCCCCGGTTGGAACCGCAGCGCGCCGGAGCATCGCGCCGAGCTGCTCGACCGGCTAGCGGCGCTGATCGAAGCGCGCCGGGAGCTTTTTGCCCAGTGCCTGACCCTCGAAATGGGCGCGGCCATCGACTATGCGCGCAGCACGCAGGTGCCGCTGGCCATCGCCCATGTGAAGACCGCCCGCGACGTCCTGTCGGGTTTCGATTTCGTCAAGCCGCGCGGCCACACCGCCATCGCCTATGAAGCGATTGGCGTTGCGGCGCTCATCACGCCGTGGAACTGGCCGCTTTATCAGATCACCGCCAAGGTGGCCCCGGCCCTTGCCGCAGGCTGCACGGTGGTGCTGAAGCCGAGCGAGCTATCGCCGCTGAATGCCCTGCTCTTTGCCGAAGTCATCGAGGAAGCAGGATTTCCGGCCGGGGTGTTCAACCTCGTGCAAGGCGACGGCGCTGGTGTCGGGGCGGTGCTGGCCGCCCATCCGGATGTCGACATGATCTCGATCACCGGCTCCACCCGCGCAGGCGTCGCGGTGGCACAGGCCGCCGCCCCCACGGTCAAGCGCGTGGCACAGGAGCTGGGTGGCAAGTCGCCCAACGTGATCCTGCCTGATGCCGATCTTGCCCGTGCCATCGCGCCGGGCGTTGCCGCCGCTTTCCGCAATCTCGGCCAGTCTTGCAGCGCCCCGACCCGGATGATCGTGCCGCGCGCGCATCTGTCCGAGGTTGAGGCTTTCGCCCGGCAGGCGGCGGAACAGATCGTGGTCGGCGATCCACAGGCACAGACCAGCACCCATGGCGCCATTGCCAACCGCGCGCAGTTCGACCGGGTTCAGACCATGATCGACGCCGGGATCGCCGAAGGGGCGCGGCTGATTGTCGGAGGGCCGGGCCGCCCGGGCGGGCTGAATACCGGGCTGTTCGTGAAGCCGACGATCTTTTCCGATGTGCGGACCGACATGCGTATTGCGCAGGAAGAAATCTTTGGCCCGGTCCTGTGCATCCTGCCCTATGACACGGTGGAAGAGGCCATCACCATTGCCAACGATACCGTCTATGGCCTTGGCGCGCATGTGCAGGGCAGCGATATGGAGGCCGTCCGGGACGCCGCCTCGCAAATCCGCTCCGGCCAGGTGCACCTGAACTACCCGGCCTGGGATCCGCACGCGCCGTTTGGCGGCTTCAAGCAATCCGGCAATGGTCGCGAATACGGGCTTGAAGGCATGATGGAATATCTCGAAGTCAAATCCATCCTCGGTTATTTCCCTTAATCTGCCGCCCGATAGACAGAAAAGACACCCGCCCGAACGTGACAGGTTCGGGCGGGTGTTTTTGAAGCAGCAGCGAAAATGTTTTCCAGTACGGCTATAGATCGGCGCGCGCGCAGCTCACGGACAGCTTTGCGGATAAAAGCTGCCGTTGGTTCAGAGGCGTATTGGCTGGCGTTGCCCTCTTGTCGCATTCGTCAGAGCGAAAGGGATGTCGAGGCAAACTTTGATCGGTGGCGTGAACCTGTTCGCAGGCAGGTCTGCCACACGGCATCTCTGCTGTGGTGGAAATGTGTTGTGGTGGAAATGCAAAACGCGGCCCAGTTCATAGGGCCGCGTTTCTAAAATTCGCTATTCGCTAAGGCTTACGCCAGCTCGATATTCACAGCGGATTCGCGACCGTCACGGCCGGCTTCGATGTCGAAAGTCACTTTCTGGTCGTCAGCCAGGCCGGTCAGGCCCGAGCGTTCAACGGCAGAAATGTGCACGAACACGTCGCGGCTGCCGCCCTCGGGTGCGATGAAGCCGAAGCCTTTAGTGGTGTTGAACCATTTTACGGTGCCATTGGCCATATCCGTATCTCCTGTAATTTGCTGCCCGCATTATTGCGGCAACCCGGCGTAGTCGGTCTGGATCGAAAGACTGAACGCCGTAGAACGGGAGACAGTGGGTCGAAATAGAAAAACGTTAGCAATGCTCATATGGGCTGTGGCGGCCCAACTTGCAAGGGCTCATTACGAGATCGGCGAAAAGCAACCGACGAGAAAGTTCGACGATACGGCGTAGACTAAAATTTGATGGGCGCTTACTGGCGTGCGTATGGCCTGAATACATCGCTACTAAAGTCCAAATTGGCGGGGACCAAATTGGACGCTCCATGCGGCTCAGCGGGGTCTGCAACGGGCTCACAGCCGACCTTCAGGTCCCATGAAACGGCGCGCCTGTGCGGCGGGTGCAGACAGGGTGCCGACCCTCTGGCGGCGGGTAAACCGGGCCGGGGTGCCGTGTTGGTCGAAACAAAAAACCGCCCGAACGTGACGAGTTCGGGCGGGTTTTTTCATTTGTGCGGCTCGGCCGTTTCGGGGTGAGCTTGCGATACACTTGCCAAAGATATGTGCAAAAACTGGTGACGCTTGATCAGACGGCATTTTGACCATGACGCAGTAAACGCGCCCGCCCGTCCTCAAGCTTTTCTACGGAAAAGGCGGCTATGACTATCCAGTGAAATTCGTCACGCGCCGCATTGCCGATTTCCCGCAATTACCTGCCCCTGGCAGAGCAGTTCGGGGATTGATCCCCGAACCGTTATTGCGCGGCAGCCAATATGGGGCGATCCTGTTCCAGAGTGTCGAGCCAGGTTGGGTCGAGCCTGGGCACCGATGAAAACAGAAGGCGTGTATAGGGATGGGTTCCACCCATTTCCATTCCCGCTGCGCTCAGGTTTTCGACGTTTTCGCCCAGATACATCACCGCTGCTTCGTCACAGATCGCGCGTACGGTCGATAGGTCGTGGCTGATGAACAGATATGACAGGTGAAGCTCGCGCTGGAGCTCTTTCAGAAGATCGATGATGGCGGCGGCGACGACTGTATCCAATGCCGAGGTCACCTCGTCACACAGGATCAGCATTGGATCGGCGGCCAGTGCCCGGGCCAGGTTCACGCGCTGCTTCTGCCCGCCAGACAACTCGCCGGGGTGCCGATCACGCAGGTTTCGCGGCAAATGCACCATGTCGAGCAATTCATCCACCCGAGCCACACGCTGCGCTCCTTTCAAGCCATGGTAGAAAGTCAGCGGCCGCCCGAGGATCTCGTCGATGCTGCGGCGTGGATTTAGCGCCGTATCCGCGTGCTGGAACACGATCTGGATATTGCGCAAGTCGTCTGCGCTGCGTGCCGATGCCTCGGGCGCAAGTTCGCCCCCGTCAAATCGCATCGTCCCCATGGCCGGCGGCAGTAGACCAGCCACCGCCCGCGCCAGCGTCGACTTCCCCGACCCGCTTTCGCCGATGATCCCCAGATTTTGCCCTTTGTGCAGGCTCAGGCTGACATCCTTGACGGCTACAACAGCGGGCAGACCGTCCGCACCCTTTCTTCCATAGCCGAGCGTAAGATTGGACAGCTCGAGCAGCGGCGTTTCCGCGATGGGTTTGGTGCTGGCAATCCCGGCGGCGCGCGGAACCGGGTGGAAGGCGTCAAGCAATTCACGCGTATAGGGATGCTTGGCGCCTTCAAGAAGGTCTTCCGTCACCCCTTCCTCCTGAACCTCACCTTGACGCAGCACGACGATGCGGTCGGCAACCTGAGCCACGACTGCCAGATCGTGGCTGACATAGACCCCTGCGATACCTCTATCGCGCATCACATGTTTGAAGGCGCGCAACACCTCAACCTGGGTTGTTACGTCAAGCGCGGTTGTCGGCTCGTCGAAGATCACCAATTTTGGATGGGTGATCAGCGCCATGGCCGCCGCCAACCGCTGCAACTGACCGCCTGACACCTGATGCGGATAGCGTTGACCGATAGTTTCCGGGTCAGGCAGGGCCAGAGCCCGAAACAGCTCGATCGCGCGCGCCTTTGCCTCTGCTTCGGGCAGTAGCCCGTGGATCTGGGCGGCCTCAATGACTTGCCGCAGGATCCGGTGCGACGGATTGAAGGCCGCTGCAGCACTTTGCGGGATATAGGACACCACGGCGCCGCGCAGGTCTTCGCGGGCGGCTTCATTCATCTTGATGATGTCATGCCCGTCCACGATCACTTCGCCGCCAGCAATGCGACAGCCACTGCGGGTATAGCCCATCAGGCTGAGCGCAATGGTGGATTTTCCCGAGCCACTCTCGCCGATCAGCGAAACGATCTCGCCTTCCTTCACGTCGAAGGATACGCCTTTGATGATCTCGATAATGCGGCCCGCGTCACTGACTGCCTCGACATGTAGGTTGGAAACAGAAACGAGGGGCATGTCATTCACTCCTATCGCGGATTTTCACCGGCAGGTTGTCGATGGTCATGTTGACGGCGATGGTCAGGCTGGCCAGTGCGAGCGATGGTGCGATCACAGCCGGGGCCGCAAAGGACAGCCCGCCGATGTTCTCGCGCACCAGTGCGCCCCAGTCGGCAATGGGGGGCTGCACGCCCAAGCCTAGGAAGGACAGGCCCGACAACAACAACACGATGAAGACAAAGCGCAGGCCGAAATCGGTCAGCACGGGGCCGAGGATGTTGGGCAGGATCTCGGAAAACGCCAGATAAGGCAGGTTTTCGCCCCGCAACCGCGCAACGGTGACGTAATCCATCGCGTTCACGTTCACCGCCAGCGAGCGGGCGAAGCGATAGGAGCCGGGCGTGTAGATGATCGCCAGAATGACGATCAGCATCGGGATCGACGACCCGCCGCCCGCCACGGCAACCAGCGCGAACAGCTTCGACGGGATCGAACTCAGAGCGTCCAGAAACCGGCTTAGCACTGTATCGAAGCGCCCGCCGATCAGGGCGGCCGCCATGCCCAGCCCTACCCCCATGCTCACGGCAAATGTAACGGCCAGGAACGCGATGCCGATGGTCACCCGTGCGCCCATCAGGATACGCGAAAGCACGTCGCGACCGAGGTAATCGGTGCCAAAAAGAAAACGGTCGGACATCGGGGTGAAAATGTCGAAATCCACGATCTCGCCAACGCCATGCGGCGCGATCAATGGCGCGAAAACAGCCACGGTCGACCAGATCAGCAAGGCCGAAAAGCCGATGAGACCGGGCAGAGGGAAGCGGTAGCCGAACACAATCACGGGATTATCCTCGCAGTTTGGGGTTGGCGATGAGCGCGATGATATCGGCCAGCATCACGAGGATCAGGTAACCGATGCAGAAGATCATGGCGCAGCTCTGGATCAGCGGCAGATCGCGGGTCGCCACGGCATCCACCATCAGCCGGGCGATGCCCGGGTAGTTGAAGATCGTCTCGATGATGATCACCCCGCCCAGAAGATACGAAAGCGACAGCGCCATCGCGTTGACGATAGGCCCGAGAGAATTTGGCAGGGCATGGTGCAGCACCACGCGGGTGGGCGAAGCGCCTTTGAGCACGGCCATCTCGACATAGGGGGAATCCAGCGTCTCGATCACAGCGGCGCGGGTCATGCGGATCATCTGCGCCGAGACGACGAAGGTCAGGGTGATGACCGGCATGGCATAGGCGCGCAGAATGGCCCCAAAGCTGTCGGCATGGTAGAGATGCGACAGTGACGGCAACCAGCCGAGCCACACCGAGAAGACCAAAACCGCCAGCGTTGCGGTGACGAATTCAGGAACCGAAATCACGCTCACGGTCAGGATGCTGACGGCCCGGTCGTAGAACCTGCCGCGCATCACCGCAGCGGTAATGCCCAGGAACAGCGACAGAGGCACCGAGATGGCAGCGGTGATCGCGGCCAGACGCAGGGTGTTGGGCAGGCGCGAGGCGATCAGTTTGGCCACTGGCAAGTCGCTGGCGTAGGATTGCCCCAGATCGCCGTGCAGCAGACCCCAGAGCCAATAGGCAAAGCGCAGGGGAGCGGGGTCGTCCAGATGCATGGCGCTGCGTAGCCCAGCCACCGCCTCAGGCGTGGCCGCCTGACCAAGCATCACCTCGACCACATCGCCGGGTAGCAGCATGGTTGCACCGAAGACGACGATGGCGACGATCAGCAGCGTCACCAGCCCGATGGCGAGACGCCCCATCATGATTGGGAGTAGTATCTTAGACATGGGGCGCCCCTTTCTTTTGTTGGTGATTAGCTGTTCAGCCAGACATGCTCAGCGAAGCCGTAGCCCATCAGGCCACCGAGCGGATGCGGCTCCAGACCCTGGACATTCGCGCTGGTGGCATCGGTGCCGCCGATCCGAGCCGGGATCGCCGTGCCGGCCTCGTTCGCAACCATGGCCTGCATGTCGCCATAGATCGCTTTGCGGCGGTCGGTATCGAGCAGCCCGCGCGCCTCGCGGAGCATGGAGTCGAAACGCTCCGAACGGAATTGGCTTTCGTTCCAGGGCGCATCCGACGCGTAGAACAGCGAGAAATAGGCATCCGGTGTCGGGCGCGGGTTGATGTTGCCGAAATGAGTCGGCGCTTTCAGCCAGTAATTCGACCAGTAGCCGTCCGCCGGGACGCGCTGGATGTCGAACTTCATGCCGATCTCGCTGCCAGCCTGCTGCAGGACGATGGCCATTTCCACCGAAAGGTCGGCGGCATCCGACGCGACAATCGGGATTGTCTCGCCCAGAACACCGGCCTGCTCGAAAAGGTGGCGTGCGCGGTCGGGATCGAAGGCCGCTGCTTGCAGATCGTTGTTGTAATAGAAGTTCGAGGCCGGAACCGGTTGGTCGTTACCGACTTCACCGACGCCGCGAAGAACCGAATTCACGATCAACTCGCGATTCAGCAGATGCTTCACCCCCTGCACGAACCCGTCCCGCGAGCCCGGATCAAGATCGAGCCGCACGTTGAGGTTTGTGTAGTTGCCAGCATTATTACGCACCAGCGTGATGTCGGGATTGTCCTGCACCAGACGCAGGTATTGCGGTTTGACCGTGCCTGCGATCTGCACATCACCCGAGAGCAGCGCGTTCACGCGCGCGGATTCGTCGGCGATGCCAAAGAACTCGAAGGAGTCGAGATAGGGATAGCCGTTTTTAAAGTAGTTCGGGTTGCGCACCCCAACCGAGCGCACGCCGGGTTCGAACACTTCGCTCATGAACGGCCCGGTGCCATTGGCAGTGCTGAAATCGGTGGTGCCGTCGGCGATGATCATGAAGTGATGCAGCGCCAGCAGGGTCGGCATGTCTGCATTGGGGGCTTCCAGCCCGATCTCGACGGTCAGCGGATCAAGGGCGCGGATCGAGGTCATCTGCTTGGCGATGGAATTGGCTTTCGAGCCGACCGCCTCGTCGAGGTGACGGGCGAGTGAATAGACCACATCGGCCGAGGTCAGGCTTTGACCGTTGTGGAAGGTCACACCGCTTTTCAGCTTGACGGTCCAGGTCTGGGCGTCGGCGCTTTCGATGCTCTCGGCCAGTTCCATCTGCGGTGCGCCGGAGCCGTCAAGTACGGTCAGCCGGTTATAGTAAGCCGAAATCCGCACGTAATCGACGCCTTTCGACGCCTTTGCCGGGTCGAGGGTGTCGGAGTTCGACGAGGCGCTGCCAGCCACCCGGATCGAGCCGCCTCTTACCGGCGTGGCCGCAAATGCGCGCCCAGCGCTGGAAAGGAGCGTTCCGGCCGAAGCCATCGCCATCCCCCCTGCACCCAGCAGGCGCAACACATCACGGCGACCTGCGCCTCGGCGCATCATATCCGCGACCAGCACACGATCTTTGTCATTCCATTGCTGAGACATAATATCCTCCGTTGGGTATGATTTTCGTTGTATTTGTTCGTTTCAGTTTAGGCTTCCGCTTGGGGGGAACGGGTCGAAAGCGGAGTCTCCGGCAGCAGATTCTGCTGAATTGTCGCCCTCCCCAGCATTTCATGACCCCTCCCTCGCGGCCCGAATCCCGGGAACGTCCAGCGTTCGGTCCAGCTCGTAACGGGGGCTATCAACGGCTTCGTCGCTCTCATCGCCGGTGCAGCAGAGCGGCGGCGATGACCGTATGACTGGACATGGTCCACCGCCCAGACCCGGCACCTTCGGCAATCACCCGATAGACATGATCTGAAAGAAACGCTGCCCTACTGGCGCATTGCGATAAGGGTATGGCGACGGCACTTTATGCCACCAGTCTAAGGGCAGCGCGACGCTTTGGTGGAATGCCGTCAGCGCGGTCAGCCCCGCGCCCACCACTTAAGAATCATGATAGTTTGTTCCAGCGAGATGGACTGATCACGCCGCGATTCTTCTTGGAATGGTGGTCGTAGCGGATGAAGCGCACTGAGAATCCACCGTGTTCGACCCGCCAAGCGTAAAATAGAGATGGGTCAAATTGCCGGCGCGCGTTTTGCGCTCGGGTTGATCTGTGCAACAACGCCTCAACCAAGCAATCCCCTGAAACCGGGCCCGTTTTCCGCAGAAAATTCCGCCCCGAGCCCAACTCCGCTGCATGGTGGTGCGCAACGTCGGTTAGGATTGGTCAAAGACCGGAGGAATACGATGCCCGCACCGCTTATGCATATTGATTCAAGCCCCTCGCTGCCGTCCGAGGCCGATGTTGTCGTGATCGGCGGCGGTGTCGTGGGGGTGTTTTCTGCCTATTATCTCGCGCAACGCGGGATCAAAGTTGCCTTGGTAGAAAAAGGCCGCGTTGCGGCAGAACAATCCAGCCGTAACTGGGGATGGTGCCGCCAGCAGAACCGCGACGCGCGCGAATTACCGATGGCCACCAAAAGCCTTGCGCTTTGGGATGCTCTGGCCAGCGAGATCGGTGCCGATGTCGGGTTCCGCCGCTGCGGCCTTCTTTATCTGTCGCAGGACGAGAGCGAGATCGCGGGCTGGGCCAAATGGCGCGACTTTGCCAAGACCGTCGGTGTGACCTCGCATGTTTTGAGCGCCAAGGAAGCTGGCGAGCGGGGCTGTGCCACCGGCAAAAGCTGGAAAGGCGGCGTGTTCTCTCCCACCGATGGCATCGCCGATCCGTCGGTCGCTGTGCCGCAGGTTGCGACCGCGATGATGAAACTCGGCGGCACCGTGCATCAGAATTGTGCGGCGCGCGGGCTGGAGCTGTCGGGCGGCCGGGTAAGTGGCGTGGTGACCGAGGCGGGCACCATCCGCACCAAAACGGTGGTGATGGCCGGCGGTGCCTGGGCTTCATCCTTCTGCCACCAACTGGGCGTCCGGTTCCCGCAGGCCTCAGTGCGGTCGTCAATCCTCGCGGTGTCACCGCCCGCGGCGGAGGTGCCCGATGTGCTGCATACGTCCGACGTGACGCTCACCCGCCGCCTCAACGGCGGCTATACGCTAGCAATCAGCGGGCGGGCCCGCGTCGATCCTTCGCCACAGCAGATCCGCTTTGGCCGGGAATTCATACCGATGTTCGCCCGCCGCTGGCGCTCGCTGGCCCCCGGTGGAACGCAAGGTTGGCGTCTGGGCCATGAAACCCTGAAGAAATGGGCGCTGGATGAGATTACGCCAATGGAGCGCGCCCGTATCCTCGATCCTAAACCGGATAGCGGCCAGATCCGCCTGACCTATGAGCGGGCCGGAGCCTTGCTTCCCGATCTGGCGCGTTGCGAGATTGAGAACAGCTGGGCAAGTTATATCGACAGCACACCCGACGGCGTTCCGGCCATCGGTGAGGTCGAAGGTGTGCCGGGCTTTATCCTCGCTGCCGGATTCAGCGGGCACGGCTTTGGCATTGGCCCCGGCGCGGGCCATTTGATCGCCGATATCATATCGGGCGATGACCCCATCGTCGATCCGCGCCCCTACGCCCCCGAACGGTTGAACCGCTCGGCATGGGGCAAGGTTGCCGACTTTTAATCAGGCACCGCGCGGGCCGGGATGCTCGCGCGGCCATGATTTTCGTGACGGATCATGCCTTCGCATAGTATTCATGGTTCGAACAGGGACAGGGTGACGCGCATGAAACTGGACAAGATCGACATCAGAATTCTGTCTGAGCTGCAGAAAAACGGCCGGATCACCAATGTCGAACTGGCGGAATTGGTGCATCTGTCGCCGAGCCCCTGCCTGATGCGTGTCAAGAAATTGCAGTCCGAAGGCTATATCACCGGCTACTCGGCACAGATCGATATTGCCAAATTGGGCCAGAGCCTGACGGTTTTCACCGAGATCACGCTGCGAAACCACCGGCAGATCGACTTTGCGCGGTTTCTTTCGGCTGTCGAAAAGATCGATTCTGTCATCGAATGCCACCTGGTGTCGGGCGGCTATGATTATCTGGTGAAATTCATGACCGCAGGGATCACCGAGTATCAGGCGATCATGGAACGCCTGATCGAGATGGAGATCGGGATCGACAAGTATTTCACCTTTGTCATCCTGAAATCGCCGATCGTGAAATCGCATTTCCCCCTCGCCTCGATCGCCGAAGAGGATTGAGGCCGGGGGCCTCTGTCGCCAAGGGCCCCCGTTTATCGCTCAGCCTTTCAGCGCGCGTCGCACATCCTTGTCTTCCAGCGTCTGATCCAGCGTCATCCGCGTGCGCTCAACGATGGCGTCGATTTCGGCCTCGGTGCAGCAGAGCGGCGGCGCATAGCCAATAACACCTTGATTGAAGGCACGGATGATCAACCCGTTCTGCCACGCGCGGTCAAAGATGCGGTGCCCGGCATCCGCTTCGACCGGCAGCGGGGTCTTGCGCTCTTTATCGGTGACCAGCTCAATCGCAGCCAGCATGCCGCGCCCGCGCACATCGCCCACCAGCGGGTGATCGGCCAGCGCCTGTAACCCTTCCATCAACCTTGCACCGGCTTTGCGGCCGTTCTCCAAGAGGCCATTCTCATAGAGATCGAGGCAGGCAAGCCCCACGGCGGCGCTGACCGGATGGGCGGAATAGGTCTGACCATGCCCGATAGGCGCTGCCCCCGCACCATCGGCGATGGCATTGTAAATACGATCCGACATAAAGACCGCCCCCATGGGCACATAGCCCGAGGTCATGCCCTTGGCGACGGTGATGAAGTCCGGCACGATGCCGTCTTCGGTGCAGGCAAACAGCGGCCCGGTGCGGCCAAAGCCGGTGATGACCTCATCGGCGATGAACAGGATGTCATGTTCCTTACAGACCGCATGCATCGCCTTCATCCAACCTGCGGGCGGGACCAGCACGCCGCCCGAGCCCTGGATCGGTTCGGCATAGAAGGCGGCAACGCGGTCTGCCCCCAGTTCGGCAATCTTGGCGCGCAGGGCGGCCACCGACGCGGCGATGATGGTCTCATCATCGCAGCCCACCGGATTGCGGTAGGCATAGTGCGACGGGATCTTGTGCTGCCAGTCATGCGGCAGGCCGAAGCCGGTGTGAAAGATCGGCAGCGCCGTCAGCCCAGCCCCGGATGTCGAAGACCCGTGATAGCCGCTTTCGACCGAGATGAACTGGTCCTTTTGCGGCATTCCGATGGCGTGATGATAGTACTGGATGAACCGGATGGTGCTGTCGATTGCATCCGATCCGCCGAGGCAGAAATAAACGTGGTTCAGATCCCCCGGCGCATGTTCGGCGAGCCGCGCGGCAAGGCGGATGGCCGGTTCCGAGCCCAAGCTGAAATAGCCGGTCGCATAGGGCAGCTTGGAGAGCTGCTCGGTCGCCGCGTCGATCAGGCTTTGCTGGCCGTAACCGGCATTGACGCACCAGAGCCCTGCGAAACCGTCGAGCAGTTCCTGCCCTTCAGCATCGGTGACGGTCGCCCCACGGGCAGATGAGAGCACCCGCACCCCCGTCGCCTCGTGGCCGCGATAAGACGCCAGTGGGTGCACAAGATGCGCGCGATCAAGTTCGACGAGTGAATTGGCCAGCATATCGGGTTCCTTCTTCCTGAGGCCAGGCCAGGCGGCCAGCCATTGCGGTCTGGACCTATTCTGGCGTCAGGGCGGCAGTGAAAGCTGCTGATCATCATCAGGCGAAAGCGGGTTTGCGTTGTCCAAACAGGCCGTCGCGAAATCTTTTGCTGTCTCCGGGCCGGACCGGGCGCGTGGCAGTCGCACGGCTGTGAACCGCGACTGAGGCGGCATTCGGAGCAAACGGTGGAAGCTACGCAGGCAGCGGCGCCGTCAGCTCAGCGCGTGTCCGGCGAGGCCATAGACCCAAGGCGCATCCGCCGTCCGGTTGAGGAACTTGCGCCCCTTGGACATGGTTATGACCGTCTCGCCGACAGTGAAACCGCATTCTCGAATGAATTCCGCGAAAGGCCCGCTTTCCTCGCGCGTATCGATCCTCGCGCGCTGGCCGTCCAGCGACCGCAGATGCCAGGCGGCAAGTTGAATCGCATCCTCGTCGTTTAGTGCAACGACCGGGCCAATCACATGACCCCGTCCGAATTCGTGGCGCATGGCATAGCCCACAATCTCGCCATCCCGCTCAAGCACGCAGGTCACAGAGACCTCGGCCAGGAGCGCAAGCATGCGCGAGCGGTCGGTGCCAAAGGCCTGCGTGTCAAAGCCCAAAACCTTCTCAACACGGGCGGCGGGCAGCTCGCTCAGCACGCCATTCGCGGCGCCAATGTCCGGCAGTCCGGATACGGTGCCCTGGTGCAAGTATACCGTCGCCTCGGTCTGGAAGTCCATCGAGGCATAAAGGGGAAAGGCAGCCTTGGTCGCATTCAGGCTCAGGTTCCGGCCTTCGCAGCGTTCCATCACCTGATCCATCAGCCACCGACCGGCACCATGCGCTTGCGCGCGCGGTGTGGTGATAACCAGCCCGACGGTGGCAAAATCCTCGCCATGCGGAAACCACATCGCGCTGCCGAACACCCGACCGATCCCGTCAACGGCAACGATGCCCTGCCCGGCGCGGCGCAGGAACTCCCAATCTGCGGGTCGGTGCGGCCAGCCGACACCGATCGACAGCGCATGCAGCAGATCAACGTCAACCTCGGCAATGTCCTGCGCGACCAGATCAAATGACTTCACGCGAACAGATTTAGCCATGTAATTTCCCTCATCAATGAGCGGGGCGGCGAAGAGTTCGTCATACAAACCCGATCATCGCCGTAAGATCAATGTGATCGCCTTCTGAAACATAGTGAAGCCTGAGTGCCAGCAGAATTTGCTGCATTTGAGCAGGTCTTCCGAATCTTCTGCCAAACTTCAATACCATTCCGCAAGGAACGCTCCAATCTCATCGCTATTCTGCCGCTGACAAGTAGCCGTGCAATTCGGGTGCCCCAAAGCTGGCGCCAATGTGAAAGGAAACATCCATGAATGCGATATCTAAAATCGGCAGTTTCAGCGATGCCGGATTGCTGCGCCAGCAGGGGCTGATCGGCGGCGTTTGGCAGGATGCCGCGAGCGGCAAGACCGTCGATGTCACCGACCCGGCCAGCCAATCGGTGCTCGGAACCGTTCCGGATATGGGCGGGGATGAAACCCGCGCCGCGATTGAGGCAGCGGAAAAGGCGTTCACGGGCTGGAAGGCTCTCACCCATGCCGAACGCGCCAAATTGGTGGAACGCTGGCACGACCTGATGATCGACAACCTCGAGGATCTGGCGCTGCTCCTGACCCTCGAACAGGGCAAGCCGCTGGAGGAAGCGCGCGGCGAGATCCGCTATGGCGCGTCTTTCGTCAAATGGTTCGCCGAAGAGGCGCGCCGGATCGGGGGGGCGACCATCCCGTCGCCGACCGCCGACCGCCGCATTCTGGTGCTGAAAGAGGCCGTGGGGGTCTGCGCGATCATCACGCCCTGGAACTTCCCCAATGCGATGATCACCCGCAAGGTCGCCCCAGCACTGGCCGCAGGCTGCACCGTGGTGATCAAACCATCGGAATTCACCCCCTTCTCGGCTCTGGCGCTTGGCGTTTTGGCGGAACGTGCGGGCATTCCTGCCGGTGTCATCAATATCGTGACCGGCATGCCTGCCGAGATCGGCAACGAGCTGATGGCGAACGAAACCGTGCGCAAAATCTCGTTCACCGGCTCGACCCGCGTCGGTTCGCTCTTGATGCGCGGCGCGGCTGACAGCATCAAGCGGCTGAGCCTCGAGCTTGGTGGCAATGCCCCGTTCATCGTGTTCGACGATGCCGATCTGGACATTGCCGTCGAGGGCGTCATGACCTCGAAATTCCGCAATGGCGGCCAGACCTGTGTCTGCGCCAACCGGATTCTGGTGCAGGCGGGGATCTATGATGCCTTCGCCGAAAAGCTCAGCGAGCGGGTGGCGCAGCTGAAAGTCGGTCAGGGCACCGAAGAAGGCACCGATATCGGCCCGATGATCAACGAGGCCGCCATCGCCAAGATCGAAGCCCATGTTGCGGATGCGCAGGCCAAGGGTGCAAAGATCGTCAGCCAGACCGAGGTGATGCCGAACGGTCGCCAATATGCCCGCCCGCTGGTGCTGGCCGAAGCTACAACCGACATGATGCTGGCCTCCGAGGAAACCTTCGGCCCGGTCGCGCCGCTGTTCCGCTTCGAAACCGAAGAAGAGGCGCTGGCCATCGCCAACGGTACCCCCTACGGGCTGGCCTCTTATTTCTACACCGAAAGCCTGAAGCGCTCCTGGCGCGTGGCAGAGGCGCTGGAATTCGGGATGATCGGCCTCAACACCGGCCTGATTTCAACCGAGGTCGCACCGTTCGGCGGGGTCAAGCAATCGGGTCTGGGCCGCGAAGGCTCGCAGCTCGGGATCGAAGAATACCTCGAAACCAAGGCCCTGCATGTCGGCGGGCTGGGATAGGCGCGATCCAAGTGTCAACGGCGGCAGCCCGCGAATGGGACTGCCGCACTCTCCTGGCGCGAATAGCCTGTGCAGGAAAAGGCCGTAAGGCGGCCGGACAAAGGGCGGATCAGGCCTTATCTCAGAGCCCTGATCCGTAATTTGGCAGGCTATCAGGCAGACGGCAAGGGCGGAGGGAATACTCGGCCCGAATAGTACCTGCGGCTCTAGTACCCGGCGACGCAGCCATCCTTTCGGGGA
The DNA here is from genome assembly GCA_050290705.1 of Paracoccaceae bacterium. Lineage (GTDB taxonomy): Bacteria > Pseudomonadota > Alphaproteobacteria > Rhodobacterales > Rhodobacteraceae > Sinisalibacter. Next base: position 22,929 of record JBNKIC010000024.1, read on the forward strand.
TCTGTGGCGCCGATGAGGGTGCCGCGGGTGTGGTCGATCCGGATGGCCTGCGCGCCGCCAAGCGGGTCCTCCGCCAGCCGCAGGGTATGGCCTTTGTTCGCAAGACCGCGCAACACCTCGGCAGGCACGCTGCGCTCGACCTCGACGAAACCATCGCCGGGAAAGACGCGCGGCGCATCCAGCACGCCTTGCAAGTCCAGCCCGTAATCGAAGAGGTTGGTAATGACGCGGGCCTGCCCAATGGGCTGATAGTCTCCGCCCATGACGCCAAAAGACAACACCGCCTTGCCCTTCTCGGTCACCATGCCCGGCATGATGGTGTGCATCGGGCGTTTGCCCGGAACCAGCACATTGGGATGATCGGGGTCGAGAGAGAAGGAATGGCCGCGGTTCTGGAACAAGACGCCGGTCTCGGGACAAAGAATGCCACTGCCGAAACTGTCGAAAATCGAGTTGATGAAGCTGACCGCATTTTGGTCACGGTCCACAACGGTGATATAGACGGTATCCGAGGTGCGCAGCCCAAGCGGGCCGATATCCGTCATGGCGTGGTCGGGCGAGATCCGCTGGCGCAGGTCATCCGCCCGAGATTTGGAGAGAATATCCTCAACCCTCACCTTCATGTCGCCCAGATCGGTGATGTGCCGGTCGCGCATGGCATAGGCCAGGCGCGCGGTCTCGATCTCCAGATGCAGGCGCTCGGCGCTGCCCGGCGTGAGGGCGGAAAGATCGAACCCTTCCAGCAGGTTCAGCATCATCAGCGCCGTCATGCCCTGATTGTTGGGCGGCACCTGATGCACGCTGCGCCCCCGGTAGTCGGTCGATATCGGCGTGACGAAGTTGCCGGCGACCTCGGCGAAATCCGTGGCCGTATGCACGCCGCCCTGCGCGTTCAGCGTGCGCAGCATCGCCTCGGCCACAGGTCCTTCATAAAAGCCGCGCGGGCCCTTGTTTGCGATGATCTCCAGCGTGTCGGCCAAGCGTTCCTGCCGGTGGATCGCGCCCTCATTGGGGCATGCGCCATTCGGCAGAAACAGCGCCGTTGTGGCCTCGCGTTTGGCCAGATGCTCCCGGGATTTCCGCCAGTCACGGGCGACGCGGGCATGGACGGGATAGCCGTTTCGGGCATATCCGATGGCGGGTCGCAGCAAGCGGGCCATATCCAACCGCCCGAACCTGTCATTGAGCCGGAACCATCCATCGACGGCACCCGGCAACGTGACCGCGTGGATGCTATCAACCGGGACTTCGGTGAACCCTTGCTCGCGCAGGCCCTCGGCGGTCGCGGCGGCAGGGGCGCGGCCCGACCCGTTGAACGCCATCACCTCGCCGCTGCCATTTGGCGCGACCAGCGCAAAGCAATCGCCGCCGATCCCGGTCATCTGCGGTTCGACCACCGCCATCACCGCCGAGCCTGCAATGGCGGCATCCATGGCCGTGCCACCCTCGCGCAGGACCTGCATGGCGGCTTCGGTCGCCAGGGGATGCGATGTTGCGACCATGGCCTCCATCGCATGAACAGAGGATCGACCGGGGAAATGAAAATCACGCATGGGGGCTCCGTTTTCTAATCGTCATTGCGCATGGGGATGCGGCTGCCACGGGTCCGGCGCAGGTCCGAGACCTCGCGGACCATCTGCATGTTGTCCCAGGATGAGCGCACATGCGCGCGCGCGGCGGCCACCGCCCGGGGGGCATTGCGGTCAAGCATGGCCTCGATGATGTCGCGGTGTTCGGCCACGGCCATGCTCCATTGATCGATCCAGCGCACCTCGACCCAGAGCGCAAGGCGCAGCTGGTCGTAGACACGCTGGGTGATCTCGATCAGCGGGGCATTATGCGTGGCGGCCAGGATCACCTCGTGCACCTCGAGCCCCAGTTCCAGCTCGCGGGCATAGACTTCCGGTGTGCGCTCATGTGCCCGGTCGAGCGCATAGATGTCGTCCATGACCCGGGCCAGACCCTGCAATTCCTCATCCGTCGCCGTTTCAGTCGCAATCTCGGCGGCCATGGCATCAAGCCCTTCGCGCACCACCAGCAAGTCGCACACCGCGTCCACATCGAGATTGGCCACCGAGTAGCCGCTGTTGGGCTGGCTGACGACGAGCCCTTCGCGTTCAAGGCGGTTCAGCGCCTCGCGCAGCGGGGTGCGCCCGATGCCGAACTCCCGAATAAGACGCGCCTCAGACAGGTGTTCGCCGCGGTGCAGGCTGCCTGTCAGGATGGCATCCTTGAGGGTCAGAAAGGCTTTTTCCCGCAGAACGCCGCGCTTTTTGGGCGAGGCGGCGGTTGCGGAGCTTGGCGCTGTCTCAGTCATCTGATGCTCCCGGCGATCGTGCGTTGGCGGGCGGCGACGGGGCGGATCAAATGGGCGTTCAGCCTTTTTTCGATCCGTTTGGCGAAAAAGGTGAAGCCGTAAACCAGAATGAGATAGAGCAGCGCCGCCAACCCGAAGGCCTCGAAGAAGGTGAAGTCGCGTGCGCCCACGGCGCGCGCCACGCCGGTGATATCCATGATTGTTATGATCGAGACAAGGGAGGTGGCCTGGATCTGATAGACCACCTCGTTGGTATAGGCAGGCCAGCCGATGCCGATGGCGCGCGGCAAGATCACCAGTCGCAAACGCATGTGGGGCTTCAGCCCGAGCGCCCTGGCCGCCTCAACTTCTCCTCTGGGAACCGCCTGGATCGCGCCGCGCAGGATCTCAGACGAGTACGCAGCGGTGTTCAGCGTCAGCGACAGCAGCGCGCAGAACCACGGATCGCGGAAAAACGTCCAGAGGCCCACCGCGTTCAGCTCATGCCGAAACTGGCCGCTGCCGTAGTAGATCAGGAAGATCTGCGCCAAGAGCGGCGTGCCCCGGAAGAAGAAGACATAACCCGTGGCAGGGATGTTCAGCGCTGGATTGCGCGACAGCCGCGCAAGCGCGATGGGCAGCGCCATGATCAACCCGAATGAGCTGCTGAACACCACCAGCTGGACGGTAAACCAGGCGCCCCCGAGAAATCTGGGCAGGTTATCGACGATGAAATCCATCAGGTCCTGGCCTCGCTCGTGCCGCGCGCTGCCCAGCGTTCAAGCCGCGCTTGACCGAGCATCGAGACCGCCGTGATCGCAAGATACAGAAGGCAGGCGGCGAAAAAGAAGGTGAATGGCTGCCGCGTGGACCGCGCCGCGATGTCGGCATTGCGCATGAGTTCCGGCAGTTGGATGATGGAAATCAGCGCTGTGGCTTTGACCAGAACCATCCAGACATTGCCAAGACCGGGCAACGCATAGCGCATCATCTGCGGCAGTTCGACCTTGCGGAAGGTGATCGCCGGGTTCAGCCCCAGTGCATAGGCGGCCTCGCGTTGGCCCGGTGGCAGGGCCAGATAGGCGGCGCGGAAGACCTCGCTGGCAAAGGCCGCATAGATCACCGTTAGCGTGCCAATGCCCGCAACAAAGGGGTTGATCGACAGCGACAGGTCGTAGCCTGCTTTGGCGGCCGTGTTCTGCACCAGCGTCGGCAGGCCGTAATAGATGAGCAGAAGCAACACCAGCTCAGGCACGCCGCGCACGAAGGTCGTGTAACCCTCGATCAGAAATTTTCCCGCAGGCGGAGCAAAAAGCTTGCCCAGCGCCGCCAGCAGGCCAAGCGTCAAAGCGCCCAGCATCGAGGCAATGGCCACGCCAAGCGTCAGCACCAGGCCGTCAAGCAACAGCCAGCCATATCCCTGAAAATCAGGCATGTGTCCCCTTCGTGGTTTAGTCCTGGATGATGGGCCGTGCGCTATGGCACGACCCGCAGAGATCAGCCGCCGTAAACGTCGACGCCGAACCACTTGTTCGAGATTTCCTGATAGGTGCCATCCTCGCGCAGCGCCTTGATCGCCGCGGAAAAGGCATCGGCGATGGCCTGATCATCCTGCCGCACGGCAACACCCGCGCCATAGCCGAAATACTCAGGATCGGAGAATTCCGGCCCGCGCAGTTCAAAGCCCTCGCCATCGGGCGTGCCCAGGAAACCGTCCTTCAACGCGACGACGTCGCCCAGCACCGTGTCGACACGGCCCGAGGCAAGGTCGAGATAGGCCTCGTCCATCGTGCCGTAGAGCCGCACTTCGACCTCGGGCATCTCGGCGGTCAGGTAGCGCTCGAAGCTGGTCGCGCGTTGGGTTCCGACAACCGCCCCGGACAGGCCCTCGGCCGAGATTTCATACTCACTGTCAGCCGGGACGGCAAAACGGGCGGGTACGTTGTAATACTTGTCCGAAAAGGCGATGACCTTGCGGCGTTCGTCGGTGATGTAGAGCGAGGCGATGATCGCATCATATTTCTTCGCCTGCAGACCAGGGATGATGCCATCCCAATCCTGCGTGACCCAAGTGCACTCGACTTTCATCTGGGCGCACATCGCGTTGCCGAGATCGACCTCGAAGCCGGCCACGCTGCCATCGGATTCGGTGTAGTTGAACGGGGGATACGCGCCCTCGGTGCCGAGCACCAGCGAGTCGGGAAGGTCCTGTGCGACGGCAGCGCCTGCAAACGTCAATGCGGCGATGGCCCCCGACAGAGCCAGGGCAAATGAAGTCTTCATGGTGTTACTCCCTGTTTTTTTAGTGCGCGATCATGTCACGCCTGGGGAAAGCGTGAACGTCAAATAGTATACAATCAAGGATATTATTTCCGTCGACCGAAATTTTTTTGGTTTCCCACAGGTGTATCGCCTGTTTTCACGGCACATTTTGGCTTTCCGTGAGCCTGTCGCCTGCTTTCACAGCACTGTGGATCATGAACATGCGAGAGCTTCCCCCACTCAACACCCCTTCCCGGATCCGACCGAAGCAGACGCGTGGCTTTGATGGCTCCGGTGAAGCCGTTCGCACGCAACCGTTGACACGAATCATCCCTTTGTGAATTGTGACACCGATGACATGACACCGATGACACAATCATCGGGTCATTGGGAGGAAGAAATGTCGACCATTTACGACGTGGCCAAGGCCGCAGGCGTTTCATCGAAAACCGTCAGCCGGGTGCTGAACGGAGATGCGCCGGTGGGCAAGAAAACCCGTGCCGCCGTTGAGCAGGCGATGGCCGATCTCAGCTATGTTCCGTCCAGCGCCGCGCGGATGATGCGCTCGAACAAGTCGGGGCTGATCGGGCTGATCACCGGTGCGATCTCGTTCAGTCCGGAAGGTGACATGCCAAACGGTCTGCCGGATCTGTTCATCGTTCAGGGGATCCAGAAGATCATCGCGGCGAATAACAAGACTCTGATGATCGCCGACACTGGCGGCTGCAGCGATACGGTGCCGAAGCTGATGCGCACCTTCCTGCAACACCGGGTCGAAGGGCTGATTTACGTCGCCGACTATCACCGCGAGGTCTCGCTGCCGGTGGATGGTGTCGATTGCCCGGTGGTTCTGGTCAATTGCTGCGACGATACCGGCACCCCGTCGGTGGTGCCGGACGACCGCGAAGGCCAGCGCGCGCTTGTCACAAAGGTGATCCAAAGCGGTCATCGCCGGATTGGGTTTCTGACCCTCGACCGCGCCATGACGGCGGAAGGCCTGCGCTATAAAGGCTACCGCGATGCGCTGGCGGAGCATGACATTCCTTATGCCGACGAGCTTGTCGCCATGGCTTACGGGCTTGGGGGTGAGGAAACGAGCGAGGCGCTGGACGCGTCGCTTGGTCGACTGCTTGATCTGCCCGAGCCGCCAACGGTGATCTGTTGCGGCAACGACGCCATCGCGATGCGGGTCTACGGGCTGCTGCGCGCGCGCGGCGTTAAAGTGCCCGAACAGATGTCGGTGGCCGGGTTCGATGACTACCGGGTCATTTCCGAGATGATCCACCCGCCGCTGACGACAACGGTGCTGCCTTATCACGACATGGGCAGGCGCGCGGCCGAGCGCCTTCTGTCCCTCATCGACGGCACCGACGACACGCAGGAGAACCCTGTGCGAGTGGCTGGCCCCGTATCGTGGCGCTCGTCAGTCACGCCTCTAAACGAGGTCAGTATTTTCAATCCAAATGGGAGGAAAAGACCATGAAACACACCAAACTCTTTATCGGCGCGCTGCTTGCGTCCACCAGTCTGGCAGGCTCCGCGCTCGCTCAGACCGAGCTCAGCCTGTGGTATCACGGCGCGGGCAACGAAGTTGAAGGCGCGATCATCAACCAGATCATCGACGAGTTCAACGCCAGCCAGAGCGACTATTCCGTGGTGATCGAAAGCTTCCCGCAGGAAAGCTACAACGATTCCGTCATCGCGGCGGCGCTGGCCGGTAACCTGCCCGACATTCTCGATGTCGACGGGCCGGTGATGCCGAGCTGGGCCTGGTCGGGCTACCTGCAACCGCTGCCGATCGACGCGTCGGAATTTGACGACTTCCTGCCGGGCACCAAAGGCATCTGGGACGGCAAGCTCTACTCGATTGGCCTCTGGGACGCGGCGATTGCGCTCTATGCCCGCCAGTCGACGCTCGATGAGCTTGGCCTGCGCACGCCGAGCCTCGACCAGCCCTGGACCGGCGACGAGTTCATGGGTGCCCTGGAAGCAGCCAAGGCCTCTGGCAAATTCGAATATGCGTTCGATCCGGGCATGGCCTGGACCGGTGAATGGTATCCCTATGCCTTCTCGCCGTTCCTGCAGAGCTTCGGCGGCGACATCGTTGACCGGTCGACCTATATGACCGCCGAAGGCGTGCTGAACGGCGACGCGGCGATGGAATTCGGCGATTGGTGGCAGAAACTCTTTGCCGATGGCTATGCGCCGGGCACCAGCCAGGACCCGGCCAACCGCGACAGTGGCTTCATCGACGGCAAATATGCCTTCCAGTGGAACGGTAACTGGGCCGCGGTGGCAACCATGGATGGCGGCGTCGATGACGTCCTGTTCCTGCCTGCCCCCGATTTCGGCAATGGTCCGACCATCGGCGCTGGCAGCTGGCAGTTCGGCATTTCAACCGCCTCCGAGCACCCCGACGGTGCGGCTGCGTTCATCAAGTTCGCCACGCAGGATAAATACCTTGCCGCGTTCTCTGATGGCATCGGCCTCATCCCGGCAACCAAGTCGGCGGCGGCGATGACGAAGAACTACAAAGAAGGCGGACCGCTCGCCATGTTCTTTGGTCTGTCGGAAGCCCAAGCCAAGGTGCGTCCGGTTACGCCGGGCTACGTGGTTGCGGCGAAGGTGTTCGAAAAGGCTCTGGCCGACATCTCCAACGGCGCCGATGTAGCCGACTCGCTCGACGCGGCGGTTGATGAGATCAACGCCGATATCGAGAAAAACTCGGGCTACGGCCACTAAGATCCTCCCGGGGTCCGCGCGCAAAACGCGGGCCCCAAATCTGCCTGCCAAAGGAGCGTTGCCATGGCTTCAAAACTGATGCGATCCAATCGGGTCGGTTGGGGGTTCGCCTTCCCGGCATTCGCTCTGATATCCATATTCATCGTCCTGCCCTTCTTCTTTGCCTTCTACTTTTCGCTCACCAACCAGCGGCTGATCTCGCCCAACCCAACCGAATTCGTCGGGCTGCAGAACTACCGTGATTTGTTGAGCCTCTCGGTGATCACCATCGAGCCTGAGCGCGACGAGGCCGGTGCTGTGCTCCGTGACGATGATGGCGAAATCAAATACCCCCGCGTGCGCACGATCACCCGCAATCCCGATTTCCCTGAGTACAAGGGGATGCGTGAATGGTTCCGCTGGCAATCGGGCGACACGGCCAAGGTGGTGATCGCCAAGGACGTGGTGTTCATGAAGGCACTGGTGAATACCATGACCTTCGTCTTGTTCATCGCGCCGCTTCAGGGCGGCGGGGCGTTGCTACTGGCCCTGCTGATCAACCAGAAACTTCGCGGAATCAACGTGTTCCGCACGATATACTTCATGCCCGTTGTGGTCTCGATGGTGGTGATCGCGCTGTTGTGGCGTTTCATCTATTCCGGAGATAACGGGCTTCTGAACAACATCCTGTCGGCCCTCAGTTTCGGGTTATTCAAGCCGGTTGACTGGCTCGGGCGCACCGATACGGCGCTTGGCTCGATCATCGTCATGTCGGCCTGGCAGGGCGTCGGGTTTCACATGGTGATCTGGCTGTCGGGTCTGCAGACCATCAGCCCGACCCTCTATGAGGTGGCCGCCATCGAAGGCTCGTCGAAATGGCAGACCTTCCGTTATGTGACCTGGCCGGGGCTGAGAAACACAGCGGTTCTGGTGCTGATCGTGATCACCATGCAGGCCTTCGCGCTGTTTGCCCAGATTGACGTGATGACCAATGGCGGACCGCTCGACTCGACGCAAACGCTGGTCTTCCAGACCGTCCAGCGCGGCTATGGCAAGCAGGACATCTCGGGCGGATCGACGATCTCGGTCATTCTGTTCCTCATCGTGTTGGCGATCTCGCTGACCCAACGGTACCTCACAAGGGAGCGTAAGTGATGGCTCAGGTTGCACGCGAAAACACCGGGCTACGGCTCGCTGTCCGCTACACGGTTCTTATTCTTGTGGCGCTGGTCTTTATCTTCCCGCTGGTCTTCATGGTGGTGTCGTCACTGAAGCCCGACCTGCAGCTGCTGCAGGATACCGGGAGCTTGCGCGCCTTCCTGCCGGTCGGCGATATCAGTTTTGACAATTACACTGCCGCCTTTGACCGGGCGCCGATTGGGCGGTTCATGTTGAACTCGGTCTTTGTGACCGTGGTGACGGTGGTCGCCTCGCTTCTGATCTGTTCGGTCGCCGCCTTCTCGCTGACCTTCCTGCACTGGACTGGCCGCGACGTGGTGCTTTCGATCATCCTTGCCACCCTGATCATCCCCTTCGAAACCATCGCCATCCCGCTGCTCTTGCAGGTGTCGAAACTGCCGTGGCTCGGCATGGAGGGGATCGAATGGGGCTGGCTCAACACCTACCGGGTGCAGATCATTCCGTGGATCGTCGATGCGCTGACGGTGTTCCTGTTCGTGCAGTATTTCAAGGATCTGCCCAGAGAGCTGATCGAGGCGGCACGGGCCGAGGGGGCAAGCTGGTTCCAGGTCTATCGCGGCATCGTCATGCCGCTATCCGGCCCGGTGGTGGCAACGGCGGCGATCCTGAAATCGCTGATGATGTATAACAACCAATACCTCTGGCCGCTGATCGTGGTGCAGGACGAAGCGCACCGGCCGATCATGGTGGGGCTTGGCTATTTCTTCCAGCTCGACGTCGCCTGGGGCGAACTCATGGCCTATCTCACCCTGATCTCGGTGCCGGTGCTCATCTTCTATCTGCTGCTGCAACGCGCCTTCATCGCGTCCATCGCCTCTACCGGCGTGAAAGGATAACCCCGATGGTTCTCGCCCTCGACAAACAATGGATCTGGGATAGCTGGTATGCCTATGACGGCAAACGCTGGCACGGCTTTTTCCTCAAGGCCGACAAATCTCTGATCAACCCTGACCTGCGGCATTTCAATGTCAGCCAGGGCCATGCGGTGTCGGACGATCTGGTCAATTGGGAGTATCTTGGCACCAGCTTTGCCCCGTCCGATACCACCGCCTGGGACGATTTCACCACCTGGACCGGCTCCGTGGTGCAGGATGATGACGGGCTCTGGCATCTGTTCTACACCGGCACCCGCAAATCCGAGGAAGGGCTTTATCAACGGATCGGTCATGCCACTTCGACGGATCTGCACAACTGGGCGCGTGTCGGCGACGGCCAATGCCTCGATCTGACCGGCCCTAATGCACATCATTACGAGGTCGAGTTTGCCAAAGGTTTTTGGCACGACCGGGCGATGCGCGACCCTTGGGTGATGCGCGACCCTGATGGCGATGGCTGGCTGATGTATTTCACCGCCCGCGCCTCTGGTGTGGCCGAGCCCAATGCGGGCGGCGCCATCGGCTTTGCCACCTCGCCCGACCTGATCAGCTGGGAGCTTCAGCCTCCGGTCTTTATCGGCGGTTACGGTCAGCTCGAAGTGCCGCAGGTATTCGAGAAAAACGGCCGTTGGTATTGCCTGTTCTGCACCTCTGCCGAGCATTTCTCACAGGCACAGGCGGATACGACCCCGGGCGGGCCGGTATCCGGCACGCATTATCTTCTTGCAGGCAACCCGCGCGGGCCATGGCACATCGCCCCGGGCGGCTTTTTCGATGGGTCTCTCCCCTGTCGGCGCTATGCCGCGCGGATCGTTGAGACTGCCGAAGGACTGCGGATCATGGGGTTTGCCGATCACGGGGCTGACGGCCATTTCCTTGGCTACGTGATGGACCCGGAGCCGGTTGAAATCGATGAAAACGGTTTCCTGCACGTCGTGCCGGAACAGCAAGCAGCGGAGTAGCTCATGGCGACAGTGAAACTCACCGATGTCCACAAAAGCTTCGGCGCCACCAAGGTGATCAAAGGTGTGGATATCGATGTCGAAGACGGCGAGTTCGTGGTTTTCGTTGGCCCATCGGGTTGCGGCAAGTCCACTCTGCTGCGGATGATTTCGGGGCTGGAAGACATCACTTCGGGTCAGATCGAGATCGACGGTACGGTTGTGAACGACCTGCCGCCGAAAGATCGTGGCATCGCCATGGTGTTCCAGACCTATGCGATCTTCCCGCATATGACGGTGCGCGAAAACGTTGCCTATGGGCTGACCATCAACAAGGTTCCAAAAGACGAGAAAGAGCAAAAGGTGCAGGAGGCCGCGCGCATTCTGCAAATGGAGCATCTGCTCGACCGGCGGCCCTCAGAACTGTCCGGCGGCCAGCGCCAGCGCGTTGCCATCGGCCGCGCCATCGTCCGCGATCCGAAAGTGTTCCTGTTCGATGAGCCGCTGTCGAATCTCGACGCCGCGCTGCGCATGGATATGCGCCTTGAGATCGGCAAGCTGCATCAGGATCTGGGCGCGACGATGATCTATGTGACCCATGATCAGGTCGAGGCGATGACCCTGGCCGACAAGATCGTGGTGCTGAAAGACGGCAAGGTGATGCAGGTCGGCAGCCCGATGGACCTGTATCACGAGCCCGCCAACCTGTTTGTGGCCGGGTTCCTCGGCGCGCCTTCGATGAACTTCATCAAGGTCAAGGTAGAGGTCGTCGAGGGGGGCGAGGCGCGGGTGTCAAACGCAGCGCTCGACCCGATTTCGGTGCCGACCCGGGGCCGTGCGTTCAGCACAGGACAGGAAGCGATCCTCGGTGTGCGCCCGCAATACCTCCACCCGGTCGAAGATCAGGCTGGCAAATTGCACGGCAATATCACCGTGACCGAACGCCTTGGCGCCGAGACCGTCGTTGAGGTGCGGCTGAAGAATGGCGAGCCGCTGATCGCGGCCTTGTCGGAAGACGTGATCTATCAGCCCGGCCACGAGATTGGATTCGATTTCGACCCCAGCCGTGCCCAACTGTTTCTGCCGGAGGATTAAGCCCGGCGCTGCGCCGGATCAGCGCCATGAGCTGAAAACCACGAGCGGGCAATCAAGGATGAGTTGCCCGTGTCAAATCGCCCGAAACCGGTCGCGGATCGATCGACACGATGTTGCAGAACTGTTGTTCCAGCCCCTGCCCGGTCAGAGGGACAGGGCAAGGGCCTCGCAGTTGGCGCGCCGGACGGGCCCTCCCACAACGAAGGGATCCGTCTGTCGGATGGGCAGGTCAGCCCATTATCTTGGTGCCGAGCGCATCCTCGTCGTCATCCTCTTTCATGGCGCCGACCGTCTTGCTCACCTTGCGCAGCTCTTCGACCGTGCGCACATCAAGCCGCGCGGCGCCGTCCCAGTCGCGGGTTTTGACCGTGGGGGTTTTCAGCCGCTCGCGCGCAGCCGGGATGGCATCGGCATATTGCGGCAGCCATTCCGCCTGGGCGACCAGCAGCTCGTCGACCATCTGCCAAACCTCGTCCGGCGTGCAGATCGCGCCGACAAGCGGGTCATGCAGCACCGCCTGTTTCAGCAGCTCCACATCGCCGGTCATCGCGGCCTTGACGCTCATGCGTTGAACATCGACCGAGGCCTGACAGGTGGCCGCGCAGGCATCGGGCAGGTCGACCCCCTCGACCATGTTGATGCCGAAACGGTCGACAAAGCCCGGGCTTTCGATGATGCAATCCTCGGGCAGGTTGCGGATGATGCCGCCATTCCTCATGTTGAAATGCCCGCGATAGACGCGGCCAGTTTCCAGCGCTTCCAGAATATAGGAGGCGTGCTCATCGGTGCGTTCATGCTCTGCAAGCGGCATGGCGGCCTCTTCCAGAAAACGCGGGAAATCGACTTCGAACCAATTCCGGTTTTCGGTGCAAAAACGCAGATAGCCGCCGGTTTCGCCATGGATCCATTCATCCAGCGAGATCCAGTCGTTGATCTGGTCGGGCCGCTTTCGATACCAGGGCAGGTATTCCGACAGGTGGCCGTTTGACTCGGTGGAGTAATAGCCGAAGCGTTTCAGCACATCGATCCGCACCTTTTCCTGACGGGCATAGACCCGGTGCGCCTCAAACGCCTCGATCAGCTCGTCGCGCGAGACTTTGCGGCCCCGGACGCGGATATCGAGATACCATGTCTGGTGGTTGATGCCCGAGCAGACGATTTCGACATCTTCAAACGGTTCTTTCAACGCCCGGGCGATCTGACGGTGGCCGTTTTGCACCCCGTGGCACAGACCCACGGTGCGCACGCCGCCATATTCCTGCGCCGCCCATGTCATCATCGCCATCGGGTTGGCGTAGTTCAGCAGCAAGGCGTCGGGCTCGGCGACCTCGCGGATATCCTTGCAAAACTCCATCATCGCCGCGATGCCGCGCTGGCCATAGAGGATGCCGCCGACGCAGAGCGTATCGCCGACACATTGGTCGACGCCGTATTTCAGCGGGATGCGGATATCGTCGGCAAAGGCCTCAAGCCCGCCGATGCGCACCGTGTTCATCACATAGCGCGCGCCCTCCAGCGCCGCCCGCCGGTCGGTCGTCGCCGTGACCTTGGTGCTGAGCTTGTTGACCGAGACAATCCGCTCGATGATCTGCCGAATCATATCGAGGTTGTGCTCGTTGATATCGGTCAGCGCGATCTCGATATTCTCGAACTCCGGCACCTTCAGAATGTCCGAGCACAGTTTTTTGGTGAACCCGACGCTGCCCGCGCCGATGATGCAGATTTTGAAGTCGCTCATGCTACTTTCTCTTTCTGGAGGGATTGCAGGAAGCTCCGGTGCGGGGGGTATCCCGCATCACCGCTGGCGGCAGGCCAGGCGCATCTTGCAGCGCGGCCCGCTGTTTCTGTGTCGGCACGGTGATGTCTTCGGCAGACCTCCTCAAACCCGTCATCCGGGTTTCTAAGATCGGACCGAGACGTGATGGCCCAGCCGGACCCCCGCCAGATGCAGAGTCAGACCGCCACTCCCAGTCACGAACGGCATTTCTATGCTGTGGACAGGGCGTTCGGCCGGTTCGCCAGTGCAAGCCGTTGTTTCCCCTCACCCCGCACAGTCCTTCAGGGGGCGCCATGTCTCAGATGCCTGCATCTGGCCCAAGCACAAAATCGTCGCTTTCGCCCTCGACCAATTCCAGCGGCCAGACCTTGCTCACCGCGCCATTCGGGGCATGGCGGGCATATTTCGGCATTGAGGCCAGCAGGGCTTCACCCAAGGCCACGCCGAGGCCGTCAAGATCTTCGCGAAAACAGGTCAGGCTTGGGGTCAGGAAGGCCGATTGCGGGCTGTCGCGCCCGATCACTGCGATATCCTGGCCGGGACGGATGCCCGCTTCCGACAGGCCGCGATAGAGGCCCAGCGTCAGGCTCGGGTTGATCAGGAACACCGCTGTCGGGCGGTCGTCAAGGCTCAGGATGTTCTTGGCAAGCCGATAGCCATCTTCCTCGTTCGGTTCGGTCCGGAACACCAGTTCAGAGGATAGCTCCAGCCCATGCGCCCGCATCGCCTCACCCGCCGCGTCGAGGAAGATGTCGCCAAGATTGCTGGCATCGTCCGGCACGGTGACTGCGATCCTTCGATGCCCTCGGGCCACGAAACGGTCAATTGACTGACGCGCCATCCCGGCAAAATCACTGTCGAGCCAGGATTGCCCCATATCGGCACTGGTGCGGCCCAGCGTGACGAACGGCACCTTGTTCTCGCTGAGAAAGGCCACCCTCGGATCGACCCGCTTGATCGATGACAGGATGATCCCGTCGGCAAAGCCGCGCGCGACCATGCGTTTGAGAAAGCTCTCGGCATCGTCGTGACGCGGGCAGAGCATCGCCACAAGGTCGAGCCCGTGGTCGGCCAGCGCGGTCTGGATGCCGTTGAACACCCCCAGAATAAAGGTGTCGCCGGTGCCGGTGATCTCGTGGCCGGTTTCCATCATGAAGGCGACATTGCCGGTCTCGCCCCGTCTGAGGCTGCGGCCGGATTGATTCGGCACATAGCCCAGCTCGCGTGCCGCTTGCTGCACGCGCTGGCGGGTCTTGGCGTTGACTTCAGGGTGATCGTTGAGCGCGCGCGACACCGTAGCGATGGACAGATTGAGGTGTTTTGCCAGTGCTCTAATGCCGATCATCGCGTGTTTCTTTCCTTGATTGGCGGCGACCATAGACCAGTTCTATCAAAGATCCAATTGACTCGGAAACGTTTACAGGCAAATATGTAAACGTTTCCGGAGGAACGTGCAGCCGATCAGGCTGAACGAGGAGGGATTGTCTGAAAATGTGGCAAGCCACACAGATCAGCACAGCGCAGACGGCGAAGGCACTTTGTTCTGCCGTCGGCACATCCCATCGCAATCGGAACAAGCCTTGTATCCCCGGAGGGCCAACAGGGCCGCAATCCGGGCAGGATCCCTGCAATCAACGGAGGAGGACTTCATGAAACGTATCGGTAAACTCGCCATCGCAGCGGCCGCCGCGGCAACGCTCGGCGCGGGCGCGGCCTATGGCGAAGACAACGTGTTGCGCGTGTGGTGGTACGAGCCGCCCGACAGCGCTCTGGGCATCGCCTGGACCGAAGCGCTCAACGAGTTCAAAGCCATGCACCCGGATGTCGACGTGCAGTTTGAGCTGAAGACCTTCGACCAGATCAACTCGGCTGGCACGATGATCCTCAACTCGTCCGAAGCGCCCGACGTGCTCGAATACAACAAGGGCAACGGCACCGCCGGGCTCGCCGCGTCGCAAGGCCTGCTGCAATCGCTGGATGAAGCCTATGCCGCCAACGGCTGGGACAAATACATCTCGATGGATTCGCTGGCACTGGGCCGCTACGACGCGAACGGTATTTTCGGCTCCGGTCCGCTGGTCGGCATCCCCAACTACGGTGAATTCGTCTCGGTCTTCTATAATGCCGACATGCTCGCCGAGAACGGGATGGAAATCCCCACGACGCTGGAAGACTTCGAAGCGATCATGGATCAATTCGTTGCCAAGGGCATCACCCCGATTGCCGAGGCGGCCAACGATTATCCGGCGCAGCACCTGATGTATATGCTGGCCCTGAGCCAGGCAGATGCGGAGTGGGTCAGCACTTATGAGGGGCTGAAAGCGCCGCTCGATCCCGCGCCCTTCGTCTATGCCGGTGAGAAGCTGCAAGACTGGGTTGCCAAGGGCTATATCAGCGCCGACGCGACCGGGATGACAGCCGACGATATGACCAGCGAATTCATGGCGGGCAAATCGCCCTTCGTGGTGGGCGGCACCTGGCTGAGCACCAGCTACGGCAATATCGACACGTTCAAAGCCAGCCAGTTCCTGTTCCCGGGCCAGAAATACGCCCCGGGCTCGACCGGCAATATGTGGATCGTGCCGAAAAACGCCGAGAACAAAGATCTTGCCTATGACTTCATCACCATCACCCTGGGTGAAAAGGTGCAGAACCTGATGGGCAATTCCGGCGGTCTGCCGATTGCGGCGAATCCGGACGAGATCACCGATCCGGTTGGCAAAACCACCTCGGCGCTGTTTAGCGAGCTGGTGGCGCGCGGCGGGCTGGGCTTCTATCCCGACTGGCCGGTGGCCGGGTTCTATAACGAAGTTCTTCAGGCCACGCAGGCCGTCATTGGCGGCCGTGTAACTCCGGAAGAATTCGGTGCCCGTCTGAAGAAATTCTACGACGACGGTATGGATCAATAAGAACTCCTCCCGTGGGGGCGGTCGCCGTAATGGCCCGCCCCCATTTTTCACCCCTTCCACGACAAGAAAATCCGGCGACCCATGTCTCAAACATCATATAGAAAAGCGCCGTCTCCTTTCTGGGTCTATCTGGCCCCTGGGCTGATCGGTTTCACCTTGGTCGTGGGCATTCCGTTCCTGATGAATATCGGGATCAGCTTCTCCAAATGGCGGGGCGTCGGGATGCCGACCTTCATCGGGCTGAAGAATTACGCTCGCCTGATGAGCGACGAAGCCTTCTGGCATTCGCTGCAAAACACCCTGTTTTTCGTGATGGCAATGGCGGTGGTTCCCACGATCATCAGCCTGATCATCGCCTCGATCCTGTTCGACTATATCAGCCAGCGCTTCGGGCAAGGCTGGTCGAGCTTTTTCCGGGCGGGCTATTACCTGCCACAAATCCTGCCGATTTCGGTGGCCGGCGTGCTCTGGGGCTGGATCCTGAACCCGCATGGGGTTTTGAACCTGATCCTAACGGCGACCGGGCTGGAAAGCCTGACCGGCAACTGGCTGGGCGATCCGAACCTGGCGATCTTTGCCTTGGGGTTCGTGATGGTCTGGCTGCAGATCGGCTATTCGCTGGTGGTGTTCATGTCTGGCCTCGCGCGGGTTGACCCGTCGCTTTACGAGGCCGCCGAGCTTGATGGCGCGCGCGCCTCGCAACGCTTCTGGTATGTCACCCTGCCCGCCCTCAGGCCCGAGATTTTCGTGGTTGGCCTGACCACCACCATCGCCGCGCTGAAAGTGTTCGCGCCGGTCTTTGTGCTCACCAATGGTGGGCCGGATAATGCGACCCTCGTGCCCTCGTATTTCTCATATTACCACTTCTTCTCGACCGTGCGCATCGGTTACGGCGCGGCGATTGCCACCGCGCAAACCACGATCACCATCGTGCTTGCGATGATCTTCCTTTGGGTGCAGACCCGCCAGACCGAGGGCAACGCCAATGACTGATCTTTCCCTCGATCCCCGCGCCACCGCCGCCGCCAGTGCCAACAAGCCGCGCCACAAACGCGGGGTTGGGCGCTGGTTTATGCTCGGCTTTCTCACGCTGTTTCTGCTGTTCATGCTGGCGCCGCTCTTTCTGGCGCTGAACAACGCAGTGAAAACGGCGGCGGATTATGCGGCCAACGGCCCGCTGGCCCTGCCCAAAAGCTTCACCTTCGACGGGCTGATCAGCTTCTGGCAGTATGTCGATTTCCCGCTGAAGCTCTGGAACAGCCTGTTGCTCAGCACCTGCGCGGCGGTGTTCGGCGTGGCGCTGAGCCTGTTCAACGCTTACGCCATCGGGATCGGACGGATCAAAGGCGGGCGGGTGATCATGACCATCCTGCTGCTCGGCATCATGATCCCGCAGGAATCGCTGGTCTATCCGCTCTATTACATCTCCAAATCGGTCGGGATGTTTGACTCGCTCTGGTCGGTCATCATCATCTTCACCGTGCTGCAAAGCATCTTTGGCACCTATCTTCTGGGCTCTGTACTCACCGCCTTCCCGCGCGAAATCCTCGAAGCGGCGCGGGTGGACGGGGCAAACCGCTGGCAGGTGCTGTGGTATGTGGTGGTGCCGGTGCTGCGCCCCGCGCTTTCGGTTCTGGCGACGTTTTTCTTCATCTGGACGTGGAACGAATTTCTGCTGCCCCTCGTGCTGCTCGTCTCGAACGACAGCCAGACGATCTCGGTCGCCATGGGGGTTCTCAGCGGCCAATATGTTTCGCAACCGACCATCACCGCTGCGGCCTCGCTGCTCGGCATCCTTCCCACGATTGTCTTTTTCCTAATCTTCCAGCGCACGCTGTCGAAGGGTGTTGTGGTCGGGGCCGTCAAGTAATCCCGCAGCTTAACGCATAACAGGAGGCCAGAGCCTTGGGTTCAGTCACCATCAAAAATGTCCGAAAAGCCTTCGGAGAAGTCGAAGTCCTGCACGGGATTGATGTCGAAATCGCAGAGGGCGAGTTCACCGTTCTCGTCGGCCCGTCGGGCTGCGGCAAGTCCACGCTTCTGCGCCTGATCGCGGGGCTGGAAGATATCAGCTCGGGGGAAATCCTGATCGACGGACGGGTCGTCAACGATCAGGAGCCCAAAGACCGCAATATCGCCATGGTGTTTCAGACCTATGCGCTCTACCCGCATATGACCGTGGCCGAAAACATGGGCTTTTCGCTGAAACTCGCCCGGGTGCCTAAGCCCGAAATCCGGGAGCGCGTCGAAAAGGCCGCCGCGATGCTGGGGCTTACGGAATATCTCGACCGCCAGCCGCGCCAGCTTTCGGGCGGGCAGCGTCAACGGGTTGCCATGGGCCGGGCGATCGTGCGCGATCCGGCGGTGTTTCTGTTCGACGAGCCGCTGTCGAACCTCGATGCCAAGCTGCGGGTACAGATGCGGTCGGAAATCCGGCAAAACCATCAGCGGCTGAAAACCACCACGGTTTACGTCACCCATGACCAGATCGAGGCGATGACGATGGCCGACCGGATCGTGGTCATGCATGACGGCTATGTCGAGCAGATCGGCACGCCGCTGGAGCTTTACGACCGCCCCGCCAACCGCTTTGTTGCCGGGTTCATTGGCTCGCCCGCGATGAACATGATCCGCGGCACGCTTGAGGCGCAGGGGCTGCGCGCCAGTGATGGCACCCTGCTGCCCCTGACCGGCACGCAGCCGGACGAGGCCAAGGGCAAACCCGTCGATCTGGGCATCCGCGCCGAACATCTGGTGATTGATCCGGACGGGGCAGCGGCGCAGGTGATCTCGGTTGAACATACCGGCGCGGAAACGCTGGTGGTGATGATGCTTGCCGGGCAGGAACTCGTGGGATCCTTCCGCGAGCGCGTTGATGCCGCGCCGGGCGCCGAGCTGCGGATCGGCTTCCGCAACGACGCGCTGCATATCTTTGACACAGATACAGGCGCCCGGCTCTGACCGGCGCCTGCAAAAACACATACAGGTCTTTCGATGAAATTCAGTGACGGCCATTGGCAAATCCCCGAAAATCTCACCCTCTCCCACCCGCTGCATGTGCATGAAGTGCGTATCAAGGGGGACGAGCTGGAGGCCTATGTGGCCGCGCGGCCCTTCAATGATCGGGGCGATCAGCTCAACAGCACCGTGTTCACCCTGCGCCTGACCGCACCCGCCGAAGGTGTGATCGGAGTGCGGATGGATCGGTTTCTTGGCGGCCAGCCGCAGGGGCCGGAATTTGACATCGCCCGCGAAACCGGGATCGGACGGGTTGAAGAGAGCGACGACGCAATCACCCTGCATTCGGGCGGCTTGGCGGTGTCGATCCCGCGTACCGGCCCCTATGCGCTCGATTTTCTGCGAAATGGTCAGCGCATCACCGGCTCGCGGCTGAAGTCCGGCGGGCATGCCCAGGATGCCGATACTGGCCGCACCCATGTTTACGAGCGCCTCGATCTTGGCGTTGGCGAATATGTCTATGGTCTGGGCGAACGCTTTGGGGCCTTCGTGAAGAACGGCCAGAGCGTGGATATCTGGAACCGCGACGGCGGCACCGGCACCGAGCAGGCCTATAAGAACATCCCGTTTTTCATGACCAACCGGGGCTGGGGGGTGCTGGTCAACCACGCCGGACGGGTCGAGTTTGAAATCGGGTCCGAGAAAACCTCCAAGGCGCAGTTCAGCGTGCCCGGCGAAGGGATGGAGTATTTCGTTTTCGATGGGCCGAGCCCGAAAGAGGTTCTGACCCGCTATACCGGCCTGACTGGCCGCCCAGCCCTGCCGCCGCTCTGGTCGTTCGGGCTGTGGCTCTCAACCTCGTTCACCACCAATTATGACGAGGCGACGGTGCGCAGCTTTATCGATGGGATGAAGCAACGGGACATCCCGCTGCATGTGTTCCATTTCGACTGCTTCTGGATGCGCGGGCTGCATTGGTGCGATTTCGAATGGGATCCGGACACCTTCCCCGATCCGGAAGGGCAGCTGTCGCGGATGAAGGGGGACGGGGTCAATATCTGCCTCTGGATCAACCCCTATATCTCGCAGGTCTCGCCGCTTTTCGAGGAAGGGCGCAAGAACGGCTACCTGCTGAAACGCCCGAATGGCGATGTCTGGCAATGGAACAAGTGGCAGCCCGGCATGGGGATCGTCGACTTTACCAATCCCGCCGCCTGCGACTGGTATAACGGGCATCTGAAGCGCTTGCTTGATATGGGCGTCGATGCGTTCAAGACCGATTTCGGCGAGCGTATTCCCACCGATGATGTGGCCTGGCATGACGGCTCCGACCCCGAGCGGATGCACAACTATTACGCCTATCTCTACAACAAGACCGTGTTCGAGATGCTGCAGCGCGAGCGCGGCGATGATGCCATCGTCTTTGCGCGCTCGGCCGCCGTTGGCAGCCAGCAATTCCCGGTACATTGGGGCGGCGACAGCGAATCTGATTTTGAATCGATGGCCGAAAGCCTGCGCGGGGGCCTGTCGCTGGCGCTGTCGGGCTTTGGTTTCTGGAGCCACGATATTGGCGGCTTCGAAGGCAAGGCACCGCCCGATGTCTATAAACGCTGGTGCGCTTTCGGGCTGATGTCGAGCCATTCGCGCCTGCATGGCAGTGAATCCTATCGGGTGCCATGGGCCTTTGACGAAGAGGCTGTGGATGTGCTTCGCTATTTCACCCAGCTCAAATGCCGCATGATGCCCTATCTGGCCTCTGCCGCCTTTGAAGCCCGCGATGACGGCGTGCCGATGATGCGCCCGATGGTGCTGGAATTCCCCGAAGATCCGGGGGCCGCCACGCTCGACCGGCAATACATGTTCGGCCCGAACCTGCTGGTGGCTCCGGTTTTCTCAAGCGATGGCAAGGTCGAGCTCTACCTGCCGCCGGGGCGCTGGACCCATCTGTTGAGCGGCGAGGTCAAAACCGGGGGCTGGTATATCGAAGAGCACGGCTATCTCTCGGCGCCGCTTTATGTCCGCGAGAACACGCTGCTGGCGATGGGCGCGCGGGATGATGAGGTCGTCTATGACTATGCCGAGGGGGTCACGCTGGAGCTTTACAGCCTCGGCGATGGCCAGACCGCCAGCTGCACCGTGCCCACGCGCGATGGCAAAGCGGCGGCCCTGAAGGTGCTGGTCAAACGCGACGGGCTGGAGATTGAAGTCTCGGCTCGTGGTGAGGACGCCTGGCAGCTTCTGTTGGTTGGAGAAACCGTCAGAGGCTATGGCGAAGAGGTGACCCAAACCGAACGTGGCGCCCTTATCAAAGGACGCAATGGGCTCCGCCTGAGGCTGGCGCGGCCGATCTGAGGCCCGGAGACAATGAAAAGCCTGCGGGGCGGCCCTATGGCTGCCCCGGTTCCGTATGGTCACCACAATCTCTTCGGCAAAGTCATGTCGCGCAATGCACTGACAGATTGAGCCAATTTCCGTTTGGGCCTATGAAGAGTGGGCGCCGGGAAAGGCGGGGAGGGCCAGAGATGTTTAGCAGAAATCGACCAGACGGAACCCGTGTGCGCAACGCGCCCAGTGTGCGGCTGTTCATGCCGTTCCTGATGCCGCGCCGCAACGACTCCGTGGTGTATTTCGAGCAGAAGATCGATGTCAGCAAAACGCAGGACTACCTGAAGCGCTGGAAGGCCGAGAACCCGAAACTGCCGCTCAGGCTGTTTCACCTCTACGTCGCCGCCGGGGTGCGCACGCTGCATGACCGCCCACGCCTGAACCGCTTTGTCGCCGGGAAACGGCTCTATCAGCGCAACGCGATTGATCTGTCGATTTCGGTACTGAAGGCCAAGCATGACGACGCAGAACTGACCGTGGTGAAACAGCGCTTTGACCCGGAAGACGGGCTGTTGGACACCCGCGCCAAGGTCGAGGAAATTCTGAGCACCGGGCGGCAGGCGGAAAAAACCTCGTCAGAGCGCGAAGTGTCGCTGCTGACGAAGCTGCCGCGCTGGTTCATCCCGCTGCTATTCAAGCTGCAACGCTTTGGCGATTATACCAATCTGCTGCCCGCCAGCCTGATCGAGAACGATCCGCTTTATGCCTCGGCGATCATCTCGCATCTCGGCTCGATCGGGCTCGATCCGGCCTTTCACCATCTTTACGAACACGGCACGCTGCCGATCTTCATGGTGATCGGCAAGATCCGCAAAGAGCCGATCGTGACGCCGGATGGCGATATCGAAGTGCGGCCCATTGTGACCGTGCGCTTCAGCTTTGACGAGCGCGTGGCCGACGGGCTTTATGCCGCCAAGGCGATGGTGCATTTTCGGCGGCTGGTGGAAAAACCCTGGCTGTTGGAGCAGGACGAAGACAACGGACCGGGCGCGCCGGATTAGGTGAGCTGGGCCAGTAGTCGCGCCAGCCCCTCGGGATCGGCAAAGAACGGCGAATGGCCGGTGGGCAGCTCATGCAGATCTTCGGGGGCCAACCCCGCCGCCATGACGCGCTGATGCGCGGGCGGGATCACGCGGTCTTCTGTGCAGAGAATGTAGCTTTTCGGGATCGCGGCGCCCTGCCCGGAATAGCTGACCGGACTGCGCTGCGGGGCGAGCCCCTGCCAGCCCAGATGCGCGCGGGCATAATCGAGCACTTCGGGGCAATCGGGATAGAGATTTACCGCCAGGGCGTCATCGGTGAAGCGAAAGGCGCTGCGGTCGGGGTTCAGCTCCAGCGCACCGGTCAAAGGCTGCTCGGGGGCTTCCGCTTTCAGCTCGATCAGGCTGGCACCAGGGCGGGGCAGATAGGCGCAAAGATAGACGAGGCGAGCGATATGGCGCGGATCGTCTTCCGCCGCCTGGGTGATGGCAAAGCCGCCCGCTGAATGGCCGACCAGCACGGTGGGCTCATTAAGCCGCGCGCGGATCGCGGCGGAATAGCTCGCCAGCGTGACCTCGGCAGGCGGGGTGGCATCCTCGCCGCTGCCGGGCAGATCCAGCGCCTCGGCCTGATGCCCAAGCGCCTCCAGCGCCGGGATCACATCGCGCCAGCACCAGGCGCCGTGGTTCGAGCCATGAACAAGCAGAAACCGCGCCATCAGATATGGCCGATGGATTTGAGAAACTCGGTCAGCACCCGCGCATAGTCTTCGGGCTGCTCGACGCAGGCCATATGGCCGGCGCGGCGGATGATCTGGAATTGCGAGCCGGGGATGCTGTCGACGGTTTCGCGCACCAGATCGGCGGGGGTCGAGCCATCTTCGCTCGCTGCAATCCCCAAGGTCGGCAGGCGCAATCGGGCGGTGCTTTCAATGAGGTCAGTCTCGCCAATCGCTTCCATGCAGCCGATATAACCCTCGACCGGCGTTGCGATGAAGGCCTCGCGGATGCCCGCCACCAGATCGGGCCGGTCGCGCCGCGTGCCACGGGCAAACCAGCGCTCCATGGTGGCATCGGCCAGCGCCTCGACCCCGTGATCGCGGACCTGATGCACGCGGTCATGCCACATCTGATGGGTGCCGATCCGGGCGGCGGTGTTCGAAAGGACCACAGCGCGCAAGAGATCGAGCCGTTCGGCGGCCAGCCCCTGCGCCACCATCCCGCCCAGCGACAGGCCGACAAATACCGCGTCGCGCGCCCCGAGGTGATCCATCAGCCGGGCGGCATCCTGCACCAGATCGCCCATGTAATAGGGAGCTTCGGGGCAAGATGTCTGACCATGGCCGCGCAGATCGTAGCGGATCACCCGGATGCCCTGAGGCAGATGCGCCAGAACCCCGTTCCAGATGCTCAGATCGGTGCCCAGCGCATGGGCGAAAACCAGCGCCGGACCATCGTCAGGCCCGGATACCTCGTAATGCACGCGAAGATCTCCAAGATCGGCAAAGTGCATGTTTTCCTCCGTTTCAGCCCCGAAAGAACCACCTAAAGTTGCATTACCACAAGTTACACTCTACCCAAAGGTACGTGCCACCTAATGCGCCTCGGCCCAGTTTGCCCCCTGCCCTGCATCGACAATCAGCGGCACCGACAGCTTCACCGCCGGATCAGCAGCGCCTTCCATCACGTCGCGGATCACCGGGATGACGCGATCCACCGCGTCTTCCTCGACCTCGAAAATCAGTTCGTCGTGAACCTGAAGCAGCATCTTCACCGGCAGGCCTTCGATAGCCTCGGGCATCCGGATCATCGCGCGGCGGATGATGTCGGCGGCCGAGCCTTGAATGGGCGCGTTGATCGCGGCGCGTTTGGCAAAGCCCGCCTGCGGGCCCTTCGCGCCGATCTCGGGCGTGTGGATCTTGCGGCCAAACAGGGTCTGCACATAGCTGTGCTCTTTGGCGAAGGCCACGGTCTGGTCCATATAGGTGCGGATGCCGGGATAGCGTTCGAAATAGCGGTCGATAAAGGCCTGCGCCTCGCCGCGCGGGATGCGCAGGTTGCGGGCAAGGCCAAAGCCGGAAATGCCGTAGATCACCCCGAAATTGATTGCCTTGGCCCGGCGGCGCACATCGGGGGTCATCTCGGAAAGCGGCACATCGAACATCTCGCTGGCGGTGGCAGCGTGAATGTCTTCGCCATCGCGGAAGGCCTGCTTCATGCTCTCGATGCCTGCCACATGGGCCATGATGCGTAGTTCGATCTGGCTATAATCGAGGCTGAGCAGCCGCTTGCCCTCGGGCGCGACAAAGGCCTCGCGGATACGGCGGCCTTCTTCGCTGCGCACCGGGATGTTTTGCAGGTTCGGATCGGTCGAGGCTAGCCGCCCGGTATTGGCGCCGGTCTGCGCATAGCTTGTATGCACCCGGCCGGTTTCCGGGTTGATGTGGTTTTGCAGCGCGTCGGTATAGGTGGATTTCAGCTTTTGCAGCTGGCGGTAATCGAGCACGCGACCGGCAAAATCGTGTTCGGTGGCCAGATCTTCCAGCACATCGGCGGGGGTGGAATATTGGCCGGTCTTGGTTTTCTTGCCGCCCTCAAGCCCCATTTCGCCAAACAGGATCTCGCCCACCTGCGCCGGGCTTTGCACGTTGAAGGGATGGCCTGCCAATTCGTGCAACTCGGCCTCCAGCCCCGCCATTTTCTGGGCGAAGGCGTTGGACATGCGGCTGAGCGTGTCGCGGTTCACCAGCACGCCCGCCATTTCCATCTGCGCCAGCACCGGCACCAGCGGCCGTTCCAGCACCTCATAAACGGTGGTGACATGGGCGCGGTGCAGTTGCGGTTTGAACCGATGCCAGAGGCGCAGGGTGATGTCGGCGTCTTCGGCGGCGTATTTCACCGCCTCACCGACCGGCACCCGATCAAAGGTGATGGCAGATTTTCCCGAGCCGAGCAGCGATTTGATCGGGATCGGCTCGTGGTTCAGATAGCGCTGGCTCAGCGCGTCCATGCCATGATTGTGCAGGCCCGAATAGAGCGCGTAGCTCATCAGCATGGTGTCGTCGATTGGGGCGACGCGGACGCCATAGCGCGCGAAGATCTTGGCGTCGTATTTCATGTTCTGGCCGATCTTGAGGATCGAGGGATCCTCCAGCATCGGCTTCAGCGCATCCAGCGCGGCGTTCAGCGGCAATTGCCCCTCGGCCAGCTGATCGGAGCCGAACAGATCGTCAGACGCGCCCGCCTTGTGGCCCAGCGGGATGTAGCAGGCCTCGCCCGGAATGACGCTGAGCGAGATCCCCACCAGCTCGGCCTGCATTTCGTCAAGCGAGGTGGTTTCGGTATCGACCGCAACATAGCCACGCTCGTAAATCGCGGCGATCCAGCGGTCGATGGCCGCCATGGTATCGACGCGCTCGTATTTCTCCGGGTCAATCGCGGGCCAGTCGGGGGCGGCACCCTCGTCCTGCGTCTTTTCCGACGTGGCGGGCGCGGCAATCTCGGGGCTGTCCACCCCCATCTGATCAGCGATGCGCTTGGTCAGCGAGCGAAATTCCATCGCGGCGAGGAAGGGCAGAAGCACCTCTGCCTCTGGGTCTTTCAGCTCAAAGTCATCAATTTCCTCAAGCTCCGGCACGTTCTCGTCAAGCTGCACCAGATCGCGGCTCATGCGGATCTGATCGGCCTTGTCAATCAAGGTCTGGCGGCGCTTGGGCTGGGGCACTTCTTCGGCGCGGGCCAGAAGCGTTTCAAGATCGCCAAATTCGTTGATCAGAAGGGCTGCGGTCTTGAGGCCGATCCCCGGCGCGCCGGGCACGTTATCGACGGAATCGCCCGCCAGCGCCTGCACATCGACCACACGATCCGGGCCGACGCCGAATTTCTCTTCAACGCCTTCGGTGTCGATCCGCTTGTTCTTCATCGGGTCGAGCATTTCGACGCCGCCACCGACAAGCTGCATCAGATCCTTGTCGGACGAGATGATGGTGACACGCCCGCCCGCCTCGCGCGCCTGACGCGCATAGGTGGCAATGATGTCGTCAGCCTCGAAGCCTTCCTTTTCAACGCAAGCGATGTTGAAGGCGCGGGTCGCCTCGCGGGTCAGCGGGAATTGCGGCACCAGATCTTCCGGCGCCGGGGGGCGGTTGGCCTTGTACTGATCATAGATCTGGTTGCGAAAGGTCTTGCCGGAATAGTCAAAGATCACCGCCACATGGGTGGGGGCATCCGGCCCCTTGGCGTCTTCGACGGTTTTGAACAGCATGTTGCAAAACCCCGCCACCGCGCCGATGGGCAGACCATCGGATTTGCGCGTGAGCGGCGGCAGCGCGTGATAGGCGCGGAAAATGAAGGCCGAGCCATCGACCAGATGCAGATGGCAACCTTTGCCGAAATTCATAGCGCGTCCTTTCCAGGGTTTGCGGCCCCCGGGCGCGCCAGATCATGCATGGCCCGAGGAAGCGGGCGTTCAGCCCGCGTCTTTCAGCTCTTCACCGAAGACGTATTTGGTGTCGCAATAGGGGCATTCGACCCAGCCCAGATCTTCGGGGATGGCCAGCCAGACACGGGGATGGCCCAGCGCGCCTTCGCCGCCATCGCAGGCGAATTTCATTTTGTCGACGATCTTCGTCTCGGGGGCGGGGTGAGTCATGGTCAAGACCTCTGTTCTGTGCGCGCCGCATGATAGCGCGCGGCAATCTGCGGGCAAGGGGGGAAGCACTCAGGCTTCGGCGATCATCCGGCCCAGCGGGCGGCCCGAGACGATATGCACATGCAGATGCGGCACTTCCTGCATCCCGTGCTCGCCGGCATTCATGATCAGCCGGTAACCGGGCCCGCCTTCGCCGGGTTCCAGCCCCAGCTCGGCCACCACGGCGTGAATGCCTTTCGAGTAGCCCACAACCTCTTCCAGGCTGGCTTCGGCAACGAAATGATCCCAGTTCACATAGGGGCCTTTCGGGATCACCAGAACATGCACCGGCGCCTGCGGGCCGATATCGTGGAATGCGAGGCAATACTCGTTTTCCAGCACGGTGTTGTTGGGGATTTCCCCACGCAGGATTTTGGCAAAGATGTTCTGGTCGTCATAGGCGTAGGCCATGTGTCGCTCCTAGTCGTCAAACAGGTCGTCGGTTCGGGCAATCTCCAAGGCCCGGTCTTCGGGGATCGTGAGGAATTTGGCAAGGGCGATGGCGTTCTCTTCCGAACTGGCGCTCTCGCGGATCACATCGGCGTTTTCAAACCCGGCATCGCGGATCTGATCGCTTTCGAAATAGAAATCGGTGCGGATTGTGGGCAGCAGCCGCTCGATGGCGTCTTCCGGCGTGCGTTCGCCCGCCAGCCCCACCCGCATCGCATGGCCACGCAACCATTCATCGGAATAGTCGCTTTCCACCTCGATCAGTCGCGTGGTGCTGCGGTCGGCATAGAAATCGCGCAACAGGTCCATGTTGTTCGGGTCCATTGCCACCACGAGCCGGTCGGTCTCGAAATAGTCGAACAGCATCCGCATCAGTGCCCGGCGGTGGCGGGTGCGTTTTCCGAGCGTCGACTGGATGCCGCCCAGATCGGGCAGCGGCGTGCCCTCTTCATCGAACAGGTAATCAACGGTGGGGATGTTGGTGACGGTGCGGATGCGGTCGAGCAGCCGTTTACCCACATGCCATTTCTTCGCCACCACGACCAGCAGCTCGCGTTCGCGCCCGAGGGTCGATTCCGCCTCCCAGAAGCGCGGAGCAAAGCGCTGACCGATCCGGCCGCGCCCGGTGAGGAACTTGAACAGCGACCGGCCTTCGTTGGAGATTTTGAACTCCACCCCCTTGGTCGCATAAAGCGCACCAAGCCTGCGCTTCAGCTCGGTCGCTTCGGCGCTGATCTTGCGGGCAAACAGGTAGTCCTGACTGAGCAGCAAATCGTAGTGGTCGTTATAGAAGGTCACCGGCATGCCGTAGTCGGTGAACATCAGGAAGGTCAGCGTGCGGGTGCGAATCTCGTCCGAGGGCACCAGATGGCGCACGAGGGTCTGAAAGAACGTCTCGTCGGGGATCCAGGTGGTGCGGAAAAAGCGCATCACGTCGCGCCGCTCGCGGATAAATTCGAGGATCCATTCGATTGTGCGCCGTCTGAGGCACCACCATTGCGAACCAATCATGATTTGCAGATCGTCGGGGATTTTGCGGGTGAGGCCCAGCCGTTTTTGCGTCTCGTAGCTGGTGTAAAACCGCCATTTCTGCGTGCGTTCGTTAAACCAGTGGCGATAGATCAGCCGGTCTTCCTTCATCCCGGTCTTGATCCAGTCGCTTTCGAAGAAGTCGAAGCTTTCGATGTAGTCCACATCGTCGCCATCGAGAAAGGCATGGGCATATTCGGCTGTCTTCACCGTCATGCAATCGCCCGAAACCATGTAGAAATGGGTGGCGCGCGGAAAGGCCTCGACTGCGGCGCTGACCGCTTCCAACGTCCCCTCGACCAGCGACCACTCGCCCCAGCCGCATTTCACCCGCCGCTTGGCAAAAGTCACCGCAGGGTTATCGGCCAGTGCCGTGCGGATCATCTCGTAATCGGCTTTGGCAGCACTCGCGTCGAAATGAATCGAGATGTAATCGCCCGCAGCCGTCAGCCGTTCGGCCTGATCGATAATGGCCTTGGGGTTCTTGTGAACCAGCAAAATGAAGGCGATTTTTGCCATTTTCGAAACCGTACCAATTTCCCTTGGGGATTGTTGCCACACATAGCGTAAAGGATCATTGAAATTACAGTGTTTGTTTGCTTTTTTCTGCGAAAGCAATAAGAGCCGGGCCATACAAGGCAAAGGCAATTTGGAGGCGAACGGCAGTTATGGGATTTCCCGGAACCTGGATGACGGAAAGCGAAAGCGTGGTCTATCGGGTCGTGCCGAAATGCGCCTGCTCGACCATCGGCCAGATCATGTTCTATTCCGATCATGGCGAGTTTTTCGATGGCGACGTGCATGACTCGACCGAAGGCCTGCACAAATGGGCGCAGGAAGTCAGCCAACCGCTGATCGAAGCCAATGTCAGCGCCCACAAAAGCTACGCCTTCACCGCAGTGCGCAATCCCTACACCCGGATCCTTTCAAGCTTTTTCGACAAGATCTGCGGCATCCAGCGCAATGGGCGGCGTTACCGGGGCAATCTGGTGCCGACGCTGGTGCAAAAATACGGGGTCGAGGTGGGCAGCCCGGAAGACGGGTTCGAATTCGACCAGATCCAAAGCTTCCGGCGGTTTCTGCTGTTCGCCCGCGACACCATCCGCTGGCGTCGCCCGATGGAGCCGGACATCCATTGGAGCGCGATGTCGGGGCATATCTCGACCTTCATCCATAACGGCGGAAAATACGACCACATCTTCCATATTGAAGAGTTCAATAAGGGGATGCAGGTGGTGCTCGACCATATCGAGACGCCGGTGAAGGTGGATCTGGCCGAGATCCCGCGTTTCAACGAAAGCGAAGGGCACGGGCCGAAACGCGCCCATCCGGTCGAGGATTATTTCGACGATCTGTCGAAACATCTGGTCTGGGAAATCTACAAGAAGGATTTCCAGCTGTTCAAATACGATTTCGAAAACCCGGGCAACAAGATGCCCATCGGCGAGATTGATATGGACGAAGTGCACAAGAAGCTGGGGCCGAAGGGCTGAGCTGCGGATAGGCTGCGGCGGGCCTCTAAAGCCCGCACAGTCCCGGCATGACTGTCAGATCATCATTGAAAATCTCGCCAGCCCCGATGGAGGGTGCGGCGTAGAGGCCAAAGTACGCCCAGACATAGAAGGTTGTGCAGATCGGCGTCGGAACCGGGCCGCTGGACCGGTGCTGAAACTGGATGGTCGGATAGGCCCGGTGGTAGCGATTGGTCAGCAAGGTGCTTTCCGGGTTCTGCCGCCACGTGCGCCCCCGATACGGATAGCGCTGCTGAGAGGAAGAGGGCTTTGGCAAAGACCATCCCGCGCGCGCCCCGATCAACCCCTATCCTGCGCGAAGAGTTTAGCGCAGACGCGCGGATCTGGCAGCTCTAGCTGGCCGGGCGAAGATCTGCTGGTGACAGTACAGGGCGGCCCGCGCCGCGCACCTCGGCTTCGCGCACCAGCTGCACAACCCGGGCATTGATCGGCGTTGGCACCCCGTAGCCCTGCCCCAGCGCCACGATCGCCCCCTGAAAGGCGTCAATCTCGGTGAGCCGCCCGGCGGCAAGATCCTGCGCCATCGAGGAGCTGGACTGCGGATCGATGGTGACCATCGACCCGGCGATGCGGCGAAAGATCGGGGTTGGCAGACGCAGCGCATGAGGCATCAGCCACGAGGGCACCGGCAGCGGAAACCGGGCGTCGATCTGCGCGGCCTTCAGCACCGCCAGCGCTTCGTCAAGCTGATCGGCCAGCAAGCGGCGCC
Organism: Paracoccaceae bacterium; assembly: GCA_050290705.1. GTDB lineage: Bacteria > Pseudomonadota > Alphaproteobacteria > Rhodobacterales > Rhodobacteraceae > Sinisalibacter. The sequence continues at coordinate 53,738 of JBNKIC010000024.1, forward strand.
AGCCCCGATCAAGCAGGCAGTCGCGCAGCGACAGGCCCGACAGCGCATTCAGCGCGTTGGTGAGATTGAGCAGCAACTTGCCCCATTGCTCGCCGATGATGCGCTCGGTTTCGCTGACCTTAAGCCCAGGAGCGATCAGCCGTTTGCTAACATCGCTCAGCCCCTGTTCGATACGAATTTCGCCGCTGACGGCGCGGTGGAACTGGCCCTTGCCCTTGGCAACGATGTTGAACCCGACCATCCCCGCGCGCACGTCGAAATTCGGCAGGGCGTCGGCCAGGATCAGCCCATTTTCGAGCCCGTTCTGCAGGCTGATCACCACTGTGCCGGGGCGCGCATAGGTCGCGATTTCCCGCGCAATCTGCGCCGTGCCCGCGCTTTTCACGCAGACCAGCACGATGTCACCGCGCTCAAGACAGCTCGGATCGTCCGACATCAGCAGTTGCTCGGGTGGCAATTGATGTTGCATCCCGGCAAAGTCGGTCAGGGTTAACCCGCTGATTTGAAGCTCGGACAGCGTCCGAGACCGCCCGTAGAGCGTGACCTTGTGCCCGGCCACGGTTAGCAACCCGCCGATAAAACATCCAATCGTTCCCGCACCAGCAACCACGATTCGCACCATGTTGCGACTCCTTCGCCAAAGCTGCGCTTTTGATTACACTGGCAGGCTGGGCGTCAGAATGTCCAGCGCAACACCAAGTTGTGCGAGGGCCAAACTGGACCAGCATCGGTGAAAGAAGAATGAAACCGGCCGCCGTTTGCCAGATAAAAAGCAGATGCCGTAGCGTTACCTTCGACCACGGCCAAAGCGGCGCTGAAATATCCGGCAGATTTCAACTCCGAGAGCGCTCGGGCAAGCAGCTGGCGACCTAGACCACGACGCGTGTAAGCGGGCAGGATATAAAGATTTTTCACCTCTCCACCCGTACCCAGTTCCGGCTGGCTGGCGGGTCCATAACGCACGAAACCCACCGCCTGCGACCCGACTTCGGCCAGGAGGGTTGTGTCTGGCGCATCGGGGGCCAGCGCCGCCTGCCAGAGCGGCAGACGGTACGCCTCGTCGAGCTTTTCGATCGCGGCGGCAGGGGCCAGATCGGCATAGGTCTGCCGCCACACCGCAACATGCAGGTGCGTGACAGTCTGTGCATCCGCGGGGCCAGCCCGGCGGATACACAGCCCTTGAGTATTGGTCATGGTCCGGGGGTCAGAGCCCGAGGCACCAGCGCATCACCGCCTTCTGCGCGTGCAGGCGGTTTTCGGCCTCGTCGAAGATCACCGAACTCGGGCCATCCATCACCGCATTGGTGACTTCTTCGCCGCGATGGGCGGGCAGGCAATGCATGAACAGCGCATCGGGCTTGGCCGCCGCCATCAGCTGCTCGTTGACCTGATAGGGCCGCAGCTGGTTGTGGCGCCGTTCGCGGGTGGAGGCGGCATCGTGCATCGACACCCAGGTATCGGCGACCACCAGATCGGCGCCCTCGACAGCCTTTTCGGCATCACGTTCGATCTCGATCTTCACGCCCTTGGCGCGGGCCTCTTCGATGAACTCGGCTTCGGGATCGAGCTGCTTGGGGCCTGCAAAGGTGAAATCGAACCCCAGCTGCCCGGCGGCATGGATGAACGAGGCGGCAACGTTATTGCCGTCGCCGGTCCAGACCACCTTTTTGCCGGCAATCGGGCCGCGATGCTCTTCAAAGGTCAGAATATCGGCCATGATCTGGCAGGGGTGGCTGCGGTTGGTCAACCCGTTGATCACCGGCACCGAGGCATATTCGGCCAGCTCCAAGAGCGCCGCCTCTTCAAAGGTGCGGATCATGATCATATCGACATAGCGCGACAGCACGCGGGCGGTGTCGGCAATGCTTTCACCATGGCCGAGCTGCATATCGGCACCCGACAGCACCAGAGTTTCGCCGCCCATCTGGCGCACGCCGACATCAAAGCTCACTCGGGTGCGGGTCGAGGGCTTTTCGAAGATCAGCGCGACGATATGATTTTTCAGCGGCTGTTCCATATCCGGCGTGCCTTTGGGCAGGCCCGCGCGGCCCGCTTTCATCTCATTGGCGAGATCGAGCATGGCGCGCAGATCGGCAGGATCGGTTTTGTTGATGTCGAGGAAGTGTTTCATTGTTCCGCTCCTTTCACGGTGGCGGCGGCGGCGTCGAGCCTCTCGATCGCCTCGGTAATTTCGTCATCGGTGATGGTGAGGGCGGGCAGAAGCCGCACCACGTTATCGGCGGCCGGCACGGTGAGCACATGCTGCGCGTAACCCGCCTGCACCACATCCATGTTGGGGGCCTTGCATTTGAGGCCCAGCATCAGCCCGGCGCCGCGGACCTCTTCGAACACGTCGGGGTGTACGGCCACGAGACCCTCCAGCCCCTGACGCAGACGCCCGGCCTTGCGGCTGACATCGTCAAGGAAGGCGGGATCGGAAACGATCTCCATCACCTTACCGCCAACCGCACAGCCCAGCGGGTTACCGCCATAGGTCGAGCCATGGGTGCCCGCGACCATGCCAGCGGCCGCCGTTTCAGTGGCCAGCACCGCGCCCAGCGGGAAGCCGCCGCCAATGCCCTTGGCCACCATCATGATGTCGGGGCTAATCCCCGCCCATTCATGGGCAAAGAGCTTGCCAGAGCGGCCCATGCCGCATTGCACCTCGTCAAAGACCAGAAGCGCGCCGCTTTCATCGCAGAGGTCACGCAGACCTTTCAGGCACTGATCGGGCACCGGGCGAATGCCGCCCTCGCCCTGGATCGGCTCGATCAGGATCGCGGCGGTCTTATCGCTGACGGCCGCGCGCAGGGCGTCGTGATCGCCAAATTCCACATGCACAAAGCCCGGCAGCAACGGACCAAAGCCCTTGGTCATTTTCTCGCTGCCAGCCGCCGAGATGGCGGCGGATGAGCGGCCATGGAAGCTGCCCGAGAAAGTGATGATCTCGATCCGCTCGGGCTGGCCTTTTTCAGACCAGAATTTGCGCACCATCTTCACCGCCAGTTCCAGCGCTTCGGTGCCGGAATTGGTGAAGAACACGGTATCGGCAAAGGTCGCCTCGACCAGCTGATCGGCCAGCGCCTTTTGCTGCGGGATCTCGTAGAGGTTGGAGACATGCCAGAGCTTGCCCGCCTGTTCGGTGAGCGCGGCCACGAGCGCCGGATGGGCATGGCCCAGCGCGTTCACCCCGATCCCGGCGCCAAGATCCAGAAAACGTCGCCCGTCGGTCGTGGTCAGCCAGGAGCCTTCGCCGCTTTCGAAAGAAAAGGGCGCGCGATTATAGGTGGGCAGAACAGACGGGATCATGCTGTTTCCTCGCAGAAAGAAGCCTTTGGGTGCCCGAGGGCAGGCGTCATGTCAATATTTTTGAAGGGGTTGCGCCGGTTTGGCGCGGGGAACACGAAAAACGTCAGGCGCGGGTGCGTCGACGTCGGGTTTCGGTAAAGGCGAAGCTCGTGTTCATGCGGGCTGCATAGGGGGATAGGAGCCGTTTGTCTATCTGAAACTCCGAGGGCTCACCCGGCGCCTGCGGTGCTATTCGGGAGGAGGCGACAGGCATGGACACTAGGCAGAACCAGAAAGCCGCGGGCTTACCTACCGCTCCGCGATCTTCCTTAGAATCTGCAGAGAAAGTCCGATTGAACCAAGAAGCCCGGCGATAAATAAAAGCGATACCGCAAATCCACCTTCCACATCGGCTAGGCCTTCGGGCTTCATGATCACTAGAATTGCGCACGGGAAGAAAAAAACCAGCACAATCAGCGTATGAGTTATGAAAATCGGTCGCTCATTCTGGGGGGACGACGGAAATGCATGCTCGCGGGAGATCCAGTTATTGAACAGCAACGTCTCCCGCATTCCCAGAAAAACCCTAGCGCCATAAATAGAGACCCACACGTCGAATACCACAAGCGATAAGGAAAACGCCCTGGATGAGTATGCGATCACCACCAGGCTGATCAGCCAAGTCAGGAAAAGGTAAATGGCAACGACACCTCCCTTTCGATCGCGAATCCCGAGAAGGAACATAGATTAATATCCCACAGAAAGTGAATTTTAGTACAGTTTCAAAGATTGCCGCCCACGCCGAACGATCCCAATCGGCTCGCTCAACCTATGGCCGCGAACAAGTCAGGTCAATTATCCCTCTGTGATCGAAAGCCTTTCCCTCACGGTGGCGGAGTTCATCCTTCGGGGCGGGCTGGCGAGTACAGAGCTATACGGGCGAGAACTGCTGCGCCTGTCTATCCTGCTTTTCTTTGGCCCGGTTTCGCTCTACGCGAAGGCATGGACACCAAGCAGAACCTTACCGCCGCGGGCTTTATCCTCGCCGCCACCGCTTTCATCGCGGGCACCACGCTTTTGGCCAAGATGGCCGGGGCCGGGCCGGATGGGCTGAATGCGGTGATGATCGTTGAGGGGCGGTTCATCTTTGCGTTGCTGGGCTTCAGCTTCGCCGCAGCGATCCTGCGACCGCGCTTTACCCGCCCGGATCTGCGCCTGCATCTGGCGCGCACCTCGTTCGGCTGGGGCGGGGTCACGCTGATGTTCGCCGCCGTGCAGCTGATCCCGCTTTCAGACGCCACCGCGATCACCTTTCTGAACCCGGTCTTTGCGATGTTTCTGGCAATCCTGGTGCTGGGCGAAAAGGTCGGGCCGTGGCGCTGGGGCGCGGCGGCGCTGGCCTTTGTGGGCGCGCTGGTGCTGATCCGCCCCGGCCCCGGCACGTTTGAACCCGGCGCGCTGGTGGCGCTGCTGGCCGCCGCTGTGATGGGCACCGAGATCACCTTTCTGAAAATTCTCTCGGGCCGCGAGCCGCCGATGCAGATCCTGCTGCTCTACAACGCTCTGGGTCTGGTGATCGCCACCGTGGCGGCGCTGTTTGTCTGGCAATGGCCCAGCCCCACGCAATGGCTGATCCTCTCCGGGATCGGATTTCTGATGGCCATGGCCCAGAGCCTTTACATTCAGGCGATGCGGCGGGCGGATGCGAGCTTTGTCATGCCGTTTTCCTATGCCACGCTGATCTTTGCCGCGCTTTACGATTTCGCCGTGTTCGACGTGCTGCCCGATGCGCTGTCCTTCATCGGGGCTGGGATCATTCTGACCGGTGGGCTGGTGCTGGCCTGGCGCGAGGGGCGACAAAAGCGGGGATAGGTGAGCAAGGCGCAGAGTGCCGCGCCTGACCTTGGGAAGGCGCTTTGCTGCGCCCGTTCGACGCGCCGACGCTAAAAGAGCGCCATTTGCACGACGTCGAGACAGTGAGTCGCCTTGTATCTGCCGGGGGGCTGACTAGTATAGAGCTTTGCTGTAAGAAGCGGGCGAAAGCTGCCGCGCAAGATGGGAATGCAGATGTCCTGGACGGATGAACGGGTTGAGACCCTGAAAAAGATGTGGGGCGAAGGCCAGTCGGCCAGCCAGATCGCCAAAGAACTGGGCGGGGTCACCCGCAATGCGGTGATCGGCAAGGTGCACCGGCTGGGGCTCTCGAACCGCGCCGGGGCCGGGGCGCCCAGCGCCACCGCTGCGCCTGCCAGCGCGCCGGCAAAGGAAAAGCCCGCCAAACCTGCGGCCAAGGCCAAGCCTGCGGCCGCGGCTGCGCCGAAAAAGGCGGAAAAGCCCGCCAGCGCCGAGCCTGCGGCTGAAAAACCCGCCGTTGCGCCGATTCCCGCGCGCAAACAGATCATCCCGGCCGGTCAGCCGCTGCCGCCGCAGCCTTCGGCCAACGAGATCAGCCCGGAAGCGCTGGAAACCGTGCGCGAGGTCGAGAAGACCGCCAAGAAGCTGAGCCTCATGGAATTGACCGAGCGGACCTGCAAATGGCCGATCGGCGATCCGGCCACCGATGATTTCTGGTTCTGCGGCCTGCCCTCGCAACAGGGCAAACCCTATTGTGAAGCGCATGTGGGCGTGGCGTTCCAGCCGATGAGCTCGCGGCGCGACCGCAAGCGCTGACCCCCAGACGATATGACCGCAAGCCCGGGGCCGCGCCTCGGGCTTTGCCATTTCAGGACCGATCTTGATGACCAACCCGCCCGACCTGCGCCCCGATCTTGCCCGTGCCGTGCTGCGCGAAGAGGCCCGCCCCGGCCAGCCGAAGATCGGCATGGTCAGCCTTGGCTGCCCGAAAGCGCTGGTGGATTCTGAGCGCATCCTGACCCGGCTGCGCGCCGAGGGCTATGCGATCAGCCCGGATTATGCCGGGGCCGAGGCGGTGATCGTGAACACCTGCGGCTTTCTTGACAGCGCCAAGGCCGAGAGCCTTGAGGCGATTGGCGAGGCGCTGAGCGAGAATGGCAAGGTGATCGTCACCGGCTGTCTGGGGGCAGAGCCTGAGTTTATCACCGGGGTGCACCCTTCGGTGCTCGCGGTCACCGGGCCGCAGCAATACGAGCAGGTGCTGGATGCGGTACATGCCGCAGCCCCGCCCGCGCCCGATCCGTTTGTCGACCTCCTGCCCGCCACCGGGGTGAGCCTGACGCCGCGGCATTATTCCTATCTGAAGATTTCAGAGGGCTGCAATCACGCCTGCAAATTCTGCATCATCCCCGACATGCGCGGCAAGCTGGCCAGCCGTCCGGCCCATGCCGTGGTACGCGAAGCCGAGAAGCTGGTGGAAGCGGGCGTGCGCGAGCTGCTTGTCATTTCTCAAGATAGCTCGGCTTACGGCCTCGATCTGAAATATGCCGAGGAAAAAGGCCACCGCGCGCACATAACGAACCTTGCGCGCGATCTGGGCCGCCTCGGCGCCTGGGTACGCTTGCACTATATCTACCCCTACCCGCATGTGCGCGAGCTGATCCCGCTGATGGCGGACGGGCTGATCTTGCCTTATCTCGACATTCCGTTCCAGCACGCCCATCCCGAAACCCTGCGCCGGATGGCCCGGCCTGCGGCGGCGACCAAGACGCTCGACGAGATTGCAGCCTGGCGGCGGGATTGCCCCGACATCACCCTGCGCTCGACCTTCATCGTCGGCTATCCGGGCGAGACCGAGGCAGAATTCCAGACCCTGCTTGACTGGCTCGACGAAGCGCAGCTCGACCGGGTCGGGTGCTTTCAGTACGAGAATGTGAAGGGCGCCAAGGCCAACGACCTGCCCGATCACGTGCCCGACGAGGTGAAGCAGGAACGCTGGGATCGCTTCATGGAGAAGGCGCAGGCGATTTCCGAGGCCAAGCTCGAAGCCAAGGTGGGCTCGCGGCAACAGGTGATCGTCGACAGCGTCGACGACGAGGGCGCAGTGTGCCGCACCAAGGCTGACGCGCCGGAGATCGACGGCAACCTGTTCATCGACGAAGGCTTCGAAACCCTCGCGCCCGGCGACATCGTGACGGTCGAGGTGGACGAGGCCAGCGAGTATGATCTGTGGGGGCGGCTTATTGCGGAATGAGCCGTTCCAGCGCCATGCCATTGGCCCAGGTGCCATGCAGCTCGCCTGACGGTACGATCAGGTAATAGACCGGGTATTTATCGCCCCAGTCCACCGTGACCACATCGCCACTACGACTGCCATCGCCCTGATAGGCGCTGGCGCCGATCTTCCAGAACACATGCACAGCATCACCGGTTTCGCGGATGGTGACCACGCCGGAATAGGCCGAGCCATCCGGATTGCGCCCCTGCGCGGTGTATGTCCCCGCAAGGCCATCGGCATAGGCCAGAACCGGGGCCAGAACCGGGGCGAGCATGAGGGCGAGGATAAGGGAAACCTGTTTGATCATGACGGACCTCCTGCAACTGGCAGAAGCCTAACCCCGGAACGCGGTTTCGCCTAGGGGAAGGATGTTGAGGGAGGCTGCAGGGCAGCGCCCGACCTGGAGGGCGGTTCTTGGCGACGGTGCGGCGCGGGGGCGTGCGCATGAATCCGGCTTATTGGCTGTTTGCAGAGCCTAAAGCGCCCTCCGGGGGGAGGTCGGGCGCTGCCCGGCGGTGCCGCCGGGCCGAAGCCCGGCCTACGTCGCCCTTATTCCTGCAGGCTGCGCACCTCGATCTCGCCTTCTTCGCGGGCTTTCATCGCCAGGGCGGCGGCGTAGGCGCCGGCGGCGGTGGTGAAGTAGGGGATCTTGTCGTAGAGCGCGACGGCGCGGATATCGCGGCTGTCTTCGACCGCCTGCGCGGTTTCGGTGGTGTTGAACACCAGCTGCACTTCGCCATCTTTCAGCTGATCGACGATGGTGCGCCCGCCTTCATAGACCTTGTTCACCGTCTCGGTCTCGACCCCGTTTTCAGCCAGCCAGCCCGCCGTGCCCCGGGTGGCAAGGATCGCAAAACCCTGGCCCGTGAGGATCTGCGCGGTTTCCAGCATCTCGGCGGTCTTGTCGTCATCCTTGATCGAGATGAACACTTTGCCGGTTTCCGGCAGATGGGTGCCCGCGCCCATCTGCGCCTTGAGGAAGGCGCGCGGGAAGCTCTTGTCCCAGCCCATCACCTCGCCGGTGGAGCGCATTTCCGGGCCGAGGATGGTATCGACGCCGGGGAAGCGGGCGAAGGGCAGCACCGCCTCTTTCACCGAATACCACGGCATATTGGGGTTCACCAAGTGCATCGGATCACCCTTGCGCCCGGCGGTTTGGCGCAGCGGGAAGTTCGCCATCGGCTCGCCCGCCATCAGCCGGGCGGCAATCGAGGCAATGGCGCTGCCGGTGGCTTTGGCAACGAAGGGCACGGTGCGGCTGGCGCGCGGGTTCACCTCGATCAGGTAGACCACGCCATCCTTCACCGCAAATTGCACGTTCATCAGGCCCTTGACCTTGAGGGCCAGCGCCAGATCCTCGGCCTGACGGCTGATCTCTTCGATCACATCGGCGGGCAGGGTGTGGGGCGGCAGGCAGCAGGCGCTATCGCCCGAATGCACCCCGGCCTCTTCGATATGCTGCATGATCCCGGCAATATGCACGGTTTCGCCATCGCAGAGTGCATCGACATCCACCTCGATGGCGCCGGACAGGTAACCATCGAGCAGCACCGGGCTATCGCCCGACACCACCACCGCCTCGCGGATATAGCGGCGCAGCTGGTCCATATCGCGCACGATCTCCATCGCCCGGCCACCCAGCACATAGGAGGGGCGGATCACCAGCGGGAAGCCGATGCTTTCGGCAATCTCCAGCGCTTCGGCATCGGAATGCGCGATGGCGTTGATCGGCTGTTTCAGATCGAGCTTGTGCACCAGCTCCTGAAAGCGTTCGCGGTCTTCGGCAAGGTCAATCGCGTCGGGCGAGGTGCCGAGGATCGGGATGCCCGACTGTTCCAGCGCATTGGCGAGCTTCAGCGGGGTCTGCCCGCCAAACTGCACGATCACCCCGTGCAGGGTGCCGTTCTGCTGCTCGACGCGCAGGATTTCCATCACATGTTCGAAGGTCAGCGGTTCGAAATAAAGCCGGTCGGAGGTGTCGTAATCGGTCGAAACCGTCTCGGGGTTGCAGTTGATCATGATGGTTTCGTAGCCCACATCGGTGAGCGAGAAACACGCATGACAGCAGCAATAATCGAACTCGATCCCCTGCCCGATCCGGTTCGGACCACCGCCGAGGATGACCACCTTTTTGCGGTCGGAGGGCCGCGCTTCGCATTCCACCTCGCCCATCATCGGCTCTTCATAGGTGGAATACATGTAGGGCGTCTGGGCCTCGAACTCGGCAGCGCAGGTGTCGATACGTTTGAACACAGCATTGACGCCCAGATTCTGCCGGGCGCGGCGCACATTGTCTTCATCACGGCCGGTGAGTATGGCCAGACGGGCATCGGAAAAGCCCATCATCTTCAGCGCGCGCAGCCCTTCTTCGGAAACCGGCAGGCCGTTTTTCTTCACGTCCTCTTCGGCCTCAACAATCTCGCGGATGCGGGCGAGGAACCACGGGTCATAGGTGGTGACGGCCTGAATTTCCTCATCCGTCAGCCCTTCGCGCATCGCCTGGGCGATCACCCGGATGCGGTCGGGCGAGGCCACCGAAAGCGCCTTCATCACAGCAGCTTTCTCGGGCGCGCCTTCGATGTCGATCTCGTCAAAGCCGGTCAGGCCGGTTTCCATCGAGGCCAGCGCCTTCTGGAAGCTCTCATGCACGGTGCGCCCGATGGCCATCACCTCGCCCACCGATTTCATCGCGGTGGTCAGGGTCGGTTCGGAGCCTGCGAATTTTTCAAAGGCGAAACGCGGGATCTTAGTGACCACGTAATCGATGGTCGGCTCAAAGCTCGCGGGGGTCACCTTGGTGATGTCGTTGTCGAGCTCGTCGAGCGTGTAGCCCACGGCGAGCTTGGCGGCGATCTTGGCAATCGGGAAGCCGGTGGCCTTGGAGGCCAGCGCCGACGACCGGCTGACGCGCGGGTTCATCTCGATCACCACCATGCGGCCATCGACCGGGTTCACCGCCCATTGCACGTTGGAGCCGCCGGTTTCGACGCCGATCTCGCGCAGCACGTTGATGCTATGGGTCCGCATCAGCTGGTATTCTTTGTCGGTCAGCGTCAGCGCCGGGGCGACGGTGATGCTGTCGCCGGTATGCACGCCCATCGGATCGACGTTTTCGATCGAGCAGACGATGATGGCGTTGTCGGCGGTGTCGCGCACCACCTCCATCTCGTATTCTTTCCAGCCCAGCAGGCTTTCATCGACCAGAATCTGGCCAACCGGCGAAGCGTCCATGCCCGAATGGCAATATTTCTCGTAATCGTCGCGGTTATAGGCGATGCCGCCGCCGGTGCCGCCCAAGGTGTAGGCGGGGCGGATGATCGCGGGCAAGCCGACCACATCAAGCGCCTCAAGCGCCAGATCGAGACCGGCACGCAGATCGCGTTTGCCATTGGCGCCCATCGGCGCGGTGATGATCGTGGCTTTCGGGTTTTCGATGCCGAGCCGGTCCATTGCTTCGCGGAACAGCTTGCGGTCTTCGGCCATTTCGATGGCCTCGCGCTTGGCGCCGATCAGCTCGACATTGAACTTGTCGAGCACGCCCAGATCGGCCAGCTCCAGCGCGGTGTTCAGCCCGGTCTGCCCGCCCATGGTGGGCAGGAGCGCATCGGGGCGTTCCTTTTCGATGATCCGGGCCACCGCGTCGGCGGTGATCGGCTCGATATAGGTGGCATCGGCCATTTCGGGATCGGTCATGATCGTGGCCGGGTTCGAGTTCACCAGAATGACCCGATAGCCCTCTTCGCGCAGAGCTTTGCAGGCCTGAGCGCCGGAATAATCGAACTCGCAGGCTTGCCCGATGATGATGGGCCCCGCTCCGATAATCATGATGGACTTGATATCGGTTCTCTTCGGCATGGCGTCATCCCCCGGGCAACGTTGATCGCACGGGATTCTCACCCGCGCGCAAATTGTCGTGGGTTATAGACAAGGGCGCGCGGGGTGCAAGGTCCGAGTTACTTAAGGGCGCTCATTGCGGCCGAGAGTCTCTGCGCCAGAAGGCCCAGCATGGCGAGGCTCGGCCTGTACGGCGACCGACGCGTGGAGCGGAAAGATCAGCCTGGCTATTCGGCAGCGCGCAGGGCGCTGTCGTCGGCCTCCCGGGTTGGCGCAGTGGTTTCACCCGGCTGATCATAGAGATAATCGCGGGTGATCGGGGCGGCGGCGAGGGATTTGCCGAGCTGGAGCTGATAGACCAGCATCGTGCCCACCTGGAACGACGCCTCCATCGACAGAAGGTAATAGCGCCACATCCGCACGAACCGCTCGTCATAAAGCGCGCGGGCTTCGTCGAGGTGATCCATGAAGCGCTCATACCAGTGGCCCAGCGTCTTGGCATAATGCAGGCGCAGAACCTCGATATCAGTGGGCACCAGCCATTGCTTGTCGACCGCCTTTTGCATCTCGCTCAGCGCCGGGGCATAGCCGCCGGGGAAGATGTATTTCACCATCCAGCTATCGGCCTCGTTGGCCGGGCCGAGATGGCCGATGGTGTGGATCAGCGCCAGCCCGTCGTCTTTCAGCGCGCGCTGGATGAAGCCGAAATATTCGTTGTAATGCGGCACGCCGACATGTTCGAACATGCCGACCGAAACAATCCGGTCGAACTGGCCGGTCAGCTCGCGGTAGTCACACAGGCGGAAATCGACCTTGCCCTCAAGCCCTTCGTCGCGCGCCCGTTGGGTGGCAATCGCGTGCTGTTCCTTCGACAGGGTCACGCCCACCACCTCGGCCCCGTAATCGCGCGCCAGCGTCAGCCCCATGCCGCCCCAGCCACAGCCGATATCGAGCACGCGCATCCCGGGCTCGATCATCAGCTTTCTGGCGATATGGCGCTTTTTGGCCAGTTGGGCCGCATCAAGGCTCATATCGTCGCGCTCGAAATAGGCGCAGGAATATTGCCGGTCGGCGTCGAGGAAGAGATCATAAAGCGCGCCGGACAGGTCGTAGTGATGCGCCACATTGGCCTGTGCCTTGCCGATGGGGGCAAACTGGCGCAGCCGCCGCAGGGCGAGGCGTGTCATATCCAGCGGGCGCTGGAACCACGGCACCCCGGCTGCGTTGAGATTGGGGATCATGAAGGCAAAGAAGGCGCGCAGATCGTCGCCCTCAACCTCAAGCCCGCCATCCATATAGGCTTCGCCCACGGCCAGCGACGGATTGGCAATGATCCTGCGCGGGACGGCCGGATCTTTCAGCACAATCCCAAGCTCGGGCGTGCCAGAGCCATAGCAGCGCTCATCGCCGCTCGGCAAAGTCAGGCGCAGAGTGCCTGTTTTCACCACATGCCGAAGCATCCGATCGAGAAGAGCTGTCCACATGACGACCCCCTTTCGCATCTCATACGAGACCCCAAGGTTCCGGCCGTCTTGCGCTCCTGAATGCCGGAACCAACTCTTAACATGGTCAATTCTTGGCATTCCGGGACCATCTGTAAAGGAAATTCCTGCAAAACCTTGAGGCAATCGGGCTTCTGCACAGGCTCTAGGCTTGACTTCCCGGCAGTGGCGCGCTGTATCGGCGCGGATGACACAAGAGCCCCAGGGGACGAAAATGCACAAGTTTCGCAGCCATACCTGCGCCGATCTTCGCAAAGCAAATGTAGGCGATACCGTTCGCCTGTCGGGCTGGGTCAATCGCGTCCGAGATCACGGCGGCATTCTGTTCATCGACCTGCGCGACCATTACGGCATCACGCAGGTGCTGGCCGACCCCGACAGCCCGGTTTTTGCCGAGGTGGAAAAGATGCGCTCGGAATGGGTGATCCGCATTGACGGCAAGGTGATGGCGCGCGACGAAAGCCTGGTGAACCCGAAGCTGCCCACCGGCGAAGTCGAGGTGTTCATCACCGATCTGGAAGTGCTGGGCGCTGCCGACGAACTGCCGCTGATGGTGTTCGGCGATCAGGAATACCCGGAAGAGACCCGGCTGAAATATCGTTATCTCGACCTGCGCCGCGAGAAGATGCAGGAAAACATGAAGCTGCGCTCGGATGTCGTGTCCTCGATGCGCAAGCGGATGTGGGACAAGGGCTTCCGCGAATACCAGACCCCGATCATCACCGCGTCGAGCCCCGAAGGTGCGCGCGACTTCCTCGTGCCGAGCCGCCTGCATCCGGGCAAGTTCTACGCCCTGCCGCAGGCCCCGCAGCAGTTCAAACAGCTGTTGATGGTCTCGGGCTTTGACAAATATTTCCAGATCGCGCCGTGCTTCCGCGACGAAGACCCGCGTTCTGACCGCTCGCCCACCGATTTCTATCAGCTCGACATGGAAATGAGCTTTGTCGAGCAGCAGGAAATCTTTGACGTGATCGGCCCGGTGCTGGAAGGCACCTTTGGCGAATATGCGGGCGAGCGCAAAGTCGATGCCTATGCCGACTGGCCGCAAATCTCTTATCGCGACGCGGCGCTGTGGTACGGCTCCGACAAGCCCGACCTGCGCAACCCGATCAAGATGCAGGTCGTCAGCGAGCATTTCGCCGGTTCCGGCTTTGCGATATTCGCCAAACTTTTGGAGCAGGAAGGCACCGAGATCCGCGCCATTCCGGCGCCGAAGGGCGGCAGCCGAAAATTCTGCGACCGGATGAACAGCTTCGCCCAGAAAGAGGGCCTGCCGGGGATGGGTTACATCTTCTGGCGTGAAGGCGCGGACGGGATGGAAGCCGCCGGGCCGCTGGCCAAAAACATCGGGCCGGAACGCACCGAAGCGATCCGTCAGCAACTGGGCCTCGGCGTCGGCGATGCGGCCTTCTTCCTTGGCGGCAAACCGAAAAGCTTCCAGCGCGTGGCAGGGCTTGCCCGCGACGTGATCGGCAACGAGCTGGGCCTGACCGAGAATGACCGCTTTGCCTTTGCCTGGATCGTCGATTTCCCGATCTACGAGAAAGACGAAGAAACCGGCAAGATCGACTTTGAGCATAACCCCTTCTCGATGCCGCAGGGCGGGCTGGAAGCGCTGAACGGCGATCCGCTGGAAGTGCTGGGCTGGCAATACGACCTTTCCTGCAACGGCGCGGAAATCCTGTCGGGCGCGATCCGGAACCATAAACCCGAGATCATGTTCAAAGCCTTCGAAATCGCCGGTTATGGCGAAGACGAAGTGAACAATCGCTTTGGCGGCATGGTCAACGCATTCAAATACGGCGCCCCGCCGCACGGTGGTTGTGCCGCCGGGGTAGACCGCATTGTGATGCTGCTGGCCGAGGAAGAAACCATTCGTGAAGTGGTGCTGTTCCCGATGAACCAGCGCGCCGAAGACCTGATGATGGGTGCACCCTCGGAGCCGATGAACGAGCAGCTGCGTGAATTGCATCTGCGCGTGTTGCCGCAAGAATGAGGCAGGCGGCGCTCGATACGCTGCGCCATTATCTTGACCGGGCTGAAGCCCTGATCGGGGCGGCGGATGACGCCGCCCTTATCCATCGCCCCGCCCCCGGCATGTTTACCGCGGCTGGGCAATTTGCCATCGCCATCGGCATGACCGGGCGCGATCTGCTGCCTGCTGCGGGGCACAAAGCCCCTGCCCGCCCTGACGAGCTCAACAGACAAACGCTGGTGATCTATGCGCAGGAGATGCGCGCAGCACTAGCCGGGATTGCCCCCGCCGATCTGGACGGCAAGACCATCGCCCATCGGGCAGGCTTTGCCGAGCTGGAACAGGGGGTCGAAGATTATTTGCTGCGCTTCGCCCTGCCCAACATGAGCTTTCACCTTACGGCAGGTTATATCGCGCTGAAACAGGCCGGGATTGTGCTCGGCAAGGCGGATTTCGACGGGCTGCACAGCTATCCCGACGGGTTTTCCTGGGAATAAACAGGACGCAAAGCGCGCCCGCAGGAGGCCTTAGCCGATGGTCTCGGCGATTGGGGCCACCACAGCGGTATCGCTGGACATCTGCGAAGTGTTTTCGCTGAGTGCAAACGCGACCGATACCGCCAGCAGCACGGCCCCGCCCGCCAGAACCAGCCAGTCGACCATCGCATTCCGTTCGTCGCTGCCCGCAAGCCGATCGAAGATAAGTTTCATATTGCTTTCGCCCCTATTTCGCCCCGAGCTATCGGGGGTTGGTCGAATTTTCCGTGTAAATATGGCGACACTGCGAAATTGGAGTGCCAAAGCTTCGCCCGTTTCAGGGATTTACAATGGCCCTCCAAGCGCGATGATCGGACAAGATTGGTTATCAACCGGTTACGACAGGCAAAGATGATGCACGAGACACGAAATATTGGAGCCAATGTCCCGAATTGGACGCCCCCGCCCCGCCCCACCGGCGCGGTTCTGGCTGGGCGCTATGCGCGGCTGGAGCCCCTGTCGGCCGAGGCCCATGCGGCGGAGCTGTTCAAGGCCAACAGCGCCTCGGATGCGATCTGGGATTGGATGCCCTATGGGCCTTTTGCCTCGGCGGCCACCTATCACCGCTGGATGCGTGAGATTACGGTGGGGACCGACCCGGTCTTCTACGCGATCCGCAACCTCGACAGCGGGTATTGCGAAGGCGTGGCGAGCTTTCTGCGCATCGCGCCCGAGGCCGGTTCCATCGAGGTGGGGCATATCAATTTCGCGCCTGCGCTGCAAAAGACCCGCGCCGCGACCGAAGCGATGTTTCTGATGATGGGCTGGGCCTTCGAGGCGGGCTATCGGCGCTATGAATGGAAATGCAATGCGCTGAATATCGGCTCGCGTCGGGCGGCTCAGCGGCTCGGGCTGAGCTATGAGGGGGTGTTTCGTCAGGCCGGCGTGGTGAAGGGCCATAACCGCGACACCGCGTGGTTCGCCGCCATCGACAGCGAATGGCCCGCCCTGAAAGAGGCGTTTCTGGCCTGGCTCGCGCCGGGGAATTTCGATGCAAACGGGCGCCAGCGCGAACGTCTCGGCGACCTGACCGGGCTGGTGCGGGTGTCGGAAGACCCGACGCTGATCGGCTGAGACCAGCGCTCAGGCGGAACGGGCCTGCGCCAGACGGGCATCGACGATCCCGGCCACGCGCAGGGCATCGTCATGAAGGTTGCCCCCCTTTGCCCGCGATTGCGTGAGGCTATGCGCGGCGGCTTCCAGGACCGGATCATGCGCCATTTTGGCAATGGTTCCAAGAAACTGCGTTGCATAGGTGAGGGTTGGCACATCATTGCTGCGGATCATGCCCGCAAGATGTTCCAGATCTTCATCAAGCTTTGCCGAGTTGGGCACTACGATCTCATCCGGCAGGATGCGCGGCCCATGCGGGGCGTCCTCTTCTGGCAGATGCGCCAGAATGGTCTGCTGAAACAGCGCCAGATTCTCGACCGGCTTTTCCAGAAAGCCATCGGCCCCGGCCTGTAGCGTCAAGTCTTCGGACGCCGGATCGCCGCTCATCCCGATCAGCACCGGCACCCGGGGTTGGTCGGCTGCAAGTGCGCCGATCAACTCCGCACCAGAACCATCGGGCAGGCCTTCATCAACGATCACAATCGTCGGTCGGTAGACCGCCAGATGCCGATGCGCTGCCTCTAAAGTATTTGCCCGCCGGATCCGGGCGCCTGAGCGCAGGCACAAGAGCCGGATTGCCTCGGAGGCATAGCGGCTGTCTTCGACCACCAGAACCGTCATCCCCTGAAGCGGGCGGTCTGCGGTGGGATGCAGCGTTTCGTAATGCAGAATAACGTCGTGACCCATAGCCTTCTCCTTTTGTATAGGAACCCAAGCACAGTTATGCCTAACGAGAGGTTAAGGCCGGGCCACCGGGCGGCTCTATTGCGCGCGGACCGGGGCGCGGGCATAAGCTGGGGCGGGATCTGAGGAGGAACGCGCATGATCGGACGTCTGAACCATGTGGCCATCGCAGTGCCGGATCTGGCGGCGGCGGCGGCGCAATACCGCGACACGCTGGGTGCCGAAGTGGGCGCGCCGCAGGACGAGCCGGATCATGGTGTGACGGTGGTGTTCATCACCCTGCCCAACACCAAGATCGAGCTGCTCTATCCGCTGGGCGAAGACTCTCCGATCTCGGCTTTTCTGGCCAAGAACCCTTCGGGCGGCATCCACCACATCTGTTACGAGGTCGAGGATATTCTGGCCGCTCGCGACAGGCTCTTGGAAAAGGGCGCGCGGGTGCTGGGCGGGGGCGAGCCGAAAATCGGCGCCCATGGCAAACCCGTCTTGTTCCTGCATCCGAAGGATTTCAACGGTACCTTGATCGAACTGGAGCAGGTCTGATGTCTATCACCGGCGGAATTATTCTTTATGTGGTGATCTGGTTTCTGACCATGTTCATCGTGGCGCCGATCGTCAGCCGCAGCCAGGCCGAAGAGGGCGAGGTGGTGCCCGGCACCCCTGAGGGGGCACCGGCGAATTTTCGGCTCGGCCGGACGGCGGTGATCGTCACCATCTGGACCACGATCATCTTTGCAGTGGTCGCCGCGATCATCCTGTCAAACATCATCACGGTGCAGGATCTGGACTGGATGCATGTTCTCGCTAAACCTGCATATAACTGACCGCTTTCAACTTTCACGTGTTTTGACCGGGAAGCGCGGGCCAAAAGGTCCCCGCGCTTATCCTTTTCGCGTATTGGCGCGATCCGCCCCGGCGGCGAGGCGATGATACATATGAGTGAAGGTAGCCGCGCCTAGGATCGGCATGATCAGGTTCACCAGCGGCACCGACAGCGGCACGGCCATCAGGGTTCCGGCGATCCAGATCTGCCCGGCATGGCGGCGACGCAGCCGGTTGGCCCCCTCGCGCCCCTCGCGGCGCATCGCGGCCATCTGGAAAAATTCTCGCCCCAGAAGATAGCCGTTCACCACGTAAAACAGCATCGGGGCCAGTGGCCCGACGAAGAAAAACAGGATCAGCGCGATCAGGTTCACGCCCACGGTCACGGCGATCAGGCTGATCGAGTCGCGCAAGGTATCCGTCAGCGGGATGCGACCCACCGGGGTCAGGCCGGGGTAATGCAGCTCTTCCACCGCCTCGGCCACGTCATCGAGAAAGATGCCGGTAAAGGCGGCGGCGACCGGCACCATCAGCACCACCGAGAGCACCAGCATCAGCAAAATTGTGGCCCAGCTCGCCAGCGACGACAGCCAATTGATATCGCCGATCCAGGGCAGCGACACCGTATCCGGCACCGCCCAGCCGACCAGCCAGGCAAAGCCGATGGTGGCCACGGCGAGCAGCACGATGGTCAGACCGAGGCCCAGAAGCAGAACCCGGCGAAAGCGCGGATCGGGCAGCTGGCCCAGCGCCTTGGTGAAATCGGAAAACATCATGTGCTGACCCAGCTGATAAGGGTTTCAAGCTCCGGCCGCGGACGCTCGGGCGGGGCCACGGTTTCGGTGCCGATATGGACGAACCCGACAAGGTGTTCGCCATCGGCAAGGCCCAGCCCCTCGGCCAGAAAGCCACGATCATGGCTGGCCCAGCCCGACAGCCAGTTTGCCCCCCAGCCTGCGGCCAGAGCGGCATTCAGGAGCGCAAGGCACACCGCTCCGGCGGAATAGACCTGTTCGATCTCGGGCACCTTATCCGAGGCGACCGGCGCCGAAATGACGGCCACCACCAGATTGCCCTCGCCAAACTGGCTTTGCATCTTGGCGATCTGTTCGGGGGCGACGCCCAGCGCCTGCCCGCGCGCCTCGACCAGCGCTGCCAGACGCGGCATCGCAGCGCCTTCCAGCACGATAAAGCGCCAAGGCTCCAGCTTGCCGTGATCGGGGCTGCGCGCGGCGGCGGTCAGCAACGGCATCAGCGCGTCATGGCTGGGCACCGGCGCGGTCAGGGTTTTTGCCGGGCGCGAGCGGCGGGTCAGCAGAAAATCAAGCGCGGCCTGGTTCATTTCGGGCATCATGGGCTCCTCACTGTCGGTTTCCATGTCGGGGCCGCGGCGGCGAAGGTCAAGCCACCCCCCGTGAAATCCATCGGAATTTTCGGGGTCAGCTTGCACCTTTGCCCCAGCTGCGCCAGTGTCGCGCCATGAAAAAAGGAGAGCTTGCCCATCTGGTCCGGCCCGGTGCCGAGATTGCCGTGCGCGTCACCCCGAAGGCGTCGCGCAACGCTGTGGTCGAAACCCCCGAGGGGCTGCGGGTAAGCGTGACCACGGTGCCGGAAGACGGCAAGGCCACGAAAGCGGTGGTGAAGCTGCTCTCGACCGCGCTGGGGGTGCCAAAAACGAGCCTGACGCTGATCCGGGGCGCCACGTCGCGCGACAAGGTGTTCCGGCTCGATTGACCCCGCGAAGAAGAACGGCCCCGGCAGCACCGGAGCCGATCGCCTCACTCCCCGGGCTCAACCCTGTTCCGGATCGCGCACGAGCTTGTAGATCCCTTCCGGCAGGTCCAGCGCCGCGGCGATGTCGGTAAGCTGGCTTAACGACAAGGTCACCCGCATCAGCCGGTCGGTTGTGGGCTCGTATTGCTCCAGAGTCACACAATCCTCGAAAGCATTGATCACCACATCTTCGCGCAAATATGGGGACCCCTCGTCGACGAGAGTGATCACGGTTGAGTCGAATTCGTGTTCGATGGTGAACATATAGGCAGCCTAGGCCAGCAGAATGGCCCCCGCAACGCATTCGTGAAGGCCCATTTGATCCAAATCAAGGAATCACGTTTTCATGCCGTTGTTTGTGTGAGGCCGGAGGTGGGTATGTCAGACGAAGCACATCGCGCGTACCATGAGTATTTGCTCGGCCGGATGGCCGATATCCTTGGTCTCAATCTTGAGGTCGAGGTTGACCTGACACGTCTGAGCCGCGCTCAGCTGGAACAGGCGGTGACCCGTTGCACCCAATGCCCCGACCCGGGCGGCTGCGAAATGTGGATGGATGAGCATACTGCCGGTTCGGAAGAAACCCCCAGCATCTGCCGCAACAAAAAGCTGCTTGAGCATCTGCGTCAGGGCTATTGAGCCCCGCGACTGCGCCCGCTAGCTTAGGGCCAAGCGGAGGGCAGATGCAGGTTTTTGACAGTATTATCAATGATCGCGGCTCGAAATATGCGGTTTCGGGCGCGAAAGTGACAAGCCGCGACGACATCCGCGCGGTGCTGAAAGAGCTGTTGCGGCGAAAGAAATTCGCCAAAGCCAATCACCATTCCTGGGCGGCCCTTTTACCCGATGGCCCGGCCAAGGGCGACGATGGCGAGGCAGGCGCGGGGGCGGTGATCTTGCAGAAACTCGAAGGCGCCGGGCTGACAGATCATGTGGTTGTGGTCACCCGCTGGTTCGGCGGCACCAAGCTGGGCGGCGACAGATTTCGCCGGGTGGCCGATGCTGTGGATTACTATCTGGAGAACCGCGAGACCTAGCACTCAACCCTGACGCGCAGAATCACTTTGCAATCGTTGCCAGAGATTTTGCCAGTTGATGGCTGAACAGCGTCAATTCGCGCCGGATCGCAGCCCAGAGCATCACAAAAAGCGACAATCCGTCAGAAAACAGGAGAATTCAGGAACAGGGTGTTCAGATCCGCTTTACTGGCCCTACTCGACAGCACCTGAGACAGCGCCAAAGCCGCCCGAGGGGACGCGAGCCGGGGTCAAGCCGACCCGCAAACCTCGTCTTCAAGATGCAACTTCATATCCACCAAAACATGCTGCAGCGCGAGGGTTTCGCGCAGGAGCCGTTTGGCCTCGTTCACGGTGATGATCCCGTCTTCGATGCTTTGCTGATATTCCGACATCAGCATGGCAAAGCGTTGCGACAGCGCGATTACATCAGCATTCACCCCGCCTTCGGTGGCGTTGCGGCCGCGCCGGGTGGCATCGACCGTGTGGCCCGACAGCTCAGCCAGCGCCGAGGTGACATGCGGATAGCGCGCGGCGGCTTCCAGAGCGGCGACAGTATCGACCGGCATGAACCGGTCGGTATGCTCATCGGAATCGGAGTAGTAGCGCCCGATCGTGGCCTTCGATTTGCCCGACAGCTCGCAGGCGGCTTCGATGCCCACGTCTTTCACAAGAGCCTCGGTATGCTTCTTCAGATAGTCGCCAATTCCGGCCATGTGTCTTCCCATCCCCGAATTTTCCCACTGCGGGGAATTTCGCTTTCCTTTTCCCATTAATTTGCGAGCTTGTGAATGGCCTAATCACTTGGCCGCACTGCGGCAACGTCACCTGTCGTCACGTCATGACGATTTGGGGCGGCGTGGGGGGATCGGTGTTTTATTTGCCGAGCTGGTTCAGGTGCAAACCGGCATTCGCTCGTGGCGCTATTCGGAATTTGGGGTCAATCATATCCCGGGGCGGTTTCGCCCATGACTTCATCTTCCCGTGCTGCGGCTAATTCTCTCACGCTGCCCCGCTCGGGCTTGATCACGTCGCGCCACAAAGCTAACTCACGGCCATGGCTAAGCTCTACTTTCACTACTCCACGATGAATGCCGGCAAGTCGACCTTGCTGCTGCAGGCATCCTATAACTACCGCGAACGCGGGATGGACACCTATCTGATCACCGCCAAGCTCGATCACCGGGCGGGCGACGGGCGGATCGGCAGCCGGATCGGGATCGGGTCTGCCGCCGATACGTTTGAAGTGGGCGAAGACATGTTCGCCAAGCTGAAGGCACGCTTCGATCAGGGGCCGGTGGCCTGCGTGTTCATCGACGAGGCGCAGTTTCTGGAACCCGAACAGGTCTGGCAACTGGCCCGCGCTGTGGACGATCTGAAAGTGCCGGTCATGGCCTATGGGCTGCGGGTGGATTTTCAGGGCCAGCTTTTCCCGGGGTCTGCCACCCTGCTGGCGCTAGCCGACGAAATGCGCGAAGCCCGCACCATCTGCCATTGCGGCAAGAAGGCCACGATGGTGGTGCGGCAAGACGAGGCAGGCAATGTGCTGACCGCAGGCGATCAGGTGCAGATCGGCGGCAATGAAAGCTATGTGAGCCTGTGCCGCAAACACTGGCGCGAAGCGGTCGGGGATCAGGCATAGGGATAGGCCGCTGACGAGAGGGCCAGCCCTCTCGCGCGCTCCCGAGGTATTTCTTGACCAAAGACGCGGTCAGACCGGCGAAATCAGCGGGTCTCCGGCGAGGAAGGCAAGGATGTTTTCCGCCGCCATCATGCCCATCGCGGTGCGGGTTTCGACTGTGGCTGAGCCCAGATGCGGCAGGAGGGTGACATTTTCCAGCCGCCGCAGCAGATCGGGCATCTGCGGTTCGCGTTCGTAGACATCGAGCCCGGCCCCGGCGATCCGGCTCTGGGTCAGCGCGGTAATCAGCGCGGCTTCATCAACCACATCGCCCCGGGCGATATTGATCAGCATCGCCTGCGGGTGCATCGCCGCCAGCACATCGGCATCAATCAGATGATGGGTTTCGGCCCCGCCCGGCACCGCGACAACCAGAAAATCCACCGCGCCCGCCAGATCGTCGAGGCTGGCAATCTGCCGGGCCGGGAAATCGACCTCGCGCGGGGAACGGTTGTAGAAAAGCACGTCCATATCAAAGCCGAAATGGCAGCGCCGCGCGATGGTCTGACCGATCCGGCCCATGCCGACCACGCCCAAGGTTTTGCCGGTGACCTGCGTGCCCATGAGCTGGGTCGGGTGCCAGCCGATCCAGTCGCCGCTGCGCACCAGCCTCTCGCCCTCGCCTGCCCGCCGCGCGGTGGCCAGGATCAGGGTGATCGCGAGCTCAGCAGTGGCATCGGTGAGCACGCCGGGCGTGTTCGTCACCGTGATGCCATGGGTACGTGCGGCATCCACGTCGATGTGATTATAGCCGACCCCGAAATTGGCGAGGATCCTGGTGCGGACCTCGCCCGCCTTTTCGAACACTTCGGCAGAGAACATATCGCCCAGTGTCGGCAGGATCGCCTCGTAACGGCTGAGGGCTGCGGCCATCTCGGTGCGGCGCATCGGGCCGTTATCGTCGCGCACAGTCACCTCATGGTGACGCTCCAGCTCGGCGATCACGGCTTGCGGCATCGGGCGGGAGACCAGAACCTTTGCCATTAAAACAGCCTTCCGCCATCGGGCACGGGTTTGTCAGGGGTGATCAGCACCACCTCGCCGTCTTCATCGGGCAGACCCAGCACCAGCGCTTCCGACATGAACGGGCCGATCTGGCGCGGCGGGAAATTGACCACGCCCAGCACCTGCTTACCGATCAGATCTTCTGGCGCGTAATGGCGGGTGATCTGCGCCGAGCTTTTCTTCACCCCGATCTCGCCGCCGTAATCGACCCAGAGCTTGAACGCCGGTTTGCGCGCCTCGGGAAAGGGCTGGGCGTCGATCACCGTGCCTTTGCGGATGTCGAGCTTGAGGAAATCATCAAAGCTGATCTCGCTCATTTCGCCAGCTCCCGGCCACGATTGGCGGCGGCGGCCACGGCGCGGCGCAGAAGGGCGGGAAAGCCGTCATCCTCATTCATCAGCACCTCAAGCGCGGCCTGGGTGGTGCCGCCCGGCGAGGTGACGTTGATGCGAAGCTGGCTGGGGCTGTCGTCTGCCGCTTCGGCCAGCGCGCCAGCGCCTGCCACCGTGGCCTTGGCCAGCGCCATGGATAGCTCAGGCGCCAGCCCCTCAGCCTCGCCCGCTGCGGCCAGGGTTTCGATCAGGTGAAACACATAGGCCGGGCCAGAGCCCGAGACAGCGGTGACCGCATCCATCTGCGCCTCGTCCTTGAGCCGCACCACCTGCCCGACCGCACGAAGCAGGGTTTCGGCAAGGTCGAGATGCGCGGGGGTGGTATGGGCGTTGCCGATGATCGCGGTGATCCCGCGCGCAATCGCGGCGGGGGTGTTGGGCATGGCGCGCACGATCGGCGTGGCGGCACCCAGCACCGCCTCATAGGCGGCAATCGGCGTGCCTGCCGCCACCGAGAGAAACAGCGTTTTGCCGCCACCCAGCGGGGCCAGCACCGGCAGCGCGTCACCCATCATCTGCGGCTTCACCGCGATCAGCACGATGGCCGGGCTTGCGGGCAGTTTTTCGTTCAGATGCAGCCCATCAAGGCCCTTCAGCCAGTCGGACGGGTGCGGGTCGAGCACCCAGACCGCGCTAGCCGCCAGCCCCTGCCCCAACCAGCCCTGCAACATCGCCGAGCCCATCTTGCCACAGCCCAGAAGCACCAGCCCGCGGGCGTTTACATCATCCAGATTCATCGGTTCCCCCATTCGTTTGGGGTCAGCCTAACCTGCTATTTGGACTGGGGAAAGAGACGCCCTCGCCGACAGCTCTGCCGGGAGGGCGTAAGGCGGGTTGCGCCGCTGGAATGCTACGCGACCTAGGGTCTTTTCGGCGCGCGCTCAGGCGCGGCCATAGGCTTCGGCAATCGCCACTTGCAGGGCTTGCTCAACGCTTTGATCGCTCCAGTTCACCAGCTGGAAGGCCGGATAGAAGCGTTCGGAATTCGACACCGCCGACGCGATCAGCCGGTTGATCTGTTCCGGCGCCGCCATCTGCCCGCCGTTCAGCACCAGCCCATAGCGGAACACCATCAGGCGCTGGTCGTGCCAATAGGTGAAGGCGCCATCCCAGCACATATCGTTGACGCGGTTCAGCGCTTCGTAAAGTTTCGGCAGCTTGTCTTCCGGCGGCTCCATTTCGAAAGTGCAGATCAACCGCAGGGTTTCGTCGAACGGGCTCCAGGCAAGAGTGATCGAATAGGTGCGCCACTGGCCTTCAACGGCCATGGCGATTTGGTCATCGGCAACACGGTCAAAATCCCAGGCGTGATGTTCGGCCAGGGTTTCGACGATATCTATAGGATGCAGGTCCTCAGAATCGAGATAGTGCTCGGCCACAGACATGGCTTTCCCTTTCTGCTCGCATGAGCTCTTGCGGATGCAGATACACAAGAGTTCGGTGCCTCTACAGGGTCTCGCGTCTCCCGCGCCAGAACCCTACGAGATATGGTAGAGACTGGGGCCAAGCCCTGTAAAGCGAAAAACCCGAAGCCTTAAGAATTTCCTGTGGACAAAGACATACTTTCCTAGGCGCTTGCACTTTTCGCACACACTCCGGCGCCGCGACCCGCGCCGGGCGTACCTAGGTTGGGGTGTTTTCCCGCAACGAGGCCCATTTTCGCAGCAGTTCAGAAGGTTGGGCGAAGCTCTGAAACAGGCGCTGACATCGCTGCCAGAGTTCAGTCTGCCGCGCCCTCTTCAAAGACCGGCCCCACGCCGATGGCGCCGATCTCGTCGCCCTGACGGGTAAGAAACAGCGCGTCGAGATTGAGGCTGCGGGAAAAATCGCAGCCCTGGTTCACGCCCATCACCATCAGTGCGGTGGCGAAGGCATCGGCCTCCATGCAGGTTTCGGCCAGAACCGTGACCGAAGCAGGCGCATCGGTGATCGGACCGCCACGGTGCGGGTCCATCGTATGCGACAGCTTTTGCGCGCCGACATTCACCCAATGCCGGTAATCGCCCGAGGTGGCGACGGCGGCGTCTTCCAGCGCCAGCATCGCGAAGGGGGAGCGTTGTTCATAATCGGGTTTTTCCACTGCAATCGGCCAGGCCTCGCCCTCGGGGCCAAGGCCCATCGCGCGCAGCTCGCCATCAATCGCCACAAGCGCATTGTCGATGCCGAATTCCATCGCGGTTTCTGCCAGCCGGTCAACCCCGTAGCCTTTGGCGATCCCGCTGAGATCAATGGAGAGCGGCCCATGCTTGCGGGCGCGGAAATTGGTCGGGTCGATTTCCAGCAGCTCGTGGCTGGGGCGGCGCGGTGATTGCAGCGCATCACGGATCCGGTCGGGATTGGCCTCGTCGGCACCAAAACCCCAGGCCATCACCGCATCGCCCATGCCGATGTCAAAGGCGCCGTGGCTGAGGCGGCCAATCTCCAGCCCGGTGCCCAGCACCTTGATCAGATGATCGGGCAATTGCAGCCAGAGATCGGCCGGGGCCCGGTTGAATTCCATCAGGTTGCTGTCGACCTTCCAGGTCGACATCTGCTGATCCACCTCTTCGACCGCGCCCTGCATCGCCGCGCGCACCGGCTCGGGATCAAAGGCGGGGTCTGCGAAGAACAGCGCCGACCATCGGGTGCCCATGGTCGGGCCGTTCAACGCATGACGGGTAAGATCAGTAGACATCTTCGGCATAGCGCCCCTGAGCTTTCAGCATCGACGGGGTCAGACCCATCGGTGCGAGGATTTCATCCAGCGCCTCGGTCACGCCGGTGGCCATGCTGCGCCCGCCACACACCATGATCTGCGCTCCGGCCTCGATCAGCGTCGCCACCTTGGCGGCATCGCGGCGCAGCGCGTCTTGCACATGGGCCCGGTCGGTGGTTCGCGAAAAGGCCAGGGCCAGACTAGTCAACCGGTTGTCGGATTTCCAGCGCGGCAATTCGTGATCATAGAGCAGATCGCTATCGGGATGGCGGGTGCCGAAGAACAGGTGCATCGGACGATGCCCATGGTTGCCCCGGATAAAGCCCGCGAGCGGCCCGATGCCGGTACCCGCCCCGATCAGGATCACCGGCGCCTTGCCGCGTGCCGGGCGGAAGCTCGGGTTGCGGCGAATGAAGGCTTGCGCGGTGTCGCCCGGACGCAGGCTGTTGAGTTGCCCCGAGCACAGCCCGCCCTCGTGTTTGCGCACGCAGATCTCAAGGAAACCGTCGCGCGTGGACGAGGCCAGCGAATAGAAGCGCGGCACGTCAGCGCCTTCCGGCACGATCCCGACCAGATCGCCCGCCGCAAAGCGCTGAAAGCCGCGCCCGGTGAGTTTCTGCAGCAGGGTTTTGCGCGGCAGGGCAAAGCGCAGGATCACCGTAGGCACCTGCATTTCGGCACCGTAGTCGCGGCGGCTTTCCAGCGTCAGCTTGGCGGTGCGCGGGGCAACCGGCTGGTGGTTCAGCTCCAGCGCGATGTTCAGAACGGCGCCCAGTTCGCGGCCCCAGCGCAGGAAATCCTGCGGCGACTGCTTGTCGACGGTGCCCATCGGCAGGAGTTCATTCCAGCCCTTTTCAGCCGCAAGCCGCGCCACATCACGGGCAAAGCCGCAGTAATGGGCAAAGCTGCGATCGCCAAAGCCGAGCACGGCGAGCGGCACGTTCGGCGCGGTTTCCAGCGCATTGAGCTTGTCGAGGAAGCTCTTGGCCGAGGCCGGGGCATCGCCATCGCCATAGGTCGCGGCCAGCGCGATGATCCGCTTGGCATGGCCATACCGACGCGGCGAGAACGACGACATCGGGGCGGCGTGAACCTTGTGACCGGCTTCGGTCAGGGCGGCGTGCAGGGTCGAGGCAAAGCCCCAGGTGCTGCCGCCTTCGCTGCCGACCAGCAGGATGGTTTCGGCATGACCCGCCGACACGTTTTGACGGATGCGCGGACGCGCCCGGCGGTTGGCAAGCCAGAGGATTATGCCGGTCACGGCCATCACCGGCACGCCCAGCGCCATCAGGCCAAGGATGATCCCCAGCCAGGCCGCGCCGCGCCCGGTATGCAGCATATAAACGGTTTCAGTGGTTTTTTCCCAGATCGTCAGATCCTGCCAGGCCAGCAGCGCGCCGGTGCCCTGATCGACATAGCCAGTGCCCCCATTGGTTTGCAGGGTGAACACATCGGTGGGATCGTCGGCAAAGGGGAAGATGAGGTCGCGCAGGTTCGACACCGGCACATCCTGAAGCGCAGCCATGTCGGCGAGCGACAGGCCCATCTGGCCGCTGACATTGTCGGGAAACATCGGGCCGCCGGTGCCTTCGGGGATAAAGCCGAAGGTCGAAGCGGTCATCCACAGGGCCGTGACCGAAGACAGCGCCAGGCCGATGACGGCGATCCGTGCGATCTCAACATGGATGCGCCCCGAAAGCGGACCTTTCAGCGGGCGGAAAAAGTGCCGCCAGCCGCCGGTACGCCGCACCACGAGCAGAAGACCCGAAATCGCCAGAACCAGCATCGCACCGGCCCCGACAGCCACGGTGATCCGACCGTTGTCGCCGAGGAACAGCGAGCGGTGGAAATCGGTCAGGAAGCGTTCGGTCGCCGAGCTGTCGACCGAGCCAGCCGCCTGCCCGGTGGCCGGATCGATCGTCGCGGCTGCGGGCATATCGCCGTCGAACCAGTAGGCGGTGATCCGTCCCGAGGGGGCGCGGCGGATTTCTTCCACGGCCGGAATATTGGCCTGCACCCGCGCCGTAAGCTCTGCCACCGTCAGCCCGGCTTCGGACTGGGTGGGCTTGCCCAGCGTTTCGATTGTCGGGAAAACCGAAAGCGCGGTGCCGCTGAACGCGAGAACGATCAGCAGAAGCGCCGCAATGAGGCCAGGCCAGCGGTGGAGGAAGCGGGTCATGGGAACAGGTCCTTAGTTGCTTACGTCGAGAAGGCTTAGCGGTAGCTGAAGCTGGCGACGAAGTTCCGGCCGCCTACCGCTTTGCCCATGCCGCCGGTGGTCAGCGGAACCACCACATCGTTGGGGCTTTCCCGCAGGTTTTCTGCGCCAGCGTCGATATGCAGCTGGTAGCCCGCATCGAAGAGCGCATCGGACAGGTTGAGGGTTACGGTCAGGGTACGGCCCGAGCCGACGCTGGCGCCGGTGATGCCGTTGATCTCGGCGGTGTTGCCACGGGTGGCACGATACCAGCCGGTCAGGTGACGGTAGTATTTCGACCGGCCACCGGCCATCCACAGGCTGCCTTTATAGGCGCCGCTGGCATCGGTCACGTAGAAGGCCAGATAGGCCGGGTTGCCGGAATAGCCTTTCATCTGGGTGGTCAGCGTCACCTGCTTGGCCGAAGAGGCGGTGGGAATGGTCAGGGCGGTGGTCATGGCCAGTGCGGCAAGAAGCGATTTCATTTTCATCTCCGTCTCGGATTGCATTCTGTTCGGTGTGTGTTTGCTGGTTTCGCCTGATGGCTTCCTGACACGCAGCGCAAAATCGGTTCAGCTTCGTGTCAGGTTGTTTTACGGGTCAGTTGGTCGATACCGTCGGTGTGGACCCGCTCATGAACAGGCCGTTATCAGGCGGTGGGGCATTGCCCACCTGTGCTGCGCCGGGCAGGCAGCCACCAGCATTGCCACCGGAACCATGGTCATCGTCATCGTCGTCGTCATCATGACCACAGCCGCCGTCATCATCGTCATCATCATCGTCATCGCCGAGCCAACGCAGTAGCCCGCCAATGACACGACCGTGTTCGTCGTCGTCATCGACCAGAAAGATCTGCGCGTCCTGGGCCGTCCCGGCCAACGCGGGTGCGGACAGGGTTACGGTGGGGGCAGAGAGATCGGTGAGCAGCAGGCCAGCGGCCCGGGCGGGAAGCGACATCAAAGCGGTCAGAGCGACCGATGAGGTCAAAATCACGAATTTGGACGTCATGACGTTCTCCTTGAATATTGTCTTTCCCGGTCTGGCAGCAGGCCCTGACCTGTTCCTGACCTTGCGGATAATTTTGCTTCAGCTTGCTGTCAGAAATTGCGCCCCGCTGTTGGGGGGAGCAGGGCGCAATGAGGGCCAACCACCCGTGGGACACCGGGTGAGGCGTTGGCGGCCCTATTTCTATCTCGTCAATCGTCGTCTTCGCCGTGGTCTCTCGAATCGCCGTGGGAATCGTCATGGGAATCATCGTGGGAATCGTCGTCGGAGCCAGGCTTGGAACGATGTTCCTTGTTATCGTCTTCATACTCGATGCGGATCAGCTCGAACGTGGCCGGGTTGACGATCACCTCGATCGGACGCCCCTGCTGATCGTAGCCAATGATCTCGTAGCAGCCGTGGTCGATCTTGATTCGCCGGACATCCCAGCCGCTTTGCCGGCCCATTTCCTCGGCCGCGCTGCGCGACTGCCATTCAGCCAGCGGCACCCAGCAATCATCGGTGGCATGGTCGGGACCGGCCACCGTCGGGCCGGCAACGGACAGCGCCGCGAGCAATGCTGGAATTGTCTTGGCCTTGTTCATGGTCCAGACTCCGGTAGATGGTTACATTTGCGGCACTCCTGACCTGCGAAGCTGACGGCAACCTGAAGCAGCGCATGACCATGCTTCAGGTTTGCGTCATACCCACTGCGCAGGCAGAGGCAGGGCAATCATGGCCACACCGAATTAAGGATTAACCAATGCGGGTTCTGTTGATCGAAGACGATACGGTTCTGGGCGAGGCGATACGCGATCAGGTGGCCGCAGATGGCCATTCGGTGGACTGGATGACCCGTCTGGACGATTCGCGAACCGCGCTGACCACGGCGGGATATGACCTGATCCTGCTCGATCTGATGCTGCCGGACGGGCGCGGCATCCCGTTTCTGCGCGATCTGCGCAGCCGTGGCGATGTGACGCCGGTGATCATCCTCACCGCGCTCGATCAGGTGTCCGACCGGATCGACGGGCTGAATGCGGGGGCCGACGATTATCTGGTGAAACCCTTCGATCTGGCCGAGCTGTCGGCCCGGATCGGCTCGGTGGCGCGGCGCTATTCGGGCAACCCCAACCCGATGATCACCGTCGGCACGTTAGACATCGACCTGGCCGCGCGTAGTCTGTTCAAGGAAGGCCGCCCGGTTCAGCTGACCGCCCGCGAATGGGTGCTGTTTGAAGCCTTCCTGCAACGGCCCGGACAATTGCTGTCGAAAAGCCAGCTGGAAGAGCGGCTCTATTCCTTTGACACCGAGATCGAGAGTAACACCATCGAGGTGCATGTCAGCCGTCTGCGTAAAAAGCTGGGCGCCGGTATCATCGCCACCGAACGTGGGCTTGGTTATCGGCTGGGCAGCGCATGAAACACCGCACCACCTCGCTACAGCTTCGCCTGTCGATCGGGATCGGTCTTCTGGTCATCGTGCTCTGGGTAGTCGCGGCCAGCCAGACCTTACGCATTCTTCAGCATGACGTGGACGAGGTGTTCGACAGCGCCCTGCAGGAGACCGCCCAGCGCATCCTGCCGCTGGCGGCCTTCGAGGCATCGAGGCGTGCCGATCGCGATGATGATGACGGCGATGTCGAACGGCTGGCCACGATTGGCGACCATGAGGAAGACTTCACCTATGTGGTGCGCGACGAACGGGGTCGGGTGCTGATTCAGTCGCATGACGCGAAGCTGTCAATTTTTCCGCCCTATGACGGAGCCGGGTATCATCAGGACGAAAACTTCCGGTTCTACAATGAGGAAATCATGCACGGGGCGCTCACGATCACCGTGGCTGAACACCTGCATCATCGCCGTGAGGTGGTGCGCGAGATGAAACTGGCTTTGGGGTTGCCGCTGTTTGCGGTGATCCCGCTCAGCCTGATCGGCATCATCTTTGCGGTGCGGCGTAGTTTCAAACCGTTGCGGCGGTTGCGCAATGCGCTGGCGCGGCGCGGTACCGAAGACCTGTCGCCGATCGGGATGGAAAAGGAAATGCCCTCTGAGCTGGCCCCGATCGCCGATGCGCTCGACGGTTTGCTGGCGCGGTTGCAGGCCGCATTCGAGGCCGAACGCAGCTTTGCCGCCAATGCCGCCCACGAGCTGCGCACGCCACTGGCGGGTGCCATCGCCCAAGCCCAGCGCCTGCAAGCCGAAACCAAGGATGCCGCTGCCGTGCAGCGCGCCGCCGGGATCGAAAAGACCCTGAAGCGCCTGACCCGCCTGTCGGAGCGGCTGATGCAGCTGGCCCGGGCCGAAGGCGGACGGCTGCGGACCGAACAATCGCGCGACCTGCGCCCGGTTGTCCGGCTGGTCGTCGACGATATCCGCCTAATCAATCGCGACGCGGTGCTGGTGCTCGACGTACCCGCAATACCGGTGATGTCGGATATCGACCCCGATGCCTTTGGCATTCTGTGCCGCAACCTGATCGAAAACGCCGTGCGCCATGGCACGCCGGGGGAAGAGATCACCATCAGCTTTTCCGCCGAGGGGATGCTGAACGTCATCAACGACGGCCCCACTGTGCCTGCCGAGGCGCTGGACAAACTGACCGACCGCTTTGCCCGCAGCGATGGGGCTGGCGAAGGCAGCGGGCTGGGGTTGGCCATCGTGCGCACCATCGTCGACCGCGCCGGAGGCAAGCTGGTGCTGCATTCGCCCGCCCGTGGCCATGACAGCGGCTTCGAGGCCTGCCTGGACCTGGCGCTTTACGATCAGCCCTAATCTCCGGCCGCCAAATGCGGCCGGACTGATCCTTCTATTCCCAGCCGGGATTCTTTCGGTTATGCCCTAGACAAACGATTGGGGCGCCCCGGTGGCGGTGCCGGGAGGAGGATATATGCGACTGAACCAATGCCATAACTTCCACGATTTCCGCGAGTTGGCGCGTCGTCGCCTGCCCGGGCCAATCTTCAACTATATCGACGGCGGGGCGGATGACGAAGCCACGCTGCGGCACAACTCGGCGGCCTTTGACCGCGTTGATCTGCTGCCCCACGTGCTGCGCGGCAGTGAAGAGATTGACCTCTCGGTCGAGGTGATGGGGCAAAAGCTCGACCTGCCCTTCTACCTCTCGCCCACGGCACTGCAGCGATTGTTCCACCATCAGGGCGAACGGGCGGTGGCGGCGGCGGCCTCGAAAAACGGCACCATGTTTGGGGTCTCGTCGCTGGGCACGGTCAGCCTGGAAGAACTGCGCAAGAAATACTCGACGCCGCAGGTCTATCAATTCTACTTCCACAAGGATCGCGGGCTGAACAAGGCGATGATGCAGCGCGCCAAAGAGGCGGGCGTGGATGTGATGATGCTGACGGTGGATTCGATGACCGGCGGCAACCGTGAACGCGACAAGCGCACCGGCTTTTCGATCCCGATGAAGCTGACCCTGAGCGGGATCATGCAGTTCATGCTGAAACCCGCCTGGGGGATCAACTACGTCACCCACGAGAAATTCAGCCTGCCGCAGCTCGACCAGCACGTCGATATGGGCGGCGGCGCGATGTCGATCGGCAGCTACTTCACCGAGATGCTCGACCCGACGATGAACTGGGACGATCTGGGCGAGATGGTCGAGGAATGGGGCGGTAAGTTCTGCCTCAAGGGGGTCATCCATCCCGACGACGCCAAACGCGCCGCCGAGCTTGGCTGCGATGCGGTGATCCTGTCAAACCATGGCGGGCGCCAGCTTGACGGCTCGCGCACATCGTTCGACGGGCTGGCCGAGATTGTCGATGCGGTGGGCGATCAGCTCGACGTGATCATGGATAGCGGCATCCAGCGCGGCACCCATATTCTCAAGGCGCTATCGATGGGCGCCAAGGCCGTGGGCGTGGGCCGCGCCTATCTGTTCCCGCTGGCCGCCGCCGGGCAGGCCGGGGTTGAACGCATGGTCGAGCTGATGCGCGAAGAACTGATCCGCGACATGCGGCTGATGGGCGCGTCGAAAATCTCCGACCTCAACCGCGACAATCTGCGGTTTCGGTAAAACGTGTGGAGCGGGTCAGACCCGCTCCATCGCATTAAGACGCGCCACCACCTGATGCAGGATTTCAGCCCGCAGATCCGCGCGGGCCAGCAACGCGCAGATCTCTGCCGCGCGTTCGGTCATCGCCTTGCACTCATCCGGATGCGCCTCGGCCCAGTCGAAATGCGCTTCCAGATCCGACAGATCTTCGCGAAACGGGATGTAATGCTCCCAGGGGCGGAAATGCCCAGACGCGAAGGTCTCGAACGGGGTGTCCATCACGAAGCCGACGCTGCCGGAATTCATCACCCAGTAGAAGCTCGACCCCACATCAAGTCCGCGCAATACCGCAATATATTTGTGACGCTGCATCTCTTCGCGCGGCATCCGGGGCCGCTCCAGATGGGCGTGAAGCGGGGTTTCGGCGATGATGTAGCCATCGCCATCGACAAAGCCGAAATCAAATCGCGGATCGCCCGCCACATGGGTCAGGGCCCGGTAGCGCGGCGCGGTTGAGATGATCTGGCGCAGCTTCTCTTCGCTGAGCTTGCCCGCCTGAAACCTGCGAAACGCCGCCTTGAGGCGCATCCCTTCGTCGCGCCCTGCTCCGCTGCCAGCGGACCGCCCGCCGGTGATCCCACGCCAGACCACGCGCGGCAGCTTGTCTTCCCAGGCCACCGCATCGGGACGGGTTCCGGCCAGAAACTGATCGCCATCAAGATCGTGATAGATCGGCAGCGGCCAGAGCAGGCGATTGGCATCGCCGATCTGACGGTTGAAACAGAAAACCGGATAGGGCTGAGCGCCCTTCTCGGCCACATCGCGCAAGCGGCGATCCTGCATATCGGTGACAAAGCCAAACTCAGGCCCCTGCGCACGGATCTGGGTCAGCGACCCGCCCACCTTTTGGTTGCGCGCCACGGCACGCAGCCGGAGCTGTTTCAGCGCGCCGGTTTCGGGATCGCGCCCAACCGGATCGTCCTGCCCGAGCAGATGCGCAACCGCGATGCCGCTTGAGCCTGCAAGCGCGCGCAGCAAGGCGGCCTCGGATTGCGCCAGCGGGCCGGTAACGCCGCCCAGCATCAGGGCAACGGATTTGGCAATAAATTCGGCTTCGGTCATGAGGTTCGCTCGCTCGCGTTCAGCGCCGCTGCGATGACTTCGGCCCGCGCACGCAGCTCTTCGCAACGGGCAACAAATTCGACCTCTTCATAGCGCAGAGGCGGGTTGGGTTCGTAGCGCAACGCCGCCCAGTCGAAACGCTGTCCGACGCTTTGCAACAGATCCTTGCGCCCCGGCCGCATCTGGCTGACCAATTGATCGGCCGGAACCCCTTCGGGAAGCCTTTCGATCAGTTGCCGCATATAGCCATGCTCACCGGGACCCTGCGCATTGGCCTGACGCATAATTTCTGCATCAAGATCGCTCAGGCTCGGATTGGCGCCGAGCCGGGTCATCGGCTCGACCGGCGCAAGACCAATCCGTTCAAGAAAGACCGGAACAATATCCATACCGGGCTGAAGGTCGATAGTCTCGACGGGGCAGCCAAACAGGCTTTCCAACCGCGCCAGCATGTCATCCACCCGTGCCAGACGCGCCATTTCAGGCAGGGCAAAAAACGCATCGAAACGCTCGCTGCGCCCCCAGAAGGCAGCCGATCCGGCAGCTCTTGGTCTGCCGCGATTCTGGACCGCCTGCTTATAAAAGCTCTTCTGCCAGCTTGCCGGATCCCGCAGGCAGGCGATCAGCCGTACCTTACGCCCCGACAGCCGCTCGCGCAGGGCATCCCCGACCGCCTCTTTGGCAAACAGCGCTTCGTTATAAATCGTCTCATCCGACAGCAGCATGCGGGCGCATTGGGCTTTGTCAAAGGTGGCATCCAGATCGGACAGGTCGCCACTTAGCAATCCCTTCCCGAACCAGCCGTGATGCGGGGTGCTGCTCGCGCCACCAAGCGGATAGTCAAGCCCCTGTGCCCGATAGGCCCCCGCCAGCCGGGCGAAATAGGACTGGATCGTGGTGGTGCCGGTCTTGGGCAGGCCGACATGAATAATCACCTCTTCTGGGCCGCTGAGGCCTGACAATTGCGCAGACGACGGGTTCTGAATTTCGGCACTCCAGCGTTTGACGAATTTCCCCAGGCCGCGTGCACGGGCCAGACCGATGAGGGTTTCAAGCCCGACCCGGCGCTGCGGGGCGCGGCTACAGAGATTGCCCATGCGGCGCAGATAGCGAATGCTGCCGCGCCGCCCCGCCCGCGCGGCTTGGCGCAGCGTATTTGCCGAGGCATTGCCCATGATCAGATCGAACAATTTCTGGGTTGCCCGCATTTCGATCAGGGTCGGAAGCACACCATGGCTGGCGCCCGGCAGCACCATCTGGTGCCAGCCCGACGGTTTGGGAAACAGCGCAACATGGGCCGTGTCGATCCGGTGGGTCGGGTCGTGCATCACGAAATAGCGGATCCCCTCGCGCAATTCGCCCGCCACATCGTGGATAAACGGCCCGATCTCGGCCGCTTCGGCACGGTAGCGGCGCTCGAACGAAGCGATGTCCTGTTGCACCGTAAATTGCGGGCAGAGGGCCACCACGCGGTCGGCCTGCAGACGCGCCGCGGCAAGGATCGCGCCATAGCCGCCCATGCTTGCGCCATAGGCCGACACCGCCACATCCGGACCAATAAAGGCGCGGGCGGCGTCGAGCGCGGGGAAAAAGCCAGGCGACTGAAACCAGTTGGCCTTGCGGAAGGTCAGCGACAGCACCGCCGCGCCACGCTTGCGCAAAAAGGCCGCGCCCCAGCCTTCAGCCGCCTCATCGGTGGGATGGATCAGATCGGGAAAGGTGACCACCACCCGCGATACCGTGGCGGGATCCGGCCCCTCATAGCGCAGGATGTAATCATCGCTTTGAAAAATCACCTTTGATGGTTCGGCACCGTCCTGGCTTAGTGTCTCTGCATGCTCTGCCATATACTGCCCATGCCTTCATGCATTTTCGATGCTTGCCCCTTAAGGCAGGTTACCCGCGTGGCGCCTTGTTCTTCAAGCCGAAACCCCGGGTATATCCTCGCGACATTGGTCCCATTTGACCCGGTTCAACCGAGGCACTAAGCATGGAATTGACCGATCAAACGAAAGCGTCCCATGTCTTCGACCGATCCCACGGACACGCCCCGGCGCGGCATTCTGCTTGCGGCTGAAAATGGGCCAGCCATCGAATATGATGAAACCGGGTTGGTGCTGCATCTGGCCGACCGGGTGGTGGAAGATCTGGCCCAGCGCCTTGGCGCTCAGGGCGGGCTGAGGGCGACGCCCTCGCAAGAGGCACCCGCGTCAGAAGTACAACCCAACGCGCCGCGCGCGCGACTCGATCCGGCGCTGCTGGGCGATCTGGATGCCTGGGATCTGACCGATGAAGGCACCTGGTATCGCTTCATGGCGCGGCTACCGGGGGCCGAGGGCAACCGGCACTATCTGCGCCCGCGCGAGGGCGGCGGGATCATCGCCGAGACCGGCGGCGCGGTGCAAGGGATCTTCGGGCTGGGCTGCGGACGGCAGAACACCACCTGGCCAGAGGTGCCGCGCTTTCGGCATCATGTGGTGATGGCCAAATCGCCATCAGAGGGCGAGCCGGAGCGGCGGGTGGAAAATCTGCGCGAGACCTCGGGCGAAAGCGCGCTGGCCGACGCGCTGCTGGCCCGTCGTCACGAAGATTGCCGGGCCTTGCCGCTGATCGTGGCCGGGCAGGCGCAGCATCCGGCGGGTCCGGAGCTGAACGCCGACGAGGCGCTGGCGGCGCTCGATCTGCGGCTGGCCAAATGGCGCGTATTGGCACAGGATCTGGGCAAACCCGCGCGGCTTCTGGCGCTGCGCGTCATGCTCGGCCCCGATCAGGCGCCGGAGGATGCCGAGAGCTTTCACAAAGCCGCCATCGCCCATCTCGATGCGCTGACGGCACGGATCCCCACCGCCGAGCTGGGCAAGCTCAGGTTCCTCACCACCATCGACAGCGGCGCCTGGTGGCAGCACGCGGCCGAAGCCAACCGCCCGGCACTGGATGGCCAGCACCGGATGATCCTGCGCCCCGGCCCGCATCATCTGCTGGTGGCCGCGCCCGGCTATATGTTCGCGCAGGACGATCTGGGCCAGCCCACCTATGCGGCGGCGCTGGCGCGGGCGGAAATGGAAGCCTATGCGCTGGAGGCCGATCTGGCGGGTGAAAGCTGGACCTGCCCGCTGCTGTGTCTGGCCGAACGCTCGGACGACGTAATCCGCGCCACCTTCAAGACCGATGGCGGGCTGATGATCGACCCCGCCGATCCGTTTGGCGCGGGGGCTACTGCGGGCTTTGGCTTGGGTGGCACCGAAGCCAAGATCGCCTCGGTCGAGGTGGCGCCGGACGATCCGGCGGCGGTGCTGATCAAACTGGCGGGCGCACTTGCCCCCAGCCCCGGTGCCGAGGCGCTGCAGCTGGATTATGCCATTGGTGGCCCGGAACGGGCACGGGCGGCGGAAAGCTTCCCGCCCGCCTGCGGGGCCTTACGAGATCACTGGCAGGCCCCGGCGCCTGCAGGCGGGGATCTGCACAGATGGGCCCTGCCCGGCAGCCTTGAGGTGCAGTAGCCCATGCGCCGCGTGCCATTCTCTTTGCCCGAGATGGCGTTGACCGATCACGCCACAACCCGGCTGACCGCAGCCCTGGCCGCGACCGGTGGGCACTGGTTCACCGCTGAGGATGGCGGCACGCAGATCTGGCGCGCGCGCGCCGGGGCGTCTGATCTGTTGCCGGTGGCCGAGGTACCGGAGCTAACAGCATTTGCCCCCTGTCAGGGCGAAACGGCCCTGCATCTGCGCAACGGGGTGAATGGCGGCTATGGCTGGTCGGAGCAGATGGTACAGCCCAGCGGCTGGTCGGCGGCACTGATCTGGACCAGCGGCGAAGACCCGGCTCGCGCGCTGCTCAGCCTACGTGGTGAGGGCCGGGGCAATTACCTTTACCTGCACGAAACACCCGAGCGCCGTATCGAGCTGCGCGACGATGCGGGTGCGGCGATTGTGACCGGGCCGGAAACCGGCGAAGGCTGGCAGATCACCCTGATCTCCTGCACCGAAACCACGCTGGCGCTCGCCACACCCGGCGGGCCGGTGCACAGCGCCCCCGCCCCCGCCGATCTGCCCCGCGACGCCACGCTGCTACTGGGCTGCCGCAGCCACCGGCCAGGGCTGAAAAAGACCCTTGGCCCCGGGCGCATCCGCGATCTGTTCATCTGGCCGGGGCACGATATTCTGACCAGCCCGCCGGAGGGTGCCAGCCGCGAGATGCAGGCGGCCTTCGCGCATTTTTGCCTTTGGGAGCGATAATATGAGCTTCACCCGCGAAACCACGCGCGCCGACAATATCTGCCTGATCTGGGTGGATGACATGATCGACATCTTCACCTGGCGCGAGACCTTCGGGGTGACGATCCAGACCCCGAATATCGACCGACTGCTGAAGGGTGGCGTGCGCTTTGCCAATACCTACGCCACCGTGCCGCTTTGCGCCCCCTGCCGGGCCGAGGTGGCCACCGGGCTTTCGCCCTATCGCACCGGGTTGGTCGATCTCAACCGGATCTGGCGCGAGGTGATGCCGCCCGAACGCGCCTGGGCCTATGACCTGCGGCGAGCCGGGTTTTACAATTTCACCACCGGCAAGGTGGACGGCCATTACAACCCGATGCCGGAGGAATACCGCCGGGTGCTGTTCCACGAAGAACCGGAAGCCAAGGATCGCGGGCGGCGCAGCAAGGTCAAAGAATATCTGGGCGGCAAAGGGCCGGGGATTGCCGGGGTCAACCATCCCGATGATGACGGTTCGCAGGATGATCGGTTTTACGATTACTGGGTGGCGCAGAACGCGATTGATCATGTGAACCGTGCCGATCCCAACCGGCGGCACCTGATCCAGCTTGGCTTCAAACATCCGCATTTCAACCTGCAATGCCCGGATCGTTTTTATCAAATGTATGACCCGGCCGAGATCAAATGGCCCTCGATCGCCGCGCCGGAGGATTTCTTCGGGCCACAGCCGGGATTTGCCGTCTACGAAGCCGCCTATATCGCCAATGGCAACTGGACGCCGGAAAAAGCGGGCGACGAGGGCTGGCGGCAGGTAGTGCGCGCCTATTTCGCCGCCTGCTCGCATGTGGACTACGAGATTGGCCGGTTTATGGATGCGCTCGCCGCCTCGCCGCTGGGGGACAACACCACGGTGGTGTTCCTGTCCGATAACGGCTTCAACCTCGGCAACCATGACAGTTTCCACAAGATGAGCCAGTGGGACAGCGCCGCGCATGTGCCGCTGGGCATCTGGTCGCCGCGCATGGAGGCGGGCAAACTGGTGGAGCTGCCGACGACCCTGCACAACCTGCCCTCGACGGTGCTGGACCTTGCGGGCCTGCCGCGTCGGCCCGATTGGACCTCGGGCCAGAGCCTGCTGCCGCTGGTGGATGAAAGCTTCGGCAGCTACGACGAGAGCAAATCGCCCGTCACCTCGGTGTTTGGCACGCTCTCTGTGCGCCCGACCGATCCGGCCCTCTCGCATCTGCGCTATTTCCGTTATCCGAATGGCGAAGAGCATGTCTACGACATCGTGAACGATCCCGGCGAAACCACCAATCTGGTCGAGACCGCCCCGATGGACCGGCTGCGCGACATCCTTGTGACCGGCGCGCTGGAGCTGGGGGTCGATCTGCGCGGGTATGAAAACCCGGCAGACGGGGTGAACGCGATGATGGCGGTGGATGGCTCTGTCGTGCTGGCCGGTGGCGCGGGCGACAACCATTATTGGGCCTATGGCGAGATGGCCGAAAAGATCGACGAAGCCCCGGAGGGCGGCCATGACGTGCTGTGGTATCTGGGGGGCCCGGATGATTTCACCCTGCATATGCCCGCCAATATCGAAGAGCTGCGCATCGCCACCGTGGTGGCGCGTGAAGAGGGCAATGACGAACGTGTCGGCAAGGTGATCCGCGTCGTCGCCCATCCCGACAGCCCGTTCAAGTTTGAAACCTCTGAACGGGTGGCGGTGCATGTGGTGGGCTCCAACGGCAATGACGTGATGGTGGGCCCGAAATACGGCGGCGCTACCTTTTATGGCGGCGAGGGCGACGATGTGCTGAAGGCCATCGGCAAGCGCAAGAAGGAACGGCATTTCTTCTATGGCGGTTCGGGCAATGATGTGCTGATCGGCGGCAAGGGCAATGACGTGCTGGATGGCGGCGAAGGCGATGACATCATCTATGGCGGCGAGGGCAAGAACCTGATCATCGCCGGGCCGGGCAATGACATCATCCATGATGGTGAAGGCGCGTCGGAAATCCATACCGGGCCGGGGCGCAACCTGATCAATCTGGCCGAGGGCGATCACCGGCTTCTGATCGGGCCGGGGCCAAACCGGATCACCACCGGGCCGGGGGCGAAGCGGTTCGAGCTGGACTATGGCGCCAGCGTCGAGGTCACCGGCTGGGACAAGGCGCAGGTCTATGACCTCAGCGCCTGGCCCGCCCGCCCCGAACAGCGCCCGCTGGCCAGCGGCGGCGTGATGCTCTGGCACGGCACCTCGTGCCTGATCGTCACCGACTTCCCGAAGGACGCCGATATCTGGGAGCAGGTGGAGGTGGCGAAGGGGTAATCCCTAGGCGGGTAGAAGCAACAGATTGCCGTTGTGCTGAAACTGACGACCTTCCACCGCAATCTGATACCCGGCATCCGACAGCCAGGCCTCCAGCGCATCCCGGTTAACATGCTCGATTTCCAGAAAGATCGGGGGACGGTTGGCCGCTATCGTTTCCTTCAACCCGCCAAGCACGGCGATCTCCATGCCTTCGACGTCGATTTTTATGAAATCGACCTTCGCGCCAGAAAGCATCGTGTCGCCGGGCAAGATGCTGACCTCGCCTTCGCCAGACACAAGACGTGTGGCGCCGAGATTGCCCTCACGCAGCGCCAAGCCCACATTCTCCTCGGCATGATCAGACAATCCGCAGCCCAAAAACGAGAAATCCACCCGATCGGATACACCGTTCAGGATCATGTTCAGCACCAACAGATCGTAGGCTCCCGGATTAGGCTCGAACACGATGCTTTTTGAGGCGCCCAGATAGATCAGGGAAAACAGGCTGTGATTTCCCACATTGGCCCCAATATCGCAGAAAATCCCGTTTTTTGGAAAATGCGCCCGGATGATTTCAAGTTCTTCGGGTTCGTAGAAGTTTCCGCGCCACATTTTCCGCTGAATACGGTCTTTCTGGTTAAGAACGGAAAAGAATACCGGCTGCCCCTCAATGACAGTGCGCACGATGCGAACACCTTCTGGCGTTACCACCCGGTTGGGCTGGGTCAGCATCGCTGTCGTCAACTCACTCAACACCGATCGATCCTCCTAATATCGTCCCATGATAGCGCATTATGCGTCAGGTCATGCGGCCTCGATATCAGCGCACAGCTGGTGTGTTACGCGCAAGTGGCAAGGGCTATATTGCTCAAAGCCTCAATCCGTCGCATCCAAGTCGAGAATGGGAACAAACCCGGCGCGCTTTTTCTTCCTCGCGGGCATTTCAAAGGCGAGGGCGCGCGCTCGAAAGGCCTGCGCCATTTCATCGGGCAACATGTGCAGCACATCGCGAAAGCTCGTCATGCAGCCGATTTCCGTCCGAAACAGACCTGGCAGATGGTAATGCACCACGGTCGTTTCGTGGGCCAGCGGCATTTTGCGCCGAAATAGCGAGTAGTTGAGCTTTTCAGGCAGCACTTCCCAGTCCAGGCCGCTGCGCGCGATGGCAACCGGCAGGGCGATCTGGTCGAGCCACGGGCGCTTGTTCTCGAACGCGTCACAATGGTCGATCCCGACCGCTGTATCGAGCCAGATCTCACCGAACCGCCGCCCATCCGACGCTAGTTCCGGAAAGCTGACAAGACCCGCATTGAAATAGGGCAAAGTCTCGCGCCTGCGACCACGGCACATCCGAACCCGCTCGGTTGGCAGGGGTAGTCCGAAATGGGCATAAACCGGCGCCCAGTCTTCAACCTCGCGGCCCCAGGTCGGGACACCTTCGGGAACAGCACCGACTAAGCCGTGCGAAATTTCGGGGGCAACCGGGGCACGCAGGATCATGTCGGTGTCGAAAAACACCGCGTGCTTTCCGGTTCGCGGCTGCATTGCCGCCAGGATCTTGTTGCCATGTGGATAGGGCGTTTCAAAAGGCGTGGGCCCCGTCGGTATGGGTGTGACTTGCACATCCAAAAGATCCATTGCCGACCGGAACTCTGGTGACAGCGTGTCCAGCTTTTCTTCGGGGCAATAGGCATAGATTGCCACCGCGTCACCGTGGTGCACACGCATCGAGCCTGCAAGCAGGATCGCGGGATCTTCGAAACGAGGTCCGTCAGCGACGAATATGAAAGACAGGTCGGTCATGATTGTTATCTTTTTTATGGCTTGATCAAATACTTGGGTCAACGACGGAAAGAAATCCGGCAGCTGCGTTGAAGCTGTTCGGCTGAGAATGATCGGT
Source organism: Paracoccaceae bacterium (assembly GCA_050290705.1). Lineage (GTDB taxonomy): Bacteria > Pseudomonadota > Alphaproteobacteria > Rhodobacterales > Rhodobacteraceae > Sinisalibacter. The sequence continues at coordinate 96,935 of JBNKIC010000024.1, forward strand.
GTGATGCCCTGCTATGGTTCTTCGTATCTGAGTATCACCGACGCCCCGAATAGCAGAGTTTTTTTCGCGCAGATGCTGCTGGCGACGGGGTAAGGCAGGACCAACCGCTCAATCTTGGCCTTATGGATGGCGAAGGCTTCGGCGGATTTGATTGAGAACGAAAGCCCAGCTTTCAGGCCAGTTTGAGATCATAAACCGCCGTGCCGTGGTTTTCACCATCGGTTTCCTGCTCGAACCCGTGGGTCATCAAGAGCTTGTGCCACTTCGCGAGCGCGGCGGTATCGCCATTATGGACCACAAGCACCCGGCGCAGACCGGCAAGCTGCGCCTCTCCGACCAGTGCCGGATCAAGCCCCTCTGCAGCGATGCGCAGAATGTCGGGACGGAGCGCGGTCAAGCATTTAACCAGCCCCTGCGCGCCGGTCTCGGCGGTATCGCCCGGCAAAGCGAGCGGGCCACGGGCATAGCGCACCCGTGCGGTCATATCGTTCAGCCCGGCAATCTTGCGAGCAAACCCGATCAGGTCATCGCGCTCGTGCTGGATCACCACATGCAAACCGGGATGCGTCTGCGCCGCCACCATGGCCACGATCCCCACCCCTTCGGTGGCGTCGAGCATTTTGGAAAACCCTTCGGTCTGCCCGATGATATAGCGTGCCGGGCGGCGTTCGAATTTACCCGCCATCAACTGCTCAATCGCATCGGGGGTAAACACCCGAATATCCGCCGGAACCTTAAGGCCCCGGTTATCCACCACGTCCAGCGGCACATCGGCGCCGAGGTCAATCGGGCCGGGCAGATAGAAAGACCCGTTTAGGTCGCCAAATTCCGGTGAGGGCTTCGTGCGCCGTTCCTCGATCGGCTTTGACCGCTGGCGCTTTTCCACATCCGACATCAGGGCGGCAATCTTTTCGGGGTCGCGAGCCTTGGGCGGTTTGGCGGTCACCTGTGTGATCGGCACTTCGCCGGCCTTCAACAGGCTGTCTTTCAGCTCCTGATAGGCGTCGGTCTGCTTGTATTCCGCAAGCCGCGCCTCGACCCGTTCATTCGCCGCCTCATGCAGCGGGCCCAGAACCGGGTCTTTCAGCAGCGCCTCCATGATCTCGCGCCGCTTGGCCGAATGGCGCAGGATCCGCTCGTCGCGCACCTCGTTGCGATCCTGAAGCGACCAGTAATCGGCGTTATATTTGTCTTTCTTGTTGTTCACATTGCCGCGGAACTTGCGAATCGCATAGGCGTCGATCGACTTGATCGCATAGTGATTGAGCTGCGCCCAGTCATAGCCCAGTGTGCGGCGGATTGAGCGCCAGCCGCGAAACTTGAAGTAATCCTCCATCGGCAAGCCCGAGCCGTTGAGCCATTGCACGGTTTCGGGAAAGCCGTCTTCGATATGTTTGTTCTTGATCTTCGGGCGATGGATGCCGAGGCGCCAGTATTCCGGATCGTATTTGAACAGGGTTTTCACCCCCCAGCCCATCCGCCAGAGCGGCGGCGCGGCATAGAGATATTGTTCGGTCACCGGTTCGCGCGACCAATCGGTGACAAAGCCCGAGCCGAAAATCCGCCAGGTGATGACGATGCCGTTGGCATCCTTCGCCACCGCATCGGCCAGCATTCCATCAAGATGGCCCGACGGGTGGTTGACGCTGAGAAACTCATCGGCATCGAAGACCAGCACCCAGTCGGCCGCCGCAACCAGCGGTTCGTTTTCCGCATGGTTGATCGCCGAAGGCTGCGGCTTGATCCCTTCCGGGATCACGTTGTGGCGGTGATAACCCAACCCCAGCTCTTCCAGCCGCTGCAGCATCTCGACGGTGCCGTCAGAGCAATCGTTGGTGTAGACCAGAATATCGGTAAACCCCACCGCCATGTGATGGGCGAACCATTCGAGCAGGTAGGGGGCTTCGTCCTTCATCATCGACACCGCCATAACGGTGCCGTGCGGGCTTTTGTGCTTCGTCAGCGCCATGGGCGCTCCCTATTCCAGCGCGGCCGACGGGTCGATCCCGACCTCTTTGCACATCCGCTCGGCATAAGAGTTTTCCAGCGGTGCGTTCTTGCGCCACCAGGGTTTGGTGCCGTTGGTATAGAGGTGCACGCTTACGGTCTTGTCGGTAAACCAGCCTTCGACCCGACCATAGGGATCGTAGAAGATATCATTGAGCTGGAACGGCACCGGGTAGAGCACATCCGGCGTCATCGCCTTGTCCATATTGCCGGTTTGCTGCACGAAATATGTGAAGGCCTGCGGGCCGAAAGCGGTGCGTTCGGTCTTGTAGATCCGCTGCGCTTTCGGGATCGACGGATCGAGCCGGTCCATCTTCTTGCGCTGGTTCTTGTTCCACCAGGCCGGATAATCCGGCAGGTTGTCGTAGTAATCGAGCAGCTGATCCATCAGCTCGCCGGTTTGCGGAATGCCCACCACGCCGCAATTCAGCGCGCCACGCATCCCGTGCCCGGCATAGACGTGTTCCCATTCGTCCGGAAACGGCTGGTGGCAGAAAGCATCGCAATCGATCCACAGCGCGCCGGTCTTCTGGATCATCTTGTAGCGAAACACATTCGACAGGAACGAGGCCGAGGTTTCCTCGACCAGTTTCATGTCGATATCCATGATCTCGCTGGCTTTGCGGATCTCGACACCCTCAGGCGCATTATCCACCTCATCGGTGCAATAGAGCGTCACCGGATGGCCATGGCGCAGATGCGATTTCAGGCAGAGCTGGTTGAGGTAATGCAGCTTCGGACCAATCCAAAGCGAGGCGACAGGGCGACGTTCGAGGCTCATATTTCCCTACAATAAAAAGGAATGTTGCAGAAGTGATAGCTTTCGCCGAGTCACGGCACAAGGACTAATGGTGCGGCGTTTTTCTCATATCAGAGCCAAGTCAGGCTATGAGCCGAATATCCTGCTCAAGCCGGGTCGCGAGATCTTTGCGCTCAGCTTCAATCTCCCCAGCAGACAGTGCCGTCCATGCCGAGGCATTTCCAATATAACCCGCTTCGGCCAGTTGCCGCCCCAGCTCAGGAAAATCCAACACGGAATAGATCTCGTTCATCTGTTTCCGTTTGGCCCCCTCAAGCTGATAATTTTCACCGATCAGCGTATCCAGCACATCGGGCTCGATACCGGCAAAGGCCCGATATTGCGTCAGATAATCCTCAATCGTGCTTCCGGGGCGACGCAGGACAATTGCGATCTTATCCTCCGGTTCCGCAAAGAACGCTGCCAGGTGCAGGGCAGATGAATCGCTTGAGACGATCACCCGTGCAGCCTTGTACTGTGCGATCTGGTCTTCTATTTTTTCATCCTGCGGGTGATAGATGCGGTAACCTTCTGCCTCGAACAGCTTCTCCATCCGGGCTTCCCCAAAATAGCGCCCGCGCTTCGAAAACAACCCGGTTCGGGAAATGTAGATTTTCTCTGCCCCTTTGGCCGCAATTCCCTCGCCAAGAATGCGCTTGGTGAAGCTGCGATATTCAGGGCAGCCGCCAATCATATCGCCCGTGCCAAATCCCTGCGGGGCCACCAGCAGACGCTCTACCCGGGTCGGCTCGATCACCCCTTTGCGCCGTTTGCCATGCGCCCCGAACCGGGTCAGCAGATCCCCCATCAACCGGATTGGTCTTTGGGCATGCTTGATATCGCCCTTCAACAGAAACAGCTCGCCCTTGACCCAATCATCGACCTGTTCGGCCGCCCAGAGCCGGGCTGTGCTTTCCAGCAGGAAATGCCCAAAATGTTGGTACAGCAGACCGCCATACAGCCAAAGACCGCCGCGATAATTCCCGTCTGCCACCTCTGGCAATGTATCGGGTTCAACAGTTGTCGGCAGATCGGACGCGCGAAAGCATTGCCCTTCAGGTACATAATTCCCATCGGCGTCATATACACCGGCAGGCCGGGCGATTCCCGGCGCCTTGCCCGTCCCATTGGGCACGATGATCGCATTTTTGATGATGCGGATGCCGGGCGCGAGTGCTTTGTCCGGATCAAATGCCATGATGATATGCGCCCGTAATCATAGTCTTTGGGAACTCGCTCTTTTTCATATGCCGCTTTGCCTGCCTGCGCGCTGCCCAGACTACTCAATACCATTTCTTCTTCTGTTTAGCCTCACCCCCCGCATTTTCAAGATGCATTGAAGCTGGCGTCAGAACACGGCACGGCAGCGTGTTCCTTTCATCACTTCGGCGGTGTAAACTGCGCCCATGGCACCGGCTTTGCATGATACATTCCCCCTGCGCAAAGGGCGCACGCATGAGGTCTCTGGCCCCGGGGCCACGGCGTTTGCGGCGATCTGTGCGGCCGGGCTGCAGGGGACGGTGATCTGGATCCGCGAAAGCTGGCAGAGCGATACGCTGGCGCCGGTGGGGCTGAGCGCGTTTTTCGATCCCGCCCGGCTGCTGGTGGCGCAGGCGAAAAATCAGATCGAGCTGCTGGCCGTGGCCGAAGAAGCGCTGCGCGATGGGGCCGTGCCGCTGGTGGTGATGGAGCTGAGCCAACCGGTGGAGCTGACCCCGGGGCGGCGGCTGCAACTGGCGGCCAAGGCGGGGCAGGCAACCGGGCTGTGTATCATCCCCGAAGGGATGGGATCGAACGCCGCCGAAACTCGCTGGCACTGCGCCCCCCTTTACGATGAACGGCGGGCGGACTCGACTCTGATGCGGTGGAAACTTATAAAGAACAAATCAGGAACACTTGGAGCCTGGGATGTTTGTTGGTCGCACACGACGCATCGTCTCGATGTGGTTTCCCCGGTTGGCGAGCGACCGGGCTCTGCGGCTGCGCCCGATTGAAAGGCCCTTTGCCCTGACCCTGAAGGAAAGCAATGCCGAGCGGCTGTATTGCCTTAACCCGGAGGCTGAGGCGCTGGGTCTGTCGCAGGGGATGAGCTTTGCCGATGCCCGCGCCTTTTGCCCCGACCTGATCAGCCACCCGGCCAACCCGGCGCGCGATGTGCAGTTTCTGGCGGTGCTGCGCCGCTGGGCCACACGCTATTGCCCCTGGGTCGGGTTTGAAGGCGCCGATGGGCTGGTGCTCGACATCACCGGATCGGCGCATCTGTGGGGCGGCGAGGCGGCGATGCTCGACGATATCCGCGCCCGAACCCTGCGCGCCGGGCTAACGCTGCAGCTGGGGCTGGGCGACACGCGCGGCGCGGCCTGGGCGCTGGCGCATTATGGCGAAGGCATTGCGCCGCCGGGTGTCGGGCTTGAGGCCATTGCCGCTCTGCCGGTGGCGGCGCTGCGGCTGGATGATCGCATCGCAGTGGGGCTGCAACGGCTGGGGCTGCGCACGATTGGCGATCTCGCCACCACCCCGCGCGCGCCGCTGGCCCGCCGCTTTGGCCCGGCTGTGCTGATGCGGCTGGATCAGGCGCTGGGGCAGCAACCGGAACAGATCTCGCCCGAGGCCGAGCCGGTGCATTACGGCGTGCGCCTGACTCTGCCCGAGCCGATTGGCCTCAGCGCCGATGTGATGGCGGGCACGGCGCGGCTGCTGGACCAGCTTTGCGCCAAGCTGAAAGCACAAGAGGCGGGGGTGCGCATCCTGCAGCTTACCCTGCGCCGGGTCGATCAGGGCAGTCAGCAGGTCGAGCTGCGTCTGGCCGCACCGCTGCGCGATCCGCACCGTATCCTGCCGCTGTTTGAGCGCGGCGTCGCCGGGGTCGAGGCGGGCTTTGGCATTGATCAGCTCCGACTGGAAGCCACGCAGGTGGAGCCGCTGCCGGTGCAGCAACTGGGTACGATTGCCCATCGCGGCACGGCGCATGGCGACCAGCTGGCGGATCTGATTACCCGCATCGGCACAAGGATCGGGCTGGAGAATATCCAGCGTTTCCTGCCCGCCGACAGCCATATCCCCGAGCGCAGTTTTTCCATCGCCCCAGCAGCTTATTCGCGGCCCGAAGGCGGATGGGTAGCCCTGCGCCCGCGCCCGCTGCGGCTGTTTCCGCCGGAAGCCATCGCCGCCAATGGTCCTCGCCCGCCCGGGCATTTTCGCTGGCGGCGGATGCATCTGGCCACCGCCCGCGCCACCGGGCCCGAGCGGATCGCGCCGGAATGGTGGCTGGAGGATGATAGCTGGCGCTCGGGCCTGCGCGATTACTGGCAGGTCGAGACCCGGCAAGGCCGACGGCTCTGGATGTTTCACACCCCGCAAAATCCGGGCTGGTATGTGCAGGGGGAGTTTGCATGAGAGAGCAAGGCCTATACCCCATTCCCCCAAATAGCGCCGGTCCGGACTATACAATGAGGGCGGCGACCGGACCGCGGGGTAGGCGAGTAGCGCCCGCCCCGTCACGCTGGAAGCGTGCCTCTGGCACGACGGGGCGGTTCGGGCGCTGCCCGGTGGTGCCCACCGGGCGAAAAGCTAGGCTATTCTCGGAGCGTCCCACCGCAGAGGCGCAGGGTCCGCAGACCCTCGCGGGACGGCCATGACTGAGCGAAGCCACGATCCACGCCCGGTAGAGGCCTTCCGCTGCGATCTGTTGGGATCAGCCCCCGAGGCGGGCGATTATGCCGAGCTCTGCGTGACCTCGAATTTCACCTTCCTCACCGGGGCCTCGCATCCGGAAGAGCTGGTGCTGCGCGCCGCCGAGCTGAGGCTTTCCGCCATCGCCATCACCGACCGCAATTCGCTCGCCGGGGTGGTGCGGGGCTGGTCGGCGCTGCAAGAGATGCGGCGCGAGGCCCCCGACGCCCCCCTGCCGAAACTGATCGTGGGCGCGCGGCTGGTGCTGCGCGATAGCCCGGTGCACTGGCTGGCCCTGCCCACCGACCGGCCCGCCTATCACCGCCTGTCGCAGCTTCTGACCCTTGGCAAGCGGCGGGCGGATAAGGGTGATTGCGCGCTGAATATGCAGGACCTACTGCAAGGCTGCGACGGCATGATCCTGATCGCCCTGCCCCCGCCCGACCTTGCCAAAGCCCGTGCCCCGCTTGAAGCGATGCGCCGGCGCTATCCGGGCCAGGTGTTTCTGGGGGCCGCCCCCCGCTATGACGGCTCGGATCAGGCGTGGTTCGACGCTTGCGCGGCGCTGGCCCTGCGCGCCTCTACCCCGATGGTGGCGCTGGGGGATGTGCTGATGCACCGGGCGGCGCGACGGCAACTGGCCGATGTGCTGACCTGCATGCGCGAGGGCATCACCATCGACGCCATCGGCACCCGTGCCCTGCCCAATGGCGAGCGGCGGCTGAAAAGCGCGGGCGATATGGCGCGGCTGTTTCGCAACCATCCGGCAGCGGTGCGGCGCACGCTGGAAATCGCCGCGCGTTGCAGCTTTGATCTGGGCGAGCTGAGCTATGACTATCCCGACGAGATTGCCGATGGCGAGCTGCCGCAAGACCGGCTGGAACGGCTGACGCGGGCGGGGCTGGCGGCGCGCTGCCCGGGCGGCATTCCCGAGCGCTATCAGGCGCTGCTTGATAAGGAATTGCGGCTGGTGGGCGATCTGGGCTTTGCCGCCTATTTCCTGACCGTACATGACATCGTGCAATTCGCCCGCTCGCAGAAGATCCTCTGTCAGGGGCGCGGCTCTGCGGCCAATTCGATTATCTGCTGGGCGCTGGCGATCACCGATGTCAGCCCCGATCAGATCAGCATGGTGTTTGAGCGTTTCATGTCGAAATACCGGGGCGAGCCGCCGGATATCGACGTGGATTTCGAACATGAGCGCCGCGAAGAGGTGATCCAGTGGATCTATACCCGCTATGGCCGCCACCGCGCCGGGCTGTGCGCTACGGTGATCCATTTCCGCTCGCGCGCCGCGATCCGCGAAGTGGGCAAGGTGATGGGGCTGAGCCAGGACGTGACGGCGGGCCTGTCGGGGCAGATCTGGGGCATGTCGAATGGCGGGGCCAATCCCGAGCGGATGCGCGAGCTGGGGCTCGACCCGAGTGACCGGCGGCTGGCCCAGACCATCGCGCTGATCGGCGAGATCATCGGCTTTCCGCGCCATCTGAGCCAGCATGTGGGCGGGTTCATCATCACCAAGGGGCGGCTCGATGCGCTCTGCCCGATCGAGAATGCGGCGATGGAAGACCGCACGGTGATCGAATGGGACAAAGACGACATCGACGCTTTGGGCATTCTCAAGGTCGATGTGCTGAGCCTCGGCATGCTGACCTGCATCCGCAAAGCCTTTGACCTTCTGGAAGCGCATGAGGGGCACCGGCCCAGCCTCGCCTCGGTGCCGCAGGAAGACGCGCCCACCTATCAGATGCTGCAAAAAGCCGATGCCATCGGGGTGTTTCAGGTGGAAAGCCGCGCGCAGCTCAATTTCCTGCCCCGGATGAAGCCCAAGACCTTTTACGATCTGGTGATCGAGGTCGCCATCGTGCGCCCCGGCCCGATTCAGGGCGGCATGGTGCAGCCCTATATCAAGCGGCGGCAGGGGCTGGAGGCGGTGAGCTTCCCCTCGAAAGAGCTGGAGGGCGTGCTGGGCAAAACCCTCGGCGTGCCACTGTTTCAGGAACAAGCCATGCAGATCGCCGTGGTGGCCGCAGGCTTTACCGCCGAAGAGGCCGACCGGCTGCGCCGCTCGCTCGCCTCGTTCCGGCGGATGGGCACCATCGGCACCTTCCGCGACAAATTCATCGCCGGGATGCTGGCCAATGGATACACGCCCGATTTTGCCCAGCGCTGCTTTTCGCAGATCGAGGGCTTTGCCGATTACGGCTTTCCCGAAAGCCATGCGGCGGCCTTTGCGATGCTGTCATATATCTCGGCCTGGCTGAAGCGGCACCACCCGGCGGTGTTTGCTTGCGCGCTCTTGAATGCCCAGCCCATGGGGTTCTACGCCCCGGCCCAGATTGTGCGCGATGCGCGCGAACACGGGATCGAAGTACGGCCGATCTGCGTGAACCGGAGCGACTGGGATAACGCGCTGGAACGCCGCGCCGACGGGTCGCTGGCGCTGCGGCTCGGCTTTCGCCAAATCAAGGGCTTTCGCGAAGAAGATGCGGGCTGGATCGTGGCGGCACGCGGCAATGGCTACCCTGATCCCGAAAGCCTGTGGCTGCGGGCCGGGCTGGCGCCGGGCGTGCTGGAACGGTTGGCCGAGGCCGACGCTTTTGCCGCGATGGGGCTGACCCGGCGCGATGCGCTCTGGCAGGTGCGCGCGATCCGGGCGCCAAAGCCGCTGCCGCTGTTTTCCAACCCGCTGGATGGCGAAGGGCTGCAAGAGCCTGAGGTGCATCTGCCCACGATGCATCTGGGCGAAGAGGTGGTGGAGGATTACATCGCCATGCGCCTGAGCCTGCGCGCCCATCCGATGGAGCTGTTGCGCCCGAGCATCCCCGGCCTGACCCCCCATGCCGAATTGGCCCATGCCCCGCTGCAACGCACATCTGTTTGCGGGCTGGTCATCACCCGCCAGCGCCCCGGCACCGCCTCGGGGGTGATCTTTCTGACGCTGGAGGATGAAACCGGGGTGAGCAACGTGGTGGTCTGGCCAAAGGTTTATGAGCGCTTCCGGCGCGTGGTGATGGGCGGGCGGCTCTTGCGTGTAACCGGCTATCTGCAACGCGAAGGCATCGTGGTGCATCTGATCGCGCAGGAGATCGAAGACCTGTCGCATCGCCTCACCGATCTGGGCCACCCGATGGATGAGGTTCTGGGCATCACCCAGCCGCAAGCCGACGACGCCCCGCGCCCGGCCCGGATGCCACCCCGCGCCCGCCACCCGCGCGAACAGGCCAAACGGCTGTTCCCGAGCCGGGATTTTCACTAGGGGGTGCGCATGCCCCCATCCGGCGCCTTCGGACCCACCGCAGCGGGGGTTTAAACCGGACCAACGGTATTCCTGACAATCCGGTAAAGGGTATCTTAAATACTCCGGGGGCAGAAAATCGCCCAAAGCCCGCCGGATTTTACCAGCAAATTCAGACTTCTCCAATATTTCCGGGTGATCCTGCGCGCGGTCGGCCCGGCCGTTATAGCCACAGACAGGACCCGCCCCCGGGCCGGTAAAATTGAGTCCGATCTGTAAACCGGGCCTTAAAGCCTCTCTGACATTCTGTGAACGTCCGGTGAACTCAGAAGAGAGTCCGGCCAAACCATCACAGGATTATTGCTATGATACCAGCAGCTGGGTGGGCTGCTCGCCCACATAGTGTGCCGATCGTTTCGCAAGAAGATGCGCGGCATACCTCCTTTCGTAAGCGGATGACCAAAGCCCGGGGTGTGGCAACGATGGTCGCGCTTACAGCCGCATTGGCCACCAGCGCTCAGGCGCAGGACGTGACCCGTGCCTCACTGTCTCCCGGATCGGCGGGGGTCATCACTGTTGCCAATGATTATGGCGGCTATATCTCGAATTACATGGACCGCATCGACGGGATCCGTGCACGGCAAACGCCTGTGGCGATCACCGGCGATTGCCGTTCGGCCTGCACGATGTATCTGGGCGCCGGAAATGTTTGCGTTACGCAGGCCGCGATGTTGCGATTTCACGGACCTTCGCGCAGCGGCGAGCCGTTTCCGAAGATCGAGTTCGAGATGTTTTCGCAGTTGATGGCGCGCTATTATCCCGAACCGATCAAGAGTTGGTTCATGAACGAAGCGCGGTATCGGATCAATGGTACCTTCGCCCTTAGCGGCGCAGAGCTGATCCGTCTCGGTGTGCCGGAATGCGGTTGACAGTCTGTCAGTAACAGGCAAAACGAAAGGCCCGCATCACTGCGGGCCTTCCTGTAAATCGGATGCTCTGGCCGGACCGATCAGGTCGGGCTGGCGAATTGAGGCAGGTCCTGCGCGGTCGCGCCGCTGGTTTCGGCGTATTGATTGGCCACCTCATCGGCAACCTGCTGCAACTGCGCCACTTCGTCAGACGACAGGCCCTGTGCCCCCTCGCTGAGCTGTTGGTAGACCGCGACAAGCGTGTTCGCGGGGAGCGAGGCCAGCTGAACGCCCGTCACCTGCGCGAAAGCATCGGCCGGCGACACGCCGCTGGCGATCAGTTGCGCGAGCAGCTCGGTGTCGATCTGAACCAATTGGCCATTGATGGTAATGGAAATGAGTGCGGCCGAGGCGCTTTGCGTCGTGCCGACAAGAGTTCCGGCTGCAAGGACCGAAGCAAGAAGCAGATTTTTCACGAGGTACACCCCTAACAATATATCTGTGCCAGATAATCGCACACCGGCGAAGCTCTCGCAACCCGTAACGCATGCAGTATCTGCAAGGGAACGCGTATCGGAAAGCCAACCGATTTTCATGCGTTATTTTTAATTATATGCGATTTTTTACAGCAATGTGCCCTCGAGCTGGGCGATGATTGTACGATTTTATCCTTGATTGATTGGTTTTAGACATGCAGGTGGACGATCGGAGCCCTCGCTGGGCACAGCCAATGCGGCGCGGTAAGAGGGACGTATGACCCGTATTCGAATCACGATCTTGATCTGCGGCTTCGGTTTGGCAGGGTTCGCAGGATGGTTTGGCTCGATTGAATATCTGAGCTTTCTGCAGCGTAGTCGCGAGCCTGCGGTCTTGTTCGGCCCAACCGCGACCGCGCCGATACAACTGGCCGGGGCGCGCTCGGTACCGTCCCAGTTGCAGCAGATGACCTTCTGCCTCAATCAGCAGAAAACGCTAAAATTTCTGATTGCGCCTCAGGCTATACGCCAGGGATTCAGCACCGCCTGTCTGACCCGTGCCGATCAGATTTTGGCTCATTCGCCCAGCCGGTCGGTTGCCCATCTGGAGCGGGCCGATGCGCTGTGGCGGCTGAACGAGACAGCCGAGGCACTCGATGCTCTTGGCCGGGCGCAGGCCACCGGCGCCTATGAAGGCTGGATGGCGGCGGTGCGGGCGCGTATCGCGCTTAGCATTGCCAGTGGCGAAACGCCCGACAGCACCGGGGTGGCGACCAATGTCGATACCCGCACCCGCGCTTTGGCGCTGGCCGCCAAGGATATTGCGGTGCTGGCAGACTCGCCACAAATCGAAGACCGCCTTGTACCGCTCTACCGCAATGCCCCCACCCTTCGTGACTGGTTCATCGGGATTATGGAAATGCAGTCTGTGCGAGCCCAACAGCGGTTTCTCGGCAATCTCAAGCGGGCACAGGAGCACTGAGCGTGATTGATTTCGACAAACCGCGCTCGGCTGCCTCCCGGGCCATTTCCGAAAACATCCATCGTCGCAGCGAGGCAACGGAATTTACCTTTGCCGAAATCGCTCTGGACGATGGCGATGGCAACGGCGACGCCCGCAGCTTGGCCGGGCGCCGGATCAATGATGTCACCGCCGCGCTGATCACGCTGTTTGTGGCGCTCTCTTCTGTTCCGGCAGCTTCGGTTTCGCCGGTGTTCCAGATGGTCTGGACGGTTTTCTTTGCCCTAACGCTGGGCGGACATGCGGCGGCGCTTCTTCTGGTCGATCCGGGACGGCCTCTTTCGGCCAAGGGGCTCTGGCCGGTGTTGCTTGCCGGTCTGGCCCTGCCGCTGGCCGGGCTGGTTCAGGCGGGGATTGCCGGTATCGGGCTGACGACCAGCTTTGCCGGGCAAAGCGTGCCGCTAGGCACGCTCGCCCCGCAGGCCAGCCTGTTCGCCGCCATCCGGCTGATGGGATACGGCGCGCTGTTTCTGGTGAGTTACGAGGTTGCCACACGCGCAGGCCGGGTCACAGCCATGGCCTGGGGGCTGTTCATCGCCGTGGTTCTGCAGGCGATCTGGGCGCTGATCGCGCTGAAATTCCTGGGCGACGTGGTGTTCTGGGGCGAAAAGCAATCCTATCTGGGGGCAGCCACCGGCACCTTCGTCAACCGCAATTCGCTGGCTACCTATCTGGGCATGGGGCTGAACCTTGGCGTGGCGCTGACCGTGGGGCTGGCGCATCGGCCGCATGTGCGCCACCCGAAGGGCCGCAGCCTGCTCAGCGAACGCAATCTTGAAATACTGGCGCTGATCTTCCTCATCCTGATCATCGCCGCAGCCCTGGTGGCCACGCAATCACGCATGGGGGCGACGGCCAGCTTCCTGTCTGCGGTGCTGACCTATGTTCTGATGTCCGCCAAGCACGAAAAGGCCTGGCTTGGGGCCATCTCGCGGGGGGCGGCGCTGCTCCTGGTCGGGATCGTTACCGTCTCTGGTGTCTTCGGTCGCGCCCTGATCGAACGCGGGCTGTTCACTGTTGGCGATTCCGGCTCGCGCACCGATCTTTATCATGAGGTGCTCGGCCTGATGATCCGTGCCCGCCCTCTGACCGGAACCGGACTCGACACTTTCGAACCGGCTTTCGAGCTGGTCCATGTTCCGCCCGTCAGAAGCGGGCTGGTCTGGCATCTGGCGCATTCCTCTTATCTGATGCTCTGGTCCGAGATGGGGCTGATCGTCGGCAGCCTGCCAATGCTGGCGATCCTTCTGGCCGCCTATGGGCTGATCCGCACCATTGCCCGGCGTCGTACCAACTATATGCCCGCCATCGCGGCACTGGGCGTAATCGTGCAGGTTACGCTGCATTCGACTGTGGATTTCAGCCTCGAAATTCCCGCCGATACGATGATGTTTCTGGTCATCGTCGCGATCGGGTTGGGACCATTGCGCCGCAAGGAGCGTGCCACGTGAAGGGAAGCCTGTTCAGACGTCGTGCCCCGGCTGATCCGCCGCGCGTCGTCCGTTCGGGCGGGGCCCGAGTGCTGACGCTACCCGCGATGCCCGCCGCGGTCTATGCGGTCGGCGATGTGCACGGGATGCGTCGACTCTACACGGCGCTTGAAGCCGCGATCGTGGCGGATGCCCGCGCCAGTGGCGTCGACGGACCAAAGCTGATCGTGCTTCTGGGCGATATCGTCGACCGCGGTCCCGACAGCGCCGGGCTGATTGACGATCTGCTCGCTCCGGCGCCGTCCGGCTTTCAGCGTCTGGTGCTGCGTGGCAACCACGAAGACAAGATGCGCGCCTTTCTCGACAATCCCGGCCAGCACCGCGAATGGCTGGGATATGGTGGCGATGCGACGCTGATATCCTATGGCCTGTCGCCCGATCCCATGCGCGGATTTAATCTGCCATCGCGCCAACTTGCCAGCATGGTGCGCGCCGCGATCCCCGACCGGCACCGCAAGTTTCTGGAAGACCTGCCCTATGGGTTGCAGGTTGGCGATTACTTTCTGTGTCACGCGGGGATTGATCCCGAATTGCCGATCACCGCGCAGCGCCCCGAAGCGTTGCTCTGGGGCGCGCCTGAGCGCTGCGACCACGGCCCGGCCGGGATGCCGGTGATTGTGCACGGTCACATACCGGTGACCGAACCCATGATTTCAAACTGCCGTATAAATGTAGATACCGGCGCGTATGCGAGCGGTTGTCTGACCGCCATGCGTCTTGTTGCGAATGAAGCGCCACGACCCCTTTGCGTCGGGGCAGAAGCGGGTTAAACGAGTTTGGATTACGAGAGTGTTTTCGTGAAAGGCGGGTGGATTTATGGCTGATCTGAACCAGGGCATTTCTGGCGAGATGATTGATTTGAGGGAACTGGTTTCGATTTTCCGACGGCGGGCACGGCTTATTCTGCTTTCGGTGGCGATCATTCTGGGTCTGGCCTTTCTCTATCTGGCACGCACCACACCGCTTTATACCTCGACCGCGCTGCTGCTGGTCGACCCGGCGCAGAAGGATCTTCTGCAACCTGCCGACAGCGCCAATATAAATGCCTCGCTGGCCTCGGCGCTGGTCGAGAGCGAGGTCGAGATTCTGAAATCCGACACGGTTCTGCTGGCGATGATCCAGGATCAAAACCTGGTGAAAGATGCGGAATTCGGCCCGACGCTTTCGCTTACCGACAAGCTGAAGCAGGCTGTGGGCTTCGCTCCGACAGCGCGCGACGGAGCGGCGTTGCTCAGCCAGACTCTGGCCCGGCTGCGCGATGCGGTATCGGTGCGGCGCCGGGGCCTGACCAATGTGATCGCGCTCTCTGTCACCTCGGCTGATCCGAACCGTGCGGCCAAACTCGCCAACAGCCTGGCCACGACCTATGTGCATTTGCAGGTGCAGGCGAAATCCAACAGCTTCCTTGACGCCAAATTGGTACTGGAGCGTCAGTTGGTCAATGCGCAAACGATGCTGGCCAGCTCCGACAGCGCGCTGTCGAATTACATCGACAGCAATCTCGACCGCTTGGAAAGCGAAAGCGGCTCGGCGGCGATTTCCGCGCTACGTCAACAACTTGAGCGGGCCAAGCGCGAGCGGCTGTCAGCAAGTTTTGCGGCCGATCAGGTGGCAACCGCGCTTCAGGGGCAAGATTGGGGCAGCCTCGTGACGACGCTGCAAAGCGCTGCTGTCAGCGCGCTGGATCAGCAGCGGCGCGACCTTGCCAAACGGCTGAGCGAAGCCGAGGCCGGGTCGGGAACGGCGGTTGATCTGCGCGCCGGTTTGGCCCGGATCGAGGCCCAGCTGGCCAGCGAAGGCCAGGCCCAACTTGCGACGCTGCAACAGAATGTCACCGAGTACAGCCAGACTGGCGACAAGCTGCGCGAAGATATCCGGCGCGAGCTTCTGGGCGGCAATCTTTCGCCCGAGACACTGTCGCAGCTTTACGGGCTGCAACAGGAATCCACCATCGCGCAGCGCCAATACGACACTCTGCTGAGCCGGATGCATGATCTGGAAACCCAGGCACTGGTGCAAGTGGCCGATGCAAGGGTGGTGTCGCAGGCGATCGCACCGGGCAGCGCGTCATCGCCCAAAACCAAACTCATCCTGGTCATGGCGTTGGTAGCCGCGATCGGTCTGGGGCTGGGTCTGGCGCTGGTGGCGGAGTTCTATATCGGCGGCATCAATTCGGCCAGCCAGTTGGCCAATATCATCGGCGCAAGGGTGGCGGCGGTGATCCCGCGCACCAGTCAGGAAACCGGGCAGCATTCGGTTGCAGACACGGTGATCGACGCGCCGATGTCAGCCTATTCCGAAAGCCTGCGGCGGCTGCGTTCAAGCATCGAGCGGTTTTCGCCGCAACAATCGGATGAAGCGCTGGTGATCATGGTCACCTCGGCGATCCCGGCCGAAGGCAAATCGACCCTGGCTCTGGCGCTGGCGCGGACCTATGCGGTGGCGGGCAAGCGGCCGCTGCTGATCGACGCGGATATGCGCAAACCAGCGGTGCACAGCCAGCTGGGGATCGAGCCGGAATCCGGGTTATTCGAGTATCTGACCAGCACGGCGGAAAGCGCCGAAAGCTCGGACTGCTACGATGTCGACCCACGCGCGCGGGTGGGGGCGATCTTCGGCCTTGGCCGGCCCGATGCGCCGACCGATCAACTGCTGCAGACCGAGCGCTTTCGGGGCTTGGTCGCGGATGGGCGGCGCAGTTTTGACGTGGTGATCATCGACACTCCGCCGCTGGTGCCGGTGGTCGATGCCAGCTATGTCGCCGGACTGGCTGGCTGTGTGCTGCTGTGCGCGCGTGCTGGCGAAACCACTCAGACCGATATCCGCTCGGCCTATGATCAGCTTGTCGATCATATCGGCAAGGATACCAATCTGATGACCGTGCTGACCTTCCACGAGGCCTGGCAGCGCGGCTACAAACCGCACGGCTACTATTACTGACCCCATGCGCTGCCCCCGAAGCCAGCTCAGCTAGAGCCCCCGTCTACAGGAAGGCCCGCAGTACTGCGGGCCTTTCGTTAATCACCAGCTTCGCCGTTATACTGGGTCGCGGACCTGCGCGGATGACAGCGCTGCGACAATCTGGAATAGAATGAGGCTATTCTCTTTGGCAGCCCAACGGCATAGTTCACCTCATGGATCTTGAAATCTTCTTCCCCTACCGGCTGGCGATCAGCGCCGAGACGTTTTCGCGCAATCTGTCTGATGTCTACGGTCAGGCCTTCGGCCTGTCGCGCGAGGAATGGCGGTTGCTGTTTCTTCTGGCCGAGGCGCCCAGCGTCACCTCGCTGGAGCTGACCGCGCGCACCACGCTCGACAAGGTGCAGGTCAGCCGGGCGGCGAAACGGCTGGAAGACAAAGGCTATATCACCCGCTCCATCGTCGAGACCGACAAACGGTTGCGCCGCTACCAGATCACGCCCACGGGCAAGGATCTGTTCAATCAGGCCCTGCCGCAGGTCGAGACCCGGGCACGTGAAATTCTGGCGGTGTTTTCACAAAGCGAGCTGGCGGCGCTGACCGAGCAGCTGGGCAAACTCTACGAGGCTGCCCGCGCGCGGCTGGACGATCTCGACTAGGCCCCTCTAGTGGGGCGTCGCTTCAGGCGCAGCGGCGGCGAAAGCCGGAAGCATCTCCAGATGGGCCGTGGCTTGACGGATCTTGGGCATCGGCTCCAGATCCACCCCCCAGCGCCGCGCATTGTAGACCTGCGGCACAAGGCAGAGGTCGGGCAGGCTGAGCCCCGTCGCCAGACAGGTGTCGCCGCCATCGAGCATCTCTTCAACCGCCGCGAGCCCCTTGGCGATGAAATGGCGCATCCAGTCTTCTTTGGCGATGGCCCCATCCGAGGCGGAATGGGCATGTTGCGCGACGCTGAGATTGCAGACAGGATGAATTTCCATCGCAATCGCATAGGCAATGCTGCGGGCGCGGGCGCGGGCCAAGGGCGCGTCGGGTAGCAGCCCAAGCCCGCGGGTTTCATCGAGATATTCGATGATCGCGAGCGACTGGGTCATCAGTGCGCCGTCGATCTCCAGCGCCGGAACCAAACCTTGCGGATTGCGCGCCAGATGCTCGGGGGCCTTCTGGGCATTGGCGAGCAGATCTACCGAAACGCTCTGCCAATCGAGCCCGGCCAAGCCTAAAGCAATCCGGACCCGATAGCTCGCTGAGGAGCGCCAGTAATCATAGAGCCGGATCGTCACATCGCTTTCCTTTTCCATTCCCCACTGCCCCGCCGGGGGCTTCACATTCCCGGCAACTTGCACTGGTTATCGTTGCAGGTGCAACAAATATATTGACACCGTTGCAAATGCAACGATTATCAATCTCAACGAATCCAGCCTGCCTTGAGGGGTGCGGCCAGAAACGAAGGGGCGCGGCACACCGGGCCCCGACATCAGGGAGGAAGATGATGATCCAGGACCGCTACACGCTGGCCTATAAGGTCTATCCATATGAACGCTCCGCCGATCAGGACGCCACCACGCCGGTGCGCCATCCGGTGGTGGTGGTCGGCGGCGGGCCGATCGGCATCGCCACGGCGCTCGATCTTGGGCAACAGGGCATTCCGGTGGTCGTGCTCGACGATCACGAGGGCATCGGCATGGGCAGCCGCGCCATCTGCTTTTCCAAACGCTGCCTTGAGGTTGCCGACCGCTACGGCTGCGGCACCCCGATGGTGGATAAGGGCGTGATCTGGAACCTCGGCAAGGTGTTCCATCAAGAGCGGCAGATCTTTGACTTCAACCTGCTGCCGGAAGAGGGCCACCAATACCCGGCCTTCATCAACCTTCAGCAGCCCTATTTCGAGAAATTCATCATCGACCGCGCCCGCGAGCTGCAAGCCGCCGGGGCGCCGATCCAGATCCGGGGCCGCAACCGCGTCGACAGCGTTGAGGTGAAAGACGATCACGTCGTGCTCACCGTGATGACCCCCGAAGGCCCCTATACGCTGGAAGCCGATTGGCTGATCGGCTGCGATGGCGCGTCGTCGCCGCTGCGCACGATGCTGGGCTATGATTTCACCGGCAAGGTGTTTCAGGACAGCTTCCTGATCGCCGACATCAAGATGAAGGCCGATTTCCCGACCGAGCGCTGGTTCTGGTTCGAGCCGAGCCATGGCTCCGGCGCCTCGACCCTGCTGCACAAACAGCCCGACAATGTCTGGCGGATCGACTTCCAGATCGGCTGGGATGTGGACCGGTCCGAAGAGATGAAGGAAGAAAACATCCGCCGCCGCCTCGATGCGATGCTGGGGCCGGATGTGGATTATGAAATGGTGTGGTCGTCGATCTACACCTTCCAGTGCAAACGGATGGACAAATTCCGTCATGGCCGGGTGCTGTTTGCCGGGGATGCCGCGCATCAGGTTTCGCCCTTCGGCGCGCGTGGGGCCAATTCGGGCTTTCAGGATGTCGACAATCTGGGCTGGAAGCTCGGGCTCGTGATCAATGGCAAAGCCGATGAAAGCCTGCTGGAGACCTACAACATCGAGCGCATTCATGGGGCGGATGAGAACATCCTCAATTCCACCCGCTCGACCGATTTCATCACCCCGAAAACCGAAATCAGCCGGATCTTCCGCGATGCGGTGCTGGAACTCGCCGAGCATTATGACTTCGCCCGGCCTTTCGTGAATTCCGGCCGCCTTTCTGTGCCCTGCACCTATGACGGTTCGCCGCTGAACAGTGCCGATGCCCTGCCCGGCGCCCCGGAGCGTAGCCGCCCCGGCAGCGTGTGCCCGGATGCGCGGATCGCGGATGGCTATCTGCTCACAAAGCTTGCCAACCGCTTCACCCTGCTTACCATCAACGCCGAGGCGCCTGAGGCCCTTACGGAAAGCGGGATAGAGGTCACGCGCATGGCGCTGGGTGACGGCGATGACAGCGCCGGAGATATTGCCGCGCGCTTCCTCGGCGAGGCGAAATCGGGCGTCTATCTGATCCGCCCCGACCAGCATGTGGCCGCACGCTGGCCCGCCTATGACGAAACCGCCCTGCGCGCTGCGATCCGCCGCGTTATTGGCAAGGAGTAATGCGATGAGCACCCTGACCCTCACCCGCAACACCGCCCAACCCGACGAATTTTACGCCAAGCTTCTGGCCGCCCATGACGGGCTTGATAAGGCCGCAAGCGATGCTTTCAATGCCCGGCTCATCCTGGTGCTCGCCAATCATATCGGCGATCCGGATGTGCTCGAAGAAGCACTGAAAGCGGCAGCCCTTAACGCGAAACAGGAGTGAAGATATGAAAGTCGAACAGATCCACCACGTCGCCTATCGCTGCAAGGATGCGAAAGAGACGGTCGAATGGTATGGCGAGATGCTGAATATGGATTTCATCCTCGCCATCGCCGAGGACCACGTGCCCTCGACCCACGAACCCGATCCCTACATGCATCTGTTCCTTGATGCCGGGAATGGCAATGTGCTGGCGTTCTTCGAGCTGCCGACCAAGCCGGAAATGGGCCGCGACCCGAACACCCCGAAATGGGTGCAGCATATCGCCTTCAAGGTGAAAGACCGGGCCGAGCTTCTGGAGTTCAAAGAGCATCTGGAAAGCAAAGGCGTCGATGTGCTGGGCGTGACCGACCATTCGATCTTCCATTCGATCTATTTCTTCGACCCGAACGGGCACCGGATCGAACTGGCCTGCCCGGACCCCGAAGAAGAAGCGCTGCTGGCGCGACTCGACTCGGTGAAATGGGACATGCTGGAAGATTGGTCGAAAACCAAAAAGGCCCCGAAACACGCCGACTGGCTGCACGCGAAAGAGCTGGGCAGGGCCTAGGTCGCAAGGTTTCGCGGATCAAGGGGCGGGAATGATCCCGCCCCTTTTGCTATCTGAAACTCATGTGACGAGCGCGTTTGCCGCACTCGACTGGGGTGCCGGTCAGTTCACCAGATGATCGGTGGTGAACACCATGTCGCCCTCGGCGGCGGAATGGCAGGCGATACAGCCGCTATCCATGCCCTTGCCCACCATCCCGGCCAGCGACACCCCATTCGGTGCCTTGTCGAGCGAGCCATCCGGCAGGAATTTTACCCAGAACCAATCATGGTCTTCCGGGTCATAGCCTGCCTCGCGGCGAAACATCACCGTGATCGCGCCCAGGTGATGCTCAGGGTCTCTCAGCACCTCATCCTCGGTCACGCCTTCCGGGCCGAAATTGCGCTTCACGACCAGATCGCCCTCATGTCCCTTGATCGAGGCGCTGGTATAAAAGGTTTCCAGCATCATGCCGTGGGGATCGGTACCCTCATAGGGCGCGCTGCGGATCATCCCGGCCCCCACCAGTTTTTGCGCCTGCATCGCGTCCCAGAGAAGCTGCGCATAGGCGGCATCATCGGCCGAACCGAACGGCATATCCTGCGCAAGGGCGGTGCCGCCCGACAGACCGATGGCACAGGCGGTAGCAATCAATAGGGTTTTCATTTTGAGTCCTCCTTGTTTCATGAAGAGAGGACCAGTGGCAGCGCGATCCGTTTCATCACGGCCGGTCACGCGTGCGTGAGCCGCCTGAAAATGCAAAGGGCCGGACGATCCGCCCGGCCCTCTGGCACCCGATCGGGCGCACTCTCAGTACTGATCTCAGGCGGGGCTGCCGCTCAGCGTCAGGCCCGCGGGGCTCAGCCGGGCAAAGGTCACGCCCAGCACCGCGCCAAAGATGACATGCAGCATCAGCGTCATCATCGGTGCAACGATCCCAAGGCCAAGGCCAAACATCCCGGCGCCAGCCATCGGCATGACCATAACCATCATCACCAGCCACGCTGCCACACCGAGGGCGATGCCTTTGGCCACGGGCGTATTCCCCGGAAGCTGGCCATAAACCAGGGCAAAGCCCCCGCCCCATGCCAGCGTGCCAATCATGAAATGCGCCAGCCAGCCCACAATCGCGGGCGCCCCCATCATCGCGCTGAGCATGGCGATCACGTCAAGCTGAGGCATCAGCCCCATCATGCCCTTCATCACCATGATCGCCGAGAGAACAACAGTCGCAACAAACCCGGCGCCGAGGCCGGCGGTAAATTTCGTCATCTTCCTGATCCTTTTCTGCGTGGCCTCAGCCGTCGCTTTGCTTCTGATCGTGAAGCCGCGAAAAGATCGCATCGATGCTGGCCGCGTCCGCCCCGGCATCTTCTCCATCGGCAGGCGCATTGGGCGCCGTCTGGATCAGATCTCGGGTGGTGCGCATCTGTGCCACGAAAGCGGTGCAGCTCTTGCACATGGCAAGATGCATCCAGACCTGGAGCTTATCCCAGACCCCGAGCTCGCCGTCGATCAGAGCATCCGCGCGATGGGATACGTCCTTGCAGCTCAGCATCGCTTTCGTCCTTTCCTTCGCTTCACTGAATGGGGACTGCCCAGATTGCAAAGCGTTACAGATATTTTCAAAATAGTTCTCACTCCCGCGGGAACAAGCCTTCTAGACCAAGTCATCAAGGCGCGTGCGCACCGCAAGCCGCGCCCGGTGCAAAAGCACGCGCAGATTGCTTTCGCTGATCCCCAGAGCCTCGCAAATCTCGGCCGGGGCAAGGTGTTGTTGGCTGCGCATCACCAGAACCGCGCGCTGGCCCGGCGGCAGGGCGTCAATCGCCGCGTTCACATGCTCCAAGAGGCTGCGCCCAGCCACAACCCGTTCGGGCGTGATCTCGTCCCATAGCTCGGGCATTTCTTTCCAGCGCCCGCGCCCGTCGAAGGCGGCGGCAAGATTATCGTCTTCGCCCGAGTCATCGAACGACACCGAGCGCCCTTCGCGCTTGGCTCGCGTGCGCGCCTTGTTGATCATGATGGTGAAGATCCAACCCGCGAGTGAAGACCGCCCCTCGAACCCTGCGATACTACCCAGCACCGCGACCCAGCAATCCTGCGCCACTTCTTCGGCCATGGCGCGATTGCGCAAAATCCCGGCGCCCACCCGGATCAGGCTGGCATTATGCTTGCGGTAGACATGTTCAAACGCCGCCCGATCGCCCGCCGCGAGCAGCCGCACCAGATGCGCCTCGTCCTCAAACCGCTCCGCCATTGCCCCTCCTCGTGCCTTGAACCATATGGCGGCGATTGGACCTTCTTTGCAACTTTTGTGTCTGCTGCAGCGAGCCTCAGACTCCGTAATACTGCCGATACCAGCGCACGAAATTCGCCACGCCTTCCGGCACGGCGGTTTGCGGGGCGTAGCCGGTGAGCTGTTTCAACAGCGAGGCATCGGCCCAGGTGGCGGGCACATCTCCGGGCTGCATTTCCATCAGGTTTCGCTCAGCCGTTTTGCCCGTGGCATCCTCAATCGCCGCGATGAAATCGGTCAACTGCACCGCATCGGAATTGCCGATATTCACCACCCGGTACGGGGCCACCGGCGACAGGCTGTCGCCCTCGGGCACCACACCATCGGCGGGGCGTTCGGGCACCGCGTCGATCAGCAGCCGGATCGCGTGCACGAGGTCTTCCACATAAGTGAAATCGCGCTTCATATCGCCGAAATTGTAAACGTCGATGGGCTTGCCTTCGAGGATCGCCTTGGTGAACTTGAACAGCGCCATGTCGGGCCGCCCCCACGGCCCGTAGACGGTGAAAAACCGAAACATCGTGATCGGCAGGTCGAAAAGATGGGCATAGGAATGCGCCATGCTCTCGGTTGATTTCTTCGTCGCCGCGTAGAACGACATCTGATGATCGGCGCGCTGGGTTTCGACATAGGGCATCTGGGTATTGGCGCCATAGGCCGACGAGGTTGAGGCCAGGAGCATGTGCCGGGGCGGATAGGCGCGCGCAGCTTCCAGAAGCTCAAAGGTGCCGATGATATTGCTTTCGAGATAGGAGCGCGGGTTTTCAATCGAGTAGCGCACCCCGGCCTGCGCGGCGAGGTGGATCACCACATCGGGGCGCTCCTCCTCAAACAGCCCCATCAACAGGCCCGGGGTTTCCACCTTGTCATGCACCGAACGGTAGCTGTCATAGACCTGCAGCGCCTCTTCGCGGCGTTCCTTCAGCGTGACATCGTAATAATCGCTCATCGCGTCGAGGCCGATCACCCGCCAGCCCTCTTCCAGCAGGGTCCGGCAGACGAAAGAGCCGATAAATCCGGCCGCTCCGGTCACTAGGGCTATGGGCATCTTCGCTCTCCTTCGGTCCGCCAGTCATGCGGGGCGAACCTGACCCGAAATGCCCTGCACCACAAGTCGGAACGATCCGGGATCCGTCGCATGGCTACGGCACAAAAGATCGGGGCCGCGGAATTGCTCCACGGCCCCGGCATGTTCATGTGGTCTGGCTTATTTCAGCGCGGCATCGGTGATGTCGAGCGTATAGGCGCCTTCCGGGGTTTTGGTGATCACCGGGTCCGAACCGCCCGACATCAGCGTCGCGACGGTGCGCTCGTAATCGGCCACATCCAGCGCGCCGTTGGAGCCTGCGGTGAGCTTGGCGATCTCGCCCATCATCCGCACCTGATGTTTCTCGGTCTGAGCGCCGGTCTCGTCATATTCGAGGACGATCATCGCCGCCTCTTCCGGGTTCTCTTCGGCCCATTTCCAGCCTTTCATCGAGGCCCGAACAAAGCGCACCATCTCATCCTCAAAGGCCGGATCGGCGAGCTTGTCTTCCAGCGCATATAGCCCGTCTTCCAGCGTCGCCACACCCTGATCTTCGTATTTGAAGGTCACCAGATCGTCAGCGCTGATCCCGGCATCAATCACCTGCCAGTATTCGTTATAGGTCATGGTCGAGATACAGGCGGCCTGCTTTTGCAGCAGCGGATCGACGTTAAAGCCCTGTTTCAGAACCTCGACACCACCGGCGCTGCCATCGGTCGGGATGCTCAGTTTGTTCATCCAGCTCAGGAACGGGTATTCGTTGCCGTAGAACCAGACACCCAGCGTGTGGCCGGAGAAATCGGCGGGGCTGCTGATGCCGGTTTCTTTCAGGCAGGTCAGCATCATGCCGGAGGATTTGAACGGCTGGGCGATGTTCACGATCGGCGCGCCGTTTTCGCGGGCGGCGAGCGCCGAGGGCATCCAGTCAACCATCACATCGGCACCGCCACCCAGCAGCACCTGAACCGGGGCAACGTCGGGGCCGCCGGGTTTGATCGTCACGTTCAGATCTTCTTCGGCATAGAAGCCGTTTTCGAGCGCCACGTAGTACCCGGCAAACTGCGCCTGCGTTACCCATTTGAGCTGCAGGGTCAGATCGTCGGCGGCGTAAGCGCCGGAGGTCATCGCGGTCAGGGCCGCAAGAAGTGCAAAGCTCTTTTTCATCAGTCGTCCTCTCCGTTGGATGCGGTCTTGCCGCTCTGTTATCTGCGGTCTCAGCCGCGTTGTGACGGATGCCAGAAGGTCACCCGTTTCTCGATCACCACGACGAGCCCATAAGCCACGGACCCCACCAGCGCGGCGACCGTGATTTCTGCCCAAACCATATCAAGGTTGAGCCGCCCGACTTCGGTGGAAATGCGAAACCCCATGCCCTTGATGGGGGAACCGAAAAATTCGGCTACAATGGCGCCGATCAGGGCGAGCGTTGCGGAAATTTTCAGCCCGTTGAAGATGAAGGGCATCGCCGCAGGCAGGCGCAGTTTGGTCAGGGTCTGACCGTAGGAGGCGCCATAGGTGCGCATCAGATCCTTCTGCATCTCGTCGCTGGCTTGTAGCCCGGCCACCGTGTTCACCAGCATCGGGAAAAACACCATCACCACCACCACGGCGGCTTTGGATTGCCAGTCAAAGCCGAACCACATCACCAGGATCGGCGCGATGCCAACAATCGGCAGCGCCGCGATGAAATTGCCGATGGGCAGCAGGCCGCGCTGCAGGAACGGCGAGCGGTCGATGGCAATGGCGGTCAGCACCGCTGCGCCACAACCGATCAGATAACCACGCAGCGCGCCTTTCCAGATCGTCTGCACCAGATCCTGCCAGAGTATCGGCAGCTCGGTGATGAGCCGCGCCCAGATCGCCGATGGCGGCGGCAGGATGACCGGCGACACCGCAAAGAGGCGCACCACCAGTTCCCAAACCACCAGCAGCGTGACCCCGAACAGCACCGGCACAATCCAGCGGGTTCTGAGATTAGAGGCAAGCCGGGTGTTGAGCCACCACAGGCCCAGCCAGACCACAAGAACGATTATCACATTCATCGTACCATCCCCATCCGGCCAAGGATCACCCGCTCAATCGCTGAGACGATGACGACAAGCGTCGCCGCCAGAGCCGCCGCCGCGAACAGCGCCGACCAGATCTGGATGGTCTGGCCGTAATACGAACCCGATAGCAGCCGCGCGCCAAGGCCGCGCACCGCGCCCGAGGGCAGTTCGGCCACGATGGTGCCCACCAGTGCCGCAGCCACCGCCACCTTCAGCGAGGCAAACAGATAGGGCATCGACGAGGGCAGGCGCAGTTTCCAGAAAGTCTGCCCGCCGCTGGCGCTATAGGTGCTGAGCAGATCGAGCTGCATCTGATCCGGCGCGCGCAGCCCCTTCGCCATGCCCACGACCACCGGGAAAAAGCTCAGATAGGCCGCGATCACGGCTTTCGGCACCAGCCCGGAAATGCCCATCGAGTTCAGCACCACGATGATCATCGGCGCGATGGCGAGGATCGGAATGGTTTGCGAGGCAATCGCCCAGGGCATCACGCCCAGGTTCATCGCCCGATTATGCACGATTCCCACCGCCAGCAGGACACCCGCCAGCGTACCGATCCCGAAGCCCAGCAGCGTGGCCGAGAGGGTGATCCAGCCGTGATAGACCAGACTGCGTTTCGAGGTGATCTTTTTGTCCACTGTGGTTTTCCACAGCTCCACCACCACTTGATGCGGGGCGGGCAGAAGCGGGCGCTCCTGGCTCCAGGTATCTGCCACAAGTTCCGTGAATGTCGGCTCGGTGCCCGCCCGGGCGGCCTGATCGCGGGTCCACTGGCTGTTCATCGCCACCGCTGCGCCGTACCAGAGCACGACAATCGCGGCGAGCACCGTAAGAATGGGCAGGATGTTCCTCACGTGTCATGCCCCGCACGCAGGCCTTCGCGAACGCGGTGGGCGATGGCAATGAATTCCGGCGTGTCGCGGATGTCGAGCGGGCGCTCTTTCGGCAGGGTGCTTTCGATCACATCGGTGATCCGGCCCGGCCGGGGCGACATCACCACGATCTTTGTCGACAGATACACCGCTTCCGGGATCGAATGGGTGACAAAACCGATGGTTTTCTCGGTGCGCGCCCAAAGCTCCAAAAGCTGTTCGTTCAGATGGTCGCGCACGATCTCATCCAGCGCGCCGAACGGTTCATCCATCAAGAGGATCTCGGCATCGAAAGCCAGCGCCCGGGCGATGGAAGCACGTTGCTGCATCCCGCCGGAAAGCTGCCAGGGGAACTTTTTGCCGAAGCCTTCCAGATCGACCAATTTCAACACATCGGCCACGCGGTCGGCCTGCTCGGATTTGGCATAGCCCATGATCTCGAGCGGCAGCTTGATATTGTCGGCAATAGTGCGCCACGGATAGAGGCCCGCCGCCTGAAACACATAGCCATAGGCCCGGTTGCGGCGTGCCTCGTCGGGCGTCATCCCGTTGACGGTGATCGACCCGCCAGTGGGATGCTCCAGCGCAGCGATGGCACGCAGAAAAGTGGTTTTGCCACAGCCCGAAGGGCCGATGAAGCTAACGAAATCGCCCTTGTTGATGTCGAGATTGACGCCCTTGAGGGCATGAACCGGACCATCCTTCGTTTCGAAGGTCAGATCCACGCCCTCGGCTTTGATCACAGGTTTCGACGCCACGTCCATTACACCCCTGTCGCCGGAATGCCGGTCCGCTGCACCGGCTGCGGGGCAGTGAGGGCTTTCCATTTAGAAAGCGCTGTGTTCACCGTCGCGTTGGGCTCGCGGGCGACGAATTCGCCGTGGCCCTCGCGGGTGCGCACTTCGCCGTCATGGATCGCCACATAGCCGCGGGTGAGAGTAAAGCGCGGCAGGCCCTTTACCTTGTGGCCCTCGAACACATTGTAATCGATATTCGACTGCTGGGTGCCCGCGCTGATCACCTTTTCCTTTTCCGGATCAAGCACGACGATATCGGCATCGGCCCCGACAAGGATCGCGCCTTTCTTCGGATAGCAATTCAGGATCTTGGCGATATTGGTCGAGGTGACGGCGACGAATTCATTCATCGTCAGCCGCCCGGTAGCGACGCCATTGGTCCAGAGCATCGGCATCCGGTCTTCGAGGCCCCCGGTGCCGTTGGGGATCTTGGTGAAGTCACCCACACCGTAGCGTTTCTGCTCGGTGGTAAAGGCGCAGTGATCGGTGGCCACCACCGACAGGCTGCCCGATTGCAACCCGGCCCAGAGGCTATCCTGATGTTTCTTGTTGCGGAACGGCGGGCTCATCACCCGGCGCGCGGCGTGGTCCCAGTCCTGATTGAAATACTCGCTTTCATCCAGCGTCAGATGCTGGATCAGCGGCTCGCCCCAAACCCGTTTGCCCTGCATCCGGGCGCGGCGGATCGCTTCATGGCTTTCCTCGCAGCTCACATGCACCACATAAAGCGGCGCCCCGGCCATATCGGCAATCATGATCGCGCGGTTGGTCGCTTCGCCTTCCACCTGGCTCGGGCGCGAATAGGCATGGGCTTCGGGGCCGGTATTGCCTTCGGCCAGCAGCCGGGCCGACAGCTCGGCGACCACATCGCCGTTTTCAGCGTGCACCAGCGGCGTCGCCCCCAGTTCCGCCAACCGGCTGAAGCTCGCAAACAGCTCGTCGTCATTCACCATCAGCGCGCCTTTATAGGCGAGGAAATGCTTGAAGGTGTTGATCCCGCGCTGTTTGACCACGGTTTCCATGTCGTTGAACACCTGCTCGCCCCACCATGTCACCGCCATATGGAAGGAATAATCGGTGTTGGCGCGGGTGGCCTTGTTGTCCCAGCGTTTCAGCGCGTCCAGCAGCCCCTCGCCCTGATTGGGCAGGGCGAAATCCACCACCATCGTGGTGCCGCCCGCCAGCGCCGCCCGGGTGCCGCTTTCGAAATCATCCGAGCTATAGGTGCCCATGAACGGCATTTCGAGATGGGTATGCGGGTCGATCCCGCCCGGCATCACATAGCAGCCGGTGGCGTCGAGAGTTTCATCGCCTTTCAGATCGGCGCCGATCTCGATGATCTTGCCGCCTTCAATCAGCACATCCGCCGCATAGGTCAGGTCTGCGGTCACAACCGTGCCGCCCTTGATCACTGTGGTGCTCATGCGTCGTCTCCCTGTTTGTCGTTCTTTGGTCTGAAAATACCTCGGGGGGGTCCGGGGGGCAGAGCCCCCCTGCCCGGTCACCGCGCCGAAGGCGCGGCGAAATCCGTCACTCCACGATCTCCGCTGTCTCCAGCACCGCGTGCAGCAGCACGTCGGCCCCGGCGGCGGCCCATTCGGGGCTGATTTCTTCGGCCTCGTTGTGGCTCAGCCCGTCCACGCAGGGGCACATGATCATCGCTGTCGGGGCGACGTCATTGGTCCAGCAGGCATCGTGCCCGGCGCCCGAGACGATATCCATATGGCTGTAGCCCAGCGTTTCGGCGGCATTGCGCACCGCCCCCACCAGCTTTTCGTTGAAGGCGGGCGGATCGAAGCTGCCGACCACCTCGGTTTCCAGCCCCACGCCGATCTCTTCACACAGCTTCGGCGCGCGGGTGTAGAATTCTTCCAGCATCGCGTCGATGATCTCTTGCAGGTGGCTGCGGAAATCGACGGTGAACACCACCTTGCCGGGGATGATGTTGCGGCTGTTGGGGTAGACGTCGATATGGCCGATGGCGCCCACCGCGTTGGGCTGGTGCTTCATCGCGATCTCATGCGCGAGCTCGGTCAAGAGCGCGAGGCCCCGGCCCGCGTTTTTGCGCATCGGCATCGGGGTTGAACCGGTATGGCTTTCCTTGCCGGTCACGGTGCACTGGATCCAGCGCAGCCCCTGCCCGTGGGTGACCACGCCGATCTCTTTGCCCTCGGCCTCAAGGATCGGGCCCTGTTCGATATGCAGCTCGAACATCGCATGCATCTTGCGCGCGCCGACCTCTTCGTCGCCGACCCAGCCGATCCGTTTCAACTCGTCGCCGAATTTCTTGCCCTCGGCATCCACCCGATCATAGGCCCAGTCCTGCGTGTGCTTGCCGGCATAGACGCCCGAGGCCAGCATGGCGGGGGCAAAGCGGGTGCCCTCTTCATTGGTCCAGTTGGTGACAACAATCGGGTGTTTGGTCTTGATCCCGAGATCGTTCATCGTGCGCACCGCTTCCAGCGCGCCGAGCACGCCAAGCACGCCATCGAACTTACCGCCCGTCGGCTGAGTATCGAGGTGGCTGCCCATATAGACCGGCAGCAGATCGGGGTCTTCGCCCGGGCGGGTGGCGAACATGTTGCCCATCGTGTCGACGCCCATGCTCATCCCGGCGGCTTCACACCAGCTTTGAAACAACGCGCGACCTTCGGCATCGGCATCGGTCAGGGTCTGGCGGTTGTTGCCGCCTGCCACGCCCGGGCCGATCTTGGCCATATCCATGAGACTGTCCCAAAGGCGCTGCTGGTTCACTTTCAGGTTCTGACCTGCGAAATCCATATCGGTTCTCCTCTCACGCCCCGGCCGGGCACAGGGCGGCAGCCCCGGCGGCAAAGCCAGAGCACAGCCCGCGCCCCGGCGCGGCGATGACATTACGGCGGATGACAAGCGGCCATGAGGCCACCAACGGGACGTTGCCCATTTCAATCTCCCTGTCGCGGGCAGAACACTCTGGCGGCGTTCTTGTGCATCCCGCCCTCAGACGGTAACAATCTTGAACGATCGGTCAACATTTTATTTGACCGATCGTTCAAGGTTTCCGGCGTGCACAAATTCGCGGCAGCGAAAATCGAGGCCCGCAAAGGAATTGCACAGATGCGGGACAGCAGAGCGAAAACGGGATGAAAAAACCGGCACGGACCACCCAGCAGGAGAATCGCGAGCAGATCGTTGCCCGAATCCTGAGCGCGGCCGAACGGGTGTTTGCCGAATCCGGTTACGGCGGCGGCTCGATCAGCCAGATCGCGGCGGCGGCGGGGCTGCCGAAATCGAACGTGGTCTATTACTTCGCCTCCAAGGAAGCGCTCTATCGCCAGGTGGTCAGCGATATTTTCGAGATCTGGCGCGAAGCGGCCAATGCGATCTCGGAAAGCTCCGACCCGATCCCGGCGCTGTCGGATTATATCGACACCAAGCTCGACCTCGCCCGCGCCCGCCCCTATGGCTCAAAGGTCTGGGCCAACGAGATCATTCAAGGTGCCCCGATTGCGCAGGATTATCTGGAAACCGAGTTGCGCAGCTGGACCGATGACCGCATCGCGGTGATCGATCGCTGGATCGCCGAAGGCAAACTCCGCCCCGTCAGCGCCCGCCACCTGCTCTACGCCATCTGGTCCACCACCCAGCACTACGCCGATTTCGGCCACCAGATCGCCACGCTGAATGACGGAGAGCCGTTCACCGATGCGCAGTGGGACGAGACGAAGGTGGCGCTGAAGGAACTGTTGCTGGGGAATTTGGAGATGGGGGGAGAGGGGTAAGGGGCCGCGCTGATAGCGGATGATCAAAGATTGTGCAGGCGGTCCGATTTCCTGAAATAGTGCTTCGCCGCGCCTTCCCTCCCGTGCTTAGCTCGTCTCAGATTGATTGGAGTTTGCACATGACGCTTGAAACCTGGGGTCTTTTCTTAATCGCATATCTCTTGCTCACCTTGTCACCCGGCCCGAATATTCTTTTGGTCGTGACCCATGCGACGAAATACGGATACAGGGCGATTTTTACCGCCATTGCCGCCAATCTGCTCTGCCAGCTTGGCATCGTGATCGCTGTCGCAACGGGCGTTGGCGCGCTGGTGACGGTCGATTCCATCGCCTTCAAACTCATCAAATATATCGGGGCGGCCTATCTGGTATTCCTTGGCCTCAAGATCATCATCAAGACCTATCGTGGCGGTTCAAATCCGCTTCAGGTTCAGGGCGAAAAGGCCCTCGCCGTGCCCAGCATCAGAAAACGGTTTGCCGAGGCGTTCTTCGTTTCGGCGGGAAATCCCAAGACGGTTGTTTTCCTCGCGGCCTTCCTGCCGCAATTCGTCCGGCCCGAAGCTTCGCTGCCGCTCCAGTTCATGGAGATGTATCTGACGATCCTGCTGACCGTATTCTCCATCCACGCCCTATATGCCCTTGCGGCCGTATCGGTTCGAAACCGCGTGATGAACAGGCGTCTGCGCAACGGCACCTCCTATGCGTCCGGCGGGCTTTTCGTCTTCCTCGGGGCGGGTCTGTCGACAAGCTGAGCGACAGGCCCGCCAGTTATCCCCTGTATAGCGTCGCCCCCCGGGGCAGACATTCACCCGGCTTAGGTCGGCCCTCCCAAATCGGCGCATATGGGGCCAACCCGCTTGCTGCGCAGCTCTGCATTTCCTATGACGCAGACGTTTGTCTTTATCGGAGAGAGTGAATGACCACAGAAGCTATGTCGCCCCTGTCAGGGCTCGCCGCAGAGATGGCGAAGGTTGCAACGCTGGAAGGTGAGTTTGTTCTGCGCTCCGGGCAGGTCTCCACCCGTTATTTCGACAAATATCGTTTCGAAGGCAGGCCGGAGATTTTGAAACCTCTGGCGCGGGCGATGGCGGATCTGTTGCCGACCGATACCGAAATCCTCGCCGGGCTTGAGCTGGGCGGCGTGCCGCTGGCAACCGCGATTGCGCTGGAAACCGGGCTGCCTGCGGTGTTCATCCGCAAAGAGGCCAAGACCTATGGCACCTGCCGCGCGGTTGAAGGCCCGGATATTGCCGGGCGCCGGGTGACCTTCATCGAAGACGTGATCACCTCCGGCGGCGCAGTTGCCGATGCCTATGATCTGGTTTCTCAGGAACAGGCCGACATCCTCGCCGTGGTCTGCGCGATCTGGCGGGGCGACGGGGCTCCGACGATTCAGGGGGTTCCCGAATTGCCGGTCCTACCAGTGTTTTCGCGCGAAGATCTGGAGCGCGCGGGCGGTTAAAGCCCACCCAACAAAAAGACCGGCCTCGCGGGCCGGTCTTTCCGTTTTCGTTCCTGCACCGCATTTGGTCCGATATCGGCACGGGCAGGCGGTGATCCGGAGCCTTTCCGGACCTCCTACCACTTGCTTTTCTGCAAAATCGACAAGTGCATTTTGTGCCGGGCCCGGTCATGCGCCCTGCGCTCAGCAAGGGTCGAGGAGTTGAAGCGTTCCTCGGCGGCCAGCTTGTTCCAACGGGCAAGACGGGCGGCCTCGATCTCGCCTTGTTCAAGCGCCTTTTGAATGGCGCAGCCCGGTTCGGTTTCATGCAGGCAATCGCTGAAACGGCATTGGCGCGCCAGGGTGACGAGATCGTCAAACACTTCGGCGATCCCCGTTTCAACATCGGTCAGCTGCAGCTCGCGCATGCCGGGGGTGTCCAGCACGGCGCAGCCCTCGGCGGTAAAATGCAACTGGCGCCGCGTTGTCGTGTGGCGGCCTTTGCTGTCGTCTTCCCGGATAGCGGCCGTCTCTGCCATGTCGCTCTGAAACAGCGCATTGACCAGCGT
Source organism: Paracoccaceae bacterium (assembly GCA_050290705.1). Lineage (GTDB taxonomy): Bacteria > Pseudomonadota > Alphaproteobacteria > Rhodobacterales > Rhodobacteraceae > Sinisalibacter. Next base: position 130,131 of record JBNKIC010000024.1, read on the forward strand.
CGATTTTCCCACGCCGGACGATCCCAGAAAGGCGATGGTCTGCCCCCGCGTGCACCACGGGGCGAGCCTGGCAACAGGGTCAGCACTCAGCGCATTGAGCACCTCGACCAGCACGCGGCTTGAAATCGCCCGGGCCGCCTCGGCATAGGGGGCCGGGTCGTCGCAGAGGTCGGCCTTGGTGAGCAAGATCACCGGCGTCACCTGAGCTTCAAAGGCCAGGGCGACGTAGCGCTCAAGCCGGGCGACATTGAAGTCTTTGTTGCAGGACGACACGATGAACACGGTATCGACATTGGCCGCGATCAGCTGCCGCTTGCGGTCAGACCCCGGTGCGCGCCGTTCAAACACACTACTGCGGTGCAGCAGCCTGCTGCTCGAGGGGCGTTGCACGTCGTAGAGCAGCCAGTCTCCGACTGTTGCCTCCAACCCCGGCGGCAGCGTGGTATCGATCCCATCGCCCAGTATCCGCAGGCCGGTTCTATGAACCTCGACGATACGGACGGGCGGAGTGTTGGCAAGCTCTTCCAGGCCGGTCTGTTGGCTGAAAAAGGGTTTCCAACCGAGCCTTTCCAAGGCTGTTGGCGTGCGTTTAGATATGCTGCGGGATACCGCGGACGGCAGAAATTGCGAATAATCGCGTGTCATTGTGGTGAACTCTCATGTTCAGGGTTCGGAAGAAATCCGAAGGAAAAAGTGGAGATTCCTTGATGCCATAATCAAACCACCCGCCACAAAAAGGCGGGACAATCGCGGTCAGATTTGCATCGGGAGGGCGCTGTGCCTCCCCACTTTAACAGGTCATACAACCTCCAAGAACATGCACGAATGATAGGCCGACGTGATGCGTGCCTCAAGTCTTTTCAAGAGGATTGGCGGCGAAGGCAAATTTCTGCGCATGTCGCTATGGCAAAAAAAGACCGGCCTCTCAGCCGGTCTTTCCCTTTTCATCCCACCGCACTCACGTCGCGCAGGTGGTGTCCACGTTATTCGGATGCGTCGTCCAGTTGGCGTAGTCTTTTTCCACCAGTTTGCCGGTGCGCGGGTCCACTTCGCCGGGCTTCATCACCTCCATGGTGATGCAGTTTTCCACCGGGCAGACATTCACACAGAGGTTGCAGGCCACGCATTCCTCATTCTTCACCTCGAACACCCGGTCTTCCGACATCGAGATCGCCTGATGCGAGGTGTCTTCGCAGGCGGCAAAGCAGCGGCCGCATTTGATGCAGGCGTCCTGATCGATCTTGGCCTTGGTGATGTGGTTGAGGTTGAGGAATTTCCAGTCGGTCACATTGGGCACCGCGCTGCCGATGAACTGGTCGGTGCTGGTATAGCCCTTCTCGTCCATCCACTGGCTGAGGCCCGAGATCATCTCTTTCACGATGCCAAACCCATAGGTCATCGCGGCGGTGCAAACCTGCACATTGCCCGCGCCCAGCGCCATGAACTCGGCCGCGTCGCGCCAGGTGGTCACGCCGCCAATGCCCGAGATCGGCAGGCCATGGGTTTCGGGATCGCGGGCAATCTCAGCAACCATATTCAGCGCAATCGGCTTCACTGCCGGGCCGCAATAGCCGCCATGGGTGCCCTTGCCGTCGATCATCGGCTCCGGCGACATCGCATCCAGATTCACGGACGTAATCGAGTTGATCGTATTGATCAGGCTCACCGCGTCGGCCCCGCCGTTTTTCGCCGCCCGCGCCGGTAGGCGGATATCCGAGATGTTCGGGGTCAGCTTCACGATCACCGGTTTGTCGTAATAGGTTTTGCACCAGCGGGTGACCATCTCGACATATTCCGGCACCTGCCCCACAGCCGCCCCCATGCCGCGTTCGGCCATGCCATGCGGGCAGCCGAAATTGAGCTCGATCCCATCGGCGCCGGTTTCGGCCACGCGCGGCAGAATGGCTTTCCAAGAGGCTTCATCGCAAGGCACCATAATCGACACGATCAGCGCCCGATCAGGGTAATCGGCCTTCACCCGCGCGATTTCCTCAAGGTTGGTTTCCAGAGGGCGGTCGGTGATCAGCTCGATATTGTTCAGCCCGAGCAGCCGCCGGTCAGCGCCATGGATCGCGCCGTAGCGCGGGCCGTTGACGTTGACCACGGGCGGGCCTTCCGAGCCGAGGGTTTTCCACACCACCCCGCCCCAACCGGCCTCGTAGGCGCGGCGCACGTTGTATTCCTTGTCGGTCGGCGGCGCGGAGGCCAGCCAGAACGGGTTGGGAGAGCTGATCCCCAGAAAATTCGTGGTCAGATCGGCCATGTCTCAAGCCCCCATCAAAGTTGCGTGGATGTTTTCGGCGGCGTCGCGGCCCTCGGCCACGGCGGTGACGGTCAGATCGTCGCCCCCCGAGGCACAGTCGCCCCCGGCCCAGACCCCAGCCAGTGAGCTGCGCTGCGCATCGTCAACGGTGATCTTGCCGCCCTCGATGGTCAACCCGTTGCCGTCGCCCAGTTTCTGGCCGATGGCCAGCAGCACCTGATCGGCGGGCAGCGTGAAGCTTTCGCCGGTGGGTTTGGCATTACCGTCAGTATAGTCAAACACGACCGCCTCAAGCGCGCCGTCGCCCAAGAACCGTTGCGGCGCGGCATGGGTGATGAGCCGCACGCCTTTCGCGGCGGCAAGGTCTTGTTCGAAAGACGAGGCAGGCATCGCGTCGCGCCCGCGACGATAGACCAGCGCCACGTCTTCAGCGCCCAAGAGCTTGGCCTGCACCGCGGCATCCACCGCCGTCATGCCGCCGCCGATGACGACGACACGCCGACCAATGGCCAGCTGTGCCCGGTCTTCGGTCTGCCGCAGCTCGGAAATGAAATCGACCGCATCCGCGACACCATCAAGCGCCGCGCCTTCAATGCCGAGCGTGTTCACGCCCGCAAGGCCGATGCCCAGAAACACCGCATCATGCTGGGCGATCAGGTCGTCCAGCTTCAGCCCGTTGCCCAGCGCCGCCCCCGACACCAGCTCGATCCCACCGATACCCAGCAGCCAATCGACCTCGCGCGCGGCGAAATCATCGGCGGCCTTATAGGCAGCGATGCCGAATTCGTTCAGCCCGCCAGCCTTGGGCCGCGCATCATAGAGCTTCACCTCATGCCCATGCATCGCCAGCCGGTGCGCGCAGGACAGCCCCGCAGGCCCGGCGCCCACCACGGCCACGGTCTTGCCGGTGGCGGGGGCGCGGTAGAAGGGCTGCGGGCCCTTGGCCATCAGCGTATCGGTGGCAAAGCGCTGCAGACGTCCGATCTGCACCGGCTCATCCTCCGCCGTCATCCGCACGCAGGCCTCTTCGCACAGCGTCTCGGTCGGGCAGACCCGGGCACACATCCCGCCCATGATGTTCTGGCTCAGGATGGTCTTCGCGGCGGCTTCAGCCGTGCCGGTGGCGATCTGCCGGATGAATAGCGGAATGTCGATCGTGGTCGGACAGGCATTCATGCAGGGCGCATCGTGGCAGAAATAGCAGCGGTCGGCCGCAACATGGGCTTCATGCGCGTTCAGTGGCGGATGCAGATCCGAAAAATTCTCGGCAAGGGCCGCCGGGCTCAGCCGCCCCGCAACCACGCCGGGTGTCGTTGGCGAATGGGTCACACCTATCTCCCTGTTGTGTTTTGGTGTTGTTTTTTGAAAACCTGGCACAGGTTGTTTATTTTATCAATTGGTAAAATTTAGGCAGTTTGTGAACGCTTTAGGCCAATCCGATCCAATTTCGCAGGAAAATCTTGCCGGTGTGGCCTGCACCGGAGGGGCCTGCGCGGGAAAAGAATGTTCGTTTCCGTCTTGTCCAACGGCGTGCGCATGTGGGTCGGACAGAACAAGAAAGGCGCATGACAGCGGTCAGCGCCTTTCCGAATTGCGTTGTCTTTCAAAAGCCCGCGATCAGCCCGGCGGGTTGGGGGCTGGCGCTCCCGGGGAAGCTGCCCGAAAGGCCGGGCCGGTCTGGCCCGAAGCCCGCGGTTGGGAGGGCCCCGCGGCTTAGCTTCCCCGGATCGCCCGCCCTTCGGCGTCGAACAGGTGCAGGTTTTCATCGGCTGCCTGAGCCGAGACCACCGCACCTGGCGTCAGATCCGGCGCGCCGATGAGCTTGATCACCAGCTCCGGCCCCTCCGAGGGGGTCAGATAGGCCAGCGCGTGCTCGCCGAAATGCTCGATCACGTCGAGGCGGCCGGTGAAGGGCGCAGCGGCTGCATCGCTTGTCACCAGATCTTCGGGCCGCACGCCAAGGGTGGTGGCGCGCTCGGCGCCGGGAATACTTGTGAGCAGGCTGCGCCCGTCGGGCAGGTACAGATGGGTTTTGCCCGCGATCATTTCGGCGCGCACCGGCAGGAAATTCATCCGTTGGCTGGCGATGAACCCGGCCACGAAAGTGTTGGCGGGCTTGTGATAGAGCTCAAGCGGCGTGCCCACCTGCTCGATCCGGCCTTCATTCAGCACCACGATCCGGTCCGCCAGCGTCATCGCTTCGGTCTGGTCATGGGTCACATAGATCATCGTTGCCCCAAGCGTCTGGTGCAGCCGGGCGATTTCCACCCGGGTCTGGGTGCGCAGGGCGGCATCGAGATTGGACAGCGGCTCGTCGAACAGAAACACATTGGGCTTGCGCACAATCGCCCGCCCGATCGCCACCCGCTGACGCTGACCGCCCGACAGCGCACGCGGCATCCGGTCGAGATAGGGTTCGATCTGCAGGATGCGTGCGGCCTCCATCACCCGGGCATCAATCTCGTCTTTCGGGGTGCGTGAAAGCTCCAGCCCGAAGGCCATATTGCCGCGCACCGACATATGCGGGTAGAGCGCATAGCTTTGAAACACCATGGAAATGCCACGCTTGGCAGAGGCGACATTGTTCACCACCTTGCCGCCGATTGACACCTCGCCCGAGGTAATGCTTTCCAGCCCCGCGATCATCCTGAGCAAGGTGGATTTGCCGCAACCCGAGGGGCCGACAAACACCACGAATTCGCCGGAGCCGATCGAGAGGTCCACACCGTGGATCACCTCAAGCGGCCCGTAGGATTTGGTGATATGTGACAGGGAGACATCGCTCATGACAGCACCTCTGCTGGGGTAATTTTCAGGGTGACGATCTCGAAGGGTTTCAGCTCCAGCTCAACGCTATTATCGGTCAGAGCGATGGGTTCGGCCCCCTCTTCCATCAGGTTCACCCGCGCCACGGCCGCCACCGGCAGACCAAAGCTGATGCGGCTGCGCACGCGCCGGTTGGCGTGTTCGTAAAGGCGCAGCACAATATCGCCATCGGCCTCAGCCTTTTTCACCGTTTCCAGCGTCACGTTCGGCGCGTCGGACGCGGCAAACGAGAAGGCAGGCGCCTGCGTGTCATCCGGGCGGCCGACCACGGCCAGCGGCGTATTGAACCGTTCGGCAGCCCGATGCACCTCGTCCACATCGCGCTCGCCGCCATGCAGATAGAGGCCATAGCGCAGCCGGTGTTCGCCCAGATCCGCCTCGGGGTTGGGGTAGGTGGTGCCGCGCAGCAGGGTCAGCCGCACCATCTGCTCATGCGCGTCATAGGCATATTTGCAATCGTTGATCAGCGCCGCGCCGAAATCCGGCTCGCTCATATCCACCCAGCGATGCATCGAGGCTTCGAACCTTGCGCGGTCCCAGCTGGTGTTGCGATGGGTGGCGCGCCGGACATGGCCGAACTGGATTTCCGAGCGGATCTCGGAGGTGTTGAGATCGAAGGGGAAGAGCACTTTCAGCACCTGATGGCGTTCCTGCCAGTCGATGAATGTGTCAAACTCAACCATCCGCGCCCCAGCGGTGAGCGACACCACCTGCACCACGCGCGAGGCCTGATAGGGCCGCGAGATGCGCAGCGCGGCGCGGTGGGGACCCTCTTCGATCAGCTCGATCTCGGCGGCGGCGTCGGAAAGCGGCCAGAACTGCTCTTCGAAATAATCGTCGATATCCCAGGCTTCCCAGTTTTTCGGCTTGTCCTCATAGGCCACAAAACTGTTGGCGCGCGCGCCTTGGGGCAGCAATTCGCGCCCGGCTTCCTTGTCGAAGACCGAGGCAATCTCGCCGCTATCGTCGAAGCGCACCACAAGATGGGCGTTTTCCAGATGGCGGGCGCTGGCGCTGACACCGCTCTCAATCGGCGCGGGTGTGTCGGTCAATGCCGCCCCGACCCAGCCCAGAGGGGGGACGGGGCCGAGCGGAGCGGCAAAGACCTCCTGCCCGTCGGCGCGGGTGAGTTTTTGTACCCGCACCGCCTCGCTTGCCATGCTCAAGGTTTTGCCTGCAAAGCCGGTATCGCAGCCCAGATCCACAAGCTCCTGCCGTTCCTGCCCGGTGAAGTTGATGATTTTCAATCCGGCCTCCGGTATCGCGCCAATCGCGGCCTGGTGCCATGGCCCATCCTGCGTGGTCATCGCGTCGAAAAGCGCGCCATATTCGGCATCGGAATCTTCATAGACTTCGGGGATCGAGGTGCCCGGCAGAATGTCGTGGAACTGGTTGAGCAGAACGGTTTTCCAATAGCCGTCCAGCGCCGTGTCGGGATAGGCCGCGCCGTTCAGCGTGGCCATCGCGGCAAGGAATTCCAGCTCGCGCAGCTTGCGCTCGGCCATCCGGTTATTGGCCTTGTTCTTGGCCACGGTGGTCAGCGTGCCGCGATGAAGCTCAAGATAAAGCTCGCCATTCCAGACCGGGAAACTGCCGGGGGCCGCATCCATATCCGCGCCGGTGCGCTCAAGGAACGTGCCCAGCCCTTCCAGCCGCAGATCGGGCGCGCCGGGGATGCCGCGTTCCAGCCGCTGGCCGCGCTGGATCATCTCGCGGGTCGGGCCACCGCCGCCATCGCCATAGCCATAGCAGATCAGCACATCGTCGCTGGCCGCTTTCGGTTCAAACCGCTTCCACGCCCCCATCACCTCGCTCACCGTGAGCATCGAGTTATAGGTGGTGAAAATCTCGTCGCTCTCGTCTTCCTGCGTGGTGATCAGCCGGGCTTTCACCCGCGTGCCGTCGATGCCCTGCCAGAAGAACACGTCATAGGGGAAGCGGTCGGTTTCGTTCCACGAGATCTTCGAGGTGATGAAATGCTCAAGCCCTGCCCCTTCCATGATCTGCGGCAGGTTGGCCGAATAGCCGAACGTATCGGGCAGCCAGACGCTGGTGGGGGTGACGCCGAAATTCTGCTGATGGAAGCGCCGCCCGAACATGATCTGGCGCACCAGGCTCTCGCCCGAGGTGATGTTTACATCCGGTTCCAGCCACATCGCGCCTTCGATTTCCAGCTGCCCCCCGGTGATCCGGTCTTTGATCTTGGCCCAGAGCACCGGGTAATCGGCCTTGAGGTAGTCGTAAACCACCGCCTGATTGTACATGAAGATGAAGTCGGGGAATTCTTCCATCAGTTTCAGCGCAGTGGCAAAGCTGCGCCCGGCCTTTTCGCGGGTATGCAGCACCCGCCAGAGCCAGGCCACGTCGATATGGGTATGCCCGAAGGCCGAAATGACCGGCCGCGCTTCGGTATCGGCAAGGGCATAGATTTCGGCGGCAATCGCTTCGGCGGCAGGCAGGCTCGCCAAGAACTGGGGGCCGTTGTCGCGCCGGTCGAGCGCGCGCAGCGCCCGTTCCACCAGCGCCAGAATGCGTTTGCGGCGCACATCCACCATCGGCAGGTGGCAGGCCACATCGAACGGTGTGCGGATGTCGTGAAACAGCCGCTCAACCCGCTCGTTGCGCAACATCATCTGGGTGCCAAGGCTGACCAGAGGCCGGTCGAAAAAGGTGAAAGCGTCGATCATCAGCCGCACCCGGGTGCCGGGCACTGCATCACGCGCGATCACCAGCTCGGTGTGGTTGCCGTCAATCGCCTGAAAGATCTCGCCATCGAGCCAGGCGAGGCATTGCGGGTCGGTACTGCCGGGACGTTCTTGCCATTGGGATGTGAAACGGATTAGCAGAACGCCGCCGGCAGCCGGCTCGGGCACCTCGATCTCTGCAGCGATAAAGGTATGCCCTTGCTTGCGCCCCCAGACCGTGCGCGGGCCAAATTCCGGCCAGGCCGACCAATCCGCGGCCAGCGCCGCTTCGGGAGACAAATCTTCTGTTGTGAAGCGCCAGTCGATCTCGGTCGGGATCGGCGTGAGCACCTTGGACTGCAAATCGTCACACAGGCGTTCAAGCTTTGCTTCGAGCTTCATATCGTCGTCGCTAAGGCCAAGCCGGTGGGCGAGCGGGTTTTTATAGAGCTGCGTCATCCTTTGACTCCCACTCCGGCAAAGCCGGTGTTCATATTGCGCCGCAGGAGGAAATAGACCCCGATCGCCGGTGCGGCATAGACGATGGAGTAAGCGGCAAGAAAACCGTAATCGATGGCGCCCTGACGGCCGAAAGCGGCGTAAAGCCCAACCGACATCGGGAAGCCCGCTTCGACACGGGAAAAGATCAGCGGCAGCAGAAACTCGTTCCACGCCGTGGTGAAGGTGAAGAACCAGACCACCGCGAGCCCGGCGCGCGACAGCGGCAGCACGATGCGGGTGACGATCTGAAACAGCGTGGCCCCTTCGACATGCGCGGCCTCTTCCAGCTCGACCGGCACGGTGTCGAAGAAGTTCTTGAGCAGCAGCAGCGCGAAGGGCAGGTTCATGATCGACAGCGCCAGAATGATGCCGAGATGGTTGAGAAGCCCCATCTTTTGCGCGGCGAAATAGATCGGGATAACCAGCCCGGTCGAGGGCATCATCCTGAGCAGAACCAGCGACCAGAGCAGCGCGTCGCGCCCCGGAATACGCAGCCGCGACAGCGGATAGGCCGCCCCGGCCGCCACGGCGACGGTCAGCGTGGCCGTGCCCGCCGCGATGATCAGCGAGTTCAGGAATTGCAGCCCGGACCGGCCCGAGATCGCGCGAATGAAGTTATCGGCGCCAATTTCGGCAGGCAGGGCCAGCTGGCCCGAAGCCGCCGGGTTGATCGCGTTGAGGATGAGCCAGGCAAAGGGGCTGACCCAGATGACGGCGATGAAGGACAGCGCGATGGCGGTCAGACGTGACGGTTGCTGGTCCATCATTCAGGCTCCTTCAGCATGCGCATGTAGAACACCGCCAGAAGCCCGACGATCAGCAGCATCGCCACCGAGATCGCCGAGCCATAGCCCAGCTTTCCGATCCCGAAGCTCTGCTTGTACATGAAGATCGCCAGCACCTCGGTGCGTCGACCGGGGCCGCCGCCGGTGAGCGCGTAGATCAGCGGGAAATAGGTGAAGGTCCAGATGGTGATGAACAGGGTGTTGGTGGCGATATGCGAGCGGATCATCGGCAGGATCACCCGGCGGATGCGCTGCAATGCGGTGGCGCCATCCACTTTGGCGGCCTCGACCACCTCGCGCGGAACCGCATCCAGCGCCGCCGAGAACAGCAGGTAAGACCAGGCCGTGCCCTTCCAGACATTTGCCACGATCACCACCTGAAACGCGAAATCGTTGATGAAGTTGACCGGCTCAAAGCCGAGCGGCGTGATGATCAGCCGGTTGATCAGCCCGGCTTCTGAGGTGGTGGCCGTCCACAGGAAGGCCGCAACGATATCAGGCAGAAGCCAGCCCAGCATGATCGCCACTTCCAGCGCCGTGCGCAGGTGCGAGCGGATCGTGCGCATCACCGCCGCCAGCGCGAAGCCAAGCACGCTCTGGCCGAGCACCGCCGAGGTGAAGGTGAAGACAATCGTCGTCCAGAGCGAGCCGAGAAAGCCGCGCCGGGTGAACAGGCGTTCAAAATTGTCAAAGCCCACCCAGTGCCAGTTCACCGATTTCGGCCCCACAAGGGTGAGGTCGGTAAAGCTGAAGGTCAGCACCCAGATGGTGAAATAGATCAGCGCCCCCACCAGCAACAAAGCCGGTAGCGCCCCCAGTAGAACCAGACCCAGATTTGACCCGATCCAGGGTTTTGCATCGTCGCGCAATGACATTTCGTTCCCCCGCCGTGAAACTGGCCCGGGTTTGAACCCGGGCCAGGTGATTGGTGGTGGTGATTATTGGTAGGTGATCACGGCGTCTTCGCCGAATTCATCAACAAGCGCGTTGTGATATTCGGTCACCGTGTCCTCGACGCTCACCCCGTCGAGAATATCCGCCGTCATCTGCTGCACGAGCGACGACACGATTTGATAGCCGGGATATGTATCGCGCCCGGTCGTATCAGCAGCCATCAGCGTGGCTTTCGCCAGATAGGGATCGCTTTGATAGGCGTCGGATTGGGCAATATCGGTGCGCACCGCCATCCGCTTGTTGGTCACGGTCCAGTCGCCGAAATTGCCAGCGTCAAAGATCGTGGTCAGCAGCTTGAAGGCCGCGTCGGGGTCGGATGCGGTTTTGTTCACACCGATCGCCCAGCCGCCCGATATATTCGTTGTGGCTTTGGTTCCGGGAAGGCCTGAGCCCGGCCAGGGCGCCCAGCCCACAACCTTGTCGCGCTCTTCCTGGCTCGGCATGTTCACGCCGTTGCAATCCCAGAAGCAGGCGTTTTCCCAGCTTCCCGACGCCAGAATACCAATCGACCCTGCCTTCAGCCCCTCGCGGGTGGCGGCACCGATGTCGGTGGCATAGTTGATCGCGGCGGTGCCGAGATTTTCATCGGCATAGACGGTTTTGTAGAGCTCGAGCACGCGGCGGATCGCCGGGCTGTCGCCCACCCATTTACCGGCCGCCCAGTCGCGCAGACGGTTGCGCCCGGCTTCCGGCACATCGGCACCAAGCAGCGCCATGTAGAAGCCCTGCATGGTGGCGGCTTCGCCCTGCTTCGTTCCGGCGGGGATCACGAAGGCGTTGTCGATGCCGGTTTTTTCCTTGATCTGGCGCGCCGCATTCAGCACGTCATCCCAGCTTTTCGGTTCCCACGGCAGCGCGATGCCTGCGGCTTCCATCACTGATTTGTTGTACCAGAGCATCCGCACGTCGGTATCAGTCGGCAGCGCGAAAACACTGCCATCATAAGACACGACGTCGATCAGGCCCTTCATGTATGCGGGGTACTGATCCCAGCCCGCGAGTTGATCGTCGAGCGGTTTCATATAGCCCGACGAGGCCATCTCGGACACCACGTAACTATCAAGCTGGACCACATCGGCGGCGGTGCCGGAAGCAAGGTCAAGCGCGAGCCGTTCGACATAGGCATCGCCCGGCAACCTGATCGCGTTCACGTGCTCGCCGGTTTCCTGCTCATAGGCGGCAATACCGGGCTCAACCAGCGACGACAGCCATTCGGCATACATGATCGACACATCGGCCTGCGCCTGCGACGTCATCAGCGTCATTGCAGCGGCGGAAGCCATAAGCGTACCAAAAATCTTCATTCTCTCCTCCCAAGTTGCACCACCAAAGCGTTTGGCGGCTTTCAACGGGGATAGGTTAACGAAATTCATCGCAACGTTGCAACAATAATTAGTTATGCCACAAAACGGTCCATTATCCTGATTATTAGTGGTTTTTTACAGGTGGTACGAAGGTGTGGCAGAATGTAGCACCCACGCGTTGCAACGTTATATCAAAATTGCAACGCTACGATTCGTGCGGTAGAGTGGGTCTGCGACAGGCTGAACGGGAGTTTTTCGATGTCAGAGCACGGGGCCCCCAAGAACGCTCAGAACGAGCGACCCACCCTCAAGACCATCTCTGAGGCGACCGGGCTCAGCATGTCCACCGTTTCGCTGGCAATGCGCGGAGGCAGCGCGGTACGCGACGAGACTCGGCGCAAGGTGCTCGAAACCGCCGAACGGCTGGGCTATGTGCCCGACCGCGCCGGGGTGAGGCTGCGCACCGGCAAGACCAATGTGATCGCGCTGGTGCTCGACGGCACCGCCCATTCGATCGAATTCACCCGCCACCTGATTGAGGGGATCGGTCAGACCATTGACGGCACCCGGTATCACCTCAACGTCACCCCGGACTTCAACCGCACCGGGTCGGTGGAAACCGTGCAGTATCTGCTGCAAAACCGCTTGGCTGACGGGATCATCCTGACCCATACCGCGCCGCGCGATCCGCGCGTGCAGTTGCTCACCGATGCAGGGCTGCCCTTCGTGACCCATGGGCGCACCGAGTTTTACACCCCGCACCCTTATCACGACTTCGATTCAGAGGCCTTTGTAGAACTGGCAGTCGAGCGGCTGGCCGCGCGTGGATGTCGCGACCTGATGCTGTTTTCCGCCAACGATCACACCACCAACCATCATACCATCGTCCAGTCGTTCAACCGGGCAGCGACCCGCCACAGCATTCGCACCCGGGTGGCGGAAAAGTTCGATGTGGACACCACCAGTCAGGCGCAACGCCGCTTTGGCACCGAGCTGGCCCAGATGCCGGACCGGCCCGACGGGATCATCTGCGACAGCGAAATCCTTGCCCTTGCCCTGTTCAGCGGCTTGCGCGATGGCGGCGTGCGTCCGGGGGTGGATATTCCGGTGGTGGTGAAACAGAATTCGGACATTCTGCCCACCGTCTTTCCCGATATTGACCTGATCGGCGAAGACGTGATCGCGGCCGGCGTCGAGCTGGCCCGCCTGCTGCTCGAACGCATCAACGGCGCCCCGGCGGAAAGCCTGCAAACCCTCGGAGACCCCCGCCCCCAATGGGACGCATAGCCGCGCCCCATAGCGTAAGCCGGTCGGGACAAGACGACTCGCCTCCATGCCCGGCAGAGTCAAGATCCATCGACAGACCAGTTCCGAGCAGAACGCACTGGGTATCTAGTGCTTTTCAATGGGGGATTTTCTGGAGTGCCGGGGAGAAAATTCCGACACTGACCTAGGCTACGGTTTGTTGTCTGCTGATCTTCGACAAAGAGGAGATCAGAGATGTTGAGACGAAAGCAGCATGCGCCTGAGTTCAAGGCGACGGTTGCGCAATGACTGCTCAGCGAGGTGTCAACGTTCCCGTCAATTGAAACGGCCAATCGACACTCGAAATCGTGTCAATTGGCCGGGTCGCTTTCACCGTTTGCCCCACTATCATGAGGCAATGTCAGTCAGTGTTGTTTACGCAATACGCCCACCGTCAACGACCAGTTCAGATCCGACCATGTAGCTCGCATCGTCGCTTGCAAGAAAGAGCAGCGGGCGGGCGATTTCAATCGGGTTGGCCAAACGACCCAGGGGAATTCCACTCACGACCGCATTGGTGATCGCTTCAGCTTGATCGCCGACCTTTTCCATCGCGTTTGAAACGAGGGGTGTCGCCGTGTATCCGGGGTTCAGGCAATTGATCCTAACCGGAATGCCCGTCGCCGCGCATTCAACGGCTGCGGTTTTGGTCATCAGGTTGGTCGACCCTTTGGACGCGCAATAGTCCGTCAGCTGCATTTCTGACGCGATGCCCGCGATTGAAACCACGTTGACGATCGCACCGCCGGTTTCCTTCATCAGCCGGATGCCGGTTTGCGTGCCAAAGAACATGCCATCCGCATTGACCGCATTGGTTTTGCGCCATTTTTCCGGAGTGATGTCCAGGATGCCTGTGAAATCGGCAATTCCGGCGTTGTTGACCAACACATCGAGTTTTCCGTGTTTTGCGATCACTTCCTGACCCAGGCGCTCCCATTCAGCACTGTCGGTAACGTCTTGCGCCATGGTCTCGATCGCCAGATCGGGATGATCTGCGAACGCGGTGCTCAACCCGTCAGTATCGACATCGGTGGCAATGACCTTGCCGCCTTCGCGTGCAAATTCGATGGCCGCGCATTGGCCAATGCCCTTGGCGGCACCTGTGATCCAGATGGTTTTTCCCTCAAAGCGGTTCATAGTTCTCTCCTCCTCCATGGCAGAATTGCCGGTTTGTTCTTGTTGTCCGAGCGTCTTCAAGCCGCTTGGTAAAGCGTGACAACACAGGCCCCCCCAAGGCCCAAATTGTGTTGCATACCGATGCGCGCACCTTCGATCTGCCGCGCCCCTGCGTTGCCGCGCAACTGCTGGGTCAACTCGTAGCACTGCGCCAACCCCGTCGCGCCCAACGGGTGCCCTTTTGACAGCAATCCGCCCGATGGGTTGGTTACGAATTTCCCGCCATAGGTATTGTCGCCATCTTCGATGAACTGTTCAGCGCCGCCTGCAGGGCACAAGCCCAAGGCCTCGTAGGTGATCAGTTCATTGTGGGCAAAACAGTCGTGAAGCTCGATCGCATCCACATCCTCTATTCCGATGCCCGCCTGTTCCTGCACCGCGGCGACAGCTTCGGAGGTCAGATCGACCCCCACGGTTTTGCGCATATCGTGGGCATTGAAACTGGAAGGCCGATCCGTGGTCATCGCCTGCGCGGTGATGCGGACACGCCGATCAAGCCCATGCGTCTGGGCAAACTTTTCGGAACATATGATGGCGGCAGCGGCCCCACATGTCGGCGGGCACGCCATTAGGCGGGTCATCACGCCATCCCACAACACGGGCGACGCCATGACATCTTCGGCGCTGACTTCTGTACGGAACAGTGCAAACGGGTTGTTGACCGCGTGGCGGCTGGCCTTGGCGCGCACTTTGGCGAAGGTGCTAAGCTTGGTGCCGTATTCCTCCATATGTGCTTTCCCCGCGCCGCCGAAATACCGCAACGCCAAGGGAAGCGCGCCCGCCTCCGGGGTTTCTTGCGCGGCAACGTCATCCAACACCCCAAGGGGGTTTGGTCGATCTTCGAAGATAACGCCCAGCGCGCCCGGGCGCATTTGTTCAAATCCGACCGCGATCGCACAATCGACAGCGCCGGATGCCACAGCTTGGCGCGCCAGAAACAAGGCGCTCGAACCGGTGGCGCAATTGTTGTTCACGTTCACGACAGGGATACCGGTCATGCCGACGCCGTAAAGCACCCGCTGGCCCGCGCAGCTATCGCCATAGACGTAACCGGCAAAGGCTTGCTGGATCTTGTCATAGCCGATCCCCGCATCCTCAAGCGCCCGTTGAGCCGCCCGTTGCCCCATGCTGTCATAGCTTTCGCTCTGACCGGGTTTCGTAAAGGGGATCATGCCAACCCCGGCGACAATGACATCATCCATGTTGGAGACTTTCTTCTTTTTCCTGAGCGATCAGTGTCGCGCGAATTTCGGGCTTGATGACCTTGCCCACCTTGGACCTCGGCAGATCGTCCCAAATAAAGACCTGCTTGGGGGTTTTGACCGCACCTTTCAGGGCTTTGACGTGGGCCTTGATATCAGCCGCTTCGATGTGCTGACCCGCGCGTGGCTGCAAAACGCAAACCAGTCGCTCGCCCCATTTCTCATCGGGCAGGCCGACAACTGCACAATCCTGGACGGTTGGGTGACTTTGCAGGGCCTGCTCTACCTCGACGGAGTAGACGTTGAAGCCACCGGTGATGACCATGTCTTTGGCGCGATCAACGATATAGAGAAATCCGTCGTCATCGAGATAGCCAATGTCGCCCGTATGCAGCCAGCCGTTCTTGATCGCATCTTGGGTCGCCACGGGGTCCTTGTAGTAGCCCGCCATGACCAGCGGCCCTTTAACGCAAATCTCGCCACGGGTTCCCTTGGAGACCTCATTGCCATCGCTATCGAGGATGGCGGCCTGAACAAACGGGGCCACGCGCCCGGCAGAACCTAGGCGCTCATCATTAATGGTCCCGTCAGAGCCGTAATGGTCTTTCGGTGCCATCATAGAAATCATCATTGGGGCTTCGGTTTGCCCGAACAACTGCGCCATTGGGCCAATGCGTTCTAATGCATCCCGCAAACGCACCGGAGAGATCGGCGCAGCGCCATACCAGAAGCACTGCAAAGAGCTCAGATCGCTCGTGTCCAATCGAGGGCTGTCCAGCAGCATGTAAATCACGGTTGGCGGCAGGAATGTGTGCGTGACTTTGTGCGTTTCGATCAGGCGCAGGAATTCATCCATGTCCGGCGACTTCATGATCACAATCTCGCCGCCCATCGCCATAATGGGAAAGCACAGCACGCCGGCCGCATGGGTCAACGGCGCGACGGCCATATACACGGGGCGTGGTTCAAAAGGGTATCCGATCAGGGTCATGGCGCTCATGACCTCGATGTTCCGCCCCGTGAGCATGACGCTTTTTGGCTTGCCGGTTGTTCCGCCTGTCCCCGGCAGCATGGCCAGATCATCCACCGGTTTTACATGTACCGGCGTGCTGGAAGCGTTCGCCAGCCAAACCTCAAGAGAAGGGGCGAATTCCGTTTCCGCATCAAGGCAAACCCAGGTCAGAATCTTCGGCAAACTGGGCCGCATCGCGGCGACCATCTCGCGGTAATCGCTGTGAAAGATCAAAACCCTGCAATCGGTCCCGTCCAGAAGATCCGTGTTCTCGGCCAACTCGTTGCGAGGATTGATCGGACACCAGACAGCAGCGGCGCGTGAAATTCCAAAAACGCAGGCAAAGGCCTCTGGATCGTTCGACGACAGGATGGCGACCTTGTCTCCTGCGGACACACCGGACTGTTGCAAAGCGTTGGCAACGCGATGGCTGAAGCGCTGGACATCGCCATATGTCCGGCTCTTCCCGGCCATGGTGAGACAGGGGGCATCTGCCCCCAGGCTCGTGCCTTTGTCCAAAAAATCAATCAGTCGCATATCTGTCGCCTCGTGAAAGAGCGGGCACCTGTGCAATGTCTGTGTTGCAACAGGTGCCCTAAGGAGGAGGTATCTTAGTCCCGGACGGTAAGATCGGGCTTCATGACAAGGCCAAATGCCCGCAATTGCCCCAGGATTTCACGATGACCGAAAGCCTGGCACGCACTGGCGAAACCTACCCGCTTGGGTTTTTGCTGAAGAAGCGAGAACGCGGAATAGGCCTGCAACATGCCGGTTTGTTTGTAGTTGCAATTGCCGTGGATCACGCAATGCGCCCGGCCAAGGGCCCCCGACGCATAGACACTGTCCACGGTCGTATTTTCGAGGGTGTTCTCGCGCGGGGGTATGTCTGACTGCATGGTCGCGGCAATATCCGCCAGTGCTTTTTCCTGTTCGGGCAAGGGCAGCGGCTTGATCTGTTCCGCAACCATTTTTTGGGTCGCGACGACACCTTCCATCACTTCGCGGTTCATCACACCACCAAGCACCTTACAGTTGGTGACACGCGGATCGTTCTTGAACCAGACAGGGTGCGCCGTGCCGCCCCACGGAACGGCGATGGCCGTTTCATGCATCCCTGGCACGACAACCTCAGAATTCGCGGTGACGGCCCAAGGCATGTATTTATTGCGTTCCAAATAGAACCAGTCGGCCTTGAGGATTGTGAAGATTGTCTGTGTCGAAGAATAGGTCGGGAAACCTTTCCACAGCACCAGAATGTCCAGGGTATCAAGACCCGGAGTTTCCAGGCAAATGTTCGCCGCGATCTCGCCCGTGGTGTACATCTGCGCGACGTTTGGAGCCAACAGCAGGTCTTTCTCGGCGAACTTGTCGCCCCATTCCTGCTGACACTTCAACACCCAGTCTTGCTCACCGGTGGTGTCGGTATAGTGACACCCGGCGGCCAGACATGCCTCGACCACCTCAGGGCCGTATTTGATGAACGGCCCGACCATGTTTGAGACAACTTGCGCGCCCTTGAACAATTCCGTCAGGGCTTCAACGGTATGCTCGACTTCGACAACTTCGTAGTCGGCAGTTTCAATTCCAGGGATCTTGTCGACAACGGCTTGGATGCGCGCCTTGTCGCGGCCTGCCGCGATGAAGGGAATGTTGTACTCGCGCAGGTATTCGCAAACAAGGCGGCCCGTATATCCGGATGCGCCGTATACGACGACTGGCTTTTTCTTTTCCATTATTCTGTTTCCTTGTTTTGAAATTACATGCCCATGCCGCCGTCGACGGGCAGGCCCGCGCCGGTGATAAAGCGTGACTGGTCCGAGGCGAGGAATACGGCTGCATCGGCGATATCCGACACTTCCGCCATGCGCCCCAGTGGCGTTTGTTCGACAACACCACCGATCGCGGAGTCGACGTCAGCTGCCAGCCCATTGGCGACAATATCGTTTGCGAGTTGCACGCCCATCTGAGTGGCAATCAGGCCGGGGTAGATGCAATTCACCCGCACGCCGAGCCCGAGCTTACCTGCCTCCATGGCGCCAACGCGGGTCATGCGATCGACCGCTGATTTCGTGGCGGAATAGCCCGCTATTGCTGGAAACGCGATCGTGGCGGCCACCGACGAGATGTTGATGACAGAACCACCCTTGCCCGCGGACCCGTCTGGTCCCATGGCCCGAAATGCGTGCTTCATCCCCAGCAGCGGACCAACGACATTCACATCGCACATGCGGCGGATGTCGTCGGCGTCAACGTTCGACACCAAGGATGTAATCTCGATCCCCGCATTGTTGATTAGAATGTCAAAGCCGCCATGCGCATCTACTGTCGCTGCAACCGCATCTGTCCAAGACGCATCGTCAGTCACATCCAGATGCGTCGACGTGGCACCATTGCCGATCTGCACCGCAGTTTCGGCGGCCAGATCCGTCAACAAATCGGCGATCACAACTGTCGCGCCAGCTGCGGACAAAGCGCGTGCAATGTCTGCGCCGATGCCCCGTGCGCCGCCTGTCACCAAAGCGGTCTTGCCCTTCAGTAATTGAGTCATAGTCCCTCCCTTTTCTCTCAGGTTTGGCTGAGAGCTTGTTGTTTTTCCCCCGGCTCCTCTCCGCGGTGGCTGTGATGCCGTGAAAAATCTTGACGACTGTCCAATTTTGTCTGGGCAGTTGTCAAGAAATATTTGGACAGTTGTACAAAGGTGGTTTTTGCTATATTTTTCTGTGGTATCAGAAGAAATTCGCCCGCCGATCTTGAGCGGCACAATTGACGTGCATGGTGCTCTACAGCAGGAATACAGTG
Source organism: Paracoccaceae bacterium (assembly GCA_050290705.1). GTDB lineage: Bacteria > Pseudomonadota > Alphaproteobacteria > Rhodobacterales > Rhodobacteraceae > Sinisalibacter. Next base: position 148,942 of record JBNKIC010000024.1, read on the forward strand.
GTTATGGAAAATCTTGATGTCGCCGGCAGCCTCGAAAGCCTCGACCGAGTCGCCCAAAATACGACGCCGTTGAAAGGTGCCGACAAATTCGCCAACCGGCGGATCGAATTGGCCAAAGCCGCTCTCGAAACCCTGGCGACGCTTGGCTATGCACGAACCTCGTTGCGGGAGATCGCGCAGCACACCAAGTTTTCGCATGGCGTGCTGCACTACTATTTTAGCGACAAGACCGACCTGATTACCTGCTGTGTCAGCTATTACAAATCGGTTTGCGTTACCCGATATGACGACGCGGTCATCAGCGCGAAAGACCCCGATCAATTGTTGGAACGCTTCATTGAAAAGCTGATCGAAACACTCGAACAGGAGGCGCCGCTGCATCGGCTCTGGTACGATATACGGGCACAATCCCTTTTCGAAGACGCCTTTGCTGAAGACGTCGCGATCATAGATGCCAGTTTGCGCGACATGGTTTGGCGTGTTTGCTCACAGTACTGCGCGTTATCCGGTGGCGTGCCTGCGCTATCCCCAAGAGCGTTGTACGCTGCGTTTGACGGCCTTTTTCAGCAGGCCCTGTTTGATTTCATCCAGGGCGTGCCCGGGGCTGCAGAGGGTTTGAGGGATGAGGTTCGCGCTATGTTGCCGAGGATTATCAGCATGAGAAAAGCCGATTAGCATTACGACTTCGGAATACCTCAGAAGGGCATTTAAGCTTTCTCGATCTATCGGTCGGGCGAAACAAGTCGGACCGCCACCCACCAGATGTCGCGCCACACAATTGAGCGCTTTGTCGATGATCCACAGCAGATGAACTGCTGCGACTTGCAGACCTTCATGCTCACCGCAGAGAATGACTGCTATCCGCCCTTCGCTTCGTGCCTTTCGGCCCAATGCGGTCATCTCGTTACCGGTACATGGGTCTGCAAGGTCGAGATCCACGCACTGCGCCACCGCAAGTCGGCTCTGAGCCGGAACAGCCCCCACCTGACCCGAAACAAGATTTGGAATGCTGTTCTATTCGCTGACAATTTGTCACTGAACTTCTCGAACGGTATAGTTTTGGAATATCTTTAATTTTCGGGAGCTGAGGGCTGATACATGACAGCATTCGTAATTGGTCAGATGCAGATTCATAGCCGGGATTGGATGGAAGAGTATTTCAGTGAAATACCTAAAGTTGTTCAAGCGCATAGCGGCCATTTTCTGGTAAGAGGCGGTGATCCAGAACGGATGGAAGGTGATGCGCAGCTTCCGGATGCAGCGTTCATTATTGAATTCCCCGACCGTGCTCATGCCAAGCTCTTCTGGAACTCGGATGCCTTTCAAAAGCTTGCTGTTGTGCGTCGGTCCGGGTCCACACTGAACGCGATCCTCGTCGACAAATTCTCCTAACCTGATGGCGAAAATTCGCCCCCTTCCATTCGACATGCCCAGAAGTTGCACTTGCAGCTAAGGTCAGCTCTGCCCAGAGCGAATGCGTCAAAGACCTTGTGTCATGCCGCCAGATCCCGCGACATTTTTGAAAATGCCGCAATTCCTGCGCAGTTCGGTCTTCGGGGTGGGGTGCAGCGAACGCCTGCTTTCCGCCGATTCCGTTGAAAAACTCGCGCTTGATCGAGGTGCGTATGGCTGATTCAATTCTCTCAACGGTTGGGAGGATCGGCGATGATGGGACCGCGGCAAGAGGCGCAACCGGGGTCACCAGTCAGGACGAAGAACAGGCTGCTCATGGGTCATCCTCGGATTCGACTGGGAAAAGGCTGCAGGGCGATCTTCACGCCATGGCCCGCATCAAAGCAGCATGAATTTTGGAAGGAAAATTATTCCCGTTTGCGCGACAGAGGCAAATCCATTGACGAGAAAGGCAGGACTATCTGACTCTGATCAAGAGGGATTTGGTGGAGCCTAGGGGGATCGAACCCCTGACCTCTTGCATGCCATGCAAGCGCTCTCCCAGCTGAGCTAAGGCCCCATAAGGCAACGCCTGTCGGCGTCGTGCGGGGTATGTAGGCGAGGCCGCGACCATGTGCAAGCGAAAAAATCGGCTTCGAATGCCCGAAATGAAAACCCGGTGTCGCGCGGCAATCGGGACGGGCAACCCGGAAATGAACAAGGCCGGGATACATCTGCATCCCGGCCCCGCCATGACCTTTTCAGGTCAGATAATTTAGGCGATCAGTCCTCGTCGGGCGCGGCAACGTCGGCGATGTCATCGAGCGAAACATCGTCTTCCTCGTCGTCATCGAGCACATCGTCTTCGAGATCGACATCTGCATCATCGTCTTCGATATCGTCGGTATCGAGCAGATCGTCCTCGACCTCCTCCTTCACCACCGTTTCTTTGTCAGCCTTGTCGGCCACCATGGTGCGCGAGGTTTTACCGTTGTCCACTTCGACCACTTTGCCGGTATACGGGCTGATGATCGGATTGGCGTTCAGGTCATAAAACCGCTTGCCGGTTTCCGGGCAAACGCGCTTGGTGCCCCATTCTTCTTTGGGCATGGAATACCCCTTTCCGTCGTCAGATCGTTCTGCGAGATTTGGGGGCACTTGCCACACATGGGCAGGGCTGTCAAAGGCTTTTGCATATGGCGGCAGGCGTTGGCCGGCTCTGGCCATGACAAAGGCGAAACGGGGGAAGCCGAAGCGCGATGGCAGATCAGGTGATCCTTGCAGGCAATCCGCCGATTGCGCTGGTGCTGAAGCCCTCGGCGCGGGCGCGGCGGCTGTCGCTCAGAGTATCGCGGCTGGATGGGCGGGTGACGCTGACCCTGCCCAAAGGTGCCTCGCGCCGCCACGCGCTGGCCTTTGCTGAGGATCAGGCCGAGTGGATCCGGCGTCAGCTAGAAACCCAGTCAGAAAGCCTGCGCCCAATGCCGGGGGCGACCTTGCCGATCATGGGCGAAGAGCGCGCCATCATTACGGGGGCGGTGCGCGCGCCTCGGCTCACCGAAACCGGGATCGAAGTGCCAGCACGCGATCCGGAACGCACCCCAGCGCGCCTGGCAGCCTTCCTGAAGCATGAAGCGCGTGCGGCGCTTACCGGGGCCGCCGCCCGCCATGCCGCCGCTCTGGGCGTCAGCCACGGCCGCCTGACCCTGCGCGACACCCGCTCGCGCTGGGGCTCGTGCTCGTCTTCCGGCGATCTGATGTTTTCCTGGCGGCTGATCATGGCCCCGCCCGAGGTGCTCGACTACGTCGCCGCGCATGAGGTCGCCCATCTGATCGAGATGAACCATTCCGCCGCCTTCTGGGCACGGGTCGAACAGACCTGCCCCACCTATCGGGGCCCTCGTCGCTGGCTTCAGGATAATGCCCCTGCCTTGCATCGTTACCGCTTCCGCGATTGACGCAATTCGCATTTGTGATCACAATCCTTCTCCATGAATGAAAAAACCCTCTCTCCGCTTCTGACAGCCGATGCCAGCCTTTCTGCGCACGAGCAGATCTATCGCACGCTGCGGCTCAGGATCATGTATGGCGAGATGGAGCCGGGCACGGCGCTGACCATTCGGGGAATCGGCAAGGAATTCGATGTCTCGATGACACCCGCGCGTGAGGCGGTGCGGCGGCTGGTGGCGGAAGGCGCGCTGACGCTGTCGGCCTCGGGCCGGGTCAGCACCCCCGATCTCAGCCCCGAGCGGATCGAAGAGCTGTCGACCATCCGCGCGCTGCTCGAGCCCGAGCTTGCCACCCGCGCCCTGCCCCGCGCCCATATGGCCCTGATCGAGCGTCTGCGCGCGATCAACACACGGGTGGCCGAGCATATCGCCAAGCGCGACGTGGCGGGCTATATCCGCGCCAATCTCGAATTTCACCGCGCGATCTATCTGCGCGCGCAGGCCCCGGCGATGCTGGCGCTGGTCGAAACTGTCTGGCTGCAGCTCGGCCCGACGATGCGGGCGCTCTACATCGCGCGTGACCGCAGCGATATGCAGAAACACCACCGGATGATCATCGCCTCGCTGGCGGCGGGCGACGAACCGGGCCTACGCCTTGCGGTGCGCACCGATGTCACGCAGGGCCTGAAAATGTTGGTGGGCTAAAAAAAGGGCCGGGGATAACCCCGGCCTTTTCTGATTTAGAGAGATCCGACGATCAGGCGTGGATGGCGCCGTCACCGCAGGCCAGCGCCGCCTCGCGCACCGCTTCCGAGAAGGTTGGGTGAGCGTGGCAGGTGCGGGCCAGATCTTCGGCAGAGGCGCCAAATTCCATCGCCACGCAGGCTTCGTGGATCAGATCGCCCGCCGAGGGGCCGATGATATGCACGCCAAGAATCCGGTCGGTTTCCTTGTCGGCGATGATTTTCACAAAGCCCTCGCCCTGGAACACCGCCTTGGCACGGGCATTGCCCATGAAGGTGAACTTGCCCACCTTATAGGCCCGGCCTTCGTCCTTCAGCTGCGCCTCGGTTTTACCCACCGAGGCCACTTCCGGCGTCGTGTAGACCACGCCCGGGATCACGTCGTAATTCACATGGCCCGCCTGCCCGGCGATCCGCTCGGCCACCGCCATGCCTTCGTCTTCGGCCTTGTGCGCCAGCATCGGCCCGGCAATGGCGTCTCCGATGGCATGGATTCCGGCGACCGAGGTCTGCCAGTGCGCGTCGGTCTCGATCTGGCCGCGCGCCGTCAGCTTCACCCCCAGCGCGTCGAGCCCGAGCCCGGCGGTAAACGGTTTGCGCCCGGTTGCCACCAGCACGATATCGGCGTCGAGCGTGACATCGTCGCCGCCCTTCTTCGCGGCATAGGTGACACGGGCCTTGGACTTCATC
>JBNKIC010000025.1:0-22715 GCA_050290705.1 Paracoccaceae bacterium
GCCAGCCCCTCGGCCACCTGGCGCGCCCCGTCGCCAACCTGTTTCAACGTCTCCGGCCCGTAAAGATGCTGCGAGCCACAGACAAACCAGAACTTCAGCGGCTTCAGTCCGATCATCTCTTTTCCTTTCAATCCCGGCCCGATCAACGATCAGACCACATATCTTGCCACCAGCCCTAAGGCGGGGCGGGTTATTTCTGTCCGTACCAGGCGTTTTTGCCGTGCTTGCGCTGGTAGTGGTAATCGAGCACGTAATCTTCCAGCGGCTCCGGGTCCGGCCCGGCCACGGTGAGCGTGAGCGCCGCCATCCGGGCGGTTTCTTCGAGGATCACCGCATTCATCACCGCCGCGTCGGCGGATTTGCCCCAGGTGAAGGGGCCATGGCCCGCGACCAGCACCATCGGCACCGCCACCGGATCAAGCCCCTGAAAGCGGCGGATAATGGCATTGGCGGTTTCGGTTTCGTAGTCGCGATGGACCTCTTCGGCAGTCAGGGCTGCGGTGCAGGGCACTTCGCCCGCACAGTAATCGGCCTGAGTGGTGCCAAAGCAGGGAATGGCGCGGCGCGCTTGCGCCCAGGCCACCGCATGGGTGGAATGGCTATGCGCCACCCCGCCGATTTGCGGAAAGGCGCGGTAGAGCGCGGTATGGGTGCGGGTATCGGAAGACGGTTTTTTCTCGCCCCAAACCACCTCATTTTCGAGATTGACCACCACCATATCGTCGGCGGTCATCGCCTCATAGGACACACCCGAGGGCTTGATCACCACAAGGCCCTGTTCGCGGTCAATCGCGCTAACATTGCCCCAGGTGTAGAGCACCACACCCCGGCGATTCAGCTCGAGATTGGCTTGCAATACGGTTTCGCGCAGCTCGGCCAGCATGGCAGGTCCTTTCAATGTGGGATCGGGGGCTACACGGGGCGCATCTGAGAGGGAGGGAGGGCCCGCATTGATGCGCCCAGTGTGCGGTCGTGGACCTCGAGCGGTCCACGACTATTCACAAAATCAACCAGCTTTCTTCTTGTTGTAGACGTCGAAGATCACGGCTGCGAGCAGCACCAGACCCTTGATCACCTGCTGGTAGTCGATGCCGACCGAGAGGATCGACATGCCGTTGTTCATCACGCCCATCAGGAAGGCGCCGATGATGGCCCCGGCCACACGCCCGACGCCGCCCGACATCGAAGCGCCGCCAATGAACACCGCCGCGATCACGTCGAGTTCAAAAGCCACCCCGGCCTTGGGAGAAGCAGAGTTCAGCCGCGCGGCAAAAACCAGCCCGGCAAGTGCGGCCAGCATCCCCATATTGGCGAAGGTCAGGAAGGTCAGCCGTTCGGTATTGACCCCGGACAGCTTGGCCGCTTTTTCGTTACCGCCAAGGGCGTAGATCCGCCGCCCGATGGTGGTGCGCGTGGTCAGGAAGCTATAGATCGAGAACAGCAGCGCCATGACGATCAGCACGTTCGGCAAACCGCGATAGCCCGCCATCAAGAGCGTGAAAAAGTTGATCGCGACCAGGATCAGCACGTTTTTCCCGACAAAGATCGCCATCGGCTCGTCAGGCTGCGCAATCCGGCTTTCGGCTCTGCGCTGCCGGATATTGGCAATGACCATATAGAGGCTGATCGCCGCGCCAAGCAGCAGGGTCAGCCCGTGCATCCCGCCAATCGGTATGAAATCCGGAATGAAACCCGAGCTCAGGCGCTGGAACGAAACCGGGAACGGCCCGATCGACTGCCCTGCGAGCAGTGCGAGGGTGAGACCCCGGAACACCAGCATACCAGCCAGCGTCACAATGAAGGATGGGATCTTGTGATACGCGACCCAATAGCCCTGAGCGGCCCCAATGGCGACGCCGGTGATCAGCGAGATAATGACCACAACAACGAAGTTCATATGGTAATTGACCATCAGCACCGCCGCGAGGGCGCCAATAAAGCCAACAACCGATCCGACCGACAGGTCGATATTGCCGGAGACGATCACCAAGAGCATCCCGACCGCCATGATCACGATATAGCTGTTCTGCAGCACCAGATTGGTGATGTTGAGCGGCTTCATCAGGATGCCATGGGTCATGATCTGGAACGAGCCCATCACCAGTATCAGGGCCAGAAGCAGCCCGTATTCCCGCAGGTTCGCCTTGAGATAGCTTCCGATCGTCGACCGGTGTTCCGTTTTGTCCGCCGATGTACCGGCCCCAGTGTTTGACACCTGTTGCATAGTATTACCCGTCATTCCTGCTTGATGATCATTCGCATGATCTTTTCTTGAGAAGCTTCAGCCGCCGGCAGCTCGCCCGCAATCCGGCCTTCGCTCATCACGTATACCCGGTCACACATACCCAGAAGTTCCGGCATTTCCGACGAGATGAAGACGATGCCTTTCCCCTCGGCGGCCAATTCGTTGATGATCGTGTAGATTTCATATTTGGCATTCACATCGATGCCGCGCGTGGGCTCGTCGAGGATCAGCACTTCGGGGTGCGAATAGAGCCATTTGCCCAGCACAACCTTCTGCTGGTTGCCGCCCGACAGGTTCACCACGTCCTGCAGCATCGACGAGCAGCGGATGTTGAGCTTTTCCACGTACTCGTGAGCAACCTTGCGCTCTTCTTGATCGTCCAGCACGGCGCCTTTGGCGACGCCATTCAGATTGACCAGCGTCAGGTTGTGCTTGATCGAGTTTTCCAGAACCAGCCCGTATTCCTTGCGGTCCTCGGTGACGTAGGCAATCCCAAGATCGACCGCCTTCTTGATGCTGGACACATCGACCGGCTGGCCATTGAGCTTCACTTCGCCCGAGATTTTTTGACCGTAGGAACGGCCGAAAATGCTCATTGCCAGCTCGGTGCGCCCTGCCCCCATCAGCCCGGCAATCCCGACGATCTCGCCCGCGCGAACATTGATGTTCACGTCGCGGATCAAGTGCCGGTCGCTGTGCAAATGGTGGTAAACGTTCCAGTCTTTCACTTCCATGATCATCTCGCCCACGGCCACATCGCGCGCCGGGAAGCGATTTGTCAGTTCCCGACCAACCATGTCCTTGATGATCCGGTTTTCAATCTCGGGGCCCTTGTCGCAGGGAAAGTTGCTGACGGTCATCCCGTCGCGCAGCACAGTGATCGTGTCGGCGATTTCGGAGACTTCGTTCAGCTTGTGCGAGATGATGATCGAGGTGATCCCCTGCCGTTTGAACTCGCGCAGCAGCTCCAGAAGGGCTTCACTGTCGGTCTCGTTCAGGCTCGAGGTCGGCTCGTCGAGGATCAGCAGCTCAACTTTCTTCGACAGGGCCTTGGCGATCTCGACCAGCTGCTGTTTGCCGGTGCCGAGATTGGTAATCTTGGTGGTGGTGCTTTCCTTGAGCCCCACCTTTTTCAAAAGCTCGGCGGCGCGGGCATGGGCCTCATGCCAGTCGATCACACCATTCTTGGCGGTCTCGTTGCCCAGAAAGATGTTTTCGGCAATCGACAGCAACGGCACCAGAGCAAGCTCCTGGTGAATGATGATGATCCCCTTTTCCTCGCTATCCGAGATACTCGAGAATTTCTGGGGCTCACCCTTGAAGACGATCTCGCCTTCGAATTGGTGATGCGGGTAAACCCCGCTCAGCACTTTCATCAGCGTCGACTTGCCGGCTCCGTTCTCACCCACCAGAGCGTGAATCTGGCCTTGTTCGACCGAGAGGTTCACGTTGCTGAGCGCTTTGACGCCGGGAAACGTCTTCGTGATGTTGCGCATTTCAAGAATGGCGGTCATGGCACCTTCTCCGTTCAGCGGAGATCGTTCGCTATTATTGTTAAGGGCGTCGGGGCAGCGCCTGACGGCGCTACCCCTTGGGAGGATCCGATTATTGGATTTGATCCATGGTGTAGTAGCCAGTACCGATCAGGAGTTCTTCCCAGTTGCTCGCGTCCACCGGAACCGGCTTGAGCAGATAGGAAGGCACCACTTTGACGCCGTTGTCATAGGTGGTGGTATCGTTGATCTCGGGCTCGGAGCCTTTCAGCAGAGCGTCAACCATGCCCACGGTAACCCGCGCCAGTTCGCGCGTGTCTTTGTAGACGGTCGAGTACTGCTCACCGGCAAGGATCGACTTGACCGACTGCACTTCGGCGTCCTGACCCGTCACGATCGGCATCGGCAGATCGCCGGAGCCGTAGCCAACACCTTTGACCGACGACAGAATGCCGATCGACAGGCCATCATAGGGCGAAAGCACGCCGTGCAGCTGTTGGTCGGTGTAGTTGGCCGACAGCAGGTTATCCATACGAGCCTGCGCCACGGCGCCATCCCAGCGCAGCGTGCCGACCGTACCCATGCCCATCTGGCCGGAGGCGATGGTGACTTTGCCCGAGTCGATCAGCGGCTGCAGCACCGACATCGCGCCATCATAGAAGAAGTAGGCGTTGTTATCGTCCGGGCTGCCGCCGAAGAGTTCGACGTTCCAGCTGGCTTCGTCGGGGAAGCGGGCTTTGAGCCCATCAACCAGCGACGTGGCCTGAAGCACACCAACCTGGAAGTTGTCGAAGGTGGCGTAGTAGTCGACATTGCCGGAGTCGCGGATCAGGCGGTCATAGGCGATAACCTTGATGCCCGAAGCGGCGGCGTTTTCCAGCGCGGCCGAGAGGGTGGTGCCGTCGATGGCGGCGATCACCAGAACGTTGACGCCTTTCAGCATCATCGTTTCGATCTGTTGCAGCTGGTTGGCGATATCGTCTTCTGCATATTGCAGATCGGTTTCGTAGCCAGCATCCTGGAATTGCTTGACCATGCTTTCGCCGTCAGAAATCCAGCGCGACGACGATTTCGTCGGCATAGCGATCCCAACATAGCCTTTGTCTGCTGCCATCGCCGGCGCCACTGAAACGGCCGTACCGATCGCGAGCGCGGCGGCTCCGGCGACCAGGGACGATGCCCAATTCTTAATTCCCCGCATATATTCCTCCATTTTCAATGCACCCTCAGGTGTCATTCTGCTGTGGTTTCATCCACCAGACTATGGGCTTGGGGCCGGGTTCCGTCGTTCATCGCGCCGCTCACAAATTGCGTGTTAAACGCCGCAAGGCTGTGCCCAGTTGAGCTCAGCTACAAACGATCAGTTTTCCCTGCATCCCCCTCCCGCTGGTACCACGGATGATGGTCTCCAAAACGCGGCGTCTTCCTCCGGGCGTTTCGTCCTCCAGTGCTCACTCTGCGTTATTCCCTACAAATTGGAAGACGCCATCGGGTTAATGTTATGGACGATCGTGCTGGCATTTTCCGTTTCCCCAAGGGAAGAACACACCAACACGATGCCCTTTGAGTGCGCCACACACCCCCATAGTGAGAGCCGTGCGCAGCACGATTCACCCTAAGGTTGGATATGATTACTTATAGAACAACGGAAACAGCCTGACAGGCAAGAAAAATCAGAAGCGATCAAGGCTCTGCAACCGCGTACTTTCGTCGCTGATTATATGGAAAATCGTCGCGGCGGTTCGTCGCACCAATCGAGCCAAACCCTATCCGTAGGAGGCCCGCCTTTCAGGCGTTGCACCGCCAAACCGAATCGCTGCCACCAGACGATGCACCCGCGCTGCGCCTTCGGACTTCTGCCATTTGATCAAACCACCCCCGGTGCTGTGAACTGCATATTTTGCAATCTGAACTATCCACCTTCACATTTGATCAAATTTAAGCCAGAAGAGCGCATCGCAAGGAGTATCGTCATGCCCCATCAAACCGATCTTGTCGCCGGGATCCCCCGTTCGCGCCTTGAAGCCATCGCACGCCGTGAGGCAGACCGCTATGCCGCCGCCCGCCCCCAGACCCAAGCCGCACTGGCGCGTGGGGCCGGGGCTTTTCTGGACGCGGTGCCGATGCACTGGATGAAAGACTGGCCGATGCCCTTCCCTATGCTGGTGGAAAGCGCGAAGGCGGCGAATCTGACCGATATCGACGACAACACGCTTGCCGATTTCTGCCTCGGCGACACCGGCTCGATGTTCGGCCATTCGCCGGACCCCGTGGCGAAGGCGATCCGCGCGCAGGCGGAAAACGGGCTCACCTACATGCTGCCCACCGAAACGGCGCTGGAGGCAGGGCGGCTCCTGACCGAGCGCTTCGGCAGCTTTGCCTGGCAAATCGCCACCACCGCGACCGACGCCAACCGCTTTGCGCTGCGGGTCGCGCGCGCCGTCACCGGCAAGCCCAAAGTGCTGGTGTTCAATGGCTGCTACCACGGCACGGTCGACGACGCGATGGTCGAATGCCAAGACGGACGGACGGTGACCCGCCCCGGGCTGGTCGGCCAGGTCGAAGACCTGACACTGGTTGCCGCCTGCGCCGAATTCAACGATCTGGCCAGCGTCGAAGCACAGCTCGCCTCCGGCCAGATCGCCGCGATCCTGACCGAGCCGGTGATGACTAATTCCTGCATGGTGCTGCCCGACGACGGCTTTCACGAGGGGCTGCGCGCGCTCGCCACACGCTACGGCGCGCTTCTCATCATTGACGAGACTCACACGATTTCGTCCGGGCTCGGCGGCTATACCAGAGTGCACGGGCTTTCGCCCGATATCTTTGTGGTTGGAAAATGCGTGGCGGGCGGCGTGCCCACGGCGGCCTGGGGGCTGAAGCCCGAGCTGGCCGAGGCCTATCTTGCCTATTCCCGCACCCGGCCTGCCGGGCATTCCGGCATGGGCACCACCCTCTCGGCCAACCCGATGCAGTTTGCGAGCCTCGTTGCCACGCTGGCGGAGGTCATGACGCCGGAAGCCTATGAGCGGATGGAGGCCGGGGCCGAACGGCTCGCCGATGGACTCGCACGGGTGATCGCCACCCACGGTGCGCCCTGGCATGTGGTGCGCGTCGGTGCCCGGGTGGAATTCATCTGCGCCCCCGGCCCCCTGAAAAACGGCACCGAGGCGGCAGCGGCGCATGTGCCCGAGGTCGAGGCGACACTGCACACGGCGCTTCTTAATCGCGGCTGCCTCATCGCCCCCTTCCACAACATGATGCTGGTGAGCCCCGCCACGACGCAGTATCAGATCGACCGGCTGATCGCCGGGTTCGACGACATTTTGAACGAGCTGTTCGCCTAAGGAGACTCCGATGCCCCAAACCTGCCCCTCTGGTGCCGATATTGCCGAAGCTGAAGCCTTTCTCGCCGCACATCCCGAGATCGAGGCGATCGACATCGTATTGCACGATTCCAATGGCATCGGGCGCGGCAAGATCATCCGTCGCCACGAGCTTCTGTCGCTCTACCGCTCGGGCCGACACATGCCGATCTCGATTCTCGGGCTCGACGTGGTGGGCGAAGACGTGGACGCAACCGGGCTGATCTGGGATCAGGGCGACGGCGATATGCGCGCCTGGCCGGTTCCGGGCTCGCTAAAGCCGCTTCACAACACGGTGCCAGCACGCGCCGAGGTGTTCATGTCGCTCTACGAGCTCGACGGGCGGCCGATGACCTCTGATCCCCGCCACGCGCTGACCCGGCAGATCGAGGCTTTCGCCCAGCGCGGGCTGAAACCAGCGGGCGCCTTCGAGCTCGAATTCTTCCTCTTGGACAGTACCCGCGGCCCCGACGGCAAGATGCGCCCGGCGCCCGATGTTCTCGACGGCCGCCCCAGCAGCAAGACCGAGGTCTACTCGGTCGATCATCTGCACGGGATGCTGCCGCTGTTCAACGATATCTATGCCGGTGCCGAAAAGGCGGGCATCACGGCCGAAACGCTGATTTCGGAATATGCCCCCGGCCAGTATGAGCTGACGTTGCACTATCGCACCGACGTGATGCAGGCGGCCGATGACATCGTGCGGCTGAAACGGATCGTGCGCCAGCAGGCGCGCGCGCATGGCGTGACGGCCTGTTTCATGGCCAAACCGATCGAAGACTATGCCGGGGCCGGCATGCATTTCCACGTATCGATGCAGGACGAGGCGGGCCGCAACGTCTTTGCCGAAGAGCCCGGCGAAGGCTGGTCCGATTTGCTTTTGCATGCGCTGGGAGGCCTCAGGGAGACGATGGGGGAAGCGATGCTGGTCTTCGCGCCGCATCTCAATTCGTGGCGCCGCTTTGCCAATCAAAGCTATGCACCGGTTTCCACCGCTTGGGGCGTGAACAATCGCTCGGTCGCACTGCGGGTTCCCGAAAGTGATCTCGCGGCCCGGCGTATCGAACACCGGCCCTCTGGCGTCGATGCCAACCCCTACCTCGTTGCGGCGACTGTATTGGCGGGCATCCTGCACGGGTTGGACCAGCGCCTTGATCCCGGCCCGGAAACCACCGGCAACGCTTATGCGGAAGATTCCGACGGACCGGCGATCCCGCGTGACTGGCGTTCCGCAATCGAAGCGGCAAAGGCTTCGGATTTCCTGAAGGCCGCCCTTGGCGAAGACATGCACCGCACCTTCACGGAAGTGAAAGCCGCCGAATATGACCGCGTGGCGCGGCTCGTGAGCGAGGTCGATTACGACCTCTACCTTCACACCATCTGATCCTGCCCTGGCCCTGTAACGGGGCCAGACCTTCGCCCGGGCGGTGGGCCTGCGTGGCCTCTCCACCCAAGCTCAGCACCTATCAAACACCATTTTGCCCCCTCCAGCTTACCGAACGGGGGGGGGCGGCAGCGCGATTGCGCATTTTAGCACCGGTGCGCCTTGCGGACCTCAGCGCCGGGGCGCTCGAAACCGGGCAGCCCACCCAGCCAATATGGATCGCCAGCAGCCTTGATGGGGTGCCCCCATCGCCTGAGGCGATCAGGCCGCGCGAGCGAGAGTGGGCTGGCGCCCCTCAATCAGCGTGCCGTGCAGGGCGGCAATCGCCGGTTTCAGCGCCTCACGTTCAAGGATGAACTGCACATCCACATTACGTGGTCCCTGGCTAGCGCCGATGGCCGATAGCCCTGCCCCAGCAATCGCCTGAAGCCCCCGGGTCAGCACCGACAGCCCGCTGAGATCGCGCCCGATCACCGAGGCCATGGCAATGGCGCGGGCCGAGATTTCGGCGCTGGGATAGCGCGCGGCAAGATCTTTCTCGACCCGGCGCAGCGCCTTCATCGAGGTATCGACATAATGGGTGATGGTATTGGCATTCGAAACCTTGGAGACGATGCGCACATTGTGACGGGTCAGCACGTCGAGAATAGCCGCGTCATAGCCTTTCACCCCAACCATATCGGGTTCAAACAACTCCAGCGCGAACAGCTCCAGCCCGGTGACAATCTCAACCGCAGCGCTGTCGGCGGGGTGCTCATCAATCAGCGTGCCGGGATCGTCGGGTTCAAACGCATTGGTCACCCGCAGCGGCACCTTGGCCTGACGCAGGGTTTTCGCCGCTTTCGGGTGGATCGCTTCCATCCCCATATTCGACAATTGATCGGCAACATCGTAATTCGTCCGGCCCAGCTTCTGCACAGCCTCGGCACCAACAAGGTTCGGATCGGCAGAAGAGAGGTGAAATTCCTTGTGAATGATCGCCTCGCGCGCGCTGGTCAGGGCGGCCAGACGCGAAAAGGTCACCTCGGAATAGCCGCGATCATATTCTCGCATCAGCCCTTCGGCGCATTGCGCATAGCCGGTGACGATGGGCATTTCACGGGTGGGATCGACGCCTTCCATCGCGCTCAGGATGCGCGCATCAAGGCTCTGATCCCCCTCATCGCGCCAGCCGGAGAGATCGACAAAGCGGGCATTCACCCCGGCGCGGCTGAGCATCAGGGTGGTGACAAAGGCCGAATGCGCCTCGCCCAGCCCTGCCAGCAATTCGCGGGTCTGCGCCATATGTTCCGACAGCCGGAAATGACCATAAGAGCACAGGCGCTGCAGGTCGATCAGGCAGCTGCTTGCACCATGCAACCGGTCGGCCACAAAAGCATCGGCGCGCTCAATATCAGCGGCGTCTTCCAGCACCTTGCGATGGGCCGCGCGCATCGCCTCGGCTGCCGCATCCAGCCGATCATGCCAGCCATGATCGGTATCGTCATTGGCAAAGGCGGCAAAGGCCCCCGGCTCGCCCGATTTCTTGTGTTCCAGCAGCAGGTTGGTGATGCCGCCAAAGGCCGAGACAACGAAGATCCGGCCATAAAGCGCCGGGCCGCTGCGACCATTGATGATCAGCGTATCGCGCAACTCCTCGATGCGCGACATCGACGTCCCGCCAATTTTCTCAACCGTATGGGCCATGTCAGGCCTCCTCGCTGACCAGCGCGTAAGAGCCATCTTCGTGGTGCACTTCGCTGCCCGTCACCGGCGGATTGAAGACGCAGGCCATCACCAGCTCTTCCTCGGCACGCAGGATGTGGCGGTCATGCTTGTTCAGCGCATACATCACGCCCGGCCCGATCGCATGGGTTTCGCCGGTGCCCAGATCGGTGATCGAGCCCGAGCCCTGAATACAATAGACGCTTTCGAAATGGTTCTTGTATTCGAACGTGTGTTCAGAGCCTGCGGTCAGGAAGGTAATGTGAAAGGAAAAGCCCATCCCGTCATCGGCCAGCAGCATCCGCACGCTGGTCCACTGTTTGTCAGACACCACGCGGGTGCGGTCGGCTTCGATAATCTTGTTGAAATCGCGAACGATCATATTGGCTACTCCGCTGCCAGGATGGTGTGGTTTTCCGCCGTATTGCGCTCTGCCATCGCCGCATAGGTGGCGCCGATGAGGATATTGAAGCCCTTGTGAAAGCTCTGCTCGGTGGTGGTGAGCGGGGCCAGAACCTTGACCACCTGATCGCGGTTGCCTGAGGTTTCAATGATCAGGCCCTTATCATAGGCGCGGGCGCAGATATCGGCGGCAAGATCGCCATCGCCCACATCGACCCCCTGCATCAGACCGCGGCCCTTGAGCCGGGCACCGGGCACCATCTCGGCCACCTCCTGCAAAGCAGCGGTCAGCATCAGCGCCTTATCGGCCAATGCGCGCTGGAACTGGTCATCGCTCCAGAATTTCTCGATCGCCACGCGGGCGGTGACGAAAGCATGGGTGTTGCCCCGGAAGGTGCCGTTATGCTCGGCCGGGCCGAAGATATCATGCTGCGGCCGCACCAGAACCGCCGCCATCGGTAAGCCGAAGCCCGACAGCGATTTGGCCAGCGTCACGATATCGGGGGTCACGCCCATCTCTTCGAAGGAAAAGAAGCGGCCGGTGCGTCCGCAGCCTGCCTGAATATCGTCGATAATCAGAAGCGCACCATGATCGCTGGCAATATCGGCCACGCGGCGCACCCACTCAAAGCTGGCCGCATTCAGCCCACCTTCGCCCTGCACGGTTTCCAAAATGATTGCCGCCGGGGCATCCAGCCCGCCGGACGGATCGTTCAGCATCTGCTCAAGCAGCGCGGCGCTGTCGATGTCTTCGGCATAGCCATCAAAGGGCAGACGGGTAACGCCGGATGTCTCCATCCCGGCCCCGCCGCGATGATAGCCATTGCCGGTGGCGGCCAGCGCCCCCATCGTCACGCCGTGAAAGCCGTTGGTGAAGGCGATGATATTACTGCGCCCCGTAACCTTGCGGGCGATCTTCATCGCCGCTTCCACCGCATTGGCGCCAGTGGGGCCGGTGAACATCACCCGGTGATCCATGCCGCGCGGGGCAAGGATGTGGGTCTCGAAAGCCGACAGAAACGCGGCCTTGGCCTCGGTATGCAGATCCAGCCCATGGGCGATACCATCGCCGGCGATGTGCTCGATCAGCGCCATTTTCATATCGGGATCGTTATGACCATAGTTCAGCGACGAGCAGCCCGCGAGAAAATCGATGTAGCGCCGCCCCTCGGCATCGGTCAGCACAGAGCCGCTGGCGCTGGTGAACACCGCTGGCATGCCCCGGCAATAGGAGCGGGCCTGGCTTTCGCGGCGGGTGAAAATCGTATCGGTAAGGTCTTCCGGCATGGGATGTCCTTTCACAGTCAGTGCGGAGAGGTCGGATCAGGCGGCGCGCGCCAGCCTTGCGGGCTCGGGCAGAGTGATCGTCACCAGATGTTCGGTGTCGTGATGCCCATCAAAATGTGCGTCGCGCTCGAAATAGGGGGTATCGCTCAGCGTGCCACCAATGCTGCGGGCAAAGCTGCGAAACAGCCCCCAGGAGGCAGCGTTGTCTTCGGTGATCGTGGTATTCAGATGCGTCACGCCCCGGCAGGCCTCGCGGCGGGTCAACGCGCTGAGCATCTGTTTGCCCAGGCCAAGCCCACGGGCCTTTTCGCTGACTGCGACCTGCCAGACAAAGAGCGCCTTCCGTTCGGGGATTATATGGCCGGAAATCCAGCCTACAATCTCGCCCTCCAGCTCGGCCACCACGCAGGTATCGCGGAAATGGTCGGCCTGGATCAGGTTCGCATACATGGAATTTTCGTCGAGCGGCTTGCAGCGTTTCACAAGCGCCCAGATATCGGCCCCGTCTGTCGCATTCGGTTTGCGCAGGCGGGGCT
Organism: Paracoccaceae bacterium; assembly: GCA_050290705.1. Classification (GTDB taxonomy): domain Bacteria; phylum Pseudomonadota; class Alphaproteobacteria; order Rhodobacterales; family Rhodobacteraceae; genus Sinisalibacter. Next base: position 12,417 of record JBNKIC010000025.1, read on the forward strand.
GACGCGTTCGGGGTCTGTCACTGTCTTTCGGCATCGGAGGGTGTCCCTCTATTTATTTCGACTACCTAAGTAATGCGGAAACGCAAAACATTCAACACACAAACGATAATTGCGCAATTTGGAACTTATTACGATGTTTTTCTATACTTTATGCACCTATAGGCGAAGTAAGTTGACATGAAAATGCTTTGCCTTCCAAATTATTTTTCCAAAATACTTCGGGGATTGAAGCATATCGCGCTTTCATGGCACTGTCGGGCATGACCGAGACACCCAAGCAACGCACCGATGAAAGCCTGATCGCGCTCAGACGTATTTTACGTGCGACTGAGCTTTACGAGCGCAAGCTCGCGCAGGCGGCAGGGCTGACCCCAGCCAAACTGCGGGTTTTGCAGATTGTGGCCAGCCGGGCCGATGGCAGTGCCACGCCCAAGGCGCTGGCCACCCAGATGGGCGTGGCTCAGGGAACGGTGACGGCGCTGATCGACAAGCTGGAACAGACCGGCATGGTCACGCGTCAGCGCTCGGAAACCGACCGGCGCCAGACCAATGTGGTGATCACCGCACCGGGTCGCGCCGCGGTGAAAGATGCCCCCGACGCGCTGCAACAGCGGTTTGTCCGGGCCTTCGAGCGGATGCAGGATTGGGAGCAGGCGCAGCTTGTTGCTTCGCTCGAACGGGTGGCCACGATGCTCGATGCCGATGATATCGACGCCTCGCCGGTGCTGACCACAGGCGAGATCGAGGCCGGAAAAAAGCCGCTCTGATCCGCTTGGCATGGTTGCCGCTGCAGCAACTCAGCGCTCCATCGCGGGGATTGCCTCTCACGCCAAATTTGCCCAGATCAACGCTGCGGGCGGCCTATGGTGTGGCGGTGCAGATCTTCGGTTTTCTGGCGCAACATGTGGCTCCCTTCCCGGCATGTAGAATTGATACCTTTGCAATACCATTAAGAAAGAAAACCTGACGCACAGAAAATTCTCTCAGCGGATCAAGTGTCCATGGCCTTATTTGGCCTCTCCTGTGAGTTTTTAGGTAGTCAGAGGGGCAATAGGTATTGTAATGGTATCTCCATGCAACAGATTCCAAATACAAATCTGGTCGCGGTGGATGGAGGCGGCTCGAATTGCCGTTTCGCCCTTTCTCGCGATGGCACCCGCATTGAGCTGCAACGAGGCCCCGCCAATGTGACAACCGATTTCGACGCGGCGATCTCAACGCTGCGCGAGGGGCTGGCGCAACTTGCCGAGATGGCCGGGCTGCCGGTGTCCGCCTTGCACGAGTGCCACGGATATCTGGGCCTGGCCGGGGTGGTCGACGCTACGCTTGGCCGCAAGGTGGCGTCGGCTCTCGGGTTTGAGAATTTCACTGTCGAGGATGACCGCCGCTCCGCCGTTGTCGGGGCGCTCGGCGCGGGGGACGGTACGGTCGTTGGGATCGGCACGGGCAGCTTTCTCGCGCGGCAGAAAGATGGCGAGATCACGCTGCTCGGCGGGTGGGGATTCCCCCTTGGCGACGAGGCTTCGGGCGCCGATCTGGGGCGTGCGTTATTGCGACGGATCCTGCATGTGATCGACGGTCTGGCCACGCCGACCGCCCTGACAAGTGATGTGCTTGCCGATCTCGGCGGGTCGGCGGCCAATATTGTGGCCTTCGCCAGCGGCAGCACCCCGTCCGATTTCGCGCGTCTGGCCCCCAGGATCGTTGCCGCCGCGAATGCTGGCGACGCAGCCGGGCACGCCCTGATGGATGAGGGCGCGGCCTATATCATGCGGGCGGCAGATAGGCTTGGCTGGGGGCCGGGCGAACCCCTGTGCCTGATTGGCGGGCTGGCGCCGCATTATGCGCCGTTCCTGCCCCAAGCCGCGACCGCCAGCCTGGTTGAGCGCAAGGGGACTGCCCTGGATGGTGCTCTGGAACTCGCCGCGCGCAGTGTCAAATCAGAGACCCGGTGATGGATATTTCGCAGCATCTGAGCGGTGGCGACTGGCTGTCCCCTACCGGCGGCCCCCGATACCTGCAACTGCGTATGCGGATCGCGGACGCGATTGAAACAGGCATCCTACCCGCCGGTTCGGCGCTGCCGTCGGAACGCGAGATCGCCGCCCTGACCGATCTGTCCCGTGTCACCGTGCGCAAGGCCATTCAGGTGCTGGTCGAGGGCGGGGTAGTCGTGCAGCGTCAGGGTTCGGGCTCGTTCGTGACCGAGAACGGATTGCGGATCCAGCAATCGCTGTCGCACCTGACGTCGTTTACCGAAGAGATGAAGCACCGGGGCATGTCGGTCACCTCGACCTGGCTCGAGCGCAGTGTTTGCCTGCCGACGCCTGAGGAAATCGCCGCGCTGTCGTTGGTCGATGGCGTGTCCGTGGCCCGCATTGCCCGGTTGCGCAGCGCGGATGGCCGCCCGATGGCTATCGAGCGCGCCTCGCTGCCGACCGATATCCTGCCCAACCCGATGGTGGTTGAGAACTCGCTTTATGAGGTGCTTGAGCGCGACGGGAACCGCCCGGTGCGCGCGGTGCAGAAAATCTCGGCCATCAACCTGCCCGCGCAGGAGGCCAGCCTGCTGGGAGTCCCTGAAGGGGACGCTGGCCTGCGCATTCAGCGCGTCTCGTATCTGGCGTCGGACCGTGTCGTCGAGTTCACCATTTCCATCTTTCGCGGCGACGCCTACGACTTCGTCGCTGAGCTGCGTCAATAGAAAGGCCCTACCGAATGACCGATCAGCAAACCCAGATGCGGCGCGAGATCCTGGAAATTCCGCAGGCCGTCGAACGATTGGTCCGGGAGGGGGACCGCCAGATCGCGGATATCGCCACCGCCGCCCGCCAGGCCGACCCGCGCTTTGTTGCCACTGTGGCACGCGGCTCGTCGGACCATGTCTGCACCTTCCTCAAATATGCCTGCGAGCTGGAGCTGGGCCTGCCGGTAGCCTCGATCGGCCCCTCGGTGGCGTCGATCTATGGCGCCAGTCTGAACATGTCCGGTGCATTGTGCCTGTCGGTCTCGCAGTCGGGCAAAAGCCCTGACATCGTGGCGATGGCCCGCGCGGCGCGGGACGGGGGCGCGCTGTCAGTGGCGGTAACGAATGACGCCGCCTCGCCGCTCGCTGAAGCGTCCGAATATACGGTCGATATCCTCGCCGGGCCCGAACGCAGCGTTGCGGCGACCAAGACCTTCATCACCTCCGCCGTGTCGGTGCTGTTGCTTCTGGCGCATTGGAACCGCAATACCGCCTTGCGCAACGCGGTGCACAGGCTGCCCGATCTGCTGGCACAAGCGGCCGAAATCGACTGGCCCGAGCTGCGCGCGGCCATCGGTCAAAAACAATCGCTCTATACCCTCGGTCGCGGGCCCTCCTGGGCGATTTCCAACGAGGCCGCGCTGAAATTCAAGGAAACCTGCCAGATCCATGCCGAAAGCTATTCCGCGGCGGAAGTGCTGCACGGGCCGGTGTCGATTGTCGATGAAGGCTTTCCGGTGCTGTGCCTGACAGCGGCTGATGCGGCTGAAACCTCGGTCGTATCGGCGGCGGATCAACTGGTGGCGATGGGGGCGAATGTTTTCGTGACCTCAGACCACCCGTCGGCGGCAACCGCATTGCCGCATGTTCGCACCGGCCATCCGCTGACCGATCCGATTACGCTGGCGGTATCCTTTTATGCCATGGTCGAACGCGTCGCTTTTGAGCGGGGAATCAATCCGGACACGCCGCGCCATCTTCGCAAAGTGACGGAGACGATATGAGCGGCAGCCGCAAAGCCTATATCGGCGCCGAGATCTTCGACGGCACCACCCGGCATCATGATCACGCCCTGATCGTCGAGGGCGGGCGCGTGGTTGCCTTGCCGCCCGAGCGCGCCCTTGATCCGGGCGTGGTGGTAGAGCGGCTGAGCGGCGGACTGATCTGCCCGGGTTTCGTTGATCTTCAGGTCAATGGCGGTGGCGGCGTGATGCTGAACGAAGAGCCGTCGGTCGACACCCTGCGCCGGATGGCCTCAGCACATTCAAGGCTGGGCGCGACGTCAATCATGCCCACCCTGATCACCGATACTCCGGACAAGACCGTGGCCGCCATCGATGCCGTCGAGGCCGCAATCGCCGCTGGCGTGCCGGGCATTCTGGGGCTGCATCTTGAGGGGCCGCACCTGTCGGTTAGCCGCAAAGGCGCCCATGACGGTGGGATGATCCGGGCGATGAGTGACGCCGATCTTGAGGTGCTTCTCGATGCGGCGCAGCGCTTGCCGGTCTTGAAACTGACCGTCGCCCCTGAAAGCGTTTCCGTCGACCAGATCGCCAGTTTGACCCGGGCGGGCGTGTTGGTCTCGCTTGGCCATAGCGACGCGGGATATGACGCCTGCGTTCAGGCTACAGCGGCCGGGGCGCGCTGCGTCACCCATTTGTTCAACGCGATGAGCCAACTCGCGGGCCGCGAACCCGGGTTGGTTGGCGCGGCGCTGGCTCTGGGTGGATTGTCAGCGGGGCTGATCGCCGATGGTCACCATGTTCACCCGGAAACGGTCCGCCTGGCGATGCGCGCCAAGGCCGGACCGGGGCGGATTTTTCTGGTCAGCGATGCCATGGCGGTTGCCGGAACCGATATGAGTGCCTTCGACCTTGGCGGTCGGACGATCTTGCGGCGAGACGGGCGGCTGACCCTTGAGGATGGCACCTTGGCGGGGGCCGATCTGGATCTGCTGACCGCCGTGCGTAACCTCGCCCGCTGGAGCATCGCAGACTTCGACACCGCTCTCGCCATGGCGACGTCGATCCCTGCCGGGCTAATCGGTGCCACGCAGGACGTCGGGACCCTCGGCCCGGGTGCGCCTGCCGATTTCCTGTTCATCGACCCAACGAGCCAGGCGCCTGCCAGAGTCTGGCAAGCCGGGCATCCCGTTTGATCCGGCCCGCGTGATCGCTCCCATTGGGGTAGCAGGACGTCCCGGCGGGTGTCGTTGCGGTCCTGTCCTCGGCAGGCAGCAGAAACTGAACGAGGCAGGTGTCTAGGAAACTGGGGGCACCTCAGAGCTTGAACGGGATCAGCGACGCGACGTTCTACAAGTGGCGTTCGAACTATGGTGGCATGGAAGTGTCTGGCGCCCGGCGGCTGAAGATGCTGGGGGCTGAGAATGCCAAGCACAAGAGTGTGAGAGGACCGTCGCCCCGGTGGGGCAGCGAAAGCCCCGATCACACTTGCCGAACAGATGCTCGACGTGACGACGCCCAAGGAGATGCTGGGATCGAGCCAGTGGAGCGCCATTGGTCCGAGAGACAATGGCGAAGACTTCTGAGGCCCGGTTCGAAGCGGTGAGCTGTCCGACGAGAGGCGGCGGTTCGAGCCTACACAACAGGCGGATGACAGTTTCCAACAAGAAACCGAGCTTCGCCGCATTACCATATAGCCGGGGCCTCATGCGATATGCGCGCGGCCATCACGCCGCAGGCTCACCGCCCGGCTAAGGGGGCGGCCAGTGACAAGCCGATCCCATGCAGGAAGATGTCGATCTCCAGCGCCAGGCCAAACTCGAATTCATTGAGCTCTGGCCCGCTCCAGCGGTGCTGCTCAAGGTGGTCGAGGTAGTTCTGACGTGTCTGGTCGTCCTGCGCCTCCAACGGCAAAGTCTCGGCGGCACGCAGATAATCGATCCGCTTGTGGACTTCGCACATGGCCGAGAAAGCTTCCATCATCACCGGCATCAGGCGCGGCTCATCCTGCCAGGACTGACCTGCGAAGACCTCTTGGACCACACGGTTGCCAGCGCCCAGGCATTCATAGGCAACGCAGCCCGGAAGACCTTCCTGCGTCAGCCTGTCGTGGATCGTGCAGCTGTGCCCCGAGAGGTGCCGACACGGTTCGCCGGGGTTCTTGTCAAATGCGAAATCCTTGCCCTTATCAAAGGCCAAGACGACGCAACAAACAGCCGCGCATTTGGAACAGTCGGTCTTGAGGCGGTCGGTCGGGAGCATGGTGGTTTTCAATTCTTCAGTGGACTTCCAGAGCGGTGGTGTGCTGCGTATCCCGCAAAACGCTCCTGAAGTACAAGCCCCGGCCTTTCCACCCGATCGCCTCGGGGGTGCCGATTGATCTTCGTCTTTTTGCGGCGGGGGCCATACTGGCGGGGCAGGACTGGGTGCGCAGCCGGTCTGGGGCCGGTCTTGCTATTGCGACGGCCCGGCGCGCGGTGGATTTTGCGTTGGGCGTGTGCGGCACAGATTGAATGGGATTGGCGACTGCGAACACAAAAAAACCGCCAGTCTTTCGACGGCGGCGTGTTCGTTAGATTTGGTTGCGGGGGCCTGAAACCACCGAGATCTGACACATCACAAATCAGCCTCATGATGAGTAAGGTCGGCACAACTTTCTCGGCTCCATAACCTCTATTTTCCGCCTTTCTGGGCGGGGAGCGTTCATTTGCTGCGGGTGCGATCAATGTCCGCTTTTTCGGACCGGCAATATAGGTTGTATGGTTGGCCATTGTGCGAAGTGATCGGGGGCCGCCTGTCCAGCCAGCGCATCAGTTTCCCAAGGTATTTCACGCCGTGCCCATATGCTTTGGCGCGCGAGATTCTCAAGGATAAACATCTTGGCCGGACGGGAAAACGCCGAGCGATGCACCCGACCGCAGCTCTGCGCCATTTGGTTGGTGTGTCGACCCCGCCATGTCAGATGCTTTTGCACCCACTGGCCGGTTTGGAGAAATTTGCGTCTGGAGGAGACCGGAGAGGCGTGCGACAATCGCACCGATGCAACCTCAGAGCCAAATACAGCAGATCGACACGACACCGGTGCGGCCGACGGAGCGCTTTGAATATTGGCGCAGCCTGCATCCCGGCGCGGAACTCACCCCCTTGGGGCGTGATGCAACGCGGGATTTCCGCGGTGCGCAGATGCGTAACGTCAGCCCTGAGGGCGTGGCGTTCGCGCGCACCCGTGCCGATGACGTGATTGCGTATTTCGCGCAGCCGCAGGGCGATTTCCTGATGATCAACCTGACGGTATCCGGGGCGGCGGACCTCACTCAGCCGGGTGGGGTGGAGGTTGCCGTAAGCGCCGGGCCGGCGCTGATTGTGCTTGATTCGACACATCCAATTACATCGCGCAGTCATGATCACGAAATGCTCTCACTGATACTGCCGCTACCGCTTCTGCGCGATGAGCTGTGCTCGGACAAATGGCCGCCTTCCGCCGGAATCGCTTCGCTGCACAAACCGGGGCTTATGCCGTTCCTGCAAAACCAGATGCTGATGATGGCCCAGACCGGGGCGAGCCTTGGCCCGGACGAGCTGGGCCGGGCGCTGAAATCCATGAAAGAGCTTGCGCTTGGGGTTCTGGAACAGGCCGATCCCGGCGAGGTGGGGCAGGCAGAGGGGCTGCCTGATCAGGCCATTCACGAAGCGACCCTACACTATATCGCGCTGAATTTCTCCCATACCGACCTCAGTGTCGAGAGGATCGCCATGGTGATCGGCTGTTCCCGCGCCAAGCTCTACCGGGTGTTCGAAGAACGCCATGGTACAGTGGGGGCGGCGATCCGAAGAGTGCGGATTGATCACGCCAAATCCGTGTTGCTGGTCGAGCCACCACTTCCGGTGAAACTTGTGGCGTTTCAATGTGGGTATCACTCGCCTGAAACCTTCGGTCGGGCCTTCCGGGCTCAAACCGGTATGACCCCGAGCGAATACCGGCATGACAGGGCTGCGACCGGGGGCGCAACCTCAGCAACCTAAGGCTGTGAATGGCCGGCGGGTACTCCCTTCCCGGGCCTGTCTGAGACTTTTCGTCAGTTTGTGAGACATTTCGTCAGTTCGCCACCTGTTTTCCGGGGCCACGGCACTCCTTACACCTACAGAAAATGGCATTTTCACCGCTGCCCCGAGGCTGTGGCCTTGGGGTGCGGTTTGGCTGGCGCGACTTCGGTTCTGTAGCGCCACGTCGGATTGCGCCCCTGAAAAACCGCCGAGTTATTGCAAAAAAGGGGGCGACGTGATGGGAAAAGATATAAAGGCCAAACAGGCCGGTTTGACGCGGTTGCCCTGGCGGGCAGAAGGCGCCACGCCCCTGCTCGGCGCCGCGCTGCTGATCACTCTGCCCGTTGGCGCGATGGCGCAACAGTCTGTTGACACGTCTGAAACCGTGGTCGGCACCGGTGGCGGCACGCAGGCAAGCCCGTGGAATATCGGCAACAGTTTGACCGTTGGTTACACGGGCACCGGGACGCTCGCGATTTCCGCAGGCGGCGCGGTCAGCAATGCTGCTGGCGCTATCGGCTTCTCTTCCGGTTCGACGGGCTCGGTGACGGTGGATGGTGCGGGGTCGAGCTGGGCGAATTCGGGCAGCCTTTTTGTCGGTGATTTTGGCACTGGGACGCTCGCAATTTCCGATGGCGGCACAGTTAGCAATACCTATGGCTATATCGGCAATGAGTCCAGTTCGAACGGTGCGGTAACGGTGGATGGTGCGGGGTCGAGCTGGACGAATTCGGGCGTCCTCTTAGTCGGGAATAAGGGCCTCGGGACGCTTGCGATTTCCGCAGGCGGCACCGTCAGCAATGCTGCTGGCTATATCGGCTTCTCTTCCGGTTCGACGGGCGCGGTGACGGTGGATGGTACGGGGGCGAGCTGGACGAATTCGGGCGTCCTCTTAGTCGGTGATTACGGCACCGGGACGCTTGCGATTTCCGCAGGCGGCGCGGTCAGCGATTCCAACGGCGTTATCGGCAATAACTCCAGTTCGAACGGTGCGGTGACGGTGGATGGTACGGGGTCGAGCTGGACGAATTCTGGCGTCCTCTTAGTCGGTGATTACGGCACCGGGACGCTTGCGATTTCCGCAGGCGGCACCGTCAGCGATACTACTGGCTATATCGGCTTCTCTTCCGGTTCGGCGGGCTCGGTGGCGGTGGATGGTGCGGGGTCGAGCTGGACGAATTCGGGCGACCTTTATGTCGGTGCTTTAGGCACCGGGACGCTTGCGATTTCCGCAGGCGGCGCGGTCAGCGATTCCAACAGCGTTATCGGCAATGAGTCCAGTTCGAACGGTGCGGTAACGGTGGACGGCACAGGGTCGAGCTGGACGAATTCTGGCGTCCTCTTCGTCGGTGATTACGGCACCGGGACGCTCGCGATTTCAGCAGGCGGCGCGGTCAGCAATGCTGCTGGCTTTATCGGCTACCATTCCGGTTCGACGGGCTCGGTGACGGTGGATGGTACGGGGTCGAGCTGGACGAATTCGGGCGAACTTGATGTCGGTTTTTCCGGCACCGGGGCGCTCGCTATTACCGCAGGCGGCGCGGTCAGCAATACCTCTGGCTTTATCGGCTACGATTCCGGTTCGAATGGCGCGGTAACGGTGGATGGAGCGGGGTCGAGCTGGACGAATTCGGGCATCCTCTTAGTCGGTAATAACGGCACCGGGACGCTTGCGATTTCCGCAGGCGGCACCGTCAGCGATACTACTGGCTATATTGGCTTCTCTTCCGGTTCGACGGGCTCGGTGACGGTGGATGGTGCGGGGTCGAGCTGGACGAATTCGGGCGTCCTCTTAGTCGGTGATTACGGCACCGGGACGCTTGCGATTTCCGCAGGCGGCACCGTCAGCGATACTACCGGCTATATCGGCATCAATACTGGTTCGACGGGCTCGGTGACGGTTGATGGTTCGGGGGCGAGCTGGACGAATTCGGGCGTCCTTTATGTCGGTGATTCCGGCCCCGGGGCGCTTGCGATTTCCGCAGGCGGCGCGGTCAGCAATACCTCCGGCTATATCGGCAATGTGTCCAGTTCGAATGGCGCGGTAACGGTGGATGGTGCGGGGTCGATCTGGACGAATACGGGCGACCTTTATGTCGGCAATTCCGGCTCCGGGGCGCTCGCGATTTCCGCAGGCGGCGCGGTCAGCAATGCCTCTGGCTATATCGGCTATGATTCCGGTTCGACGGGCGCGGTGACGGTGGATGGTACGGGGTCGAGCTGGACGAATTCGGGCGCCCTCTTAGTCGGTGATTACGGCACCGGGACGCTTGCGATTTCCGCAGGCGGCGCGGTCAGCAATGCTGCTGGCTTTATCGGCTACCATTCCGGTTCGACTGGTACGGTGATGGTGGATGGTACGGGGTCGAGCTGGACGAATTCGAGCGATCTCACTGTGGGTAATTCCGGCACCGGGACGCTCGCGATTTCCGCAAGCGGTGCGGTGCGTGCTGGGAGCGTTTTCGTCGCCAATGATGCCGGCGCCACCGGGACGGTGAATATCGGCGCTGCCTCGGGGGATACGGCTGTTGGGGCGGGCACGCTCAC
>JBNKIC010000026.1:0-439538 GCA_050290705.1 Paracoccaceae bacterium
CCCCCCCCCCCCCCCACCCGGGATTTCGACCAGCTTATTTAACCGCCGAGGTCCACATCGGGTTGCCGCTGGCGGTGTCGGCGACGTCTTCCTGCAGCACGTCCCAATGCTCGGCGATCTTGCCATCTTCGACGCGGAACATATCGAAGCCCACCATCGGTTTCGGGCCAAAACCTTCGACGCGGAAATGCACGGCGACGATCTGCGTGTCTTCATTCGCGATCACATTGCCGATCTGGTATTTCACGCCGCCAGCCGGGGCAGCGGCAAAGCCCTTCAGCGTGTCATTTCCGTTGGGAAACATCGGGTTGTGCTGGATGTAGTCGGTGGCGAAATAGGTGTCGATTGCCGCCGGATCGGGGTGCACGAACACCGCGTCCAGCCCGGCCAGAACGATCTCGCGCGCCGATTGGGCCATGCCCAGAGCAGGCACCATCGAGGCGGCCAGCGCCAGCGCGGCAATATTGCGTTTCATCATAGGTCTGTATCCTTGGGTCAGGCGAGGGCGCTCAGCGCGGATTTCACGCTATCGGCAATCGGGGTGGTCGGACGGCCGATGAGGGTGGAAAGGTCTTTGCTGTCCGAATAGAGCGCGCCGGTCGCGGCCTGTGCATCGCTGTCGGCCAGAACGGCGGCAAAGCCTTCGGGAAGGCCAGCGCCCACCAGAGCCTGGGTGTAGGCGTCCTGCGGCATGTCGGTATAGGCTACCGGCTTGCCCGAGGCGTCGGCGATGGTCGCCGCCAGATCGGCCATGGTGAAGGCCGTATCGCCCGCCAGCTCATAGGCTTTGCCCGCATGATCGCCGCCCGCCAGCACCACGGCGGCAGCTTCGGCGAGGTCCTGACGGGTGGCGGTTGCGAATTTGCCCTCGCCCGCTGCGCCGAAATGCTGACCCATGGCCAGATCGCCGCCGATACCGCCCAGCAGGTTTTCGCTGTACCAGCCGTTGCGCAGCAGGGCGTGGGGCAGGCCGGACGCGGTGAGCATGGCCTCGGTGGCCTGATGCTCGCCCGCAAGGATCATCTTGGAGCTGGCGGCGTTCAGGATCGAGGTATAGGCGACAAAGCCCACACCGGCGGATTTGGCGGCGTCGATCACATTTTGATGCTGCGCGACGCGTTCGCCCACGGTGGAAGACGAGATCAGCAGCAGCCGGTCGATGCCCTGAAAGGCGTCGTCGAGGCTGGCGCGGTCGGTGTAATCGCCTTTGCGGGTTTCGATCCCATCGGCGGCATAGCGCGCGGCGGCCTCATCAGAGCGCACCAGAGCGACGATGCTGTCGGCGGGGACGAGGGTTTTCAGATGCTCGATCACCAGCGTGCCGAGTTGGCCGCTTGCACCGGCTACCAGAAGCTTGGTTGTCATGTTATTTTCCTTTGGTCTGGAATCGTGTATAGGTCTCATCTAGAGACCTTTGATCCGGCGCGAAAGGAGGCACTTTTTCGTGCCAAGGTTACCTGGAGGGAACCTATGAATGCGATGACCAAGCCGCTGATGATGGAGAAGACCGGCGACCTGTCCGCCTGCCCGGTGCGCAATGTGCTCGATCACATCGCGGCGAAATGGACGACGCTGATCCTGATCGAGTTGATCGAGGGGCCGCGCCGCTTTAACGCCATCTCGCGGGCGCTGCCGGATATTTCCAAGCGGATGCTGACCCAAAGTCTGCGCGATCTGGAACGCGACGGGCTGGTGCGGCGCGAGGTGTTCAACACCAAGCCGCCGAGCGTCGAATACAGCCTGACCGAGATTGGCCAGAGCTTCATGCCGCCGCTCTTGGAGCTGGTGGGCTGGGCCGAGGCGCAGATGCCCGCGATTGCCGAGGCCCGCGCCGCCTATGATGCGGCCTGAGGGGGGGCTGTGGCGGTATGGCGCTCCCCTTACCCGCTGCGGCAGGGTAAACTGCGCTGTGATCATTGGGAGCGGCGATGAAACCCGGTCCGAACTTTCCCCTGGCGCTGGGTTTGGCGGTGCTGTCAGCAGGCCCGGCTTTGGCGCAGGACGCGCTGTTTTCCTGCCAGTTTGCCAATGGTAAGGCCGCCGCGCTGACCGCCGATGAGAGCGGTGTGACCTACACATTCGGCCTGCCGGGTAAGGCGCCGGAGCTGGTGCTGCGGCGGGGCTACGCCGATATTCGGGTGCGGCCCTGGAACGGCGTGGGGCGGTCGATCTGGGAAGATCTAACCCTGACGAACGCGGGCTACAGCTATGTGCTCTGGGGCAGTGCCGACCGCATGGAAGAGAATGCGCCGATGGAGGCCGGGGTGATCGTCGAGCAGGGCGGCGAAGAGATCGCGCGGCTGGATTGCCTGAGCGAGAGCCTGTCTTACGCGGTGTTCAGTTTTGCCGATGCCTATGAGGCGGCGGGCTATTGCTGGAACTTCGACACGCAAAGCTGGGATAGGGGGTGCGAATGAGCCACCGGGTGTTCAGGATCGCCACCACCGGGCCGGGGCTCTATGAATTCACCCGCGAGGTGGCGGGCTGGGTGGCGCGCGAGGCGCCGGATGAGGCGGCGCTGACGCTGTTCATCCGCCACACTTCGGCCTCGCTGGTGATTCAGGAAAACGCCGACCCCGAGGTGCAGACCGATCTGGCGGCGTTCTTTCATCGGCTGGTGCCGCCCGCGAGCGATCCGTCGATGCAGTATCTACGACACACCTACGAAGGCCCCGACGATATGCCGGCGCATATCAAATCGGCGCTGCTTCCGGTTTCTATCACTATTCCGATAATTGGCGGGCGATTAACCCTCGGAACGTGGCAGGGAATTTACATTTTCGAACATCGCGCCGGATCGCACCAACGCGAGGTGGTGGCGCTTTTGCGCTAGGCTCAGTCGTCGAGCACGAAGGTCACCATCAGGTTGACACGGTATTCGCTGATCTTGCCGTCGGCAACGCTGACCTGCTGTTCCTTCACCCAGGCCGAGCGCACGTTGCGCAGGGTTTCGCCCGCGCGGGCAATGCCCAGGGCGACGGCATCTTCAAAGCTCTTCGTCGATGATGCGGATAATTCGGTGACACGGGCAACGCTCATATCTCTTCCTCCTGAAACACGTGAACTGTTTTAACGCCCCATGGTCGCATGCCGGGGCGAGTCTGAGAATGCGGCAGGGGCGGCTCGGCCATTTATGGCCGGTGCATTGGGCCGAAATCAGCATCTGGTAGGGCGTATTTGGTACTACCCAAGACCGGCCCATCCCCCTATAGTACCTGTGGATAAGTGGGCAAAGACCCACTATCACGAGGTGCAGATAAGAGGCCGTAGAAAAGGGGACCGGGATGCGCTGCCCGTTTTGTGGAAATATTGATACCCAGGTGAAGGATTCACGTCCGGCGGAAGACCATGTGGCGATCCGGCGGCGGCGCTTTTGCCCGGCCTGCGGGGGGCGGTTCACCACCTATGAGCGCGTGCAACTGCGCGATCTTGTGGTGATCAAATCGAGCGGACGGCGCGAAGATTTCGACCGCGACAAGCTGGAACGCTCGATCCGGATTTCGATGCAGAAACGCCCGGTGGAACCCGAGCGGATTGATCAGATGATCTCTGGTATCGTGCGGCGGCTGGAAAGCATGGGCGAAACCGATATTCCCTCGACCACGATCGGCGAGATCGTGATGGAAAGCCTGGCCCGGATCGACACCGTGGCCTATGTGCGGTTTGCCAGCGTTTACAAGAACTTCCAGGCTGCTGACGATTTCGACAAATTCGTCAGCGAGCTGCGGCCCGACTCGATCACCGGCGAAGAGTGAGCGACCAGCGCTATATGGCGCTGGCCCTCGCGCTCGGGCGGCGGGGCCATGGCAATACATGGCCGAACCCGGCCGTGGGTTGCGTGATCGTGAAAGATGGTCGGATTGTCGGGCGGGGCTGGACCCAGCCCGGCGGGCGGCCGCATGCCGAAGTTGTGGCGCTGGCACAGGCTGGCGCGGCGGCGCGCGGGGCCACGGCTTACGTCACGCTCGAACCCTGTTCCCATCACGGCAAGACCCCGCCCTGCGCCGATGCGCTGGTTGCGGCGGGGTTGGCGCGGGTGGTGGTGGCGCTGACCGACCCGGATGCGCGGGTGAACGGGCAGGGGCTGGAGCGGCTGCGCGCGGCGGGCATTGAGGTGACAACCGGGGTGCTGGAGGCTGAGGCGCGGCGCGATCAGATTGGTTTTCTGTCGAAGGTGACGCGCGGGCGGCCGATGCTGACGCTGAAACTTGCCACCTCGCTGGATGGGCGCATTGCCACCGCTTCGGGCGAAAGCCAATGGATTACCGGGCCTGAGGCGCGCCGCCATGTGCATGCGCTGCGGATGCGCCACGATGCGGTGATGGTGGGGGCGGGCACGGCACGCGCCGATGACCCCTCGCTGACCGTGCGCGGCATGGGCGCGGTGCAGCAGCCGGTGCGGGTGGTTCTGGCGCGCCATCTCGACCTGCCCACCGACAGTAATCTTGCCCGCACCGCGCATGACGTGCCGGTCTGGCTTTTGCATGGCGACCGGGCTGAGGCGGCGCGGCGTGAGCACTGGGATGAGGCTGGAGCGCGGCTCATTGAGGTGCCGGTGCGCGAGGGGCAGCTGGACACGCGCGCGGCGCTGGAGGCTCTGGGCGCGGCTGGCCTGACCCGGGTGTTTTGCGAAGGCGGCGGCGGGCTGGCAGCCTCGCTGTTGATGGAAGATCTGGTCGACGATCTGATTGTGTTTTCCGCCGGGATCGCCCTGGGGGCCGAGGGCTGGCCCGCACTGGCCGCGCTGGGGATCAGCCACTTGGCCGAGGCCCCGCGTTTTGAGCTGGCGGACACGCGCGCAGTGGGTGGCGACGTGATGCAGCACTGGCGGCGATCGGAATAGCACGCCATTCCAATTGGATAGGTTTCTGTCAGACCAAAGTCAGATATTGTGAAATTATCAGACTTTGGTCAGCTTAACCCTGCTTCCGCCATCAACCGATCCGCTTCAGCGGCCAGCAGGGCTTCCGTCCCGGCGCCTTCAACCGGCACCTTGCCGACTTCCAAAAACAGCGGCGCGGCAAAAGGCGTGACCCGGTCGGTGACCACATGATCCACCCTTGCATGGGTGCGGGTCAGCAGCTCTTCGATCCGGCCAAAACCGATCAAACCCTGCATGGCCTCTTCGCGGGTCACGTCCAGCAGCAGGTGATCGGGGTCGTATTTACGCAGGGTGTCATAGAGAATATCGGAGGAAAATGTCGCCTGCCGCCCGGAGCTGCGCTTGCCGGGGAAGTTGCGCGGGGTCAGGCCGGCGATGGTGGCGACGGATTTAAAGCTGCGCTTCATCAGGGCGTTTTCGGCGAGCCACCCCTCCAGCCCCTCGCGCAGGCCGTCGGGGGTGAGCAG
Organism: Paracoccaceae bacterium; assembly: GCA_050290705.1. Taxonomy (GTDB): domain Bacteria; phylum Pseudomonadota; class Alphaproteobacteria; order Rhodobacterales; family Rhodobacteraceae; genus Sinisalibacter. The sequence goes on from JBNKIC010000026.1 coordinate 5,350, forward strand.
GGCGGCAGGATCACCCATCGGCTCCAGCGCCCAGATCAGGGTGGCGTAATCGGTGGCGACAAAGCCCAGCGGGCCAAGACCGGCCTCTTCCATCCGGCGGGTCAGCAGCAGCCCCAGCGTTTGCTGTGCGCCGCGCCCAGCGAAGCCATAGATGCAGCTATGGGCGCGGCCCTCATAGGGGAAGCTTTCGACCAGCACCCGGCCTGCGCGCGGCAGCTGCGATTGCTCGGCCTGCAGGCGGATCCAGTCGCTTGTGTGTTCGGGCAGGGCGCTGAGATCGCCCCGGCGGAGCAGCGTGAGGATGCGGGCCGAAAGCTGGGTGGAGGTGGAAAACTTCGTGCCCATGAACACCGCGACTTTCGGCTTGCGCCCACGGTCGCGGCTCACTTCGACATGCATTTCCTTGAGGCTTTCAAAGCGCACGATTTTCCCGCCCATCAGGAATGTGTCGCCTTGGGTGAGCGAGGCGGCAAAGCCTTCTTCCACCTCACCCAGCGGGGTGCGGCTGCCGCGCATCCGTACTTTCAACGTGTCGGTGTCCTGAATGGTGCCAAGGTTCATCCGGATCAGTTGGGTGGCGCGGGGGTCGCGCAGGCGCCAGAGCCCGTCACGCAGCATCAGCCGTTGCCAGCGGTCATAGGCTCGCAGGGCATAGCCGCCGGTGGCGGTGAAATCGAGGCAGGCCTCGAAATAGGCGCGGCTGAGGCTGGCATAGGGACCGGCGCGTTTGACTTCGTGATAGAGTGCATCGGCGTCGAACGGGGCAGAGCAGGCGCAGATGAGGATATGCTGGCAGAGCACGTCGCGCGGGCCGGGGCCGCGCGGCTCGCCGTCGAGATCATGGGCGTGCACCGCTTCGATGGCGGCCTGACATTCGATCACCTCCCAGCGGTTCGCGGGCAGGAGCATGGCTTTTGAGGGCGCGTTGTAGCGGTGATTGGCGCGGCCGATGCGCTGCACAAGGCGTTTCACATTCTTCGGCGCGCCGACCTGAATGACCAGATCGACATCGCCCCAATCTAGGCCGAGATCGAGCGTGCCGGTGCAGACGATGGCCTTGAGGCTGCCGGTGAGCATCGCCGCCTCGACCTTTTCACGTGCCTCGCGGGCCAGCGAGCCGTGATGGATGCCGATGGGCAGGTTGTCGTCATTGGCGAGCCAGAGATGGTGAAAGAAAATCTCGGCCTGCGCGCGGGTGTTGTGGAAAATCAGCGTGGTCTTGTGGCGCTTTACCTCTTCCAACACCTCGGGGATCGCATAGCGCCCACCGCCGCCGGACCAGGGCGGCGGGGTTACGGTGGTGAGCATCTGGATATCGGGGTCAGGGCCGGGATCGGCGCTGAGTACATCGCAGCCGTCGGGGTGGAAATAGCGCGCCAGTGCGGGCGGGTCTTCTACCGTGGCCGAGAGCCCGACCCGGCGCAGACCGGGGGCGAGGGCTTCCAGCCGGGTGAGAAGCAGCATCAGCTGATCGCCGCGTTTGCTTTCGGCGAGCGCGTGCAGCTCGTCCACTACCACACGGCGCAATCCGGCAAACATCCGCGGCGCGTCTTCGTAGGAGAGCAGCAGCGCGAGGCTTTCGGGCGTGGTCAGGAGAATATGCGGCGGGTCGGCACGCTGGGCCTTCTTGCGGGTTTGCGAGGTATCGCCGGAGCGGTCGTCAACCCGGATGCCCAGCTCCATATCCGAGATCGGGCCGGTCAGGTTGCGGCGCATATCGGCGGCCAGCGCCTTCAGCGGCGAGATATAGAGCGTGTGCAGGCCGGGGCGGGGGGCGCTGGCCAGTTCGGTGAGGGTGGGCAGAAACCCCGCCAAGGTTTTACCGCCGCCGGTGGGGGCGATCAGCAGGGTGGCAGGCTCTGCCGCCCGCGCCAGCATGTCGAGCTGGTACGGATGGGGCTGCCAGCCCTTCCGGGCGAACCAGTGTTGAAAAACCTCGGGAAGGGCGCTCATGGCGCAAGGATAGATCCGGCTTGGGACAAAGAAAATGCGTGGGAGTGAAAAACCGCGAAAACAGCGACGGAACGCCCGGGAGGGGCGTCGTAGAAGACGGAGAAAGCAGACTGGCAGAGGCTGCGTCCAGCCGTGATATGGCTGGACGCGCCGTGTTTAGTGTTCGATCTTTTCTTCGCGCACGAACATGTTGGCCCAAGCACGGTCGATCAGCCGGGGGCTCATCTGATAGGGAATGCCCTCGAACTCGCAGATCGCCATCATCTGTTCGATCAGGAAGATCGGCTGATAGTTGGCGTAGATGTTGTCGATGGTCGGGTATTTCTGCTTGAGCAGATGCACCAGCGAGGCTTCATCGAGTGCCACGCCCTTCTTGCGCGCGACCATGGCGAAGATCTTGAGGAAATCCTCTTGGTTCGGACCGTCGATCTTGAGCTTGAAAAAGATCCGGCGCAGGGCGGCTTTATCGAAAATCTCGTTCGGGTGGAAGTTGGTCGAGAAGATCACCAGCGTATCAAACGGCACTTCGAACTTTTCGCCCGATTGCAGGGCGAGGATGTCTTTGCTTTCCTCCAGCGGCACGATCCAGCGGTTGATCAGCGCCTGCGGCGGTTCGGATTGGCGACCAAGGTCATCGACGATGAACACGCCACCGGCCGATTTGAACTGCAACGGCGCGGTGTAGGTGCGCGCGGTCGGGTTGTATTTCAGATCGAGCATATCGAGCGTCAGCTCGCCGCCGGTGATCACCGTGGGCCGGTCGCAGATCACATAGCGCCGGTCAAAGCTGTTGGAGGTGCGGCGCAGCGAATTCGGATCGTCTTCTACCGCGGTCACGGCGGAATGCACGATCGGGTCATAGACCGTGATCACCTGTCCGGAATATTCCACCGCGCGGGGCACATAGATCTTTTCACCAATCGCATCGCGGATGCCGTTGGAGATCGAGGATTTCCCGTTGCCCGGCGGGCCATACATCAGGATCGACCGCCCGGCACCCACCGCCGGGCCGAGGTGATCAAGCAGCTCATTCGGCAGGATCAGATGGCCCATCGCGCCGGTCAGCTGTTCGCGGCTGATCTTGACGTTGCGGATCGACTGGCGCTTCACCTGCTCGGCATATTTCTCCATCGGGACCGGCATCGCGCCGAAATATTCCGATTGCGACAGCGCATCGAGCGCGCGGGCCTTGCCGCTGTCCGACAGGCGGTAGCCCATTTCGTTGCCCGCCCCGGCGTGAAGCGTGCCGAGCGCCTCGACCAGACCCTGCGACCGCGCCACGTCGATCAGATCCTGCACCACCCGCGAGGGCACGCAGAGTACCGATTCAAGCGCCGAGACCGTTTCGATATTGGTGCGGAACATGGTCTTGAGAAGGATTTCGCGCATCATCACCGGGGTAAGCCCGGTGTCTTCCATCACCTTGCATGGTGGCGGGGCCTGCACGCTGGAGGTGGGCTGCATGTTCATATCTGCTCGCTTTGCTTTGTTCGTCGCATCTGTTTTCCGCAATCCTACCTGCGGCCTTGGCAAGCGACAACAAAAACCCTTAAGGATTGCGTGGCAGTCTGGGCTGTGCGTGTTGCAAAATAATTAAGATTTAAAGTGAGGGCGGTATGAGCAGACCGAACAAGCCCCTACTGGCGGGATTTCTGCTGGCACTTCTGGTGCTGGTGTCGGGGGTGAGCTTTGCCAAGGGCGGGCTCTATGTAGGCTTTCACGAAGGCGACCTGCTGCATCTGGTGCAGATCGTGTTGCGCGAGGCCCGCGGACAGTTTCCGCATCTGGATTTCCAGACCCCGATCGGGGTGCTGGCCACTGCGCCGATCGCTCTGTTCGTCTGGCTCGGCGCCGAACTGGGCCATGCCATTCTTTATGCGCAGGCGCTTGTGGCGCTCATGATGCTGCCGGCGATCTGGTGGGTGGCGGCAAGCCGGTTTCGCGGCGGGCTGGCCTACCTTTACGGCGGCTTCATTCTGGTTCTGGTTCTGGCGCTGGTTTCGGGCGGCACCGAGAATTCGGTTTCGATCTCGATGTATTACAATCGCTGGGCCTGGGCTTTGGCCTATCTGGCGGTGGCGGTGACGATGCTGCAGGGCGAGAAAACCCGGCTGACCGCAACCGTCGACGGGCTGGTGATCGGGCTGGCGCTGGCGGCGATGGCGCTGATCAAGGTGACCTATTTTGTCGGCTTCCTCCTGCCCATCGCGGTGGCGCTGATTGGCTGGCGGCAATGGCGCGTGATGGTGACGGCAATTGTTGCCGGGCTGGTGGTCGCGGTGCTGGTGACGCTCTGGGCCGGTACGCCGCTGTTCTGGCTGGCCTATCTGCACGATCTCGCGGTGGTATCGAGCTCTGAAGTGCGCCCGCAACCGGGGCTGCCGTTTTTCGAAACCATCGCATCGCCGATCTATCTTGGCGGCAGTCTGGCGCTGCTGATGGGCGTGATCTTTCTGCGTCAGGCCGGGCGGCGGCATGAAGGGCTGGTACTGTTGCTTCTCGTGCCCGGGTTCTTTTTCGTGACCTATCAGAACTACGGCAACGACCCGCAATGGCTCGGCCTGTTTGCCCTGTTCATGATCAACCTGCGCCCCGATACCGAGATGCGCAACGGGTTTGGATGGGATCTGCGGCAGGGGATGGGTATTCTCGCGGTGCTGGGGTTCGCTTTCGCGCTGCCATCCGTGCTGAACCTCACCTTCAGCCCGTTTCGCCATCTCGCGACGAAAACCGAGAAATACATGCCGCTCGTTCCCGATGTCGATGTGGCCGCCGATCTGATGGCGGGCACAGAGCGGATGCGCCGGGTCGATGGCAAGGTTGCCTTTGATGGTCCGGGGCAACCGTTCGCGGCCTATGCCGATGAGGATCTGCGCGAGGAAAGCATTACGGTTTGGCAGGGCGAAACCTGGCCCGACTGTACGGGCGATAATGGCATGGCGGTGCGGTTTCAGGCGACGGCCGACGATCTGAACGCCTCCGGGCTGATCGAAGGCAAGCGGATTTTCTCCGCCGATATTCTGGCAAGCTACTGGCTATACGGGGCAAGCGAGCCTCTGCCGCATGGGGCGCCGTGGTATTATGCCGGGTTGCCGGGGTTCGAGAGCGCAGATTATCTTCTGGTGCCGCTCTGCCCGTTTTCGCTGAAGGCGCGCAAACTGGTGCTGGAGGCGGTCGAGGATACCGGCGTGGCGCTGACCGAGGTGCGGCGCAACGAGATCTACGTGCTTTACGCGAAATAGGGGCGGGGGCTGATCCCTCCGGCTCAGCCCGGCGGGATCAGCTGCCCCAGACCGCGCCGACGATCAGATAGAAAACCAGCGCCGCGCCCAGGCAGAGCCCCATCGGGAAATCCTTGTCGCGCGTCCAGCTTTCCCAATCGGGGGTGCGGGCGCGGATCGCCGGAATGCGCCGGGCCAGCCGGTGGGTCATGAAGCCCGCAAACAGGACGGCGGCGAAGAGCATGAAGAAGCTGCCAAGATCCTCGCGCAGGATGAAGGGGGCCATGGCGGCGGCGAATTTTGCATCGCCCGCTCCGACAAATCCGATCGCATTGGCGCCAAAGCCGATCAGCAGGATCACCACCATATGGGTCCAGCGCCAGCCATAGACATCCAGCGGCAGGGCAATCAGCCCGATCAGGGCAAAGACCCCAACCAGCGCCATCACCGCGCGATTGGGGATTTTCATCCGGGCCATGTCGTTCCACGCCACCCAGATCGCAATCGGGGTGACGAAGGGCAGAAACCACAGGGCAGAAGACGCCGTTTGTTGGGTCAGCATGGGTTAGCCGTGCGAGACATTGGCGTCGAGGGCTTTCAGCGCGCGCGCGGCCTCTTCGAAATGTTGCGGATGGGTCTGCACCGCGTCTTCAAGCAGGGTCCGGCCCATGGTCAGATCACCCTGTTTTATCGCCGTCAGCCCCAGCGTGTAGAGCAGTTGCGCACGCTCGATCTGGCTCATTGCCACCACTGGCATATCGTATTTGCGCTGAGCGCCGCGGGCCATGACCAGGTTGTTCTTGGCGGTGAACATCGCGCTGTCGTAGGTGAGGGCCTCGGCAAAGAGCTTTTCAGCACCTTTGTAATCGCCCCGCGTGAGCTTGGAATAGCCCCAGTTGTTCAGGGTATGGGCGGGCTGCGTGGTCAGGCCCACAGCGGTTTCATAGAAACTGTCAGCGCGCTTCCAGTCTTTGTTGCTGTCAGCCACCATCGCTTCCAGCCGGTAGCGATCAAAGCTTTCGACGGTGGGCGGTATCTGGTCCAGCTCTTCGCCCGCCTTGGCCCAGTCGCCCGCACGGATCAGAGCATCCGCCAGCGCCAGCTTGTCGTCATTGGTGGCGTCGGGGCTTTGCGCAATGTCAGCCCAGACCCGCGACGCTTCGTCGGCTTTGCCTGCCCGCACCAGCGATTTCGCCAGGCCGCGTTTCAGGTCTATCCGGCCGGGTTCGATCGACAGGGCGTGCTGGAAGTAGATCACCGCTTCCTGCGGGTCGCCGACGGTCAGCATCACATCGTTGAGGTTGCTTTCGTCGATCACATTGACGCCGGAAACGGCGCGTTCCACTGCTGCCTGATCGGTTGGCTGATCACAGGCCGACAGCCCAAAAGCGCTGCCAAGGCAGAGGGAAAGAATGAATATCTGGCGCATATGCCTGCGTCCTTTTTCTGCTCGTCACACGTTCCGCATTCTATTGATGCGCCAAGAGCAGGTAGTCCCCCTGACCGCGCCGCATCAGTGCGAATTCCGCATTGTCCGGGGCATCATACGAAATGTTTTCGATTTTTGCGAGCGCCAAGATCAGGTTTTGCCGGATGGAGTCTGTTTTGCCACTGTCGAGGCCGTAAGCGATGCGAAACACCCGCTCGGCCTCGCCGTAATGGCCTGTATTCATGAGCAAAACACCGAGATTGTTCCATGCGGGTACAAAGGTCGGATCGTTTTTTGTCGCCTGGCGCAGCAGCTTTTCTGCCTGACCAAGGCGTCCCAGTTTCAGGTCGGCCGAGCCGATGGCCGAAAGCACGTCGACCGTCATGCCCTGTTCGGCGGCGGCACGGGTATAGGCTCTCAGCGCCAGTTCGTATTCCCCGGCCTCCATCAGCCGGTGGCCGACGAGAAGCCCGTCAACGCTTTGCGCGCCCGCAGGCAGGGCGTCAGGCGCATAGCCATCGCCGCCGCGGTTGCCGAGCCCGGTCGCTGTCTCACATGCCGAAAGCGCCAGCATTGCTGCCAGCGCCATGGCTGTGGCTGTGCCTCTCTGAACGATAGCCGCCTCCTAGAAGCTGAGGTTGTTCAGAGTTGTATAAACCGCATAGACCGACGGGCCAATCAGGATAATGAGCAGCGGTGGCACGGTGAGCATCATCGTGGCCAGCGTCATCTTGGTGGGCAGTTTGTTGGCCTTTTCTTCGGCCCGCATCACCCGCTTGTCGCGCATCTCACCCGCATAGACCCGGAGCGCTTCGGCGATGGACGTGCCAAAACTGGACGACTGGATCAGCACCGTCACGAAACTTGCCACATCGGGCACACCGGCGCGGTCGGCCATGTCGCGCAGCACCTGAATGCGGTCCTTGCCCGCTTTCAGCTGGTGGCTGACAATCTCGAATTCCTCGGCCAGAGCCGGGAAGCCGGCACGGATTTCGTGGGAGACGCGAATGATCGACTGATCGAGCGATTGCCCGGCTTCAACGCAAACCAGCATCATGTCGAGTGCGTCGGGAAAGCCGTTGATGATTTCTTCCTTGCGGGTTTCAACCCGGCGGGTCACCCAGTATTTCGGGGCCATATACCCGATCGCACCGGGGATGAGGATCGACAGGATCGTGGCCTGGGTTGACGGGGTGCCGGTGGCCGAGTTCATCATGGCGTAGAACAAGCCCAGCCCCAACAGGCCAAGCCCAAGGGCGAATTGTGCAAAGTGATAGGTGCGCACCGCGTTCTTGCCGGGATAGCCCGCCTGCAGCAGCTTCAACTGGATCGCGGAATATTCTTCCTTGTCCTGCGGTTCGAGGAAGGAGGCAAAGCGGTCGAGCTTGTCTGACCCACCTGAGCCTGTCCGCAGCGATTGCTTTACGTTTCCCGCTTCGTGCTCTTTGTTGGCCTTCTTCAGCTTTTCGATCGGGTCTTCGGTGGTGTTGAGCAGCATCGGCAGGGCCGCGCCGACGATCAGCAAGAGCCCAAGCCCCCCGATCGCGATGACCGGGCCGAGCGGGCCAAGCATGTCGGTCAACATTGTGGTTATGGCGTCCATCCTGCGTCCCTCAGACTTTGATGTTCGTGAGCCCGCGCATCACGAAAACATTGGTGATCAGGAAGGCTGCCGCGACCAGCGCAGCCGGTACGAAGGCTGCGGTGTCTTTGACATCGTCATAGTAATGCGGCTCGATGACATTGATCATCACCAGAGCCAGAAGCGGGAAGCCAGACAGGAAGGTGCCAGACCATTTTGCCTCGGCGGTGATGGCGCGTACCCGGCGGAACAGCCGGAACCGGGCGCGGATCACCTTGGCGAGCCCTTCGAGGATCTCCGCCAGGTTACCGCCCGATTGTTGCTGGATCGAGACCGCAACGGCGAGGAAGCGCAGATCCTGCATATCCATCCGTTCGGCAAGGTGCTTGAGGCTTTCGCCGACGTCGCGCCCATAGGCACTTTCATCCGCAATCACGCCCATTTCCGAGCCAAGCGGATCGGGCACTTCTTTCGCCACGATCTGGATCGCCGAGGAAAACGGGTGGCCGACGCGCAGACTGCGCACCATCAGCTCGACCGCATCGGGAAGCTGTTCTTCGATCAGGCCCAGACGTTTCTTGGCCTTGTTCGAGATCCAGACATAGACCCCGCCCACGCCCATCACCACCGCAATGCCCGCGCGTACTGGCAGGCTGGCCGATGTGCCGATGGCGAGTCCGACGAACGCTACCAGCGTAACACCGGCCATCAGCAGCAGGATTTGCGGCGGGGTGAAGGCGATATTGGCCTTCTGCGCCTTTTCCGCCAGCAGGGAATAGAGCGGGATGCCCCGCGCATTCATATGCTGGTGCATTTCCTTGCGGAGTTGCTCAAGCACCTGCTCGCGGCCGACGCCCTTTTCGAGCATCTCAAGGCGACGGTTCACCCGGCTGTTCAGCGAAATGGATTTGCCAAAGACGGTTAGATACACCCCTTCGACGAGCACCAGAACGGCGATAAAGATCAGTCCGTAAATGAGTGGTTCGGCACTGATGACCATGGAATTACTCCGCGACGAAGGGTTCGAAAATAGCGGCGGGCAGATCGTAGCCCCACTGCTTGAAGCGCTCGGAATAGTGCGAACGCACGCCCGAGGCGGTGAAATGACCAAGGATCTTGCCATCGGGGTTCAGCCCCACGCGCTGGAAGCGGAAGACCTCCTGCATCGAGAGCACATCACCCTCCATCCCGGTGACTTCGGTGATCGAGACCATCCGGCGCGAGCCGTCTTGCAGACGGCTGGCCTGCACGATCAGGTTCACAGCTGAGGCGATCTGGGCGCGCATGGCTTTCAGCGGCATTTCGATCCCGGCCATGGAAACCATGTTTTCAAGCCGGCTGACCGCGTCGCGTGCGTTGTTGGCGTGGATCGTCGTCATCGAGCCGTCGTGGCCGGTGTTCATGGCCTGCAGCATGTCGATCACTTCTTCGCCACGCGTCTCACCCACGATGATGCGGTCAGGACGCATCCGCAGGGCGTTGCGCAGACAATCGCGCTGGCTGACCGCGCCCTTGCCCTCAACGTTGGCCGGGCGGCTTTCCATCCGGCCCACATGGGTTTGCTGCAACTGAAGTTCGGCGGTGTCTTCGATGGTCAGGATCCGCTCGGCGTCGTCGATAAAGCCCGACAGCGCGTTGAGCGTGGTGGTCTTACCAGAGCCCGTCCCGCCCGAGACGATGATGTTCAGCCGGCAGGCAACCGCGGCCTGCAGATAGGCGGCCATCTCTTCGGAGAAGGCGCCGAAGCCTACCAGATCGTCGATCCCGAGCTTGTCTTTTTTGAATTTCCGGATCGAGACCAGCGAGCCATCCACCGCAATCGGCGGCACCATCGCGTTGAAACGCGAGCCATCAGACAGGCGGGCGTCAACATAGGGGTTGGATTCATCGACCCGGCGACCAACCGCCGACACGATCTTGTCGATGATCCGAAGCAGGTGGCGTTCGTCTTTGAACTGCACATCGGTCAGCGACAGCTTACCGGCGCGTTCGACAAACACCTGATGCGGCCCGTTGACCAGAATGTCGTTGACGGTGTCGTCTTTCAGCAAGGGCTCAAGCGGACCAAGCCCCATCACCTCATCGAACAGGTCCTGGTTGAGCACCAACCGTTCTTCGCGGTTCAGGACCACGTTCATATCGGTCAGCGCTTCGGCGGAAATCGCATTGATCTCGGCGCGCAGATCCTTTTCCGACGCGGTTTCGAGCGCGGAGAGGTTCAGGTTGTCGAGCAGTTGTTTGTGCAGCTCGACCTTGATTTCGCTCAGCCGTTCCTTGCGCTTGCGCTCCCGGTCCACCGGTGCGGGCTGCGCATTCGGTTGGGCGTCCCGTCGCTGCATAAGGGATTTCGGCGCTGCCGGTTTCCCATCGGATTGTTTTGCCGCAGCGGTCGGTGTCGGTCCGGGTTTGCTACCGTCGACCGCGTGCAATTTGGGGGCAGCGGCCTGCGGCTTGGCTCCACCGGGTTTCTTGTAACGCGAGAACACGAACCTGACTCCTGTTACGCTGTAGCTTCAGCGCTTTGATTGATTTCCTGCAGTGACTGAGCGAGCTTCTGGATTTCCTTGCGCAGCGGGTTCTTTGCTGCGGTTTCGGCCAGAGGCAGCCCGTGATCGCAGGCTTGTACAACCTGTTTGCCGCCGTCCTGCAGTTGCAGGTCGAGCGAGATATCGAGGCTTTCCGCCAGGCGTTTCACCCGGCTCTTGCCCGACAGATCGGTGAATTTCGGGGCCCGGTTCAGTGCGAAACGCAGCTTGTTCACGGGCAGCTCTTCGGCCTTCAGGGCCCGGATCAGGCGCAGCGTGTTCTGTGCCGAACGCATATCCATATCAATCGGCGCGAAGTAGATATGCGCGGCCGTCAGCACGGTTTCGGTCCAGCTGACCAAGGTGGTCGGCATGTCGATGATCACGTAATCGAACTGGCTGCGCGCCATTTCGATGATCCGACCGATATCTTCGTTGCTCACAATATCAAGCGGCAGGATGTCTGCCGGGGCGGTCAGCACATGCAGCCGGTCGTTGAAGGTCAGCAGCGCCGCCATGAAACTGTCGGCATCCATCGATTCCGTATCCGACAGAAGCTCGTAGACAGCATCGCGGCGGGGCAGGTCGAGATAGGTCGAGACCGATCCGAATTGCAGATCGAAATCAAGGATGCAGACCTCGGGCGACTTCTTCTTGTCGATATTGGCCAGCTCCCATGCGAGATTGACGGCCAGGGTGGTTGCACCTGCGCCCCCGGCCAGCCCATGCACCCCAATCACCACGCCATCATGTGACCCGCCTGTTTTCTTTGTCGAGGCGGTGGGCGCGGGCTCGGGAGGGGCCGGTTCGGGGTCGGGGGTTCTGATCCGCTCGATGGCGTCATGCAACGCGCCTTCCGGAAGCGGGTAGGGGACGAATTCGTCAGCACCCATTTTCAAAAGCTGATGCAGCGCGATCGGGCTGACTTCCTCGGCGATGACGATGGCTTTGATTCCGCGTCCGGCCGCAGTGCGGATCACCTCGGCGATCCGGGCCAGATCGGATTCATCTTCTTCGTCCATCGCCACAGCGATGAATTCCAGACTGTCTGCATCGGGCTGGCCGAGAAAGGCAATCGCGTCGTCGATCGTCAGATCGCCCCAGCTCTCGCCAAGTTCGGCTTCCATATCCTCGATGAGCAGATCGAAATCTTGCACATCCCGCGAGATCGTACATGCCACAATCGGGGACAGGTCATGCTGGAGTGCCACATTACCACTCATTTTTTGTTCCTTGCCATATAAGAGCCTGCGAAAACGTATCTATTCAAAATACTCGCCGACCCCCCCCGCGCGACTCGCACTCGGGGCTGCTCGTTCAACGAATTTCGCAAGCAAGTTCGGCGTAAATGGGGCCAAAACCGCGAAATTATGCGGTCAATTGAGACGATGTCGAAAAAAGTGGTTGGCTGTTTCCGCCCAGCCAACATGTAAACCAACAAAAGAAAAAACCGGCCAACGAATTGGCCGGTTTTCATAGGTCGAAGCTGAGGCTCAGTTGCCGCCGCCGCCGCCGCCGCCGCCGCCGGCCGCCCCCTCGCCTTGAGGGGATGACGTCAGTTCGGTCGCGGATGCCACATATTCGCGCCAGACGACTTCGGCATATTTGCCGTTCAGAATGAGCGGTGCATCCTCGACGAAGCCCGAAACCTCGGTCACCGTGCGCCGATTGCGTCGTTCGCGGTTCTGAGTGTCGATGACCGGGCGCGTTTCGCCGTATGAAACGAGGGCTTCAAGCCGTGACCGACTGATGCCCTTGCTGGCGAAATAGGCCACAACCGCCTGTGCGCGGCGCAGACCGAGGCGTTTGTTATAAGCCGCCGAGCCGACAAGATCGGTATGTCCAAAGACGCGGAAGCGGACTTCCGGGAATTGCCGGATGAAATTTGCCTGCTGGTCGAGAATGGCGCGGGCGTCTGCATCGAGCACGGCTGAGTTGAACTCGAAAGTGATCGTGTCGGTCACTTCGGCGTTGAACCGTTCAGCAAGGCTTTGTGCCCAGCTGATCTGGCCCGAGTGGATACCAAGATTGTTGGCCGTGGAATCGCCAAAGTGATCTTCCGCCGGGACGCGACCGGCCTCACCGTAGGGCGCCAGAACTTCCTGGAACCCGGCGCAGCCCGAGAGCAGGGCAAGGATGGAGGTGGCCGCGAGAAGCGAGTAGGTTCGGGACATGGCCATGATCAGTTCTCCATCATGTAGCCGTAGGAGCCGCCGAAATCCTGCTGGGCAACTTCGCCTGCGGCGCCGGTGGTCGGGGTGTTCGGGGCGGCGGTGATACCATTCAGGAATAGATCAACCTCGGAGGGCGGTTTGATCCGATCGGTGGGCACCATCAGCGCTTCGCTACGCGTGGGCGAAACCAGATGGGCAGTGACGATGATCACCAGCTCGGATTGTGAGCGCTTGTATTCAGCCGAGCGGAACAGTGTGCCCAGGATCGGAATATCGCCGAGCCACGGAACCTGACCGTTGAGATCGCGGAAATCGTCCTGCAGCAGACCGGCAATGGCAAAGCTCTGGCCATCGCGCAGTTCGACAGTGGTGCTGGCTTGGCGCTTTTTGAACGCATCCACCGTGAGGCTGCCCGAAGTATAGCTCTGGGTTGAGTCGATCGACGAAACCGAGGCATCGAGCTGCAGATTGATCACGTCGCCCGCCACAACGCGCGGGGTGAATTCAAGCTGCACACCAAAGGGTCTGTAGGTGATCGAGACCCCACCCAGGGAATCCGTCATTGGAATAGGATATTCGCCGCCGGCCAGGAATGAGGCTTGTTGACCCGAGAGGGCGGTCAGGTTGGGCTCGGCCAGGGTGCGAACCATGCCCTTGCTTTCAAGGGCTTCGAGCATCACGTTGAATTGCAGCGCGCCAACGCCGACGCCGAAATTGATCGCCCCGTTGCTGCTGCTGGATCTTGTGGCGTGAGTCGAAGGATCGCCATCAAAGAGGTTAATCAGATTGTCGCCTTCGGTGAAGGTTCCGGAGCCGCCAGCGGCGCCAATGGCGCTGCCAATAGTGCCGCCCACGCCCAATGACGACGAGAGGCTCTTGGTCACGGAACGCTGCATTTCAGCGAAGCGGACTTTCAGCATCACCTGCTGGGTGCCGCCGACATTCATCAGGTTCGACACGCGGTCGGGTGCATAGCGCGAGGCCAGATCCAGCGCTGCGTCGATCGACGCCGCAGAGCTGACCGTGCCCGAGAGTACGATCCCGTCATTGGCGGTGCGCACTTCGACGGGTTCGTTGGGCAGGATCTGGCGCAGGCGTTCCTTGAATTCTGCGATGTCAGGGGTGACCTGCACCTCGACATTGGTGATCAGCTTGCCATCGGCGCCCAGAAGCACCAGCGTGGTGCGCCCCGGAGTTTTGCCGAGCACGTAGATCGTGCGGTCGGAAAGGGTGGAAATGTCAGCGATGCCGGGATTGGCGATGGAGAGCTCTGCAAAGGGCTCGTCGCTTTCCACAACAACCGCGCGGTTCATCGGAACGTTCAGCGCGCCGCTGGTTGTACCGGTCATCACCCTGAGCGTCTCGGCTGACACACCCGCAGCCGAAGCCGCCAGTACCGTCAAGCCCAGAAGCGTAGCTCTGAGATAGTGCTCGAATTTCATTGTGACCCTGCCTCTCTGATCACGTCTGCCCTGTGGTCAAGCCCTTACCGGGTCTGCAACCGCTCTGCTCGTCGTTCAGACCCTTGCTGGGGCTGACGACCGATATTGTTTTTCGGCCTTGCCCTGTTGGGCGCCGCCGGTTCTGCCTGTCATCCTCGCCCGTTTGAAACGGGTCTTTCGTAGGAATTCTGCGCAACAATGCGATAGAAATTGCTTTTTTGCAACAATCAAGCACTTAACTTGCGAAGTTCATGAGTCTTGCGGGCAACACAACGCTGCGATCCGGGCATATTTAGGGGGCGCCACGGCGGGCGCCCCTTCATGCTGTGGTCCGTTTTTTAGTAGCCTGCCAGCCGATCAGTTGGTCGGGCAGGGGATCGGCGTTTCGACGATCTCGGACCCTTTGCGTGTGCGCACGGTGCAGATCTCGGGAGGCGCGACGACAGCAGACGGTGCGGCTTCGGAAATGCCCAGAAGCTTGTTCTGGTTGACTTCAACGCTGCCGACAGTCGATGTATCGCCATAGCCCACGAGCGACAGAGACATCCGTCCGGTTGCCTGGGCCTGGGCCAGCGCCGCCACCTGTTCGGGCGATACTTCAACGGTAACCGTACGCGCCACGGTGGGCGAGGTGCGATCAAGGTCGGCGGTCTGGTCGATTGCGATGATCTGGACGTTCTGCTGAATAAGCTTGGTCACGTCCTGTGTGTTTCCATTTGCGCCAGAGGCCGCGCGGCCCGACCAGTAGACATCGACATGATCACCCGGGGCGATGAAGCCGGACACGCCAGAGTTTACATCCACGCTGATCGTGAAGGCGCGCATCCCAGCGGCCAACCGCGAGGCAACACCCGCATCGGCGCCCGGTTCGGTGACTTTCACGGCCAGCAGGGCCTCGTCTTTTTCCATCGTGCGCAGCACTGTGCGAACAGTCGGGCCGGTCGGTGGGAATAGTGTTTCCAGCGAGGTAAACGTCCCTTCCGGGATCGCGTCATTGGGCCATTTGACAGCCCGGACATTGTCTTTGGTGATTTGCTGCCCGTAGCGCAGCTGCTCAGTGGTTACGAAAACCTCTGTGGTCGGTACATTCACCACCCGAGAGGCGCGTTCCGCAGCCAGCGCATCTTGGTAATTCGCGATGTAACCTTTGGCCATATAAACGGCGAAGCCCGCGAGGGCGACCCCGAGAACGAGCACCAGAGAGAATACTGCGCGCATGTTCTTTCCTTTCGTCACGCGGCCTTCTGGCCGGTTCCAGATCATTCACTATCCTTAAGGATAATTATGGCAAAAATCTGGACAAAGGGTGAATTTGAAATGGTTCTGTTCGCAGGTGGCAACAAATTGGTGTGCCAGCGAATGGTCGAGCATCATGGGACCTGAAAAGCGGAAAGGGCCGTACCTGAGGTACGGCCCGAATTCCAGGTGCGATATGGTCTTATTGGACCGACATCGACGCGATGTTGTTGGAGATTTTGGTGGCCAGGCCAGTGGTCGCGCCACGAACCGAAGCCAGAACGGCAACGCCGAGGCCCACGATGGCGGCGGTCAGCACGACCCAGTCAACGGTCACGGCGCCGGATTCGTCATTGCGGAAGTTGTTCATCAGGTTGATCATTTTCATCTCTTTGTCCCTTCAAAATGGAAGTATGTTTGGTCTCAGTCTCACCTTACAAAGCTCTCGAACCGCTGTGACCCGATCCGTCGTCTTGCTCGGTATGTTGCGAATACACCCTCGGATTGGGGCGAGAGTTGGACCTGTTTCGTACAATTTTTAGAGCTACCCGAAGGCCTAGGGGGTCACATGTTTAAGGTGTTGATAAACAAGCAAAAATATAGTTGACATTTTTTGAAAATTTGGTGCTTTGCGGTGTTTCGCCCCTGCAAACCGGGTGGGTGCAGGCGACTCGATGCAGGAAAAACTGGCTCATAGAGCGAATTTTTGCGAAACTTGGCCAAATAAAAAATATCAGGCAGAGCAGATCCCATGCGGGAAAACGTCATTTTGTTCGTCGGCGCGGTTTTCGCGCTCGCTGCGCCTGCCCGGGCAGAGGGCGATACGCCGCGCCCGGATTTCACCTTTCATCGGATTGCGGCCCCGCCCAAGGGCACGGCACCGAAGATTACCGTGCAGATCGACCCTGAGGCGCAGGCCGCCTGGATTGCGGCGGCGAAACCTGCCGCTCCGGTGGTGACGGTGCCTGCCACCGATCCGGCTGCGCCAGCGGCCCCGGGGGCATGGGACTGGTTCTGGGCTGGCGTCTCTGACCGGGTGGCGGATGCGGGTCCGGCGAATGTGGCGCAGGCGCTGGCGGTGCTGCGGGGGGCAAATGATGCGCATTCACCGCCGCTACAGGCCCTGCAGGATCTTGCCCGGGCCTATGGCACCGATATTCTGGGCGCGACGGTGGGCACCAATGTGTCGCCCGCACTGGTCCTGGCGCTGATCTGGGTCGAGTCTTCGGGGCGGGCCGGGGCGCAAAGCTCGGCAGGGGCGCAGGGGCTCATGCAGCTTATCCCGGCGACGGCCACCCGGTTTGGGGTCGAAGATTCCACCGATCCGGTGCAGAACATCAAAGGCGGGGTGGCCTATCTGTCCTGGCTTCTGAAGCATTTTGACAACGATCCAATTCTTGCGCTCGCAGGATACAATGCGGGCGAAAACGCGGTGACCGAGAATGGCGGCGTGCCGCCCTATGCCGAAACCCGGGCCTATGTGCCCAAAGTTCTGAACGCCTGGCGGACGGCCAAGGGCTTGTGCCTGACCCCGCCGGAACTGATCACCGATGGCTGTGTTTTTGCAGGTTTGGGGTAGGGAATGACGAATAAACCACTGGTGCTGGATGTCGATGGCACCTTGCTGCGTACCGATATGCTGCTGGAATGCTTCTGGGCCGGGCTGGGAAAAGACCCGGGCAAGACGCTGAGAACCAGCCTGCGCTACCTTGGCAACCGCGCCCGGCTGAAGGCCGAACTGGCCCGGATCGCCCAGCTGCGCACCGATCTCTTGCCGGTCAATGAGCACGTTGTCAAAGTGGCCGAGGTGGCCAAGGGCAAGGGCCGCGAGGTGGTGCTGGCCTCGGCCTCGGACAAAAGCCTGGTGCTGCCGCTGGCGGCGCATCACGACTATTCCGACCGGGTGTTCGCGTCACATGACGGAGTCAATCTCAAGGGCGCTGAAAAGGCTGCCGCGCTCGTCACTGCATTTGGCGAGCACGGCTTTGACTATGCGGGCAACGAGACCGCAGACCGCACGATCTGGGCCCATGCTGCCCATGCCTATGTGGTGGGCGATCCGGCCTCGGCCCGGGCGCTGGAGACGCAGGGCCATGAGGTGGTGCGCCTGCCCGGGGGCTGGAGCCTGAAAGGCGTGATGAAAGCCTTCCGCCCGCATCAATGGGTGAAAAACGTGCTGCTGTTCGTGCCGCTGCTGGCCGGACATGTGTTTGCGCCGGGGCCATGGCTCTTGACCCTGCTGGCGATGGTGGCGTTTTCGCTCGCGGCCAGCTCGATATATGTGGTCAATGATCTGCTCGATCTCGAAGCCGACCGGCTGCATGTGAAAAAGCGGTTCCGTCCCTTTGCCTCGGGCGAGGTGCCTTTGGGCGTTGGGATGGCGGCAGGGGGGCTTGCCGCGCTCGTGGCACTGCTGATCGCCGGATGGATCGCGCCGGGCTTTCTGGGCATTGTCGCGCTTTATATGATGTTGTCGCTGGCCTATTCGCTGCGGCTGAAGCGGATGCGCTGGATCGACATCGCCACGCTGGCCTCGCTTTATACCCTGCGGGTGGCGGCGGGGGCGCTGGCCTCGGGCGAGCTGATTTCGGGCTATCTTCTGGTGTTCATCTTCCCGGTCTTCATCGCGCTGGGCGCGGTGAAGCGGTTGACGGAACTGACCCTTGCCACCTCGGATGAGCGTCTGCCGGGGCGGGGCTATGGCAAGCCCGACCGGGGCGACCTGCTGAATATCGCCGTGCTGGGCATGGTCGGGGCGCTGCTGGCGTTTTTCGGCTATTCGTTCAGCGAACAGGCCACCCGGCTTTACCCAACCCGCTGGTTTCTCTGGATCACCATGGTGCCGATCGGGCTGTGGCTGTTCCGGATGATCAATCTGGGCTGGCACGGCAAGCAGGATTACGACCCGATCGTTTTCGCCATGCGCGACAAACGCGGGATCGGGCTGATCTTGATCGCGCTGACACTGATGTTTCAGGCCGCCGGGCTGTGGCAACACTGGGCGCGGCTCTGGGGCGGATAGGCGGCAGGCGAGGGGCGCTGCCCCTCGCGCTCCCCGAGGTATTTGCCGACCAAAGAGGGGCTCTGGATCCCAGCCCTTTGCCGTAAATGTTGCAGCGTGGGGTTCAACAGGTTGAAGGCACAGCACTCTGTCGAACAGTGGCGCCTGAAGATTTGTTCGGGAGCTGTCTGCGATGGATGTCGCTGATGCGGGACCAAGCGGACGTTTGAAGTGATTGCGCGAACGACCGCTATCGAGCTTCACTACGTTTCCCGATATCCTTAATGTGGGAAGGATTTATAAATGAAACCAGACTACGAGGATGACAAAATTGTAGCTGCCCTGACCCAGATGGCGGATGTTCTTGCGCAGAGTCAGCATGCCACGCTCTGGGAAAAGAAACTACGATCACTGGCAGCAAAGACCACCCTGCACATTGACAGCCTACGGGCGCAGATCAAACAGATGTACGGCGGCATGGGATCAATCAATGATCTATACATACAGCTTCCCAATGGTGATCCAGACTATGAAAATACAGATCGATTTTCACAGCTCGCAACCGAACTTTACCGCCTCGTTTCCAAGCCAAGCCAAGCCAAAAAACAGAAGACAATCAAGCTATCGTTCCTCTGAAAGACGCGTCGCGACGATTGATCATTGTCGAACGTCCTGATGGGTTTTTCAGCATCGCAGAGGAATATTACTACATCTCTGAAGATAGCGGCGAGATCATATCGGAAGGTTGGGTTAGGCTTCCAGCAGAAGGTCTGTTCGGAACATTTGAGCAAGCACGGCGAGAGGCTCTAGTGGTTGCGAGTTCGAGATAGGTTCGTACTGAAGCTGACCTTTGCACGTTCTGCTGTATTGAACACCTAAGACTCGAAGCTGTCATTGCGCTTCGAGCCTTCATGGGTCTTACCTACACCATTTCCTGCAAAGGGCTGGCTCTAGATCGAGAGCTTTTTGAAGATCCGTTCCGGAACCAGTTTGATGATCGTCATGATCAGCCACCAGAAACCGGGTGTGTAGATCACGTTTTTCTTCTTCTCGACCGCTTTCAGAATGTCGCCAGCCACCTTGTCGGGCGAGGCGACGAGAAACATGCCCTTGATGCCCCAAGTCATTGAGGTGTCGGTAAAGCCGGGCTTCACCGTCACCACATGACCGCCTGCGCGGGTCAGCCGGTTGCGCAGCCCCGCCAGATAGGTGCTGAACCCCGCCTTGGACGAGCCGTAAACGTAGTTGCCGATGCGCCCGCGATCACCCGCGACCGAGCTGACGCCGACGATGGTGCCCCCGGCGCGTGCTTCCAAAAGCGGGGCGATCTCGGTCAGAAACCGGGCCGGACCCGCATAGTTGGCCAGAGCGATCTTTTCGATCAGGCTTGGGTCTGCATCGACCTCGGATTGGTCCGGCATATAGCCCACAAACACCGCGACATTCAGTTCGCCCGGTTCCAACTCGGCCTTTTTCAACAGCGGCGTAAAGCTTTTCGCGTCGGTGGCGTCAAACTTCACCGATTCGGCGGCTTCGGCCCCGCGCGCCACCAGGTCGGTGGCCAGCGCTTTCAAATCGTCCATATCGCGGCCCGCCACGATCACGCGACTGCCTTGTTCGGCCACCTGACGGGCCAGTGCGCGCGCCATCGAGGAGGTCGCGCCGAGAATGATCCAGCTCGCCATTATGCTGCCCCCCGGAGTTGAAGTCTGCGCACCATATCCGTGATCAGCACGCCGTCAGGGTCGGCCTTGGCCGCCTCTGCCGCCCAAGCCTCCCATTCCGGATACATCGCCTTGATCTGATCGCCTGTGGCCAGCGCATCCTTGCCCAGATAGAGCCGCCCCTGGGCTTCGACTGTCATCGCTTCCAGATCGGCAATCAGGCGTTCGGCCTTGTCGCGGGCGGGGAAATCAATGGCGAGCGTATAGCCCTCCATCGGGAAAGACAGCATCCCGGCGCGCCCTGCGCCCATGCGTTTCAACACCGCGAGCGGCGAGCAGAGGCCGGAATTTGCGATCCGCGCGACCATGTCTTTCAGCGCGCCAGCCTCATCGACCGGCACCACGCATTGAAACTGGTGAAAGCCGCGTTTGCCGTAGAGCCGGTTCCATTCATAAAGCTTGTCGAGCGGGAACACATGCGCGGGGATCGGCATGGTGCTGACCTTGCCGCTCGCCGGGGTTTTGCGAAAGTAGGCGGCGTTGAACAGCTTCACTACCGGCGGCGACAGCGCAAAGCTCGGCGCGTTCATCGGCACGGTAAGCCCCGAGCGCGGCTTGCTTTCGGGCGCGTCGACCAGCGTGGCTTCTTCCAGAATGCCGCGGCCAAGGGCGCTGCCTTTCGCGGTGCCGTCGATCCAGCCCACGGTGTATTTCGCCGGGGAATTGTCCAAGAGCTCAAGAAACTCATCGAAGCCTTCGGCGCGGGTTTCGGTCACCTGCATCGAGGTGCCGGGGGTGGGGATCATTTGCAGCTTGGCCGAGATGATCACCCCGGTCTGGCCGATCCCGCCGATGGTGGCGCGAAACAGGGCCTTGTTGCGGCTCGGGCTGGCGGTCACCTTGGTGCCGCCGGGCTGCAAAAGGGTGAGTGACAGCACATGCTGGCCGAATGAGCCGATCAGCTGGTGGTTCTTGCCGTGAATGTCATGGGCGATACAGCCGCCCACGGTGGGAAAGCCGGTGCCGGGCACCACGGCAGGGATCCAGCCGCGCGGGGCGAAAATGCGCAGGAGTTCCCCGATCTTGAGGCCCGCTTCCACCTCGACCACGCCGGTTTCGGCGTCGAAAGACAGGATCTTGTCCATCCGGCTCATATCAATGGCGCGGCCGCCATCGTTGAGCGGGCTGTCATTATAGCTGCGGCGCATCCCGAAAGCGGGGGCCGGATCTTGTTCGATAATCCGGGCCAGATCGGCGCTGCGCTCGGGCCGGGCGACGTCGCCATGGGCCTTATGCACCCGGCCCCAGCCGGTATAATCAAGTTCATTCCACAACATTTTGGTGCCTCAGTGAGTATTTTTCGGCGAGGGGGAAGACCACAAGGCCAACCCCGATTGCAAACCAGAGGGTGGTGACCCGGATGATCGCGGTGGCGGGGATCGAGGCTTCCAGCCCGACCCCTTCCAGCGAGAGCAGGGCAACCATCGCGGCTTCGGCTCCGCCCACGCCGCCCGGCGCGCCGGTGAGCCCGCCTGCGATGCCGGAGAACACGAAAATCGCGATCGCCTTGGCAAGGCTGACATCGGCGCCCATCCAAGCAAGAAGCAGATGAAAGGCAAAGCCTTCGGCAAACCAGCCAACAAGGCCAAGGATCAGAGCCGCCGCCATCAGGGCGGGCGAGGAAAAGCTGGCCAGCGTGCCCGATGCGCGGCGCAGCTTGGCAAACAGCCGTTTGCCGCGCCCGGTGATGCCGTAGCCCCATTCGGCCAGCTTGGCCAAGAGCTTTGGACGGGTGGCGACAAAGGCGGCGATCAGCGCCAGAAGCGTCACCGGCAGGCCAAAGCTGATCCCGGAGCTGGACAGGCCCAGCGTGACGCCGAGAAGCACCCCAAGCGCGGCCAGATCGGTGGCGCGGTCGATCAGCATCAGGGGGGCGGTGCGTTCAAACCGGGCGCCGGTTTCACGGCCGATCCAGCGCATCCGCACCAGCTCGCCCACCCGGCCGGGGGTGACGCTCATGGCAAACCCGCCCAGAAAATGGCGCAGGTTGGCGATAAGCGTCAGATCAAGCCCCAGACGGCGGGCAAACAGGTGCCAGCGCAGCCCGCGCAGCAGGTAATTGATCAGCGAAAGCCCCAGAAGCACCGCCAGTTGCCACAGATGGAGCCGGGCGATCTGGGCCATGGTTTCCTGCCAGCCGGTGGCCGCGGCCAGCGCGCCAAGACCCGCCAGAACCAGCGCAAATAGCCCCGCAAGCACCAGCGTATCCCGCAGGCGGGTTTTGGGCGCGCTGTGGTTGCGCGGAAGGGGATGTGTGCTTGACATAGCCATTAGCCGCCCGTCTAGAGACAGAATAGGGCGGAAATAAGAAATTGTCCCGTAATTGCGAACAGTTTTACCTCAAATCGAGGCAGTTTTTCGCTTACAGATCCAGCGCCGCGTGCCGGTTCATATCCTTGTACAGCAGATAGCGGAACGGGCCCGGCCCGCCAGCATAGCAGGCCTGCGGGCAGAAGGCGCGCAGCCACATATAATCGCCCGCCTCGACCTCGACCCAATCGCGGTTGAGCCGATAAGCGCCTTTGCCCTCAAGCACATAGAGCCCGTGCTCCATCACATGGGTCTCCAGAAACGGAATGACCGCGCCGGGCTCCAGGGTGACGATGGTGACATGCATGTCATGCGCGGTATCGGTGGGATCGACAAAGCGGGTGGTGGCCCAGCGGCCATCGGTGCCCGGCATCGGGATCGGATCATGTTCGGCATCGCTGGTGACAAAGGGCGCGGGGGCCGGAATACCCGCCACGGCGCTGTAGCGTTTGCGAATCCAGTGAAAATGCGCGGGCGTCGCGCCGGTATTGTCGAGCTGCCAGCTACAGCCCGCGGGCAGGTAGACATAGGCCCCGGGGGCGAGCGCATGGCCGACGCCCTCGATGGTGACCTCTAGTGCGCCTTCGGTGACGAACAACACCGCCTCGGCAGCCGCGTTTGGTTCGGGCTGATCCGAGCCGCCACCGGGGGCAAGCTCGACGACGTAATGCGAAAAGGTTTCGGCAAAGCCGGTCATCGGGCGGGCGATGACCCAGACCTTGGCCCCGCGCCAGAACGGCAGCGCGATGGTGGTGATATCGCGCATCGTGCCCGCCGGGATCACCGCATAGGCTTCGGTAAACACCGCGCGTCCGGTCAGCAGATCGGTTTGCGGCGGCAGGCCTCCGGGAGGCGTGGCATAGGGGCGCTGGCTCATCATATCCTCGCTGATTTTCGCTTTTATCCTAGGTCGCTATGCCGGGTCCGCCAAGGGGCGGCGCACCGTATAGGGCGTATCGAACCAATGTTCTTCCAGGTTGTTTCCGCTGCCGATCCGGTCGACCACGGCAAATAGCCCCGGCGCTTCCAGCGGGGTCAGCACCCCGTGCCAGGTGCCGCGGTGAAAGTTGATCGCCTGCCCAGGCTGGCTGAGAAAGGCGCGCGGGGTGCCGGGCTTGCCGCCCTCGTCGGGGGCGACGATCACCAGAAAGCTGGTCAGGCTCATCGGGATGAAGCTCTGGCTGCCGAGCGGGTGGCGTTCGACCAGATCGAGCGTGTAGGGCAGGGTGCGGGGCTCGGCCTGAAACAGGCTCAGCCCGGCGCGGCCTTCGCCGAAGTCGAGCTGGGCAAGATCATGATACCGCCCGCATTTACCCTGATTGATGATCATGTCCGCCGCGCCGGTGGCCTCCAGCACTTCGCCAAACAGGGCGAAGGCCTCGGCTGTCAGCGGCTCGGTGGCGATCTCGCGGGTCATGGCAGGAGCTCTTGCAGGCGCAGCAGCGCGATGCGTTCGACCTGTGCGCAGGCTTCGGCAAACTCGCTGTCGCTGTCATTGTCCAGCCGCCGTTCGAAAGCGGCCAGAATGCCCGCCTTACTGTGATCACGCACCGCGATGATGAAGGGAAAGCCGTGCTTGTCGCTATAGGCCGCGTTGAGGCGGGTGAAAGCTTCGCGCTCGTCATCAGTCAGCGCATCGAGCCCGGCGCTGGCCTGCTCAGACGTGCTGTCTTCGGTCAGCCGTTTTGCCGCTGCGAGCTTGCCCGCGAGGTCGGGGTGGGCGCGCAGAACCTCCAGACGTTTGTCTTTCGGCGCGGCGCGGAACACCCGGCAGAGCGCGTTGTGCATGCCGATGGCGGAGCCATGGGCCGGGCCGAGCTCAAGATCGAAAGCCCCTTCGGCAATCCAGGGGGAATGTTCGAAAATAGCGCCAAATACCGCCAGAAACTTGCCTTTTGTCAGGGTGAAAGGTTCGATTTGTGCAACTGGCGCGTGATGGGTTTTCCAGTGTTCGGCAATCTCGATGCGGCGCGGGAACCAGACGCCCTCATGGCTTGCGGCGTAGGCCATGAAGCGACGCAGCCCCATGATCCGCCCCGGGCGCCCGATCAGCCGGTTGTGCAAACCGATCGACATCATTTTCGGCGCGCCCGCCAGCCCCTCGGCATAGAGCGCATCGAAACTGTCTTTCAGATAGGTGAAAAAGTGATCGCCGGTGTTGAAGCCCTGCGGGGTGGCAAAGCGCATATCATTGGCGTCGAGCGTATAGGGGATGATCAGCTGATCGCGGGTGCCCAGCTGGATCCAGTAGGGCAGATCGTCGTCATAGGTGTCGGAGATGTAATCCAACTGCCCGGTTTCAGCGGCCAGCCGCACGGTGTTTTCCGAACAACGCCCGGTATACCAGCCGCGCGGCGGGGTGCCGGTGACTTCGGTATGCAGCCGGATCGCCTCGGCAATCGCCGCGCGCTCTTCCTCCTCCGGCATGTCCTTGTGCTCGACCCATTTCAGCCCGTGCGACGCAATCTCCCATCCCGCCTCTTTCATCGCCGCCACCTGATCGGGCGAGCGGGCGAGCGCGGTGGCGACGCCATAGACCGTGGGCCTGATCCCCATCTCTTCGAACAGCCGGAACACCCGCCAGAACCCGGCGCGCGCGCCGTATTCGTAGATTGATTCCATGTTCCAGTGGCGCTGGTCCGGCCATTGCGCGGCGCCGACGATTTCCGACAGGAAGGCTTCTGAGGCGGCATCGCCATGCAGAGTGCAGTTTTCGCCGCCTTCTTCGTAATTCACCACGAATTGCACCGCGATCCGCGCCCCGCCCGGCCATTTCGGATCGGGGGTTTCGCGCCCGTAGCCGCGCATGTTTCTTGGATAACGTGCCATATTTTGCGCTCCTGTGCCCGAATTTTGACCGCTTGCTTAGAAAAAGGGATAAGGGCTTGTGGCGCGCTTGAAAACCGAATTCACTTTTGCGGCGGGTCCGGGCAGGCTCGCAAATTGCGATGCGTAAAAAATGATCAGAGAGGCGAAATGATGGGCGGATACCTGACAACCCATGTGCTTGATACGGCGCGCGGCATGCCTGCGGCGGGGCTGGTGATTGATCTTTACCGCATCGAAGAGGGCAAGCGGGTGTATCTGCACAGCATGGAAACCAATGCGGATGGGCGCACGGTCGCGCCGATCCTGCCTGAGGCGGAATTTGCGCCCGGCACATATGAGCTGGTGTTTCACGCGGGCGCTTATCTGGACGCAACTTTCGGGCCGGAGCCGCTGCGCTTTCTGGATGACATCCCGATCCGCTTCGGCATGGCCGAGCCCGCGCATTACCATGTGCCCTTGCTGCTCTCGCCTTATGGCTATTCGACCTATCGCGGCAGCTAAGCCAATAAGTATAAGAAAAGACAGGGAAACCCTATGATTGATGCAACGATCATCACGGAATGGCTGCAATTTGCGCTGCGCTGGACGCATGTGATCACCGCGATTGCCTGGATCGGCTTGTCCTTCTATTTCATCGCGCTGGATCTTGGCCTGCGTGCCTCGCCCGATGCTGGCAAAGGCGTGGGCGGCGAGGCCTGGCAGGTGCATGGCGGCGGCTTTTATTTCGTGCAAAAATACATGGTTGCGCCCGCGCATATGCCGAAAGAGCTGACCTGGTTCAAATGGGAAAGCTACGCCACCTGGCTATCGGGCGCGGCGCTGTTGATGCTGGTCTATTGGCACGGGGCGGAGCTGTTTCTGATCGACCCGTCCAAGGCTGAGCTGCTGCCCTGGCAGGCGATCCTGATCTCGGGCGCGTCGCTGAGCATTGGCTGGCTGGTCTATGATTTTCTGTGCAAATCCGGGCTGGCCGAAAAGCCGACGCTGCTGATGATGCTGCTATTTGCGCTGCTGATGGCGATGGGCTGGGGCTATAATCAGATCTTTTCGGGCCGCGCGGTGATGCTGCATCTCGGTGCGTTTACCGCGTCGATCATGACCGGGAATGTGTTTTTCATCATCATCCCGAACCAAAAGGTCGTGGTGGCCGATCTGATTGCCGGGCGGGTGCCGGATGCGAAATACGGCAAGATTGCCAAGCTACGGTCGCTGCATAACAATTACCTGACCCTGCCGGTGATTTTTCTGATGCTGTCGAACCATTACCCGCTGGCCTTTGCCAGCCCCTATAACTGGGTGATCGCCGGGCTGATCTTTCTGATGGGCGTGTCGATCCGGCATTTCTTCAATACGCATCACGCCCATAAGGGCAGCCCGTGGTGGACATGGGCGGTGACGGCGCTGCTGTTTATCGCGGCTATGTGGCTGTCGGCGCAAGGGCAAGCCTATGAAAGTTATGAGGAAAGCGAGGCGCGCGCCTTCACGCCCTATGAGCAACGCTTTGCCTCGGCTGACGGGTTTGAAGAGGCTGCGGATATTGTCATGGGGCGCTGTTCGATGTGCCATGCCCGCGAGCCGGGCTACCCCGGCATCGGCACCGCCCCGCGCGGGGTGCTGCTTGAAACGCCCGCCGATATCGCCGCCCATGCCGAGCGGATTTTGGTGCAGTCCGGGCTGACCAATGCCATGCCGCCCGCCAATGTGTCTTACATGGAGCCGGGCGAGCGGGCGGCCATTGTGGCCTGGGTGAAGGCGGCGCGGGGGTAGGGGCTGCAGCACCCCATCGAATTTATGATCGAATAGCTGAGGGCTGCGACCGGACCGCGGGGAGGGCGAGAAGCGCCCGCCCCGTGGGGGCGGTTCGGGCGCTGCCCGGCCTATCAGCCGGGCGAGGGGTAAATCCCGGTCAGGCGCTGGCCCGGCTGCTCTCATGCATCCGCCCCACCGCAATTGCCGCCTTTTCACAACGCCTCGCGCCGCCTATAACCCGGGCGAACCATCCGGAAGGGCAGGATATGCGCAAGGCCAGCATCAGCCGCAAAACCGCGGAAACCGAGATTTCTGTCGAGATCAATCTCGACGGCACCGGGGCGTATGATAACGCGACGGGCATTGGGTTTTTCGACCATATGCTCGACCAGCTCGCGCGGCACTCGCTGATTGATATGACCATCCGCGCCACGGGCGATCTGCATATCGACGATCACCACACGGTGGAAGATACCGGCATTGCGCTGGGGCAGGCGCTGAAGGCGGCGCTGGGCGACAAACGCGGCATCCGGCGCTATGGCGAATGCCACCTGCCGATGGACGAGGCACAGGTGCGCGCCGCGCTCGATCTGTCGGGGCGGTCCTTCCTTGTCTGGAATGTCGATCTGCCGACGCAGAAGATCGGCACGTTTGACACCGAGCTGGTGCGCGAGTTTTTCACCGCCTTCGCTGGCAATGGCGGCATCACCCTGCATGTCGACAAGCTGCACGGCTTCAATTCGCACCACATCGCCGAGGCGGCGTTCAAGGCCGTGGCGCGTGCCCTGCGCGTGGCCGTCGAGACCGACCCGCGCAAAGCCGATGCGATCCCCTCGACCAAGGGCGCGCTCTAGGCCTGTGCATTGCCGTTAGGTGATGCACGCCGCGCCTGTTAGGCTGCTGGGCAAGGCCATCAGCGGAGGGCGCGACCATGTCATCACATCAAGGCGGCTGCCTGTGCGGCGCGTTGCGCTATGAGGTCAGCACCGATCCGCTCTGGGTCACGGCCTGTTTTTGCACCTTCTGCCAACGGGCGACCGGCGCGCAAGGCTTGGTCGAGCCGATCTTTGACACCACCGCGTTTCGCATGACCCAGGGCACGCCGCGCATCTATGTCCATGTCTCGACCGGCAGCGGGCGCGAGGTCTATGTGCATTTCTGCCCGGACTGCGGCACCAAGACCCACCTGACCTTTGCGCGCTGGCCTGACCGGCTGGGTGTCTATGCCGGGACTTTCGATGATCCGGGCTGGTTCGAGTTCAGCCCTGAAAACAGCAAGTACATCTTCACCGGCGAGGCCGCGCGCGGCACGCTGATTCCGGCCGGGTTCAAGACATTCGCGGCCCATGCAGCCACCGCATCGGGCGAAGCGCTCGCGCCTGAGGTTCTGGACGAGGTGCTGCATATCCGCTGACCAGTGCTGACCGGGCCGGTCGCGCTTGGCACGCCCCGGCGAATGCGCTAGTCAGCGACCAGCCCATTATCATGCCCCGGAGCGCCCCATGATCACCGCCCTCATCGACTATGAAAGCGGCAACCTGCACTCGGCCGAAAAGGCGTTTCAGCGCATGGCGCGCGAGACCGGAGCGGGCGAGGTGGTGGTCACCTCCGATCCCGAGGTGGTGGCCAAGGCCGACCGCATCGTGTTGCCGGGCGATGGCGCCTTTCCGGCCTGCCGCAAGCAGCTTTTCGATCATCGCGGCATTTTTGAAGCGATGGACGAGGCGGTGAACCGCCGCGCCGTGCCCTTCTTCGGCATCTGCATCGGCATGCAGATGCTGGCCGATCTGGGCCGCGAATATGAAGATACGCCGGGTTTTGGCTGGATCGGTGGCGAGGTGGTGGCGATTGCCCCCTCGGATCCGACGCTGAAAGTGCCGCATATGGGCTGGAACGATCTGGTGATCGACCACGCCCATCCGGTGCTGGCGGGGATCGAAACCGGCGAACACGCCTATTTCGTCCATTCCTACCATTTCAAGGTGGCTGATCCGGCGCACCGCATCGCACATTGCGATTACGCCGGCGATATCACCGCCATCGTGGGCCGTGACAACATCTTTGGCACTCAGTTCCACCCGGAAAAAAGTCAGGCGGCGGGGCTGAAGATCATCGGCAATTTCCTTAGCTGGCAGCCGTAGCCAACGCGGGCTTCGGGGCCGGACGGCGGGCGAACATCACCAGATTGCCCGCCAGCGCAAAGCCAAGGCCCAGAACGCCGGTCCAGTGCCAGTGATAGCCCTCGAAACCGGTGGAAATCGCCAGCGCCACAATCGGATAGAGCACGGTGGTATAGGCGGCGCGGGCCGAGCCGATGCGCGCGACCAGCGTCAGGTAGGCGGTGAAGCCGAGGATCGAGCCGACCACAGCGAGATAGAGCATCGCGGCGGTATAGGTGGCGCTCGGGGGCGCGACGACGGGCGTGCCGGTGACAGCGATCAGGCCAAGCAGAAACAGCGCGCCATAGCTCATGCCCCAGGCATTGGCGGTGATCGGGCTGATCCCATGCGCCGAATTGCGCCGCGAGATCATGTTGCCAAGGCTGAACAGATAGGTGCCGAGCATGGCCAGCCCCGCGCCTTGCAACATCCCGGCCCCCTCAGCCCCCAGAATATCGCGCCCGAAAAGCAGCGCGAGGGCTGCAATGCCCAGCCCGGCGGCAACCAGCGTGCGCGGGGTGATCCGGTCGCCAAAAAACAGCCGCGCATTCAGGGCGTTGAAGATCGTGGCGAGCGAGAAGATCACCGACACCAGCCCCGAGGGCACGCTGGCCTCGGCGGTGTAGAAACAGAGGAAATTCAACGAGAACAGGCTGAGCGCTTGCAGCGCGATCCATTTCTGCTGGCCGAGCGGCGGTACTTTCAGCTTGCCGGTGAGCACGAGCAGGGCGAGGAAGATCAGCCCCGCCGCGCCGAAGCGGTAAAACACCGAAACCAGCACCGGCACCGGGCCGACCTGCAGCGCGATGGCATACCATGTGGTGCCCCAGATCAGCGTGGCGGCGGCGAAGAGAAAAGCGTTCATGTTGGGCTCCTGTGTGCCGGGCGGTGATAGCGCGGCGGCACTTGCCGCTCTTGCACAATCTTGCGGAAATGCGGCGCGGGCGGGCGGCAGGGCCATTCCCTTCACGTGAGCGCGGGCCTAGATTGGCAGCAGGATCAAGGAGCCACCCCTGCAATGACGACCCATGCCCAATCCGCTTCCGGCTATCTGGCCGGATCGCCCCATGCTCGGGTGCTGGGCGCGGTGGATCTGGGCTTTGGCCGCAATGCCACGATCTGGCGCAACAGCCATGATCGCGTGCGTTATGACGATCTGAATGGCCACACATTCAGCTTCTACACACGCGGCGGCAATGGCACGCGGCGGGTGGATGGGCGTCACCCCAATGGCTGGGCCGGGGCGCTGTGCATCATGCCGCATGGGGCCAGCTCGTCCTGGGAGATCACTGAGGAATTTGAGTTTCTGCACCTCTACCTGCCCGATGACGAGATGCGCCGCGCCTATGGTGAGGCTTTCGATGCCGATGCGCGGCTGATGGATCTGGCCGATGTGACCTATGAGGAAGCGCCGGAACTGGCCCGGCCCTTTGGGGCGCTGTTTACGGCAACCCGCGCGGGCGAGGGGATGCAGGCGGAAGAGGCGATGAGCGAGCTGGTGGCGGGGCTGTTTGCCTCGGGCCGGTTTGCCGCGCGGCGCAAGCTGGCGCTGGCAGGCGGGTTGGCCCCCGCGCATCGTCGCCGGGTGATGGGTTATATCGAGGCGCATCTCGACCAGATGATCCGGCTGGCCGATCTGGCCGGGCTG
The DNA here is from genome assembly GCA_050290705.1 of Paracoccaceae bacterium. Taxonomy (GTDB): domain Bacteria; phylum Pseudomonadota; class Alphaproteobacteria; order Rhodobacterales; family Rhodobacteraceae; genus Sinisalibacter. The sequence goes on from JBNKIC010000026.1 coordinate 36,332, forward strand.
CTGGATCTTAGCGAATTTCATTTCCAGCGGGCGTTTCGCGCCTCGGTCGGGGTCACCCCGCATGGCTGGATTTCCCATCGCCGGGCCGAGCGAGCAAAAGCGTTGATCCGGGCGGGCGAGCCGCTGGCGATGGTGGCTGATGCCTGTGGCTATTCCAGCCAGAGCCATTTCACCCGGGCGTTCAAGCAGGCCACCGGGGCGACGCCTGCGAGTTGGCGGGCGGGGATATAAAAATGCCAGAGGCTTTGCGGCCTCTGGCGTGGTCTTGTCTGAGCCGAGGCTTTACTTGATGCGGGTCCAGGTCTGGCTGGAGCAGAACAGACCGCCCAGAACGCAGCCCGCCAGATCGATCGTATCGCCGTTCAGGGTCATTTTGCCGATATAGGTTTTGTCGTTCGACGGGCGCCAGACGCTGCCCTTGTAGCTGCTATCGCCCTGATTCTGCATGTCGATCACCAGCACCTTGCCGATATTCTCGGACTGGTATTCGCCGCTGTCGTTGAATGTGCGGCGGAGCCAGCCGCAGGTATGGCCGCCATTGCAGCTCGACAGTTCGACATAGGCATAAGAGCCATCGTCGGGCTGGGTCTTCCACATCCCCCAGGCCGGATCGGCGGCAAAGGCGGGCAGAGCCGGGGCGAGCGCGACGAGGGCCGCGAGCAGTGTTTTCTTCATGGTATCCTCCCTGTTTTGCGCCATCCTGCCGGGCGCCGGGGCATCAGGCAAGCAGGACGTGGGGGTAAGACTTGCCCGAAGGGCAGGCGCGTGCGAAAAGCCGCCGAACAAAATGGGAGCCCGCCATGATCCTTTACCCCGCAATCGACCTGAAAGACGGCCAATGCGTGCGCCTGCTGCGCGGCGAAATGGAGGCCGCGACGGTGTTCAACGACAATCCGGCGGCGCAGGCAAAAGCCTTTGAGGAGGCGGGTTGCGAGTGGATCCATCTGGTCGATCTCAACGGCGCCTTTGCGGGCGAGCCGGTGAACGCTGCGGCGGTTGAGGCGATTCTGGCGGCGATCAACGTGCCCGCACAACTGGGCGGCGGCATCCGCGATATGGCCACCATTGAGGCCTGGCTGTCGAAGGGCCTGGCGCGAGTGATCCTTGGCACCGTGGCGGTGGAAAACCCCGATCTGGTGCGCGAAGCGGCGAAAGCCTTCCCGGGGCAGGTGGCAGTGGGGATCGACGCGCGCGGCGGCAAGGTGGCCACCAAGGGCTGGGCCGAAGAGACCGATGTCGAGGTCACGGATCTGGCCAAGAGCTTTGAAGATGCCGGCGTGGCCGCGATCATCTATACCGACATCATGCGCGATGGCGCCATGCAGGGGCCGAATATCGAGGCCACGGCGGCGCTGGCCAAGGCAGTGTCGATCCCGGTGATCGCCTCGGGTGGGGTGTCGTCGATTGCTGATCTGGAAGCGCTGAAAGCCTGCGGTGCGCCGCTGGATGGGGCGATTTCGGGCCGGGCGCTTTATGATGGCGCGATTGATCTGAAAGAAGCGCTGAAGGTGCTGAAGGGCTGAGCTCGCGACATGATGCGGCTTGCGCCGCGCACCGCCTGAGCTAAGCTCGCGCCATGAGTCTGATCGGTTATCTTCTGTCTCTCAGCCCGCTGGTGCTGTTCGCGGTCAGTTTCCTGCTGCGCTCACCCACCGCACGCAAGGTGGCCCGCTGGACCGCGCTACCGTGGATCCTTGCCCTCATGCCTGCGATCTGGATGGCCTATGATTGCAGGGGCGAGGAGCTGGGGGCTTACCGCTGTACGCTGACGCCCGACATGCTGGTGGAGCCGCTCAGAACGGTTCCGCTCTTCGCGGCGATTGCCTGGATCCTTGTCGGGCCGGTTCTGCTGATCACCATCGCGGTGATCGAATGGCTCGGCCGACGCTGAGCTTGCACCAGAGGACGGGCTGGCCTACATCCCTGCAAAGAGGTGCCCTATGCTGAAAACCCGGATCATTCCCTGTCTCGACGTTGCCGATGGCCGCGTGGTGAAAGGCATCAATTTCGTCGACCTCGTGGATGCGGGCGACCCTGTCGAAGCCGCCAAGGCCTATGATGCGGCGGGCGCCGACGAGCTGTGCTTTCTCGATATTCACGCCACCCATGAAAATCGCGGCACGATGTTCGATCTGGTCAGCCGTACCGCCGAGCAATGTTTCATGCCGCTGACCGTGGGCGGCGGGGTGCGCAGCCATGAAGATGTGCGCAAGCTCTTGCTGGCGGGGGCCGACAAGGTCAGCTTTAACTCTGCCGCCGTGGCCGACCCCGATGTAGTGGCCGGAGCGGCGGATCGGTTTGGCAGCCAGTGCATCGTGGTGGCGATTGACGCGAAAACCGTCGAGACCGACGCCGAGGGCAACGGCATCCGCTGGGAGATTTTCACCCATGGCGGGCGGCGCCCGACCGGGATTGATGCGGTGGAATTTGCGCTGACCGTGGCGGGTAAGGGGGCAGGGGAGATCCTGCTCACCTCGATGGATCGCGACGGCACCCGCGCCGGATTCAACCTGCCGCTGACCCGCGCCATCGCCGATGCGGTGGATATCCCGGTGATCGCGTCCGGCGGGGTCGGCACGCTCGATCACCTGGTCGAAGGCGTGACCGAGGGCCATGCTTCGGCGGTGCTGGCCGCCTCGATCTTCCATTTTGGCGAATACACCATCCGCGAGGCCAAAGAGCATATGGCCGCCGCGGGCATTCCGATGAGGCTGACATGAGCGCGCTGGAGAGACTGGCAGAGACAATCGAAGCGCGTCGCGGCGCCGATGCGGGCGAAAGCTGGACGGCCAAGCTGCTGGCGAAAGGCCCGGAGAAATGCGCCGAGAAATTCGGCGAAGAGGCCGTGGAAGCGATCATCGAAGCGGTGAAGGGCGACCGGGAAAGGCTGATCGGCGAAAGTGCCGATGTGCTTTACCACCTGCTGGTGATGCTCACCGCGCGCGATGTGACGCTGGCCGAGGTGCTGGCAGAGCTGGAACGGCGCGAGGGCACCTCTGGCATCGCCGAGAAGGCCGCGCGCGGTTAAACCGCTCAGAACACGAACATATCCGCCGAAAGATCGGTCAATGCCGTGTTCAGGATGGTCATGGTGTCGCCCGCGTCATTGGTGATGATCAGATCCGCGCCGCTGGCCTGGATGTGATGTGCCATCAGATCGTTGTAATCGCTGATTGAGGGCGCGCCGGTCAGCCGGATACGGTCGCCCTCTGCCGGGGTGAAATCCACGATCCGGTCCTGCCCGGTGCCGTCGATGAACACGAAGGTATCGGCGCCCGCGCCACCTTCCAGCCGGTCATTGCCGTGCCCGCCATTCAGCACATCATTGCCCGCATCGCCAAACAGCTTGTCTTTCCCCGGGCCGCCGCGCAGCAGGTCGGCGCCGTCGCCGCCGCTCAGCACATCGCGCCCGGCCCCGCCGCGCAAGGTGTCGCTGCCCGCCCCGCCGATCAGGACATCGCTTTTGATCTGCCCGAACAGGGTGTCGTTGCCGGTACCCCCGGCCAGCACATCATGGCCCGTGCCGCCGGTCAGCAGATCGTTCACCCCGTCGCTGCCATACAGATCCTGCCCCGGTTTGGCGTAGATTTTATACAGCCGGGCGCCGATCCGGCCAGGCAGGCTGTCCACGATGTTTGCGATCTCGTTCAGCACGTTTTCGCCGGTGTCGAAATTCATCTGATAGCCCGAGAACATGTCGATATATTCCGAGATCGGGGTGCCATAGGCATCGGTCATCGCCATCGTGCCGTTCGAATTCAGCCAGTTGGTAACGTTGCCGGTCCCCAACAGATGCGCCCCGGCAATCAGGCCGCTCGCGGTGATGTGGATGCCTGCAATGTTCTGCCCCAGAGACAGATCGGCACCGGCATTGGTCAGATAGCGCCAGAGCAGCGGAAACCAGGAATCGGCGGCATTATCCTGCGCCGTGGGCGTGGCCAGAAATTCGGTGCGGCTGTTGATCCCGTCCACACCCGTCCAGCCCCCGGAGAAATCGTTGTTCCAGAAGGCGCCGTCATTATTGACATAGCCAAGGTCGACCAGAGCGCCTTCCCCGAACTGATAGGCGCCCAGATAGCCATAAGAATTGACCAGTGTGTAATTTCCGGAGCTTTCCCGTACGCGTAAAGCGCTCAGAAAGTCCTGATAGCCATAGGCCATTCGCCCACTCCGCATTCCGACCCGAAAGCCGTTTAACCCCGTTTACAGGATTCATCCAAAATGTGAACGAAAGCTTAAGATGGCCGGGCAGAATAGGCCGCATTCTAAGCAACCCTGAGCGGCCCGGGCCATGCCTCAGCTCATCAGCCGTTCATGTTCCATCTTCGGGCAGATGTTCTGAATGTGGTCAACGCCCTGCGCCTCGGCCATTGCGCGCGCCTCGTCGCTTTCCACGCCGATCTGCAACCAGACGGTTTTCAGCGTTGGAAACTGCGCCAGCGCCGCTTCGACGATGGGCGGCACCTGATCGGAGCGGCGGAACACGTCGACCATATCCACCCCGGCCTCTGCCGGGATCTCGGCCAGATCGGCCACGATCGGTTCACCCATGAAATCCTGCCCGGCAAGGCCCGGATTGACCGGAATCACCCGGTAGCCGTGATGGACCAGATAGGTGGCAACCTTGAAGCTCGGGCGCTCGGGTTTGTTGGAAAAGCCCACAAGGGCGATCACGCGGGTGCGTTCAAGGATGATACGAAGATGGTCGTCGGAATAGTTGGTCATGGGTCAGCCAATTCTGTGAAGTTTGATCAGAGATAGGCGCACCCGCCCCGGCTGGGAAGCGCGACCTTTTGACAGGTCCCGCAGCGCTATTTCAGCAGGAAGTTGTTTTTCGGCGTTGCGGGCGAAAATTCAACCACGGAACGGGTGCCGTAGGCCTGGCAGGCGGCGAAGGGATCGGTCGCGGCCAAGCTTTCGGCCTCGTGCAGCGAGGTGCAGCGCAGAAGGATCAGGGCGGTGTCATCATCGCAGGAGCCGCAGAGCACCAGTTTGCCGGAATCAGACAGCTGGTGCAGCCAGCCCACATGCGCCACGACCATGTCCGGCGTCATCCGGTTGCTGTCGGGGTTCGCCAGACGAAGCAGAAAGTGATCGCTCGCCATTGCCGCATATCCTTGTTCTCAATCCGAGCCTGCAGGAACCCTGAAGGGTTTTGTCCGGCCCGGCAAGGCTGCCTATAGGTGCGAATATCGCGTCCCCGGCCAAAAAAAATGCGCCCGGGGGGTCCGGGCGCAGTCATGTGGAACGAGGGACAGTGAAGAGAGGGAACGGACGTTCCACGGCCCGCTCTCTGACTATTAGATATGCCGCAACCTGCCTGATTAAAGAGGTAATAACTAAAGCGTGAAGATTCGGTGAAGATTGGGCGGAAAGCGGCTGAGGCTGAAAATCAGGGCTTTTCGCGCTGGCTGGTGGCGTAAAGCGCGATGGCCCCGGCGTTCGAGACGTTGAGAGAACCGAAATCGCGGGCGAAGGGGATTTTCACCAGCGCATCGCAGGTGGCGCGGGTCTTGTCGCGCAATCCCGGCCCCTCGGCCCCCAGAACCAGCCCGATCGGGGCGCCCTGATGGGCGGCCAGAACCGGGGCAAGCTCGTCCTCTGCCTCGCCCGCAAGGCCCAGCAGCACATAGCCCATCGCCTGCAGCCGCTCCATCGCGTCCGACAGGTTGGTCACCCGCAGATAGGGCTGGCGTTCCAGCGCGCCCGAGGCGGTTTTTGCCAGCGCCCCGGTTTCCGGGGCGGAATGGCGCTTGGGCGCGATCACAGCCAGCGCGCCGAAGACCTCGGCCGAGCGCAGCACTGCCCCGACATTATGCGGATCGCTCACCCGGTCCATCAGCACCACACAGGGCGCGCTGCCCGGGGCGACGTAGCACAGATCCTCAAGATGGCCCCAGTCGAGCGGTTTGACCTCAAGCGCCGCCCCCTGATGCACCGAGCCGGGGTCGAGCGGGGCGGAAAATTTCCGCGGATCTTCAAATTCGGGCTCAATCCCGCCAGCTTCAATCGCATCGCCCAGCCGGTCGGCGGCGTTTTTCGTCACGATCAGCCGCAATTTTTCGCGGGCTGGATTCATCAGCGCATCGCGCACTGCGTGCAGGCCAAAAAGCCACACGGTTTCGGCCGCGGCCGCCCGGCGCGCTTGTTCTTTTGCTACAACCCATTTCGGTTTTTTTGTCACGGTGCTGCCTCGCTCTGATCGCGCGCGACAATGCGGGCATGGGCGCCGGGGTGCAAGGGATTTTCGGCTTGACGGGGGCAGGGTGCAAATGTATTCCCGCCCTCGATCCGGTGCTGATGCGCCGGTTCGGGCGACGGGCTGCAAGGTGCGGCAGCGGACTGTAACTCCGCCGGGGAGACCCACGCCTGGTTCGATTCCAGGGTCGCCCACCATTCCCCCCCTCTGTCAGACCTGATGCGTGGCGAAGTGGCTTTTGCTGCGGAGTCTGCGGTTTCTCTCTTCCTGCGCGTTGCTTTTGGGGCTGACCCGGCGTCGGGATTTCGCAGCCAATCTGCGAGAGCAATCTACTGCGGATGGCCCGGAATCTTGCCCAAGCCATTGGAATAAAACGAAAACCGCCCCCGGATCGGGGGCGGCGCTGATTGTGGTTTTGGCTGCTGGATCAGGCGCTCCAGCGATCCGCCTCGTTCCAGCTATCTTCGCCCGATGCGCTTGCCTCGTCGAAGCTGAACTCGCTGGTACTGGTCGAGAGCGCGCGCGCCTCGCGTTCCAGCGATTGAGTCGCGGCGGTGGTTTCTTCGAACATCGCAGCGTTTTGCTGGGTGGCCTGATCGAGTTGGTTCATCGCGGTGTTGATTTCGTCCAGCCCGGTGGCCTGTTCCTGCGCCGACTGGGCAAGATTGCCGACCTGTTCGCGAATCCCGTCAACGAATTCGGAGATCTTCGACAGCGCGCTACCGGATTCGTCGACCAGTTTCACCCCGGTTTCCACCTGATTGGTGGTGGTGTGAATCAGATCGGCGATTTCGCGGGCCGCTTCGGCCGAGCGTTGCGCGAGCTGACGCACTTCCGAGGCCACAACCGCAAAGCCACGCCCGCTTTCACCTGCCCGCGCGGCTTCGACACCGGCGTTCAGGGCCAGAAGGTTGGTCTGGAAGGCGATGTCGTCGATCACAGAGGTGATTTTCGAGACTTCTTCCGAACTGGAGGCGATTTTACCCATCGCATCGATCGCCTGACGCACGGTTTCGCGGCCGCTTTCGGTGCTTTCCTTGGCCGAATCCGATTGCCGTGAGGCCTGGTCGGCGCCATCGGCGGCGCTTTTTACCGACGCTGTCATCTGATCGAGCGCGGTGGCGGTTTCTTCCAGCGCGGCGGCTTGTTTTTCGGTGCGCTGGCTCAGATCGTTGGCGGCGCTGGCAATCTGGGTCACCTCCGACAGGATCGTGCCGGATTTTTCCGAGATCCCGGCAATGACCACCGAAAGTGCACCGAGAGATTCGTTGAACTCATATTTCAGCCGTTCAAACTCCGGCGGCACGTCAATCTCGATCCGGGCGCCAAGCTCGTTATTGGCCAGTCGCGACATCGCCGACTGGAATTCCAGAACCGCGCGTTTCGAGGCGGTGATGTCGGTGGCGAATTTCACCACCTTGTAGACATTGCCATCAATATCCTTGATCGGGTTGTAGCTGGCCTGAATCCAGACCTCTTTGCCGCCCTTACCGATGCGCAGATATTCCGCCTGCTGGAATTCCCCGCGCCGCAGCGCGTCCCAGAACGCCTGATAGGCGGGCGTATCGACTTCATCAGCAGACACGAACATGCGGTGATGCTTGCCCCGGATTTCGTCGAAGGTGTAGCCCAGAACATTCAGGAAATTGTCGTTCGCACCGCGCACGCTGCCATCTGTATTGAAGGAAATCACCGCCTGTGAACGGTCGAGCGCGGCGAGCTGGCCTTCATAATCCAGCATGTGGTTCTTTTGGTCGGTGATGTCATAGGCGAATTTAATCACTTTCACCGGGGTGCCGTCGGGGCCCATGATCGGGGTGTAGGTGGCTTGCAGCCAAACCTCTTTGCCGCCCTTGCCAAAGCGGCGGAATTCACCGGTTTTGGCCTCACCTTTGGCCAGATCGGGCCAGAATGACGCGTATTCCGTTGAGCTCCGATAGGCTTCGTCGAGGAAGATCGAGTGATGTTTGCCGCGCACGTCGTCGATGGTGTAGCCGACCGCGTCGAGAAAGTTCTGATTGGCGTCGATGATCGTGCCACTGAGGTCAAATTCAATCGTCGCCTGCGACTGGTCGATCGCGGCCAGACGGCTTTTGTCTTCGTTGAAATTGCCATTGCCTAACGCGTTATCAGAGCGCTCGAACGCGATTTCGACAATCTTTTCAACGATGTTGTTTTCGTCGCGCACCGGCACGTACGAGGCCTCGACCCAAACGGTACGCCCATCCTTGGCGATGCGCGGGAAGGTCTGCGCCACCGGCTGGCCCCGTTGCAGGCTCGCCCAGAACGCCTTGTATTCGTCGCTTTCGGCACGCTCCGGGTCCACGAACATGGTGTGGGACTGGCCGGCGATTTCATCGGCGCTGTAGCCCATCAAATCGCAGAACGCCGTGTTCGCACTAAGAATATCGCCTTCCGGGGTCAGCCAGATGACGGCCATGGAGGCATCAATGGCGAGGGCCATTTGATGCTCTTGCCGGGATTGGGCGAGGCCGGTTTTGTTGAATAGAGAAAACACCACCTTGGTCTCCAGATGTTGAGCTGTGTATGCGCTGATCCAAACGGATAAGTGAGTCGTGTTAAATTTCCCCGAAAATTGGGGAAGATTTTCGGGTCGGTAACAAAGTTTCTTAGCTTGGGTCCCGTGTCTCATATCCTGTCGCGCCGAATTGCGGCGCGTATCAATCGCCCTCAGAAACCAAAAAAACTTGTTCCAGATCATAGTCGGGCAGGGGGCGAGGTCCGACAATCCGAGCTGCACCACTCCTGCGGGCGTCTGCCCGGGATGGGAGAGAAAGCCGAGAGAAACACCATGATCGAGTATAGAATCCACGGACGAGGCGGTCAGGGTAGCGTTGCCGCTGCCTATCTTCTGGCTGCCGCGGCCTTCGAGGCGGGATTTACCTGCCAGGCCTTTCCGGCCTTTGGCGCCGAACGGCGCGGCGCGCCGGTGACGGCCTTTGTCCGCGTTGACGCCAAGCCGATTACCCTGCGCAGCCAAGTGCGCAGCCCCGATTTTCTGATCGTGCAGGATGAAACCCTGCTGCTTGACCCGAATCTGACCGCCGGGCTGAAACCGGGCGGTTCGATGCTGGTCAATTCGCGCAACCCTGCCAGCGAGATTGCCAAACGGTTCAACACCCGCGTGGTCAGTATCGACGCGACCGAAATGGCGATGAAGGAGATTGGCAAGCCGATCCCCAATACCGCGCTGCTGGCCGCCTTTCTGGCCCTGACCGACCAGATGCCGCAATCGGCGCTGGTGGCCGCGCTGAAGGGCCGGTTCCGTGGGCCGGTGCTTGAGAAAAACCTCGCGCTGATCGCCGACGCCGCTGGTGCCGTCGAGGCGGGCGCATGGAAGGAGACAGCCAATGCGTGAAGCAATTGAAGGCTCGCTGGCAATCGCGCGCGCCGTCGCCCTGACCAAACCCGATGTGGTGGCGGCCTATCCGATCACCCCGCAGACCCATATCGTGGAAAACCTGTCAAAGCTTGTGGCCGATGGCGACATGCACACCGAGTTCGTGAGCGTGGAAAGCGAGTTTTCCGCAGCCTCGGTGGTGCTGGGGGCCGCTGCCGCCGGGGCGCGGGCCTATACCGCGTCGGCCAGCCAGGGGATCTTGCTGATGAGCGAGGTGATGTTCAACATCGCGGGCATGCGTGTGCCCCTGGTGATGACCATCGCCAACCGTGCCGTAGGCGCGCCGCTGAATATCTGGAACGACCAGTCCGACAGTATGGCGGTGCGCGATGCCGGTTGGATTCAGCTGCATTGCATCTCCAACCAAGAGGCGGTGGACACCACCATTCAGGCCTTCCGCATCGCGCAGGAAACCGAGCTGCCGGTCGCGGTCTGCATGGACGGCTTTGTACTGACCCATACGATGGAAGTGATCGACATGCCCACGCAGGACGAGGTGAACACGTTCCTGCCGCCGTTCGAATTCGCCGCAGCGCTCGATCCGACGCGGCCGCGCTCGATGGGCACGCTGATTGACCCGAACTACTTTCCGGAGGTGCGCCACAGCCATCATGCCGCGATGGGCAAAGCGCTCGCCAAGATCGAAGAGATCGACAAGGCCTATGCCAAGACGTTTGGCCGGGCCTCGGGCGGGCTTCTGACCGTCGAGGGCGACAAGAAGGCCAAGGTTGGCATCATCGGTATGGGCTCGGTCATCGGCACGATGCTGGCCGGGATGGATGAGTATTCCGGCGAGGTTGGCACGGCGCGGATCATCAAGCTGCGCAGCTACCGGCCGTTCCCGGCCAAGGCGTTGCGCGAGGCGGTGAAGGGGCTGGACAAGCTTATCGTCATCGACCGCGCCATTTCGCCGGGGCTTGGCGGCGTGCTGGGCACCGAAGTGTCGGCTGTGCTGTCGACCCTCGATGGCGGGCCGAAAGTCTATAATTACGCGCTTGGCCTTGGCGGGCGCGACATTCCCGAAACCATGTATCGGGATCTTCTGAAAACCATCGAGAAAAAATCGGCGCCGCGCTTTGCGATCCTTGATGCCGATCTCGACAAACTTCCGCCGGAGGACAGGTAATGGCGCCCCGCTCTGACACGTCCAAACGCCTGAGCGAGCTCAGGAACAAACATGGCCGCCCGCCCGCATCGCCGAGCGAGCCACAGGCCGAGAAATCCCCGACCCTGCGCGAGCAGCAGCCGCGCTTTCGCGGGTTGGAAAGCGGTCACCGCGCCTGTCAGGGCTGCGGCGAGGCGCTGGCGGCCCGTCTGGTGATGGAAAGCGCCGGCCCCGATGTGATGGTGGCCAATGCCACCGGCTGCCTTGAGGTGTTCACCACGCCCTGGCCGCAATCGGCCTGGCGGGTGCCATGGATCCACTCGCTGTTCGAAAATGCCTCTGCCGTGGCCTCGGGCATGGAAGCGGCGATGAAGGCCAAGGGCAAGAACACCAAGGTTCTGGCCTTTGGCGGTGATGGCGCCACCTACGATATCGGCTTCCAGACCCTGTCGGGGATGCTCGAACGCCACCACAACGTGCTTTATGTCACCTATGACAACGAAGCCTATATGAATACCGGCATTCAGCGCTCGTCTTCGACCCCGCACGCGGCCTCGACCACGACCAGCCCTGCCGGGTCGGAACGGATGGGTAAGCGGCATCTGAAAAAAGACCTGCTCAGTATCGTTGCCGCCCATCACATCCCCTATGCCGCCTCGGCCTCGGTGGCCTATCCGGCGGATCTGCAACGCAAGGTGCGCTATGCGATGGGGGTGGAAGGGCCGACCTTCCTGGTGATCCACAGCCCATGCCCGCTGGGCTGGAAGTTCGACAGCAAGATGACGGTCGAGATCGCCCGTCGGGCGGTCGAATGCGGGCTGTTCCCGCTAGTGGAACTGGAACGCGGCGCGCTGACCAACATCATGCCGATCCGCAATCCGCGCCCGGTGGCCGATTACCTCGAAATGCAGGGGCGTTTTGCGCATCTGTTCAAGAAGGACGATTTCCGCGCCACTGAAGAGCTTGATCACCTGCAGGCTCTGGCAGACCACAATATGGAAACCTATGGGCTCAGCGGTGATGGGCTTGACCCGGTTGATACGGTCGGGATGTCGCATGTGAAACGCGGCGGCCCGCTGGCGGGGAGATAAGGCAATGGTTGAACTGACACGCGGCCAATGGGCCGAAGCGGGAAGCTCGCTTGAATTCAAAACCGGCAACTGGCGCTCGACCCAGCGCCCGGTGCATATCCACGCCAAGGCGCCTTGCCACGCGGCCTGCCCGGCGGGCGAAGACCAGCAGGCCTGGTTTGCGCAGATGCAGGAAGGCTATGTTGAAGAGGCGTGGAAGGCGCTGGTGGGCGCGAACCCGATGCCCGGCGTCACCGGGCGGGTCTGCCCGCATCCCTGCGAAACCGCCTGCAACCGCACCGATATCGACGGGGCGCTGGCGATCCACAATGTCGAACGCTGGCTTGGCGATGAGGCGGTGCGGCTGGGCTGGGTCTATCCGCTGGCCGAACCGGCGGCCGATGCCCCGGTTGTGGCGGTGGTCGGGGCTGGCCCCGGCGGGATTTCGGCAGCCTATCACTGCCTGCGGCAGGGGCTGCGGGTGGAGATTTTCGAAGCCCTGTCAGAGCCCGGCGGGTTGCTCCGCTCGGCGATCCCGCCGACGCGCCTGCCGCGCGCCGCGCTGGATGCGGAACTGGCGCGGATCCTCGAACTGCCGGGGATCACGCTTAACCTGCGGCAACGGCTCGGGCGTGACATCACCATCGAAGGGCTGAAACAGAAATACGCCGCCGTGCTGCTATCGCCCGGCTGCGAATTGCCCAAACCCTGGAGCGTGAAGGGCGCCGTGCCCGCCGATCTGCATGAGGGGCTGGCGCTGCTGCGCGACTTCATGGATCACGGCGCGCTGCCGGAAGCGGCCAAGGGCAATGTGATCGTGCATGGCGGTGGCAACACCGCGATGGATATTTGCCGGATCATGAAACGCTCGGGCGCGAAATCGGTGACGCTGATCACCGCCTCGGGTCTGCCGGGGCCGGATACGCCGCCGGATGATCTGATCAACGTGGTCCCGCGCGAGCTGGAAGAGGCGCTGGAAGAAGGCATCGAGGTGATCGACCACGCCACCGTTAGCCGGTTGATCATGAAAGGCTCCCGGGTGACGGGCGTCGAGATCGTCAGCCTGAAAAAGGTGCCGGGGGCGAACGGGCGCAAGCGCCGGGTCGAGTTTGAAGGCACCGAACGGGTGGTATCGGTCGATATGCTGGTGCCTTGTGTGGGTGAACAGGTCGAGCCGGAGGCCTTTGAGGGCTATCTCGACGGCGCTTATTTCTGGCCCGACAACCCCTATGGCCGGATCGCCGAGCGGGTCTATGCGATTGGCGACGCGCGCGGCAACCGGGGCACGGTGGCGGCAGCCATCGGCGACGGGCGTGTGGCGGCTCAGGCGGTCGCAGCCGAGCTGGCAGGCAAGCAGGATCCGGCGGCGGATGACCGCGAGGAAATGCCGCTGACCGGCCTCAACACCGCCTATTATCCGGGCTCGCGCCGGGTGCTGGTGGGCAAACTGCCGGTGCCGGAACGCACGTTTGAAGCCGAGATCGAAGGCGGGATCAGCCGTCCGGAAGCCCTGGCCGAAGCGCAGCGCTGCCTGTCTTGCGGCAACTGTCTGGCCTGCGACAATTGCTGGACGATGTGCCCGGATAACGCGGTGATCAAAACCGTCGAACGCGCCAGCGATGGCTCGCATTACGTGTTCGATTACGATTACTGCAAGGGCTGCGGTCTCTGCGCGCAGGAATGCCCGACCGGCTATATCCAGAACGTGCCCGAAACCACCTGAGGGCCAAGACAATGGGACAGTAAAAAAGGGCGGGAGAAATCCCGCCCTTTGCTTATTTTGTGTCTGCGCTTGAGGCGCTCTGTGATCGGCCCAACCGGGCACGATCTCTTCGGCGGGGCTAAACCCCGCCGAAGCTGTTGTTAGTCCAGGACACGACGTTCTTGCCGGAGGCCTTTCAGGATCGCCCAACACAAGGCCAGAAGGATGACTGTGAATGGAAGGCCGGTCGAGATGACCATGGCCTGCAATGCGCCCAGTCCGCCGCCGATCAGAAGGGTAATCGCCACGATCCCTTCAAAGGTGCACCAGAATATCCGCTGCGGCACCGGCGCAGTGACCTTGCCACCGGCTGTGATCGTATCGATCACCAGAGAACCGGAATCCGACGAGGTGACGAAGAACACAATCACCAGAACGATCCCGATGGTCGAAGTGATCGAGGCCAGGGGCAGAGATTCGAGCATCGCGAACAGCGAAAGCGGCGGGTTGTAGGCGTCGATCACCTGGGCTTTCACGGCGCTGATCTCAGGATTGGTCAGCACGTCATTGATCGCAGAGCCACCAAAGACAGCCATCCACAGCAGGCACACGAGCGAAGGGATGATCAGAACGCTGATCAGGAATTCGCGCACGGTCCGCCCACGGCTGACCCGGGCGATGAACATCCCGACAAACGGTGACCAGCTAACCCACCAGGCCCAGTAGAAGGCGGTCCAGCCGTCCATATAGCCCAGATCGGTCCGTCCGAACGGGTTGGAAAGCGGCACCACTTGTTTGGCATATTCCACCAGACCTGCCCCGAAATCCGACAGGATCGTGCTGGCCCCGGCGGCAAAGAGCACGAAGATCAGAAGCACGGCAGCAATTGCCATGTTGACTTCGGACAGCATCTTCACGCCGCCATCAAGCCCGCGCAGCACCGAGAACAATGCAATCGCGGTGATGACAATGATCAGGATCACCTGAACCGTGATGTTGTTGGGGATGCCATAAATATGATGCAGCCCGGCATTGGCCTGCTGCGCCCCAAAGCCCAGAGAGGTTGCCAGTCCGAACAGCGTTGCAAACACGGCAAGGATATCCACGATATGGCCGGTCCAGCCCCAGATCCGTTCGCCGAAGATCGGGTAGAAGGCTGAGCGGATCGTCAGAGGCAGACCCTTGTTGTAGGAAAACAGGGCCAGAGCCAGGGCCACCACGGCATAGATTGCCCAGGGATGCAGAGCCCAGTGATAGGATGTTGCGGCAAGCCCCATGCGTTTGGCGGCCTCAACATTCTCCGGGATGATGCTGCCATCTGCGGCAAACGGGCTGGGCACGCCCAGAGGCTCGGAAATTGCCATGTGATAGACAGGTTCCAGCACCCCGAAGAACATCAGCCCGATGCCCATACCGGCGGCGAAAAGCATCGAGAACCAGCCGACATAGCCATAATCCGGCACCGCTTCAGAGCCGCCGAGCCGAATCTTGCCCCAGGGGCTGACGATCAGGAACAGGCAAAAGACAACGAAGATATTGGCCGCCGACAGGAAGAACCAGTCAAAGGTCGAGGTCAGCGCAGGCCGTAGCCAGCCAAAGAACTCCGACGCCTGAGCTGGCAGGAGCAGCGCGTAGAGTACGAAAAGAACGACGGCGACCCCGGAGATCAGAAAGACGGGGTTATGAATGTCGAAGCCGAATGGCCCGATTTGTGACTCGATATTGTCCTGACCGAGTTCATACTCGGTATCAATGATGTGGGATGCGCCTTCGGGCGACGGTATTCCCAGCTCAGCTGTTTCATCGGTCATATGTGACCTCCATGTCCGGTATGTTTTGTTTTTTGTTTATTTTTTTGCGCCCTCAGGGGCGCACGACCATTACCGAGCACGCTGCGTGCTCTGCCAGGTTTCCGCCGTTGGAGGGCCAGATATAGTCGATCGCGTTCGGCACATGGCTGGCCATCACGACAAGATCTGCGTCCACATCGGTGACCGCCTGCAGCAGCGCATCGTCAACCTCGGCGACCGGATCGTGCGAAATGGCCATATGGGCCGTTGCATCGACCCCATGTTTGTCGATCTCGCCTTGCACGAACGCCTGCAGCTTGGTGCGGAACTCTTCGGGATTATGAGCGAGCGTGGTGGGGGCGGTGGAGGTTATACCGACATAGGTGATGGGCACATCGTAGTGCTTTGCAAGATCGGCTGCGCAGGTGATCGCGCGCCCCAATCTTTCAATATGCGCCAGATCGACAGGTACCATAATCCGTTTGAACAACTATTCTCTCCCTCTCGCGCGCAGGTCGTTTATGCCCCAAGCCATGCGGCATTATGCCCGCGCCTTTTGCGTTGACGGGCGCGTGAATTCTCGCCCCGTCATGCAAGCCTAACGTGATCATTTCATGATGCAAACGATTTGGAGCTTCAGGTAGCATTGGGGAATGGCGGGCTTCTCCCAATATACGGGGTCAGATCCGGCATTTTCGACTGAATAACGATAGCTTGGAATGGCGCCAGGGTGGTCATGCGACTCCAGTCGTGACGCCCCGTGCCCCTTTATAAAAAGGGGTTAATGGTGCGGGGTACCAGCGCAGAGGAACGGTGTGCAGCCGCCCTTCGGGAATAGTCGTGCCGCTGTCGGGATTTAGCGTTGATTTTTCGTTGTGAGAGGGCCGATTTTTTAGCGCGCTCAACCGGTCGGAACGGCCCATGGCAGGCCAATTTCGCGCGAATCTGGGCGTTGGGTATGCTGCGTCAGACGGGTTTCAGCGGCCCAGCCATGGTCGCGGCTGGGCAAGGCTGGCCGGTGCGGCGGATCAGATCTTCAGCCGCCGACGCGCGTTTTCCTTCAGCCAGGGGGCTGGCGCGACGGTGCGGCATCGAAAGCGGGGGGAGTGCAAATCGGGCAGAGCCAAGTGGCTCCGCCCGATTTTTCCGCGAGATACCGAATGCGTGGCAGCGGCTACATCAGACTGGGCAGGAACAGCACGATGCCGGGCAGGGCGATCACGAGGGCCACCACCACGATATCGGCCACCAGAAACGGGATGACCCCTTTGAAGATCTGCACGACGGTGGCGTATTTATGCGCCACGTTGCGGATCACAAAGACGTTCAATCCCACCGGCGGGGTGATCATGCCAATCTCCAGCAGCTTCACCACCAGCACCCCGAACCAGACCAGATCGATCCCCTGCACCTTCAGCACCGGTAGCAGCACCGGCAGGGTCACCAGCATCGCCCCGAATGGCTCCATGAACATGCCGAGCGCCAGATAGATCAGCACGATGATCACCATCAGCTCGGTATAGCCGAGATCGGCGCCGCTGACCGCCGCCGAGACAGCGCCCGAGAGGCCCGAGAGGCCAAGAAAGCGGGTGAACATGCCCGCACCCACGCCGATGATGAACAGCGACGACGAGGTTTGCAGGGTCTCGATCATGGCGACCTTGAACACACGCCAATGCAGCTTGCCGGTGGCCCAGGAGATCAGGATCGACCCGAGCGCCCCCACCGCACCGGCTTCGGTGGCGGTAAAGGTGCCGGTGAACAGCCCGCCAAAGACGATCCCCATCAGCAAGAGCACCGGCCAGATATTCAGGATAGCGCGCAAAGCGGGCGCTTCATCGTCGGTATCGAGCGGACGGCGCGGCGCGATGTCGGGGCGCAGCCAGGTGGTCAGCAGCACCACGATGGAATAGGCCAGCGCCGTCAGCAGCCCGATGGTGATGCCGCCGACAAATACCTTGGTCACCGAGGTTTCGGCAAAGACGCCAAAGACGATCATCAGGATCGAGGGCGGGATCAGCGCGCCAATGGTGCCGCCCGCCGCAATCGAGCCGGTGGCAAAGCTGGGCGCATAGCCTGCCTTGACCATTTCCGGGATCGCGATCCGCCCCATCGCGGCGGCGGTGGCCAGCGACGAGCCAGAGACTGCGGCAAAGCCCGAACAGGCAAAGATCGACGAGATCGCCAGCGCGCCGGGGATGCGTTTCAGCACCGCCTTGGCAGCTTCGAACAGCCCCGCCGTCAGCCCGGCATGAAAGGCGATGAAGCCCATCAACAGAAACATCGGCACCGCCGACAGGGTCCAGTTGGCCACGAAGGAAAACGGGGTGTTCGACAGGATCCCCATCGCCGGGGTGACGCCCAGCATGGCCGTGGTGCCGAAAAACGATACCGCCACCAGCCCAAGCGCCACCGGCACCCGCAACAGAAGCAGAATGAACAGCGCGACGACGCCGATGATACCGATGGTGATGCTCATACGGCGTCCTCCTCATGGGGTGAGATCAGGCGGATGGCCGACACGATGGCGGCCAGGCCAAAGCCCAGCGGCAGGATGAAAAAAGCGGGCCAGGTGGGCAGCCGTGTGGTCTGCGCCATCACATAGGTGCCGGTATCGAAATTTTTCAGCGCGGTCTGGGCGGTGACCCAGAACAGGGTGATGTAGATCACCGTCGAGATCAGGCCCACCAGCCGGTTTGACAGCCGGGTCAGGCCCGGCCCCATGAACGGGTCGAGCAGCTCGACCTGCACCATGCCGCCGGTGCGTTCGACCCAGGCCAGCGGAATGAAGGCCAGTGCGATCATGTAATACTGGGTGACGATCTCGTAGGTGGCCGGGATCGGGGTATTGGTCGTGTTTCGCAGGGCCACGTCGAGGGTGACATGGAGCATGAGCGCGATGGTGGCGATCCCGCCGATCACGGCAAGAAGCGAGAGCGCAGCATCGCGGATGCGCTTGAGCTGGCGCATGGGAGCCTCCGCAGAAGGAATGGGAAGGCCGGGCGCGTGTGACGCCCGGCCCGACAGGATCAGAGACCGTAGGTGGTGTAGTCGACCTTCGACCAGATCTCGTCATACATCTTCGCGGCCATGGCTTCGGGCGCGTTATCCACGCTTTCGGCAATGGCGGTCCATTTGTCGACCAGCGCCAGGAAGCTCGCCACGCGGGCCTCGGCATCGGCGATGCCGTTTTCCACGCCGATCTTGGCGGCGGTGGCCGGTTCGGTGGCCACGAAGTCTTCAACGGCAGCCACCAGCGCCGGATCGGCCTCGATCAGCTCGATCCCGGCTTCCTTGGCTGCAGCCTCAGCCGCGGCGGGCATTTCGGCGCCCCAGCGGTTGGTGAAGTCGGCATTGGCCCGGTTGGCGGCCCGCGCCATCGCCGCGCGGTCTTCCGGCGACAGGCTTTCCCAGGTGGCGCGCACGGTGGTGAAGTTCGAGGTGGCGTGGTAGGTGCCGAGCGGCATGAAGGTCACGTATTTGGCCACTTCCACCAGCCGGAACGACAAGAGGTCGGCAATCGAGGCCATGGTGCCGTCGATCACGCCCTGGCTGATCGCCTCGAACTGGTCAAACACCGACATCTGGGCCGGAACGGCGCCGAAATTTTCGGCAAACCGGCCCCAGGGGGCACCGCCCGACCGCAGGCGCAGGCCTTTGAGGTCGTCAACGCTGCGCACCGGCTTGGTCGAGATGATCTCGTAGACATCCGAAGCCCCGGACCCGAGAAAGACCATGCCGAAATCGTGCATTTCCTGCTGGCAAGGTTCGCAGGTGACGACGTATTCGGTCATCGCGGCCCCCATGGCTTGGCTGTTGGTACCAACCAGGGTCAGCTCGCCCGCCAGCGCCATATTGGGCAGATCGGCCGGGAAGTAGAGCGGCAGAAGGTTGCCCACTTCGGTGATCTGGCTGAGCAGCGCGTCCTTCATCTGGCCGAGGTTCACCACTTCCGGCCCGAGCATCGTGCCGGTCAGCCGACCTTCGGATTCCTCGGGCAGATATTTCAGGAAGTTGGTGTAGAGCACGCCATTGGCCGGATGGGCCGGCGGCGCGGCCGGGGCAACGCGCAGATCGCGCGCTTCGGCGCTGGATGCAAAGGCCAGCGTGGCGGCAAGCGCCACCCCGGCAAGTTTGGTCATCTGTTTCATTTTTTCTCCTCCCAAAGATCGCCCGTCAGAGGTTCAGCAACCTCCTGGCATTTTCTTTCAGGATGAGCGGGCGCACCTCATCCTTGAAATCTGCAGCTTCGAAATCCTTCAGCCAGCGGTCCGGCGTGATCGCGGGCCAGTCAGAGCCGAACAGCATCTTCTTTTTCAGAAGGGTGTTGGCGTAGTGGATGAAGGTTTGCGGAAAGTATTTCGGGCTCCAGCCCGACATGTCGATATAGACATTGGGCTTGTGGGTGGCGACCGAAAGCCCCTCTTCCGTCCAGGGAAACGAGGGGTGGGCCATCACGATAGGCATATCGGGGAAATCCACCGCCACATCGTCCAGATGCATCGGGTTGGAATATTTCAGCCGCATCCCCATGCCGCCGGGCATCCCAGACCCCACGCCGGTTTGCCCGGTATGAAACAGCGCAATCGCGCCTTCCTCGGCAATCGCTTCGTAAAGCGTGTAGGCCATCCGGTCATTGGGGAAGAAACCCTGCATGGTCGGGTGGAACTTGAAGCCCTTTACGCCAAACTCGCGCACCAGACGCCGCGCCTCGCGCGCGCCCATCTTGCCCTTGGCGGGGTCAATCGAGGCGAAGGGGATGAGAATATCGCTGTTTTCCGCCGCGTGTTTGGCGATCTCTTCGTTCGAATGGCGGTAGAACCCGGTTTCGCGCTCGGCATCGACGCCAAAGATCACCGCAGCGATCTTGCGCTCGCGGTAATAGGCGGCGGTTTCCGGCACGGTCGGCAGCATGCCATCGGCCCCGGCGGGATTGCGGAAATAGGCGGCCATCCCGGCCTGAAATTCGTTATAGCCGTCATCGCGGTGGCAATTGCACGGCTCTTCGGCATGGGTGTGAAAGTCGATGGCGATCAGATCGTCGATATTCATGCTCATGTGTTTTTCTCCTCCAGCCCGACGAGGCGGCGCAGCAGGGCGACGAGCTGATCGGCCTCGGCGGGCGACAGTCTGGCCCGCTCGGCGCCGTGCAGGCTCAGAAAGGCCCCGCGGTTTTTCTCTACAAAGTCATGCCCCGCCGCCGTCAGTTCCAGCCGGACCGAGCGGCGGTCATTTTCCGGGATCTTGCGCAATACATAGCCTGCATCGACCATGCGTTGCACCAGTTTGGTCATATGGGCGGGCTTAATCGACAGGGTGCGCGCGATGCTGCCCTGACGCAAGCCGGGGTTCAGCCCGATCACCCAGAGCGCGGTATATTCGCCGGGTTTCAGCCCGTCGACAGCAAGGGTGGTGAAAAAGGCATCAAAAGCCTGAAGCTGGGCGACGCGCAGAAGAAAGCCGAGCGACGAGGTGATCTCGCCCAGCTCGATCCGTTCGTCTTCCAGCACGTTTGCCAGCGCTTTGGTCATTCAGACTGCTCCGGGCGCGCGACCTTGCCCACCTTCTTTTGCAGGAACGCGTTCAGGCGCTCTTCGGCTTCCGGGCTGGTGGCGGTGAAAGAGGCAATGAAGCTTTCCACGAACAGCCCGTCATCGCTCGACATGTCCTGAATGCGGGGCAGGGCGTTGATGATCGCATAGTTGGAAATCGCGGCATTGGTGGCGGCCTGTTCGGCCAGCGCGACGGCGCGTTCGAGCGCGGTGCCTTCGGCCACCACATATTGCACGAGGTTCCAGCGCTCGGCTGTGTCCACATCCACCGAGCGGCCGGTCAGCATCATATCGGTCATCCGGGCGATCCCCATCAGCCGGGCCGAGCGCACGGACGCACCGCCGCCGACGAAGATCCCGCGCTGACCTTCGGGCAGGGCGAAAAACGCGGTGGCATCGGCCACCCGCACCTGCACCGAGCTCGCCAGTTCCAGCCCGCCGCCGACAACAGCCCCATGCAGGGCGGCAAACCACGGCAGCTTGCCCTTCTGGATCCAGCCAAACACCTCATGCCAGCGGCGCGAACCATGCACGCCCTCGAACGGGGTTTTCTTCACATGTTCGGCCAGATCGAGCCCGGCGCAGAAATGCGGGCCGTTACCAAAGATCACCGCCGCCTTGGCCTCATCTTCGGCACGGCGCACCAGCGTGGCCAGCTCTTCGACGAAAGCATCAGAGATCGCGTTGCGCTTTTCCGGGCGGTTCAGCCCCAAGAGCGCCACATCCCCGCGGAGTTCGTATGTCATGTATTTCATCGGTTCGGCCGTTCTTTCTGTGCGTTGGGTCGGTGGGCCGGGATTCGTCCGGCTGCCGCGTCAGAAACTACTATCCTAAGAAATAGTTTCCATGTAAACTATTTTCGAGAAAAGAGTCGGACATGCGCGCGAAATCCGGCCCGATTGCCATCGGGCCCGCCGCGCCGTTGGGTCTATGGGAGGAAAAATGTCGAATTCTCAAATGCGTGCGGTGGAACTGTGGGATGGCGATGTAGCCTGGGAAACCCGGGCGGATGGCTCGGTTCTGGTGCGCCAGACCGGCGAGCTGCCGGCCTATCCTGACCGCCTGTCGGACCGAATCGAGCATTGGGCCCGCGAGACCCCCGATCAGGTCTGGATGGCAGAACGCGCGCCCGGTGGTGGCGACTGGATCAAGGTCACCTATGGTGAGATGCGCGAGAAGATCCGCGCCATCGGGCAGGAGCTGCTCAATCTCGGCCTTTCCACCGACAAGCCGCTGCTGATCCTCTCGGGCAACTCGATTGCGCACGCGCTGATGGCGCTGGGCGCGCAATATGTCGGCGTGCCCTCGGCGGCGCTGGCGCCTGCCTATTCGCTGATGTCGGAAGACTTTGAGAAGCTGCGCGCGATCAAGGCGCAGATCACCCCGGGCGCGGTGTTTGCCGAAAACCTCGACCAGTTTGCGGGGGCGATGGGCGCGGTCTTTGCCGATCTGCCGCATATCGGCGTTGTGGGTCATGGTGCCGAGGAAAGCTGGGAAGAGCTGCTGGCGACGACCCCGACCGAGGCGGTGGACAAGGCCAATGCAGCCGTTGGCCCCGATACCGTGGCGAAGTTCATGTTCACCTCCGGCACCACCGGCAACCCGAAAGCCGTGGTGCAGACCCAGCGGATGCTCTGCGCCAATATGGCGATGGTGCGCGATTGCTACCGCTTCTTTGCCGACGAGCCGCCGGTGCTGCTTGACTGGGCGCCGTGGAACCACGTCGCCTCGGGCAACAAGGTGTTCAACATGGCCATCTATAATGGCGGCACCTTCTATATCGACGGCGGCAAGCCCTCGCCCCGCGATATGCCGGTGACCATCCGCAACCTGCGCGAGGTCTCGCCGAACTGGTATTTCAACGTGCCTGCGGGCTACGAAATGCTGATCGAAGAGATGGAAGAAGATCCCGAGCTGGCCAAGAGCTTTTTCAGCAATGTGAAACTCCTGATGTATGCGGGGGCTGCGATGGCCAAGCATACCTGGGAAGGGCTGGAGCGCCTCGCGGTCGAGACCACCGGCGAATATGTCTTTCTCTCCACCGGGCTTGGCGCCACCGAAACCGCGCCCTTTGCCCTCTTTAACACCCGGATCAGCGATCAGCCCGGCAATATCGGCATTCCGGCCAAGGGGCTGACCCTGAAACTGGTGCCCAACGATGGCAAATGGGAAGCGCGGGTAAAGGGGCCGAGCGTGACGCCGGGCTATTGGCGTGACGACAAGCTGACCGCCGAAGCCTTTGACGAAGAGGGCTTCTATTGCCTCGGCGACGCGCTGCGCTTTGCCGATCCCGAAGATCCGGCCAAAGGCTTCTTCTTCGATGGCCGCGTGGCCGAGAACTTCAAGATGTCCACCGGCACCTGGGTGTCGGTCGGGGCGCTGCGCGCCAAGCTCACCGATGCGCTGGGCGGTCTGGCCCGCGACGCGGTGATCGTGGGCGAGGGGCGCGATAAGCTGGGCGCGCTCTTGGTGCCGTTCCGCCCGGCGGCCGAGAAAATGGTGCTGGGCTCGGGCGGCATGAATGACGAAGGGCTGTTCGGTCATCCCACCATCCGGGCCGAGATTGCCCGGCGTCTGGCGGCTTACAATGCCCATGCCACCGGCTCGTCGCTCCGCGTGCCGCGGGTGCTGGTGCTGGACGAACCGCTGAGCATGGATCGCGGCGAGGTCACCGATAAGGGCTCGGTCAACCAGCGCGCGGTGCGCAGCCACCGCGCCGATCTGGTCGAGCTGCTTTACAGCGACGACGACGCGGTGATCCATTCCGGCGAACAACGCTGACCGCCAGAAAATGCGATGACGACGCCGGGCCTTGCGCCCGGCGTTTTCGTTTGGGGCAGGGGCAGGAGGGCCATCCAAGGGCCAGCCGGTCGGCGCGGTAATGTGAGATGAAATAAAGGCCCTGAAACGACAAAGACCGGCACGAGGCCGGTCTTTTATCTTCCTCTTCAAGAGAGGACCAGATGGAGCGGGCGAGGCGATTCGAACGCCCGACCCTAACCTTGGCAAGGTTATGCTCTACCCCTGAGCTACGCCCGCGTCATCTGGTGAGGGTGGAAATATGAAATCCCACCGGGGGCCGCAAGAGGAAAAATGCGCTTTTTGCAGAAAAAATTTCTGACGCGCTGATCTGCCTTAAAAGAAAGAGTTTGCCAGAAGAAAGACCCCGCCAAGGGCGATCATCGCATAGGTGGTCAGCATTCCCGCCTGACGGGCAATGAGTACCATCGGCGTGCGGCCATAGCCATAAATATAAAGGCCCCGGCCGATCAACAGCATCAGACCCAGCCCATGCACAACCCAGGCGGGACCATGGCTCAGCTCGGCCAGCGCCACCAGAATCAACCCGATCGGCAGGTATTCCGCCGAATTGCCCTGCAGCCGGATCGCCTTGCCAAGCACTCTGTCGCCGCCATCGCCATAGCTCACGCGCAGGCGAAAGCGCACAAGGCTGACGCGGAACGAGAGAACCGCAAACAAAATCGCGGCAAGGCCCGCATAGATCGGGGTGATGGTCAGCATGGTCAGTCCTGTTCGTTGGCAAAGGGAAGGTCGGGAAGGATGGCACGATAGAGCGCCTCGGCGCTGGCTTCGTCGTAGAACGCCGACTTGTGGTTCAGCATGAGCGAGGCAAAGCCATGGGCCAGCGACCAGATCAGCATTTCGGTGCCGGTCGGCCCCGCTGGGCCATGGGCCACCGGGGCGCAAACCCGGGCGAGCACGCCATAGGATAGGGCACCTGCCGCCAAAAAGTCGGGGTCGGTGCGATTGAGCTCCATCCCGCCGAACATGATGTGAAATAGCCCCGGATGGGCGCGGGCAAAGCGCAGATAGCCAAGGCCGATGGCCACCAGCGCCTCTTTCGGCTCATCTGGTGCCTCGGCAAGGGCGGCTTCCATGGTGGCCGCGAAAATCCCATGTGCTTCAGTGGCAATGGCGGTGCGCAGCGCGGTGAGGTTGGGGAAGTGATGCGCGGGCGCGGCGTGGCTGACCCCGGCACGGGCTGCCACTTTGCGAATCGACAGCGCCTCTGGCCCACCTTCCTCGACCAGCTCCATCCCCGCCGCGATCAGCGCGGCGCGAAGATTTCCGTGATGGTGGGGGCGGTTGCTCTCGGTCATGGTGGGAAAATATCGCCCAACTTGACGGCGTCAAGGAAATGCGTAACTTGACAGTGTCAACTTACGCTACGGAGCGCCTTATGTCTCGCAGCCTGTCTCGCAATCTCTCTCTGGCCCTCGCGGCTTTTCTGAGCCTCGCCATCGCGCTGGCCTCCTATCGGTTCCTGGCGCTTGGGCTGCATCCGGCCTTTCCCGATATGGGCGGGCATATCGATGGGGCGCGGCTGGCCTTTCTGGCGCATATCTCGGCCGCCCCAGTGGCGCTGGCGATTGCGACCTTCCAGCTCATGCCCCGGCTGAGAGCACGCCGCCCGCGCCTGCATCGCCGGATGGGGAGGGCCTATGCGCTGGCGATCCTGATCGGTGGGCTGGGGGCGTTAGGGATGCTGCCCACCGCCAATGGTGGCCCCGCCGCGCAGGTTGGCTTTGGGCTGCTGGCGCTGGGCTGGATGGGCACCACCGCGATTGCGGTGGTCCATGCCCGCGCGCGACGCTTTGCGCTGCATCGGCGCTGGATGATCCGCTCTTTTGCGCTCACCTTCGCCGCCGTCACCCTGCGGTTGGAAATGCCGGTGCTGATGGCGGGATTCGGCCTCGACTACCCCACTGCCATCGCCATTCTCGGCTGGCTCTGCTGGCTGCCCAATCTGGCGCTGGCCGAGCTGTATCTGACCCGAAACACCGGTTGGAAGACCCCGCTGCTCTGGTTCGCGCTGGCGGCGATGCTGACTGTCTATTTGGCAATGCTGCTCTGGTCGCTGCCGCATCTCGCGGTGCTGGCGGGCGGGGCTAAGATGTTCGATCTGCGCCCCACCGGCTACGATCTCGCCACAGCCACGGCGCTGATTGGCGCGCTGGGGGCCGAGGGGCAGGGCTTCTACCTCACCGTGCAGCAGGGCTTTGACACCGCCTTTCCGATGCTGAAAGCGGTGGTTCTGATCCTCGCCTTCTTCCGGCTTTATCCCGCACGCCTTGCCGCCCCGCTGGGGCTGATCGCGCTGGCCACGTCGCTCTTTGACGAGCTGGAAAACGCCGCCGTCGCGGTGATGCTGCGCGCCGGGGCCGAGGGGCTGACCGCTGAGATGGTCACCAGTGCCAGCCACTGGACGCAGGTGAAAAGCGCGGGCGACACCCTGCTGATGGTTCTGCTGCTGATCGGCCTCGCATGGGGGCTGTGGCGGCGCTGGCGGGCGCGCGCCTAGCGCCTCACACCTAGCGCCAAGAGGCGGGCACCGGATCGTCGGACAGAAGCGCGCTGATCTGCGCCGCCTGGTCTTCGGGCAGGCCGCCGATCAACAGCCGCGTGGTGAAATGGCCATAAAGCCGGGCATCGGTCGAGACGATGCCCCAATCGGCAATCATGTCTTCGCTGAACTGTACCATATCCCCGGCGTTGAGCTCGGGCATATAGGCGGGTTGGTTTTGCAGATTGCCCTGAAACCCGTCGGCTCCCCGTATGATCTCGCCCACCCAGACCACTTCGGTTTCGGCCTGATCCGTTTCCACCGGAAACGCCACTTTCAGCGACAGCGCCGGGTGCCCGGTGCCGTCGGGGCCGATGGCGATGGCAAAGACATTTGGCAGCCAGTGCTGGGCCTCGGCGATGGCGGTACTCATCGCCGCGTCGCTGGTTTCAACCTCAACGATCTGATCGGTTGGCGCATCGGCGGCCTGATCCTGCGCCAGTCCCGGCAGGGCAAGGGCCAGGCTGGCAGCAACTGTGAGGGCGATAAGGCGGAACGGGCGCGCGGTCATGGCTCTCTCCTCTGGTCTAAGGGCAGACTGCCGGGACGCCCCCAACGGGTCAACCTGTCGCGTTGAAATTTCACCACACGTGCTTAGATCAGGTCCAACGCAACATATTCAGATGCGGGAATGCGTCTGCAACAGGAATGACCCGATGACCCATATCATGATCCTCGGCAGCGGTTTTGGTGCGCTCACCGCCGTGCGCGAGATTCGCAAGTCGCGT
This sequence comes from Paracoccaceae bacterium, assembly GCA_050290705.1. Taxonomy (GTDB): domain Bacteria; phylum Pseudomonadota; class Alphaproteobacteria; order Rhodobacterales; family Rhodobacteraceae; genus Sinisalibacter. Next base: position 63,264 of record JBNKIC010000026.1, read on the forward strand.
GTGGACGCGCAAATCACCGTGGTTTCGCCGAATGACCACCTGACCTATCTGCCCAGCCTGATCTGGATGCCGTCTGGCCTGCGCGACGCCGCCGATATCGACGTGAATCTGGAGAAATTCTTCGCCCGTGAAAGCGTGGTCTGGCATCAGGGGCGGGTGGCCAATGTATCGGAAAACGGCCGTAAAGTGGTGCTGGAAAGCGGCGAAGAGCTGGTGAACGATTACCTGATCATCGCCACCGGCGGGCGCTATATGAAAAAGCTGCCCGGTCTGGCCGAGAACGCCATCATCCCATGCGAAGGCCCGGCCATGGGACAGCTGATCCATGACCGGCTGAACGAGATGGAGGGCGGCACCATCGCGGTGGGGTTTGGCACCAATCCGAAAGAGCCGAAAGCGGTGCGCGGCGGGCCGATGTTTGAGTTTCTCTTTGGCATCGACGCGCTGCTGCGCAAGCAGGGCCGCCGCGACAAGTTCAAGCTGGTGTTTTTCAACGGCGCTGAACGTCCCGGCAACCGGCTGGGTGAAAGCGCGGTGGACGGGCTGCTGAAGCAGATGAAAAAGCGCGGGATTGATGTGCATATCGGTGCCAAGCCACAAAAGATCGAAGCCGATAAGGTGATCACCGAGCGCGAAGAAATCCCCGCCGATCTGGTGATGTTCATGCCCGGCCTTACCGGGCCGCTCTGGCTCGACAATAGCGAGCTGCCGCGCTCGGAAGGTGGCTTCATCCGCTCGAATGCGAAATGTCAGGTCGAAGGCTGGCAGGGCAGCTATGTGGTTGGCGATACGGGATCTTATCCGGGGCCGGACTGGCTGGCGAAACAGGCGCACCAGGCCGATTTGCAGGCCGAGGCGGCGGTGAAGAATATCCTGGACGAGATTGCAGGCCGCGCCCCGAGCCATGATTTCAAAGCCGAACTGGTCTGCATCATCGACACGATCGAAAAGGGCATTCTGGTCTTCCGCAACACCCGTTTCACCATCTTCCTGCCGGAGATGAAACTGATGCACTGGGCCAAGCGCCTGTTCGAACGCCACTACCTGCGCGCCTATCGGAGGTGAGGGGCACGGATCGGCGGGGCGAGAGGGCCCGCCCTCTCGCGCTCTCCCGAGGTATTTGCAGACCAAAGACGCAAGAGTTTGTTATCCACGATGTGCTAAGTGTTGTGAGCGGTACAGGCTGAGGAGCCGATGACCGTGACCGAAGACGCCTCCCGTGCCCCTCGTGCGGGGGGTGCTTTTGTCTTTGGTCCCAAAATACCTTCGGGGATGAGCCCGCAGGGCGAGGGGGCAGACAGCCCCCTTTCGGGAGGCCGTCATGGGGAACAAGCTGCCCTGTGATATGGTGTAAGCCTTTGGATTACCGAAATTATCGCAAGTTCCCTTCGCAGATCAGCCGGAACCGCCGATCCGTAACAACGCTATTTTAACGACGATCTGACAGTCTGGCCCCGTACAAAATAGGAGCCAGAATGGAACCGCAAAACATCGTAGGTGTCGCCCAATTGGCGAGCTTGGCAATGCAGGGCGTGGATCTACATCCGCTGCGATCTTACTTGCTGAAAAACAGCATCGAGGGCGAACAGCGCGCGGGCGCGCTCATGGACCTCGCCATCATCGACCAGCTTTATGGCGACCGAGAACAGGGGCTGGTCTGGCAGGCGAAAGCCTTTGAAACCTGCACCCTGTTCCGCACAGATCGCGGCAAGAAGGGCAAGAAGACGCTTCTGGTCTTTGCCCTGCCCACCGATATTGGCGGCAATACCCCGATTGAATTTCTCATCCAGAGCGATGAGTTCGAGATCATGACACTCTATCTGCGCCCCGGTGCCATGGCGCAGGCGGCGATCGAGCTGCCCGAGCATGATGTGGCCTTCTGCGCCGCCCCCGCCGATGCGGCCGAGGCCGAGGCGTTCAATGCACTGGTACAGGATCTGACCAAGCGCTCTGGCCGCAAGGTGTTCAACGCCCATGGGGCCCCGACCAAACTGGGGCGGGTGGCGCTGAAACCCAGCCTGCCGGTGATGGACGGGCTGCGACTGGCCGAAACCGTCGAGGTGGACCGTGCCGCGCTGGTGCAGGCGCTGATCGGCGGGGCGGCTGAGCCGCTGTTTGCCGGCTGCGAGACCTTTCCCTGCGTGATCCGCCCGGTCGGCTCGCATGCGGGCCATGGGCTGGAAAAGCTCAGTTCTGCCAGCGATCTGGCCTCCTATCTGCGCTGCCACGATGACCCGGCTTTCTATCTCAGCGAATATATCGATTATGCCTCGGACCATGACGGGCGGTTTCGCAAATACCGGATCATGTTCATCGACGGCAAACCCTATCCCTGCCACCTGGCCATCGCCGAGCAGTGGGACGTCTGGTACATGAACGCCAATATGCAGCTGTCAGAGGACAAATGCCGCGAAGAGGCCGGGTTTCTGGAAGGGTTCGATGCCGGGTTCGGCAAACGCCACGAACGCGCCCTCTCCGCGCTGATCGACAGCTTCGGTCTCGATTATTTCGGCATTGATTGCTCGGAAGACAAAGACGGGCGGCTGGTGGTGTTCGAAGCGGACAACTCGCTGATCGTGCATGACTTCGATAGCGACCCCAGCCTGCGCTACAAGGAAAAGCACACAAGCCAGATCTTCACGGCCTTCGAAGAGATGCTGAGCCGCGCCTGCGCTGTGGGTTAAGCTGCCCCAGTGGAGCCGAGAGGCAGAAAATAGGAATGGTCGGGTCTAGGCCTGACCGTTCCGCCTGTCACATCGCGGTGCCGCTGCGCCCGTCAGGGTCGCTATATTCGATCAGATCCCAGCGGTTGCCCCAAGGGTCGCGAAACACCGCGACCTTGCCATAGGGCTCGTTTCGCATCGGGGTTTCAAACGCGATCCCGGCGGCGATGAAAGCCGCATGGTCGCGCTCGAAATTCTCGGTTTCGAGGAACAGCCAAACGCGCCCACCACCCTGATTGCCAATGGCCGCTTGCTGTTCCGGCCCAACGGCGCGGGCCAGCAATATTTCGGTGGCGGCGCCGGGCAGGCCAACCCGCACCCAGCGCTTGCCGCCACCAAGATCGGTATCTTCGACCAAGGAAAATCCGAGCGTGCCGGTGAAGAACGCAATCGCCTCGTCATAATCCGGGATGACCAGAGCAAACGAGGCGATGCGTTTTACCATTATTCGAACTCGATCAGCAGATCCTTGGCGTCGATCTGGCTGCCCGGGGTCACGTGCAGGGTTTTCACCACCGCATCGCGTTCGGCGTGGATGCCGGTTTCCATCTTCATCGCTTCGATGGTCAACAAGAGGTCGCCCTTGTGCACCGTCTGGCCCGCCTGCACCCCGATGGTCGAGACCACGCCGGGCATTGGTGCGCCCAGATGGTTGGGGTTGGCAATATCGGCCTTGGGATGCGCGACCTTGGTGGCGGCAACCTTGCGGTCGGCAATGCGCACGGTGCGGGGCTGGCCGTTGAGTTCAAAGAACACCTTGGCCTCGCCTTCCTCATTGGTTTCGCCCATGGCCACGCAGCGGATTTCCAGCGTCTTGCCCTGGCCGATTTCGGCGGTGATTTCCTCGCCCGGCTCCATGCCGTAGAAGAAGGTCTTGGTCGGCAGGGTGCGCACCGGGCCATAGAGCTTGTGCCGCTCGGTGTAGTCCGAGAACACCTTGGGATACATCAGATACCCGTTCAGGTCTTCGTCATCGAGGGTGACGCCCAGCTTTGCGCTCGCTTCGGCGCGGACCGCTTCGTGATCGACCGGGGCCAGATGCGCGCCGGGGCGCGAGGTGTCGGGCTTGTCGCCTTTCAGCACCTTCGCCACGATCCCTTCCGGGAAGCCGTTTGGCGGCTGGCCCAGATTGCCGCGCAGCATATCGACGACGGAATCGGGGAAGCTGACTTCGGTGTTCGGGTCTTCCACCTCGGCGCGGGTCAGGTGCTGCGATACCATCATCAGCGCCATATCACCCACGACCTTGGACGACGGCGTCACCTTCACGATGTCACCGAACATCTGGTTCACATCGGCATAGGCCTGGGCCACTTCATGCCAGCGTTCTTCCAGCCCCAGCGAGCGCGCCTGCGCTTTGAGGTTGGTGAATTGCCCGCCGGGCATTTCGTGCAGGTAGACTTCCGAGGCGGGCGCTTCCAGCCCGGCCTCAAAGGCCGCATATTGCCCGCGTATCGCTTCCCAGTAGTTGGAGATTTCGCGGATCGCGCCCACATCAAGGCCCGGATCGCGGTCGGTATGAGCCAGCGCCGAGACAATCGAGCCCAGGCAGGGCTGCGAGGTCGAGCCCGAGAAGGCATCCATCGCCGCATCCACCGCATCAACCCCGGCATCGACCGCGGCCAGCACGCTGGAGGCCGAAATGCCCGATGTGTCATGGGTGTGGAAATGGATCGGAATGTCGATTTCCTGCTTCAGCGCGGTGAACAGCGCCTTGGCGGCGGCGGGTTTCAAAAGCCCGGCCATGTCTTTCACGCCAAGCACATGCGCGCCCGCCGCTTCCAGCTCTTTCGCCATGCCGACATAGTATTTCAGGTCGTATTTGGCGCGGTCCGGATCAAGAATATCGCCGGTATAGCAGATCGCGGCTTCGCAGACCTTGTTGGCCTCGATCACCGCATCCATCGCCACACGCATGTTTTCGACCCAGTTCAGGCTGTCGAACACCCGGAACACGTCCATGCCGCTTTCGGCGGCGCGGGCGACAAAGCCCTGCACCACGTTGTCGGGATAGTTGGTGTAGCCGACGCCGTTGGAAGCGCGCAGCAGCATCTGCGTCATCACGTTGGGCAGTTTGGCGCGGATATCGCGCAGGCGCTGCCAGGGGCATTCCTGCAGGAACCGATAGGCCACGTCAAAGGTCGCGCCGCCCCACATCTCCATCGAGAAGAGCTGCGGCAGGTTGGCGGCATAGGTCGGCGCGATGCGGATCATGTCGATGCTGCGCATCCGGGTCGCCAAGAGCGATTGGTGGGCGTCGCGCATCGTGGTGTCGGTGATCAACACCTGCTTTTGCGCTTTCATCCAGTCGGCAACGGCTTTCGGCCCTTCGGCATCCAAAAGCTGCTTGGTGCCCGGCAGCGGGGTGTCCACTTTCAGCTCGGGGCAGCGCGGCGGCTTCAGATCGCTCATCGGCAGCGGGCGGCCTGCGGTTTCCGGATGCCCGTTCACGGTGATGTCGGCGATATAGGTCAAGAGCCGCGTGGCGCGGTCGCGCCGTTTTTCAAAGGTGAACAGCTCCGGCGTTTCGTCGATGAACCGGGTCGTATAGCTGTAGTCGAGGAAGGTCGGGTGCCTGAGCAGGTTCTCGACAAAGGCGATGTTGGTCGACACGCCGCGAATGCGGAATTCGCGCAGCGCCCGGTCCATCCGCGCAATCGCCTGTTCGGGCGTCTGGCCATGGGCGGTGAGCTTGACCAGCAGGCTGTCGTAGTAGCGCGTCACGACCGAGCCCGCATAGGCGGTGCCGCCATCCAGGCGAATGCCCATGCCGGTGGCGGTGCGATAGGCGGTGATCCGGCCATAGTCGGGGATGAAGTTGTTCTGCGGGTCTTCGGTGGTGATCCGGCATTGCAGCGCATGGCCGTTCAGCAGCACCTCGGCCTGACTGGCGGCCCCGGTGGCCTCGGCCAGGCTTTTGCCCTCGGCAATCAGGATCTGGGCGCGCACGATGTCGATGCCGGTGACCTGTTCGGTCACGGTATGCTCAACCTGCACCCGCGGGTTCACTTCGATGAAGTAGAACTGCTCGGTTTCCATATCCATCAGGAATTCGACGGTGCCCGCGCAGGTATAGCCGACATGGGCGCAGATCTTGCGGCCCAGCTCACAGATCTCGGTGCGCTGTTCATCGCTCAGATAGGGGGCAGGGGCGCGTTCGACGACCTTCTGGTTGCGCCGCTGCACCGAGCAGTCACGCTCCCAAAGGTGATAGATCTCGCCCTGGGTATCGCCAAGGATCTGCACCTCAACGTGGCGGGCGCGGGTGATCATCTTTTCGAGATAGCCCTCGCCATTGCCAAAGGCGGCTTCGGCTTCGCGGCGGCCTTCCTTGACCTTGTCGACCAGTTCGTCGGGGCCGTAGATCGGGCGCATCCCGCGCCCGCCGCCGCCCCAGCTGGCTTTCAGCATCAAGGGATAGCCGACTTCGGCGGCTTCTTTGGCGATGGCGTCCATGTCGTCGCCCAGCACCTCGGTGGCGGGGATGACCGGCACACCGGCCTCGATGGCCACGTGCCGGGCGCTGGCCTTGTCGCCAAGCGCGCGCATGGTTTCGGCTTTCGGGCCGATAAAGGTGATCCCGGCATCCACGCAGGCATCGACGAAATCAGGGTTTTCCGACAGCAACCCGTAGCCCGGATGGATCGCATCCGCGCCCGATTCCTTGGCCACCCGGATGATCTCGGGGATCGACAGATAGGCCGCGACCGGCCCCAGACCTTCACCGATCTTATAGGCTTCATCAGCCTTGAAGCGGTGCAAGCCGAGCTTGTCTTCCTCGGCATAGATGGCGACGGTCTTTTTCCCCAACTCGTTCGCAGCCCGCATGATACGGATGGCGATCTCGCCGCGGTTGGCAATCAGGATTTTGTTAAATTCCGGCATGGTCATCTCCCCGGCCTGTCGGATGCAGTGGTCGGATCGCGTGCGGCGGTTGCCCAGAGGATGCCGTGAGGCATTTGGGCGCCGGGTGGACCCAGACGAGTGTGTCCTAGGCTATGCCGCGACGCAGCGCAAGGAGGTGTGTAATACGACAAATTGCGGCGGCAGGGCGACGCCGCAGTTTGAGGCGTTGAACCAAGATGAAAAGGGCAGGCGTTCTCGGCCTGCCCTGATCTGATTTTGCGCTGGTGAGCGGACTACTCGCTCTTCGGGACCATGCGGTTTTTCAGCACGATTTCTTCGAGCATGAAGGCAAAGATCAGGCCAACTGCGGCGAGCCCGGCTGCGATGATGAAGATCGGATGGATCGCACCCACCACCGCATCGGCGATCTGGGTGCGCGCTTCAATTGGCATTGCCGCCAGCGCTTGCGGGCTGATCGCCATACCGGCGCCTTCGCCACCGGCTGCACCTGCAGGCCCGGCCATCCCGGAGGCCATGCGCGTGGCAAAGAGCGCTCCGAAGGCCGCAACCCCCAGCGAGCCGCCGACCTGACGGAACATCAGCCCCGAGGCGGTGGCAGTGCCCAGCAATTCGCGCGGCACCGCGTTTTGCACGGCGGTGGTGACCACCGGGAAGATGAAGCCCATGCCAAAGCCCATGGTGCCAAGGTACAGCGAAAACAGCGCGGTATGGGTGTCGGCCTGAATGGTCGAGAGCAACAGCATCCCAATCATCAGCGAAAACATCCCGATGATCGGCAGCACCCGGTATTTGCCAGTGCGCCCCATATAGCGGCCCGCGCCGATCGAGGTGCTCATGATCCCCGCCGTCATCGGCAAGAGCATGAAGCCCGAAATGGTCGGCGTAGCACCCTTGGCGATCTGCAGATAGACCGGCAGGAAGGTCACCGCGCCGAACATCGCCGCCCCGGCGATAAAACCGATGGCCGAGGTCACCCAGAACACGTTCAGCTTGAACAGGCCCAGAGGCAGGATCGGCTCGTTCGCGCGGCGTTCAAACCAGACGAACGCGGCGGTAGAGGCCAGCGCCAGCGCCCCAAGCCCGGTGATTTCCGGCGAGGACCAGGCAAAGCTGCGCCCACCAAGGCTGGTGGCCAGCGTCAGGGCCGCCAGCGCCAGCGACAGGGTGGCCGCGCCGCCCCAGTCGATCTTGTGATTCACCCGGCGTCCGGTGGGTTTGAACGCGGCGGCAAAGCCGATCAGCGCCAGAATCCCGATCGGCAGGTTGATGTAGAAAATCCAGTGCCAGCTGGCCGCTTCGACGAACCAGCCGCCCAGCATCGGCCCGATCACCGACGCGACCGAGAAGACTGCGCCGAAAATGCCCTGGGTCTTGCCGCGTTCCTTCGGCGGGATCACGTCGCCGATCACCGACAGCGCCAGCACGAACAGCCCGCCGCCGCCAAGGCCCTGAATGGCGCGGCTGACGATGAGCCAGGTCATCGACATCGCCGCCCCGGCCAGCGCCGAGCCGATCAGGAACAGCCCGACCGAGATGAACACCATGTTGCGGCGGCCATAGAGGTCGCCCAGCTTGCCATAAAGCGGTGCCGACACGGTGGAGGCGAGAATATAGGCGGTGACCACCCAGGACAGGTGATCCAGCCCGCCCAGCTCTGACACGATGGTGGGCAGGGCGGTGGAAACGATGGTCTGGTCAAGGGCGGCAAGCATCAAGAGCGCCCCGATGGAGAAAATGATCGTTCGGATCGAACCGTTATGCGCCTGATGCGCGTGCGGGTCGTCCGGCGCGGCGCTCTCAGGTTTGGAGGCGGTTGTATTGGTCATGAAATCCTCAGGAAGTATGAGCCAGGGCGCAGCGCAATGAGTCGCTACGGGCGCGTTTCTTTCGAGTGTAAATAGATCTGGCGATTATATGTGTCAACAGCACATAAATGTTATGCGCATGTAATTGACAATAGCACATAAGTCATGCGACGGAACGCTATGAACAATGCTGAAGATCCATCCTGTAAAACCCGAAACATCCATCGCGGTGTCCCGGAATACCTTGAAAGTGAAGGGTTTTCCGAAATGGCCGTGGACGCGCTTTTGCGATTCGATCTGAGCGCTTTCAGATGGCGACGGATGGCCGAGAAGGGCGAATTCAAGGGCAAGGTGCTGGAGGATCTGTCGGAAACGCTGGAGCCTGCGCTGCTGCAAGGGCTGATTTCGGTGGCGCAGATCGCCGGCGGTGTCGATGGCAGCGCGCCCACACCGCCCACCATCGGGCTGGTGGCAGACCGTATGTCGGTGGACCCGTCACGCGCCTCGCGCATTGTCGCCGAACTGGTCACGCGCGGCTATGTTGAACGGCAGGCAGCGCAGGACGATGCGCGCAAATCCGTGCTGGTCATGACCCCGAAAGCCTATGCGTTTCTGAAAGAGTTTTCCGCCGCGAAATGGCGCATTCTGGGCCGGGTGTTCGAAGGCTGGGAAAGCAGCGAGATTGATGCGTTTGCCACGCTGTTCCATCGCTATGTGGATGGGATCGAACAAGAGCTGCGCGGCGGCAGCTGAATTTTCCACCTCAGAAATCCAGATTGCAGACCGGGCCATGCGTCCGGTCTTTTGCTGTGCGCGTGAGGGGGCCCCAGAAACAGAAAACGGCGATGCCCGGGAGGAGGTGGGCATCGCCGTTCTGCAAGCACCCGGTCTCAGGGAGGAGGAAGAAACCGGTTACCTTGGTCGGAGCCTTGGCTCCTATCGTGAACCCGTCCGGCCAGGGAGGAGGAGAGGCCTTTCGGGTTATGAGCGCCCCGGGAGGAGGTGGAGCGCGCAATCTTGGTTCCCTTGACCCCGCGCGGCGGCTCCCGGGAGGAGGAGTGGAAGCCGCCGGCAGGTCACGGACACCTCAGGGAGGAGGAAGAAGCGTCCGAAGGGGTGACCATCCACAAAGCCAGGGAGGAGGAGAGGCTTTGTCTCAGGTCTCAGGCACTCCAGGGAGGAGGAGAGGAGTGCCCGGTTCTATTATTTGGCGCCGTAGGCCGCCTCGCGGGCGATGAACGGGATCTCAGAGGACGAGATGCCCAGATCGGCAAGCTCGCGGTTGTTGAGCGAGTTCAGCTCATTCAGCGTGATGTTGTAAACTTTGCGCTGGGCGCGGGCCTCAGCGAAGGCTTTCATCAGGCTGTTGAAGCGGACGACCAGGCCGTTTTGCGCGGTGCGGATATCAGAAGCGTAGGCCATGTGTTTTCTCTTTCTACTAACTTGCGCCAATGCCGGGCGCCGAGTTTCATCTTGTTTCGCGCTGTTTCTGTCGCGCTGTCTTCGTCTTGTTGAGCCTAAGATGCGCCCTTTGCTGCGATTGCACAACGCACGGTTCGGTATTGCCGCTATGCAGAGAATGCATACGTAACCCTGACCTATTCCACTTTTGGCCTGCGCTCTGTGCATGGCTCGGAAAATGTGCCCGTTTCTGCGGCAGATTGTGTCTGGCCCTTGCGAAGCGGCGCAGAGAGGCCAATTAAAGGCGGATCGAATATGAGGAAGGAACCGGCCATGGCGGTGAATCGCGACGAGATCCAGCAGGTGCTTGCAAAAATCGAGGTGCCGGGCGGCGGCGACCTTGTTTCGCGCGATATGATTCGGGGGTTGATGGTGAGTGAGGCGGGCAAGGTGAGCTTCCTTATAGAAGCGCCCAGCCCCGATCTTGCGGGCCAGCTTGAGCCGCAGCGCGCCAAGGCCGAGGCCGCCGTGGCGGCCCTGCCGGGCGTTAAAGCCGTCACTGTTATTCTTACTGCGCATAACGCCGTGCCGAAACCGGAGGCCAAACAGCCGCCGAAACTGTCCATCGGTCAGCACCCGCAGCCGCAGGCCGGGCCGATGGCTATTGAAGGTGTGAAACATGTGATCGCCATTGCCTCGGGCAAGGGCGGGGTGGGCAAATCCACCGTCAGCTCCAACCTCGCCGTGGCGCTGGCCGCGCAGGGGCGCAAGGTCGGGCTGCTCGATGCCGATGTGCTGGGCCCGTCGCAGCAATTGATGATGGGCACCACTGACAAGCCCACCAGTGAAGACGGCAAGATCATGGAGCCGGTTCTGGCCCATGGGGTGAAGCTGGTCTCGATCGGGCTATTCATGGACCCCGATCAGGCGGTGGTCTGGCGTGGGCCGCTGGTCACCGGCACGATCCAGCAATTCCTGTTCTCGGTGAAATGGGGCGATCTGGATGTGCTGATCATCGACCTGCCGCCGGGCACCGGCGATGTGCAGCTGACGCTGGCGCAGAAAGTGAAGATGACCGGCGCGCTGGTGGTCTCGACCCCGCAGGACGTGGCGCTGATCGATGCGCATAAAGCCATCGACATGTTTAATAAGGTGCATGTCCCGGTGCTGGGGCTGATCGAGAACATGTCGATCTATGTCTGCCCGAACTGCGGCCATGAAGAACACATCTTTGGCGAAGGCGGGGTGCGGGCGGAGGCGGCGCGGATGCAGATCCCCTTCCTGGGTGAGATCCCGCTGGCGCGCGAAGTGCGCACCGCAGGCGATGCCGGGGTTCCGGTGGCGCTGGGTGAGGGGCCGGTGGCCGAAGCTTATAGCGTGCTTGCGCGCGGTCTGGTCGAGGGCGGCATCGCCTGAGCCCGCAGACTTGTATCTATAGGAGCCTCCGCGTAGCCTTTCTGAGCGCGCGGAGGCTCTCATGAATAACATACGTACCTGCCTTTGGTTCGATGACGCCGCCGAAGAGGCGGCGATGCTCTACACCTCTGTTATTCCCGGATCGGCCATCGAAGCCCGGATTGGCGGCACGCCGGGCGGCAAACCGTTCATGGTGCTCTTTCATCTCGGCGGCGTGCCCTATCAGGCGATGAACGGCGGGCCGCACCACCAGCTTTCCCCGGCCGTTTCGATCAGCATCACCACCGAAGATCAGGCCGAGACCGATGCGCTTTGGGCAGCACTCATTGCTGATGGTGGGGAAGAGGGGCGCTGTGGCTGGTGCACCGATCGCTTTGGTCTGTCATGGCAGGTGATCCCGCGCGCCTTGCCCGCCACGGTGGGTGGGTCCGATCCCGAGGGTGCCCGCCGCGCCACCGCCGCGATGATGGATATGACCCGGATCGACATCGCTGCGCTCGAAGCTGCCTATAAGGGCTGAAGCCGGGCGCCAGGGCGACTCTGGGAAATCAGGACACTGGGAATTCATGGGACGCGCCGCGGGCGGGTCATGGGAATTCGTGGGCAAAACACTCCTTACGCTCGAATCAAAAGGTTAATCCGGGCCGTTTCCCAGTGAAAACCTGCGCCGGATTTATGGATTTTCCGGGAAGATGAAATTTTCTTGGGAAATTGAGGGAAAAATTGCGACTGAAATCGAGCCCTATATCTAGTGGCTGTTTCTGATCTCTCCACAATCACCAGCTAGTTGTTCTTGCTTTGCCCCTGTTTCGGCGAGAGCGAAGCCCTGTTTTTGCAGGCCCTCCGGCGCGGCAGTCCCGAAAAAAGGTGTTGATTACCATGAATTCCCATGGCATCCCTAACACATCGAAGGAACGGGACAGTAAAGGGCATTAAGACCCTGAAACATCTCCCAAGTCAGGTTTCATACAGGCACCCCGCTTCTTCGGGACAAGAGAGATCCGATGCACTCGCGAGCAGACATCCCCCCAGGTGGCGACTGCAATCGGACAAGCCCAGAGATGGGATGAGGGCGGCGGATTGGGCAGTGGCAGCTAGCTCGATCCGCCGTTTCCGTTTCGGAGACTGGTGAACGAGGGACACGAAGGAGCCGCGTAAGTGGCACGGGTATTCAGAGGCGAAGGCCACCACAAGGTGGACACCAAGGGCAGGGTCTCGATCCCGGCCCTGTTTCGCCGTGTGCTCGAAGCCGGCGACCCGGACTGGACCGAAGGTCTCAGCCCCAACCTCGTGATCGTATACGGCGACCATCGCCGCCAATACCTTGAATGCTACACGATGGAGGCGATTGCCGAAGTCGATGCGCAGATCGCCCAGATGCAGCGTGGCTCGGTCGAGCGGCGGATGCTCGAACGGTTGTTCAACGGCCAGTCTTTCCCCACTTCGGTGGACGAAACCGGCCGCCTGGTGCTGCCCGCCAAGCTGCGCCAGAAGATCGGCCTTGAAGCCGAAGCCTATTTCATCGCCACCGGCGATACGTTCCAGATCTGGAACCCTGGCACCTATGAGGACATCGAACAGAAGCGTACGGAAGACTGGCTGGAAGATATGCCAGACGATTTCGACCCGCTCACGCTTCTGCCCGGACATGACGGAGAGGCGTGATGGCGGCGACCACACGCGCAGATAAGTCTGAGAAAAAACCCCACATTCCCGTATTGCTGCGTCCGCTTCTGGCGGCGGTGGCACCGGTTACAGGCGTTTGGGTCGATGGCACGTTCGGGGCAGGGGGTTACACCCGTGGCCTGCTGGAGGCGGGCGCCGACAAGGTGATCGCCATCGACCGCGATCCCAGCGTGTTCGAGATGGCCGCGCCCTGGGCCGAGGCCTATGGCGACCGGCTGGAACTGGTCGAAGGCACCTTTTCCGAACTTGATACCCATGCCGGTGCGCCGGTGGATGGGGTCGTGCTCGATCTGGGCGTGTCGTCGATGCAGCTCGATCAGGCCGAGCGTGGCTTTTCCTTCATGCGCGACGGGCCGCTCGATATGCGGATGAGCCGGTCCGGCCCTTCGGCGGCCGATCTGGTGAACACCGCCAGCGAAGAAGATCTGGCTGATATCCTTTATTATTACGGCGAAGAACGCGCGGCGCGGCGGATTGCCAAAGCGCTGGTGCGGCTGCGCGCCGAAACCCCGTTTGAAACCACCCTGCAATTGGCCGAAGCTGTGGCAAAGCAGTTGCCGCGCCCGAAACCCGGGCAGAGCAATCCTGCCACCCGCAGTTTTCAGGCCATCCGCATCGCGGTGAATGATGAATTCGGTCAGCTCGCCTCCGGGCTTGAGGCCGCCGAACGGGCGCTGAAACCGGGCGGCAAACTGGCCGTGGTCACCTTCCATTCGCTCGAAGACCGGGTGGTGAAACGCTATCTGCAACTGGCCTCGTCCGAGGGTGGTGGCGGTTCGCGCTATGCCCCCGAGCGTCAGGCCGAAGAGCCGCGGTTCAAGCTTACCCCGAAAAAGGCCATCGCGCCCGACGAAGACGAGCTTGAGATCAACCCGCGCGCACGGTCGTCACGGCTGCGCGTGGCCACCCGCACCACCGCCCCGGCGCAACCCGCCGACCGGGTGAAACTTGGCCTTCCCGTTCCCACTTTCAGAGGTGAATCGAAATGATGCGCACCTTTCTCTATGTGGTATCAACACTCGCGGTGATCGGGCTGGGCTATTGGGCCTATCGTGAAAATTACGAAACTCAGGCTGCGCTCAACCATGTGAAGGCGCTGCGCCATGAAATTCGCGACAAGCGCGAAGAGCTGGCGGTGCTGCGGGCCGAATGGGCCTATCTCAACCGCCCCGACCGGCTGCGCGATCTGGCCGAGATGAATTACAACCGTCTGGGCCTTGTGCCGCTGGCCCCCGAACAGTTCGGGCGGGTCGATCAGATTGCCTATCCCACAACCGACTCGGCCTTTGGGATCGACGGCGCGATCGATGTGGCCGGGGAGATCAGCCAATGACGCGCGTGCCGCTGCGCCCTCTGGCGCGCATCCTTGAAGCCCGCGCCAAAGGCGAAAACCCGGATCTGATCGAGCGCGAAAACCTGCACCAGCGCCACGAAGAAATGCGCGACAAGGCGCGTCAGCGCGCCGAGGGGCGGCTCTTGGTTCTGTCGGCGCTGTTCTTCTGCGCTTTCGTCACCGTTGGGCTGCGGATGGGCACAATCGCCGCCTCCGAGCCGACTGAGCCCAGCACCGCCTATGCCGGGGCCGAGATCGCCGCCAGCCGCGCCGACATCGTCGACCGGCAGGGGCGTATTCTGGCCACCAATCTGGTGACCCACGCGCTTTATGCCCAACCGCCGATGATGGTCGATCCGCAACATGCCGCGCATGAGCTGGCGCAGATCTTCCCCGACCTTGACGAGGCGCGCCTGCTGTCCTGGTTCACCGGAGAGCGCAAGTTTCTGTGGGTGAAGAAGAAAATCAGCCCCGAACAGGAACAGGCGGTGTTCGATATTGGCGAGCCGGGGCTGCTGTTTGGCCCGCGCGAAATGCGGCTTTATCCCAATGGCGCGATTGCCGCGCATGTTCTGGGCGGGGCGAGCTTTGGCCGCGAGGGCGTGAATGCTGCCGAGGTGATCGGCGTGGCCGGGCTGGAAAAGCAATTTGACGAGCGGCTTCGCGATCCCGGGCAAAGCGATCAGCCCCTGCAACTGACCATCGACCTCACCGTGCAGGCGGCAGTCGAGCGGGTGCTCGCGGGCGGGATGCAGATGATGAACGCCAAGGGCGCGGCGGCGGTGCTGATGGATGCCCATACCGGCGAGATCGTGGCCTTGGCCAGCCTGCCGGACTTCGATCCCAACGACCGCCCGCGCCCGCTGGTGCGGGGCGATGCCTCTGACAGCCCGCTGTTCAACCGCGCGGTGCAGGGGCTTTACGAGCTGGGCTCGACCTTCAAGATCTTCGCGGCGTCGCAGGCGCTGGAGCTTGGTCTGGTCGATCCTGAAACGATGATCCCCACCAAGGGCCCGCTGGTCTGGGGCAAGTTCCGGATCCGCGATTTCCACAATTACGGCGACAAGCTATCGGTCACCGATGTGATCGTGGAAAGCTCGAATATCGGGGCGGCGAATATCGCCCGGGATATCGGCGCCGAGCGTCAGCAGGCCTATCTGGCCAGCCTTGGCCTGATGTCACCCTCGCCGGTCGAGCTGGTCGAGGCCGCCGGGGTCAAACCGCTGGTGCCGCCGCATTGGTCGGAGCTTTCGACCATGACCATTTCCTATGGCCACGGCCTGTCGACCTCGCCGATCAACCTCGCCACCGCTTACGCCTCGGTGCTGAATGGCGGCATTCGGGTGGTGCCGACGCTGGTGCATCACGATGCGCCGGTGGAAACCGGGCCGCGCATCGTTTCGGCCAGCACCTCGGCTGAAGCCCGCGCCATGCTGCGCGCGGTGGTCACACGGGGCACCGCAAGCTTTGGCGAAGTGCCGGGCTATCAGGTCGCGGGCAAAACCGGCACCGCCGACAAGCCCAATCCGCAGGGCGGGTATTACGAAGACAAGGTGATCGCCACCTTCGCCAGCGTCTTCCCGGCCAATAATCCGCGCTATGTTCTGGTGGTCACGCTTGACGAGCCCGAAGAAACCTCTGGCTCTGAACCGCGCCGCACGGCTGGCTGGACCGCCGTTCCGGTCGCTGCCGAGGTGATCCGCCGCGTTGGTCCGCTCCTGGGCCTCAAGCCCGAGATTGAACCTCTCACCCCGACGGGTGTATCACTCACCACGAACTAATCGGGGTGAACACAATGGAACCGGAACCTGCAACCACGCTGTCGGCCCTTGGCCTCACGCCGAGGAACGGGGGAGATGTCCGGATCACCGGCCTCTCGGTCGATAGTCGCAAAACCCGCGAAGGCCATCTGTTTGCCGCCCTGCCGGGCAGCCGAGTGCATGGCGGCGAGTTTATCCAGTTTGCCCTGCGCATGGGCGCCGCGGCGGTGCTGACCGATGCCGAAGGCGCGCGGATTGCTGAGGCCGCTCTGGCCGAATATCCCGACGTGCGGCTGGTCGTGGCTGAAGATCCGCGCCTGACCCTGGCTTATACGGCGGCGCTGTTCTATCGCCATCAGCCCGAAATGATGGTGGCGGTGACCGGCACCAATGGCAAAACCTCGGTGGCCACCTTCACCCGGCAAATCTGGGTGCTTCTGGGCTACGAGGCGGTCAATATCGGCACCACCGGGGTGGAAGGGGCGTTTTCGGCGCCCTCGTCGCATACCACGCCCGAGCCGATCACCCTGCATGCGCTGCTGGCCGAAATGGCTGAACACGGCGTCACCCATGCGGCGATGGAAGCCAGTTCGCACGGGCTGGCGCAGCACCGGCTTGACGGGGTGAACCTGTCGGCCGCCGCCTTTACCAATTTCACCCAGGACCACCTCGATTATCACGCCACCTTCGAGGAATATTTCGCCGCCAAGGAACGGTTGTTTTCCGAGGTGCTGCCTGACGAAGGCGTGGCGGTGATCAATACTGATGATCCGCGCGGCTGGGTGCTGGCCGAAGTGGCCGAGGGCCATGGGCAGAAGGTGATCACCGTGGGGCAGGACGATGCCTGCACCATCGCCCTCGATAGCCATCGCTACACCGCCACCGGGCAACAGCTGCGCTTTCGCTGGCATGGCAAGCCGTTTCAGGTGCAGCTTGATCTGATCGGCGGCTTTCAGTCCAGCAATGTGATGATGGCGGCGGGGCTGGCGATTGCCACCGGCAGCGAGCCGTCGGCGGTGTTTTCCGCCTTGCCGCGCCTGACCACGGTGCGCGGGCGGATGCAGCTTGCCGCCACCCGGCAAAACGGTGCTGCGGTGTTTGTCGATTTCGCCCATACGCCCGATGCCATCGCCACCGCGCTGCAAGCGTTGCGCCCGCATGTGATGGGCCGGATTGTGGTGGTTTTCGGCGCGGGCGGCGACCGCGACATGACCAAACGCCCGCTGATGGGCGAAGCAGCGGCGAAACATGCCGATGTGGTGATTGTGACCGACGATAACCCCCGCTCTGAAGATCCGGCGGCGATCCGCGCCATGGTGCTGGCGGGCTGCCCCGAGGCCAACGAGGTGGGCGACCGCGCCGAGGCGATCCTGCGCGGGGTCGATATGCTGGAGCCGGGTGATGCCCTGCTGATTGCAGGCAAGGGCCACGAAACCGGCCAGACGGTCGGCGACGATGTGCTGCCCTTTGACGATGCCGAACAGGCCTCGGTCGCGGTGGCCGCACTGGAAGGTAGGCTGGCATGAGCCTGTGGACGGCAGACGAGGCCGCCACGGCCACCGGGGGCAGGGCGCAGGGCAGTTGGGCGGTCGAGGGCGTGTCGATCGACACCCGCACATTGCTGCCCGGCGATTTGTTCGTGGCGCTGAAAGATGTGCGCGACGGGCATGACTTCGTGGCGCAGGCGCTGGCCGCAGGGGCCGGGGCGGCGCTGGTCAGCCGCATTCCCGAAGGCGTGGCCGAGGATGCGCCGCTTCTGTTCGTGCCGGATGTGCTTGCCGCATTGGAACAGCTCGGTGCCGCCGGGCGCGCGCGCAGCCGGGCGCGGGTGGTTGCGGTGACCGGTTCGGTCGGCAAGACCTCGACCAAGGAAATGCTGCGCACCATGCTCGAAGGGCAGGGCAAAACCCATGCCGCCGAGGCGAGCTACAACAACCATTGGGGCGTGCCGCTGACGCTGGCGCGGCTGCCCGAAGATGCCGATTACGCGGTGATCGAGATCGGGATGAACCATCCCGGCGAGATCGCGCCGCTCGCCCGGCTTGCCCGCCCGCATGTGGCGCTGATCACCACCATCGCCGCCGCCCATCTGGCCGCCTTTGCCGATACCGCCGCGATTGCACGCGAAAAAGCCACGATTTTCGAAGGGCTTGAGCCGGGCGGCGTGGCCGTAGTGAATCACGACATCGACACCGCGCCGATCCTTGAACAGGCGGCGATGGCCGCCGGAGCAACGCTGGTCACCTTCGGCACCGCGCCGGATGCGATAGCCCGGGCCGACGAGGTTAGCCTGACTGCCAGTGCCACCGTGGTGCGCGGGCAGGTCGAGGGCGCGCCGGTGCTGTTCAAACTCGCGGTGCCGGGGCGGCATTTTGCGCTGAATGGGCTTGCCGCGCTTGTCGCTGCCGCGCGGCTGGGCGCCGATCTTGACGTAGCCGCCTGCGATATTGCCCTGTGGCAGCCCCCCGCCGGGCGCGGCACCAACGAGACCATCATGCTCGACCCGGTCGAGGATCTGTCTTTCGCGCTGATTGACGACGCCTTCAATGCCAACCCAACCTCAATGGCTGCCGCGCTTGAGGTTCTGGCCGCCTGCCAGCCCGCCGATGGGGTTGGGCGGATCGAGAAGGGCCGCCGGGTCGCGGTTCTGGGCGACATGCTGGAACTGGGCGTGGACGAGCGCGCGATGCATGCGGCGCTGGCCGATCTACCCGAGCTGGCAAAACTCGACATGATCCATTGCGTCGGGCCGTTGATGCGGGCGCTGTGGGAGCAGTTGCCGGTCGAAAAACAGGGCAGCTTCACCGAAACCGCGCAGGACATGGCGGCACGGGTCCATCATCTGGTCGATGCGGGCGATGTGCTGCTGGTGAAAGGCTCGAAAGGGTCGCGGGTCAGCCTTGTGGTTGACGCGCTGCGAAAACTGAGCCATCCGCTGGACGGCTGAAACGAAAGGCGCGCGATGCTCTACTGGCTTTCCCAATTCTCCGATGGCGGCGATGTTTTTAACCTGTTCCGCTACATCACCTTCCGGGCGGGGGCGGCGTTTTTCACCGCGCTGATTTTTGGCTTTATCTTCGGTAAGCCGCTGATTAACCTTCTGAAAAGCCGCCAGAGCAAAGGTCAGCCCATTCGCGCCGACGGGCCTCAGGGGCATCTGGAAACCAAGGCGGGCACGCCCACGATGGGCGGCGCGCTGATCCTTGGCGCAGTCACCACCGCCACGCTGCTTTGTGCCCGGCTCGATAATCCTTTCGTCTGGATCGTGCTGGGGGTGACCCTGTCTTACGGCCTCATCGGCTTTGCCGACGATCATCGCAAGGTCAGCTCCAACGACGCCTATTCCGGCCTGTCGGGGCGCACGCGGCTGCTGTTGGAGGGCGTCATCGCCATCGCGGCGGTCTGGCTCGCCTCAAGCTTTCACCCCGACGATCTGGCCTTCCGGCTGGCCTTCCCGGTGTTCAAAGACATGCTGGCCAATCTGGGCTGGTTCTTCCTGCCCTTCGCGATGATCGTGATCGTCGGGGCGGCCAATGCGGTGAACCTGACCGATGGTCTCGATGGGCTGGCGATCATGCCCGCGATGATCGCGGCCGGGGCGCTCGGCATCATCGCCTATGCGGTGGGCCGGGTCGACTTTGCCGAATATCTCGATGTGCATTACGTGCCGGGCACTGGTGAGCTATTGATCTTTGCTGCCGGACTGATCGGCGGCGGGCTTGGCTTCCTGTGGTACAACGCCCCGCCCGCAGCGGTGTTCATGGGCGATACCGGCTCGCTGGCCCTTGGCGGCGCTCTGGGGTCCATCGCGGTGATGATCAAGCACGAGATCGTGCTGGCGATCATCGGCGGGCTGTTCGTAGTCGAGGCGCTCTCGGTGATCATTCAGGTGCTCTATTTCAAGCGCACCGGCAAACGGGTGTTCCTGATGGCCCCGATCCACCACCATTTCGAAAAGCGTGGCTGGGCCGAACCGCAGATCGTGATCCGCTTCTGGATCATCTCGCTGGTCCTCGCCCTGATCGGCATGGCGAC
Organism: Paracoccaceae bacterium; assembly: GCA_050290705.1. Lineage (GTDB taxonomy): Bacteria > Pseudomonadota > Alphaproteobacteria > Rhodobacterales > Rhodobacteraceae > Sinisalibacter. The sequence goes on from JBNKIC010000026.1 coordinate 83,290, forward strand.
GCTGAAACTGCGCTGATGCGCCCCGCGTTTTTCGTGCTGTCTGGCTGTTCCGGCGGCGGGAAATCTACGCTGATACAGGCACTTGCCGACGCAGGATACGCCGTCGTGCCGGAACCCGGACGCCGGGTTATCCGAGCCGGAGGGCCCACGCCCCAGAATGATCTGCCGGGTTTCCTCCTCGCTTGTCTCGATATTGCGGTTGCGGACTATTACGCCGCGCTAGCCCTGAGCGGGCCGGTCTTCTTTGATCGTTCTGTGCTCGATGCGATTTCGGGGCTGGAGGTTCTGGACCATCCGGGGCGGGAAGATCGCTCTGCCCTGATGTCAGAGATGCGTTATGCGCCTGATGTGTTCATGGCGCCTCCCTGGCCCAATCTGTTTGCGCCGGATGGCGAGCGGCAGCATGGGTTTCAGGAGGCGTGTGCAGAATATGACCGGTTGATCCGTGATTATCCGGCGGCAGGCTACCGGTTGGTGACACTGAAGCGTGCACCGATTGCGGCTCGCATGGCGCAGGTGTTGGGAGTGGTCCGGGCGACACGCTGAGCGGGCAGTGCGTTACAGCCAGCTACAAAAAACGGGTGCCGCCCGACCCTGGGTGGGCGGAGCGTTCTTATCCCTGCGGGGTCATCGCCTTGCGGGCGCGGCTGCGTTCCAGGCCGAGCTGGCCCTCGCGCCAGATGATCAGGATGCCCGCCAGCACGATCAGCGCCGCCCCCCCGATCGTGACCAGCGTCGGCACTTCGTCAAAGACGAAAAAGCCGATGCCAATGGCCAGTAGCATCGAGGCATATTCGAACGGCGCGATCACCGAGGCATCGGCAAAGCGGTAGGACGAGGTCACAAAGGCCTGCCCAAGCCCGCCAAACACCCCCGCCAGTATCAACAGGCTCGCGTCGTGCAGCGAGGGCAGAGTGGCCGCGAAGGGCAGCGTCAGCAGGCTCAGGATGAGCGAGGTGAGGGTGAAGTAAAGTGCGATGGTGGCCGTGCGTTCGGTGGCGACCATCTTGCGCACCAAGATCTGCGCCAGCGCCGCCGTAATGGCAGCGATCAGCATCAACAGCGCCCCCAGCGCCTTGGTCGCCCCCAGCGGATCGCCCGAAATCGACGAAAGCTGCGGCGCCAGCACGATCACCACCCCGGCCATGCCAAGGCCCACTGTGGTCAGCCGGAAGGCGCGCACCTCTTCGCCCAGAAACAGCGCGGCAAAGATCACCACCAGCAGCGGCGTGGCATAGCCGATGGCTGTCACCTCCGGCAGCGGCAGCAATTGCAACGCGGCAAAGCCAATGCCCATCGAGGCGGTGCCGATAAAGCCGCGCCAGAAATGGCTCATCGGTTTGGCGGTGCGAAATCCCACCGCCAGTTCGCGCCGCAACGCCAGCCAGCCCAGAATGACTGGCAGCGCGAACAGCGAGCGGAAAAACAACACCTCGCCGGTCGGCACCCGGCCCTCGGTGGCTTTAATCAAGGCGCTCATCACCATGAAAGCGGTGACCGAGATGAGTTTCAGAAGGATGCCGCGCAGAGGAGTCATAGACATGACAGATCACACGCAAGCAAGGCGGGCAAGATTGATCAGGCGCGCCCCCCGCAAAATCAGACAAGGCGCAACACAGGTCAGACCGGGCGCGTAAAAGGGGTAGCGGCGGGGGAGAGGCCAGGCGGGCCTCAGCCTTCCTTCACCACCACCGGGCGCTGCACCCGCATCACCAGATATTTCAGCTCCGGCCCTTCGAATTTCTCGGCAAAACTGATCCACAGATCGGTTTTCAGCAGTTCTTGCAGCACCGCGCGCAGCAGAACCGGGCTATCGTCCAGGAACCGCTTGCGCAGTTTCGCACGCTGAACGCTGTCGAGCCGGGCGCCATTGGCGGCGTTGAAATTCTCGGCACTCGACCAGGCGCTGAGCGCGCCATGATGAAAATGCTCGCCGATATCGCTTTCGATCAGCCAGTTGAACACCGACAGCGGCACTTTCCACACTTCCACCGGATCTTCGGTGCCGGGCAAGTCACGGCTGAGGATCGCACCGATCCGTTCAAGCTGTTCACCAACCGTCGCCGCCACCTTGTCGGGGTCGGTTTCATACCATTCCGGGTATTCTGTCATCCGTCGTTTGATCTTTTCGATCATCCTCTGGGCAGGCGTTTTGCCGGCATCGGGGTTCACATAGCGCCCCCCGGTTTCAAAGCCTTTCGAGGTCTCAACGATCGGCGGGATCGACGAAATCTTGTCGCTCCACTTGTTCCATGCCGATTGCGCGGCTTCATGAACCTCAGCGGGAATATCGTGATTTTTATGCACCATTTGCGTTCTCTTCTGTCCTCTGGCTGGCAACCATGTCGTGAAGAGCAGCATCCCCAAACATCCCGTCCCGTCGCGCAAAAACGAGGGTCCTGAGGGTGGTCTGCGTTCCGTCTATGGTGATACTCCTACCGAACTCGCAAGTCGAGGCGCATATCGAAACGGTAAACGCCCACTTGGAAACACGCTTAGCGTGCAATCTTTAACAACGGATTTAAGCCGGACACCCGGCAGGATTTCCCCGGGTCGCGCCGGATGCGTGGTCGTGAAGGCGGCCGGGTAAGGGAGGGGGAGGCGCGAGACGTGCCGGGAAGAGAATAGTTAAAATGCACAGCTGGATTAACGGATTTTCCATCGGTGGCTGCAACGGTGTGCTGGGATTTTTTACCAGGAGTGCATCATGCTCAAGAACCTCGCTACTATTTTCTCGCTGACCCTTGCTACGGTCTTTGGAACGGCTGCTTTTGCGGCCGATAACGGCACCGCCGATGAAGCCAAAGCCATGGTTGACGCCGCTGTTGCCTATTATCAGGACAACGGGCTCGACGCGCTGACGACCGCCGCTCAAGACCCGGCAAACGCCACCTTCCACGACCGCGATCTTTATGTCTTCGTCTACACGATGGAAGGGATCAACACGATCCATGGTGTGAAGCCGCAACTGAACGGGAAAGACCTGAGCGGTCTAAAAGACCAAAACGGTGTCGAGATCATCAAGGGGATGATCCAGCTGGTTCAGACCGACGGCAGCGGCTGGCTCGATTATCAGTGGCCGAACCCGACCACCAACACCGTGCAGGCGAAATCGTCTTATGTGACCAAGCTTGACGACGATCATTTTGTCGGCGTCGGCATCTACGTCCAATAATCAGCAACTTTCCCGGTCCGGATCGTCCGGGCCGGGATGTGACGTTTCTGTCGGAGTAGCGATATGCTAGAAAAACTTCGCAACCGGAGTTTGCAGTTCAAAGGCAATCTGCTGGTCGCAATCGCGGTGATCGCGATGCTGGCGATGGCGGGGATTGCAACCCTCTCTCTGCGCCAGACCGCAGCGGATCTGGCGCAGGTGACTGAGCAAACGATCCCCGAACTCGATCTGCTCAACCAGACCGAGGCCGTGCTGACCGATACGCATATGCAGCTGTTCCGCACCATCAGCTGGTCGTTCGCCGGGATCGGCGGCGAGGCGCTGACGCAACAGTTTGACAAGACCAAAGCCGGTGCCGCCGCCGTGCGACAGCTGATCGACGACAGCGAAGCCGGTGCTACCAACCCGGTGGTTGCGGCAAATCTCGACGTTTTCAAAGCCTATGAGCAGGCGGTTCTGGACGCGCTCGATATGGTGTCGATTGATCCGACCCTGGCGTCGGTCCTTCTGAATTCCGCCAATGATAATTACAGCACGCTGATTGCCAGCGCGAAAGAGGCGCTTGCGGCCAGCCGAACCGCTGCCCAGACCAATTCCGATACCGCTCTGGCCCGTGTGCGCATGGCGCAACAGCTCTTTGCCGTCGTTGCCGGGGTTTCGATCCTGTTCACGCTGATTGCCACCAGCTTTGTGTTCCGCTCGGTCACAACCCCGATCCGGGCGATGACCAACGCGATGCTGCGCCTGTCTGAAGACGATCTGGAAACCGAAATTCCGGGCGCCAATGCCGGGGCTGAAATCGGCTCGATGGCCGAGGCGATGGCGGTGTTCCGCACCAATGCGATCGAACGGCGGGCCCTGCGGGAGCAGGACGAGGCGGCGCGTGAAGCCCGCGAAAAAGCCGAACGTGAAGCGATTGAAGAACGCTCGCGCGTGGCGCGCGAACAGGCCGACCGCGACCGTGCCGAGCGCGAAAAAGCCGAGGCCCATACCCGCGAATTCAACCGGTTGCAGGACGCGCTGACCAATGCGATCGGCGCGGCGAAAGCTGGCGATTTCGATCAGCGGATGGATGTGGCCTATGACGATCCGGATCTGGTCGAGGTGGCAATCTCGGTCAACAGCCTTGTCGAAACCATGGGCGAGAGCCTGTCGCACACGATCGAGTTCCTCGGGGCGCTGGCGCAGGGCGATCTGACCCAACGCATCGACGGGGCTTTTGAAGGCGCCTTTGAACGGCTGAAAGACGACGCCAACACCGCCGCCGGGCAGCTGTGCAGCGCGATCCAGGGCATTCTGACCAGCGCGGTGGATGTCAACAACGACTCCAGCGCGATCACCCAGTCGTCGAACGATCTGGCCATTCGCACCGAAAAGGCGGCCAATACCCTGGCCGAAACCGCTTCGGCGCTGGAACAGATCACCGGATCGGTGCAGGCCGCCGCCGCTGCTGCCGACGCCGCGAAAGGGCTGGTTGACGGTGCCCATGACAAGGCGGAAAGCAGCAATGATGTGGTGCAGGATGCGATCCGGGCGATGGGCGAGATCGAAAAGGTGTCGTCCGAGATCACCAAGACCGTCAGCATCATCAACGACATCGCCTTCCAGACCAACCTTCTGGCCCTGAACGCGGGCGTCGAGGCGGCACGGGCAGGCGAGGCGGGCCGGGGCTTTGCCGTGGTGGCTTCGGAAGTGCGGGCGCTGGCGCAGCGCGCCTCTGAAGCCGCAGGCGAAATCGGCTCGATGATTTCGCGCAGCGAAGCGCAGGTGAAGCGGGGCGTCGATCTGGTTGGCAAGACCGGCGAGGCGCTCACCGAGATGGCCAGTTCGATCAGCGAAATCTCGCATCATGTGGTCGATATTGCGTCCTCGGCCACCGAGCAATCCACCGGGATCAGCGAGATCAACAACGCTGTCAGCGCGCTTGATCAGACCCAGCAGCAAAACGCCGCGATGTTCGAAGAGACCAACGCAGCCAGCCACGGGCTGACCTCGGCGGCGCAGCGCATGGTCGATACCGTCTCGCATTTCCGCGTGACCGAAGACGAAGACGCATCGGACAGCAGGCAATACGCCGCCGAATGATCTGCCCGGCATCGGGTGAGGCGCAGCATTTCAACGGGGCCTTCGAGCCCCGTTTTGCGTTTGGGATTGGCACATGGCTATTCGTGCTCTTCGGTTCAGAGCAGCGCGCGCACCAGCCGGGTAAAATCATCACCACGCGCTTCGAAATCCGGATATTGGTCAAAGCTCGCCGCCGCCGGGGCCAAGAGCACCACATCACCGGGCTCTGCCTCTTCCGCTGCCCTTGCTACGGCGCGTTCCATGCTCTCGCAGATTTCATGCGGGGTGTCGCCAATCTGCAGGGCAAATTCGCGCGCTGAGTGGCCGATCAGATAGGCCTTGGAGACATGGGTCAGATGCGGTTCCAGCGCGCCGATCCCGCCGTCCTTGCCCAGCCCCCCGGCGATCCAGCGGATGCGGTCGAAGGCCTGCAGCGCGGCGGCGGCGCTATCGACATTGGTAGCTTTTGAATCGTTCACGAAGGTGACGCCATCCTTCTCGCCCACCAGCTGCGAGCGGTGCGGCAGCCCTTCGAAACTGGCCAGCGCGGTTTCGATCTGACGCGGATTGAGGCCAAGCGCACGGCAGGCGGCATAGGCGGCGCAGGCATTCTGATGATTGTGACTGCCGGGCAGCCCCTTCATCGGACGCAGATCAATCGAGGCGACCTGCCGCCCCTTGCGATATTCGGACAAAAACCCTTTGCGGGCAAAGACCTGCCAGCCGGGCCCGGTGAGCTTTTGCGTCACCGAGATGCGGATCACCCGGTCGTCGCCCGGCCCCTCGGCCATCTGCCCGGCCAGAAACACGCCTTCCATTTCATCCACCCCGATCACCGCGCGGTCCGGCCCGCCCTCGGCGAACAAGCGGCGCTTGGCGGCGAAATAGCCGCCCTTGCCGCCATGCCGGTCCAGATGATCGGGCGACAGATTGGTCAGCACCGCCACATCGGGGGTGAGGGCGCGGGCCAGATCGGTCTGGTAGGAACTCAGCTCCAACACCACCACTTCGCTGTCGCTGGCGGGCTCCAGATCCAGCACCCCCCGGCCGATATTCCCGGCCAACTGGGTGGGCCGCCCGGCCTCGCTCAGCAAGTGATGGATCAGGGCCGAGGTGGTGGATTTGCCATTCGAGCCGGTGACCGCGATCACCTTGGGCATCTGATCGAACCCATCCCAGTCTTCGGTGGCGAAAGAGCGAAAGAACAGCCCGATATCGTTGTCGACCGGCACACCCTCGGCATAGGCGCGGGCCAGATGCGGGTTGGGCGTGGGGTAAAGGTGCGGGATCCCCGGCGAGGTGATCAGGGCGGTAAGGTGTTCAAACGCATCGCGCCGGGTCAGATCGTGCAAGGTCAGCCCTTCGCCCTCGGCCCGCTCACGTGCTTCGGGGCTGTCATCCCAGCACAGCGCCCGGGCACCGCCCGCCTCCAGCGCTTTTGCCGTGGCGAGGCCCGACCGGCCAAGGCCCAGCACAGCCACATCTTTGCCAGTATAACCGCGAACGGGGATCATATGAGCGCTCCTGATAAGTCTCCCGATTGGTAGCCGAGCGCCGGGGGATTTGCCAGAGGGGGCGGTGCGCGGTGAGGGCGCAGCCGGGGTGTTGCGGGGCAACAACCATTGGTTGTGCGCGATGCGCAACAATCCCCGGTTAAATCAACAAAATCTGGCGCCTGCGAAAACGATCCGTTAGGGTGCTTTCAGACCCGGGCCAACCTGGGCGGATATGAGGCAGATAGTCGGGGCAGATCTCATGACAGAGATGGTATATGGCGCGACACCACGGCAGGACGGAGATCCGATCCTGCCCCGTTGGTGGCGCACAATCGACAAATGGTCGGTTTCTTCGATCCTTCTTCTGTTCGCGGTCGGCATTCTGCTGGGCCTCGCGGCTTCGCCGCCGCTGGCCGAGCGCAACGGGCTCGATCCGTTCTACTATGTCGAACGGCAGCTCGTGTTCGGCGCGATGAGCTTTTTCGTGCTGTTTCTCACCACGCTCATGTCGCCGCAGCTGGTGCGCCGCCTTGGCGTGGTCGGCTTTTTCATCGCCTTTGGGGCGCTGGTCACCCTGCCGGTTCTGGGCACCGATTTCGGCAAGGGCGCAGTGCGCTGGTATTCGCTGGGCTTTGCCTCGGTGCAGCCGTCAGAATTTCTCAAACCCGTTTTCGTGATCACCTCGGCCTGGCTGATGGCCGCGAGCCAGCAGATCGGCGGCCCGCCGGGCAAGGCGATGTCGCTGTTTCTGATGGTGGTGATTATCGGTTTTCTGGCGATGCAGCCGGACTTCGGTCAGGCGGCGCTGATCCTTTCGGCCTGGGCCGTGATGTATTTCGTCGCCGGTGCGCCCTATGTGCTGATCGTCGCGATTGCCGGGCTGACGGTGTTGGGCGGTACTTTCGCCTATGAGCATTCCGAGCACTTTGCCCGCCGGATTGATGGCTTTCTGTCGGCGGATGTCGATCCGCGCACCCAGATCGGCTATGCCACCAACGCCATTCAGGAAGGCGGCTTTTTCGGGGTTGGCGTGGGCGAGGGGCAGGTGAAATGGTCGCTGCCCGATGCCCATACCGATTTCATCATCGCCGTCGCCGCCGAGGAATACGGCCTTGTTCTGGTGATGCTGATCATCGGCCTTTATGCCATCGTCGTGGTGCGTTCGTTCCTGCGGTTGATGAAGGAACGCGATCCCTTCATCCGGCTGGCGGGCACCGGGCTTGCCACGATCTTTGCGGTGCAGGCGCTGATCAATATGGGTGTGGCCGTGCGGTTGCTTCCGGCCAAAGGCATGACGCTACCTTTCGTCAGCTATGGCGGCTCGTCGCTGATCGCCACTGGCATCACTGCCGGGATGCTTCTGGCCTTCACCCGCTCGCGCCCGCAGGGCAAGATGCGTGACATCCTCATTCATCGCAGAAGGTGACCGCCATGCGCGCCCCGCTTCTTGTTATCGCAGCCGGGGGCACCGGCGGACATATGTTTCCCGCGCAGGCTTTGGCCGAGGCGATGCTGCGGCGTGGCTGGCGGGTGAAGCTTTCGACCGATGCACGCGGCGCGCGCTATACCGGCGGCTTTCCCCATACGGTCGAGATTGAACAGGTCAGTTCGGCCACTTTTGCGCGGGGCGGGGTGCTGGCCAAGGCGCTGGCGCCGTTTCGCATTGTCGGCGGCATTCTGAGCGCGGTCATCGGCATGTGGCGCGACCGGCCCGCCGTGGTGGTGGGCTTTGGCGGCTATCCCTCGATCCCGGCGCTGTCGGCGGCCTGGATCTTGCGCCTGCCGCGGATGATTCACGAACAGAACGGGGTGCTGGGCCGGGTGAACCAGTTGTTCGCCCGCCGGGTGAACCGGATCGCCTGCGGCACTTGGCCCACCACGCTGCCCGAGGGTGTCGAGGCGCGCTATACCGGCAATCCGGTGCGCGGCGCGGTGCTGGCGCGCGCGGGCGCGCCCTATATCGCCCCCGGCGATTATCCGATGTCGATCCTGATGATGGGCGGCAGTCAGGGCGCGCGTATCCTCTCGGATGTGGTGCCCGAAGCACTGGCAGCCCTACCCGAAGAGATCAGCCGCCATATCAGCATCAGCCATCAGGCCCGCCCGGAAGACCTTGAGCGGGTTGCGAATTTTTACAATCACCACGGCATCCGCGCCGATGTGCAGCCGTTTTTCAACGATGTGCCGAAGCGGATGAGCGAGGCGCAGCTGGTGATTTCGCGCGCCGGGGCCTCGTCGGTGGCCGACATTTCGGTGATCGGCCGCCCGTCGATCCTGGTGCCGCTGGCGATGGCCATTCGTGACGAGCAAACCGCCAATGCCCACGGCCTTGTCGAGGCGGGCGCGGCGATCCTGATCCCGGAATCCCGGCTTGACGTGGCCACGCTTTCGGGCGAGATCGCCCGGGTTCTCGGTACCCCGCAAGGGGCCGCGATGATGGCCGCCGCCGCGCTCAATTGCGGCAAGCCCGACGCCACCGACGCATTGGTGGAGCTGGTCGAGGCGTTGGCGGCGGGTGATGGGAAAGGCTGAAAGATGAACGCAACCGCGACGAAACTGCCCACCGAAATGGGACCGATCCATTTCGTGGGGATCGGTGGCATTGGCATGTCCGGGATCGCCGAGGTGCTGCTCAATTTCGGCTATAAGGTGCAGGGCTCTGATCTGAAGCTCAGCCCGATCACCGTGCGGCTGGCCTCGCTGGGGGCAGAGATCTTTGTTGGCCAGAAGGCCGAAAACCTTGAGAACGCCGAGGTGATCGTGATTTCCTCCGCGATCAAACCTGGCAACCCCGAGCTCGATGCCGCCCGTGCGCGTGGCCTGCCGGTGGTGCGCCGCGCCGAGATGCTGGCCGAGCTGATGCGGCTGAAATCCAACATCGCCGTCGCTGGCACCCATGGCAAAACCACCACCACCACGCTGATCGCCGAGCTTCTGGTCAAGGGCGGGATCGACCCGACCGTGGTGAATGGCGGCATCATCCATGCCTATGGTTCCAACGCCCGGATGGGGCAGGGCGAATGGATGGTGGTCGAGGCCGATGAAAGCGATGGCACCTTCAACCGTCTGCCCGCCACCATCGCCGTGGTCACCAATATCGACCCCGAGCATATGGACCACTGGGGCAGTTTCGAAGCGCTGCGTCAGGGCTTTTACGATTTCGTCTCGGGCATCCCGTTCTATGGCCTGGCGGTCTGCTGCACCGATCATGCCGAAGTGCAGGCGCTGGTGGGCCGGATCACTGACCGCCGCGTGGTGACCTTCGGCTTCAACGCCCAGGCCGATGTGCGCGCGGTCAACCTGACCTACAAGGCGGGGGTGGCGCAGTTCGATATCGAGCTGAACACCGAAGGCACCCGGATCGAGGGCTGCACCCTGCCGATGCCGGGTGATCACAACGTTTCCAATGCCTTGGCCGCCGTGGCCGTGGCCCGCCATCTGGGCATGAAGCGCGACGAGATCCGCGCCGCACTGGCCAGTTTCGGTGGGGTCAATCGCCGCTTCACCAAGGTGGGGACATGGAACGGCGTGCCGATCATCGACGATTACGGCCACCACCCGGTGGAAATCGCTGCGGTGCTGAAGGCGGCGCGGCAGGCCAGCGAGGGCCGGGTGATCGCCGTGCACCAGCCGCACCGCTATTCCCGCCTGCACACGCTGTTCGAGGATTTCTGCACCTGTTTCAACGAGGCCGATGTGGTGGGCATTGCTGATATTTTCTCGGCGGGGGAAGAGCCGATCGAGGGCGCCAGCCGCGACGATCTGGTCGCGGGCCTCACCGCCCACGGCCACCGCCACGCGCTGGCGATCCCCACGCAAGACGATCTGGTCGCGCTGGTCCGCGCTGAAGCCCAGCCCGGCGACATCGTCGTCTGCCTCGGGGCAGGCACGATCTCAACCTGGGCGCGCGAGCTGGAAGAAAAGCTGGCGGAATAGGCCGGGGCGGCTGCGTAAGGAGCAATCCGCGAAACCCGGCGGCACCGCCGGACAGCGCCCATCGGGTCATCAACCTTCAGCCTGATTTTTTTCTCCGAACCGTTCAAACTCTCGCCCGGTGGGCACCACCGGGCCACGCCCGCATCCAGAGGGCTTTCGCCGCGCCACCGGCGCGACGGTCCCTCTTCCTATCCCCCCGGGAGGGCGTTTTGCAGCGCTTCAATTCGCCCAATCGCACGCTTTTTACCCCACCAAGCCAAACCCAACCGCCACTAACGCCCACCCAGGGTCGGGCGTGCCCCTCATCGCACCCCTCATCCTCAGCTCGGCTCTATCCCCAACCCCTATCCCTTTTCCCGCTGGACGGATAACGCGCACCGCCTAAAGTGACGGCATGGCAAGAGCAGAAGATATTCAGGATAAAAAGAGCCTTGAGGCGTGGCTGAAAGATCAGCCGCGCGAGGTGGCTGTGGCAATTGCCAGCCGCGCTGCGCTGCGGGTGATGCCGGTCTGGGCTGCGTATTGCCTGACGGAGTACGCGCACGAACGTGATTTGACCGCTCTGCCGAACCTACGCTTGAATCTGATATCATCCGTTGCTTTGGTTTCACCAACGGATGATATCAGGCGCGCCGCCTTTGCCGCCGCCCGCGCCTACGCCGCCGCCGCCGCCATCGACGCCGTCGCTGCCTATGCCGCCCGCGCCGCCCGTGCCGCCGTCGCCGCCACCGACGCCACCGACACCTTCGCCTCGGATGCTGCCACCGCCGCCACCGACGCCTTCGCCTCTGGTGCTGCCAGCGCCGCCGCCTTCGCCGCCACCGACGCCGCCCGTGCTGTCGCCTTCGCCGCCGGCGACGTGTGGCATAGTATTCGACTTGATGCTGGCACAGTGGAGGAGGGGGGCGATTGCCTTTCTTTGCCGCTCTGGCCTGATGGAAACCCGCTTGAAGATAGCTGGAAAAAAGTTCGCGCAGATTGGTCTTGGGCGTCGTCCCCCTACAGCTTTTGGTTGAGATGGTATCATGGACTGCTCACCGGCACCCCGATGATGCCCGATCTGCTCTATCGGATTGGCCTGATCCCCAATGACATCTGGGACGCAGGCGCCGAAGCTGTTGCCGAGGAAATCGCACGGATCGAGGAGCAGTTTCGTCTGCTCGAAGAAACCCGTGCGCTCAAGGCTGAGCTGGCCGAGCTTCGCAAGGTTGGCCCCGCAGACGCGCATCGCGCTCACAACCACCCGCCCGAGTTGATCGAGCCTGAGAAGGTCATAGAGCGGGAAATCACCATCATATGGGCGGGGCTGGATGAGGCCGAGGAGGAGCTCAAGGCGACCAATCCATCGCCTGAACGACTGAAGGTGATTGCAAACGCCATTGGGAAGGCTGCAAAAGCCGTGCTTCTGTGGCTGGGGCAGAAGGCGAATTTGGCCGTCGATACTGCTATCACCGAAGGCGTAAAGACTGCCTTCAAGTGGGGCGTGCCCGCTTTTCTTGCTGCACAATATCTTGAGCGAGTGCTGCATTTGTCTGAAGCACTGCAGGTGTTCGCCCACATGTTGCACTAATGCCCTGAGGGCATCGCCTGACCGCGGGCGGAAGCGGTAGCGCCCGCCCGTTACGCTGAAAGCGTGCCTCCGGCACGACGGGGCGGTCGGGCGCTGCCCGGTGTGCCACCGGGCAAAGACTTCCTGCGTCCCTCACCCTCAGCACGGCGCGGCAGAACGGCTCCTCCGCGCGCCTTTCTACCGTTGCCTCTCCTCCCTCAACTGCGCCGCAGGCAAATCTCGAACAGTTAGCGGTAACGCTATAAAAAACAAATACCTGACCCCCTGTTCGAGTTCGGGCACCCCCTCGATCATCGGCTCAAATCACGCCCATTCTCCCATCCGGCCCCGAAAAAACCGGCGCGGCGCGTCCCGGGCCTTGCCACACCTGCCAAGCCCCGCCATCCTGCCATTATGTGAGGCAGAGATGGCAGATCAGCTGAAAAAGAAACTCGGGGTCCCCCTGCTCACCGCCTATGGCGTCGGCATCATGGTGGGGGCGGGGATCTATGTTCTGGTCGGCTATGCGGCCGGGCAGGCGGGGATCTGGGCGCCGCTGTCCTTCCTCATCGCCGGGCTGGTCGCCATCCCTTCGGCGCTGTCCTTTTCCGAGCTCTCCGCCCGCATCCCCGAAGCCGCCGGCGACAGCGCCTATATCGAAAAGGGGCTGGGCCAGCACTGGCTCGCCAATCTGGTCGGCTTCATCAACATCGCCTCGGGTGTGGTCGGGGGGGCTGCGGTGCTGAAGGGCGGCGTGGGCTACCTGACCCTGATCCTGCCGCTGCCGGAAGAGGCGGCGATTGTCGGGCTCGGCCTCGCGCTCACCCTCATTGCCATTCTGGGCGTGGCCGAAAGCCTGAGCTTTGCCGCCATGCTGACCCTGATCGAGGTAGGCGGGCTTCTGATGGTGATCGGGGCCGGGTTCTGGGCCGAGCCGAGCGTGGGCTGGACCGCCCCGCCGCCACCGCAGATGTCGGGGATACTCGGCGCCACGATCTTTGCCTTCTTCGCCTTTCTCGGCTTTGACGATCTGGTCAACATGGCCGAAGAGGTGCGCGATCCGGCCCGTACCATGCCGCGCGCCATCCTTTATGCGCTGGCCATCACTTCGGTGCTCTATGCCCTCGTCGCCTTCGCCGCCGTGCGCGCGGTGCCGGTCGAGGTGCTGGCCAAGTCCGAGCGCCCACTGGCGCTGGTCTGGGAAGCGGGCACTGGCATGGGCGCGGGCTTTCTGGCCGCCATTGCCGTAGCTGCCGCGCTGAATGGGGTGCTGGCGCAGATCGTCATGGCCGCCCGCGTGCTGTTCGGTCTGGGCCGCCGCGCGCCCAGCCTTCGGCTGTTCCACCACGCCCATGCGCGGTTTGGCACCCCGGTGCTGGCCACCAGCCTTGCGGGCGCGGTCACCATTTCTGCCGCGCTTGCGCTGCCGGTCTCAACGCTGGCGGGCTATACCACGCTGGCGCTGCTTGTGGTGTTCATCATCGTCAATGCCGCGCTGATCGGGCTGCGCCGCACCCCCGCGCCGTCGCCCTTCCGCACCCCGATCATCATGCCTTGGCTTGGCATTCTCGGTTGCCTTATATTGCTCGCAGCCTATTGGTTCGGAGCCCCTGCATGACCTATTCTTTCGTTGCCGCCTGCACTTGGGTGATCGTGGGCGCCATCACCGCCTTTCTGCCGATGCGCTATCAGATGGTGCCGGGCGGGTTGCTGCTGCTCACCGCCATTCCGATGGTCATCTGGGTCGGGATGGAAAATGGCTGGCTCTGGACCGCGATTGCGCTCTTTGCCTTTCTGTCGATGTTTCGCCGCCCGCTGTTTTATCTCATCGCCAAGGCGCGCGGGCAGAACCCGGAACGCCCCGGCAGGAGGGCGGAATGAGCCCGGCGCTGATCGCCGCCCTGATCTGGCTGATTGCGGGGAATATGATTGCGATGTTTCCATCAAAGAGCGGGCACTGGCCTGCCGCCTATGTGCTGATTGCCATCGGGCTGCCGGTCATTGCCTGGGTCTTCTGGCAAGATGGGCTGTTGGTCGGAGCGCTGATCCTGATCGCCGGAGCCTCGGTGCTGCGCTGGCCGCTGCGCTATCTCTGGCGCTGGATGAAGAGCCTCAAGCCTCAGAGCTGAGCCGCCCTCTTGCACCGATCTCGCCCAAAGGTTAGCAGCAGCTTATGAGTTTTACGCTTCCTTCCGTGCGCGGCACGCTTACTGAAAACCGGCCCTTGGCCGATCTCACCTGGATGCGGGTGGGCGGTCCGGCCGACGTGCTGTTCCTGCCCGCAGACGCCGAAGATCTCGCCGCGTTTCTGAAGGCGCTGGATCCTTCCGTGCCGGTTTTCCCGATGGGCGTGGGATCGAACCTGATCGTGCGCGATGGCGGCATTCGCGGCGTGGTGATCCGGCTGGGGCGGGGGTTCAACACAATCTCCATCGACGGCAATCGCGTTACGGCGGGCACCGCAGCGCTCGATGCCCATGTGGCGCGGCGGGCAGCGGAGGCGGGGCTGGATTTGACCTTCCTGCGCACCATTCCCGGCTCGATCGGCGGCGCGGTTCGGATGAATGCGGGCTGCTACGGCTCCTATGTGGCGGATGTGCTTGTCGCGGCCAAGGCGGTGACGCGGGCGGGCGAGATCGTGACACTGACGCCGGAGGATCTGCAATTTGCCTATCGCCAGTCGCATCTGCCTGAGGGCTGGGTGCTGATCGAAGCCACATTCGAGGCCCCCGCAGGCGATCCCACCGCCTTGGCCGAGCGGATGGCAGCGCAGATTACCAAGCGCGACGAAAGCCAGCCGACGAAAGACCGCACGGCAGGCTCGACCTTCCGCAATCCGGCGGGGTTTTCCTCGACCGGGCAGGCCGATGATGTGCACGATCTGAAGGCCTGGAGGCTGATCGACGATGCCGGGCTGCGCGGGGCGATGCGCGGGGCGGCGCAGATGAACCCGAAACACGCCAATTTCCTGACCAATACCGGCGGCGCCACGGCAAGCGATCTGGAATTGCTGGGCGAAGAAGTGCGAAAAACGGTTTACGAAACAACCGGCATCACGCTAGAATGGGAAATCATGCGGGTCGGAGAACCCGCAGCAGAATAACAAGAATTCAAAGCGGCCAAACAAGGCCGATAAGTGAGGCGGACCGTGGGCATGTCGAGCAGGCAAGCCCTCAAAGTCGCAGTATTGATGGGTGGCCCTTCCGCTGAGCGGGAGGTGTCGCTGGTATCCGGGCGGGAATGTGCCGCTGCGCTGCGCGATGAGGGATTCAATGTGGTTGAGGTCGATGCTGGCCCCGACCTTTACGCACGCTTGCAAGAAATCAAACCCGATGTTGCCTTCAACGCGCTGCATGGCCGTTGGGGCGAGGATGGCTGCGTGCAGGGCATCCTTGAATGGCTGCGTATCCCCTATACCCATTCCGGTGTGCTGGCCTCGGCGCTGGCGATGGACAAGGAACGCGCCAAGCAGGTCTATCGTGGCGAAGGATTGCCGGTGGCGGCGTCGGGGATTTGGGCCTCGCGCGAGATCGCGCGCCGTCATGTGATGGAACCGCCCTATGTGGTGAAGCCCTATAACGAGGGCTCTTCTGTCGGCATTTATATCGTCAATGACGGTGCCAATACGCCGCCGAAGCTTAGCGAAGATGTGCCCGAGGTGATGATGGTCGAGGCCTATGTGCCGGGCCGCGAGCTGACGGTGTCGGTGATGGATGGTCGCGCACTTGGGGTGACAGAGATCATCGCAGAGGGCTGGTACGACTATCACGCCAAATATACTGTGGGCGGATCGCGGCATGTCTGCCCGGCAGAGCTGCCCGCCGAGATCGAGCTTTACTGCCTTGATTATGCGCTGCGCGCGCATGAGGCGCTGGGCTGCCGGGGCGTGTCGCGCACCGATTTTCGCTGGGATGACAGTCGCGGCCTTGAAGGGCTGTTTGTGCTGGAAACCAACACCCAGCCGGGGATGACACCCACCTCGCTGGTGCCCGAACAGGCCGCCGGGCAGGGGATGACCTTCGGTCAGCTCTGCGCCTGGATGGTGGAGGACGCCTCATGCAACCGCTGAGAGCCACCGGCCCGCATCCGAGCGAACACCGCGCGCCGCGCCGCGATCCCGCGCCCTCGCGCTGGGCTTACCGCTTTCACCGGCTTTGGCTGACCCCGCTTTATCGCGGGCTGATGCGGATCGGTATCCCGACCTTTCTGGTGATCACCGGGGTGGGCTGGTATTTCACCGACCCCGTACATCGCGAGGCGATTGCGTCGCAGGTGGCCGAGATGCGCCATTCGGTCGAAACCCGGCCGGAATTCATGGTGAAGCTGATGTCGATCGAGGGCACCGGCCCGGTGGTGGCCGATGCGATCCGCAAGATGGTGGCGGTCGAGTTTCCGGTGTCGTCCTTCGAGATTGATCTGGAAGCCCTGCAGGCACAGATTGCCGCGCTCGACGTGGTGAAATCGGTCGATATTCACATTCGCTCGGGCGGGGTGATGGAGGTGGCGGTGACCGAACGGGTGCCGGCGCTGGTCTGGCGTGCCCCCGGCGCGATTGAGATGCTGGATGAGACCGGCCACCGCGTGGCGGGGCTGACCACCCGCGCGGCCCGGCCCGACCTGCCGCTGATCGCCGGGCTTGATGCTGACAAAGCCGTGCCCGAAGCGCTGGCGCTGATCCGTGCCGCTGCCCCGGTGGCGGGTGAGCTGCGCGGGCTTGTGCGGGTGGGCGAACGGCGCTGGAACGTGGTTCTGTCCGGTGACCGCACGATCATGCTGCCTGAAATCGAGCCTGTGGTGGCGTTGGAGCAGGTGCTCGCGCTCAATCAGGCGCAGGATCTGCTGGCCCGAGACCTGACTTTCATCGACATGCGCAACCCTCAGCGCCCGACCCTGCGTCTTGCCGATCCGGCAGTGGCAGAGTTCCGGCGCATTCAGAGCCTTGCACTGGAGACCTCTCAATGACCGATCTTTATCAACAGCAGCGCGCCATGCGGGCAATGCGGAGTGCCGCGATGCAGCGGGGCGTGATTGCGGTTCTGGATATCGGCAGTTCGAAGATCGCCTGTTTGGTGCTGCGCTTTGACGGGCCGGAAAGCTTTCGTGAGGCCGACGGGATCGGCTCGCTGGCCGGGCAATCGGCCTTTCGGGTGATCGGGGCGGCCACCACACGCTCGCGCGGGGTGCGCTTTGGCGAGATCGACGCGATGGGTGAAACCGAACGCGCCATCCGCACGGCGGTGCAGGGCGCGCAGAAAATGGCCAATATGCGCGTCGATCATGTGATTGCCACCTTCTCGGGTGCCAATCCGCGCAGCTACGGCGTGGAGGGCGCGCTGGATATTGGCGGCGGTGTGGTGGGCGAAGACGAGATTGCCCGCGTGCTGGCGGGGTGCGATGTGCCGCCGGTGGGCGAGGGGCGGGAAGTGCTGCATGCTCAGCCGGTGAACTTTGCCCTCGATCACCGCTCGGGCATGGCCGATCCGCGCGGCCAGATCGGCAACAAGCTGTCGGTCGACATGCATCTGCTTTCGGTCGATACCAATGTGGTGGCGAATGTCATCCACTGCATCCAGCGCTGCGATCTGGAATTGGCGGGCATTGCCTCTTCGGCCTATGCCTCGGGCATTTCCTCGCTGGTGGAAGACGAGCAGGAACTGGGTGCGGCCTGTATCGACATGGGCGGCGGCTCGACCGGGATGTCGATCTTTATCAAGAAACACATGATCTATGCCGACTCTGTGCGTCTGGGCGGCGATCACGTGACCTCGGACATTTCCAAAGGCTTGCAGGTGCCCTGGGCCACGGCGGAGCGGATCAAGACCTTTTATGGCGGTGTCTATGCCACCGGGATGGACGACCGCGAACAGATCGAAATCGGCGGCGATAGCGGCGATTGGGAACGCGACCGGCGCACGGTTAGCCGGTCCGAGCTGATCGGCATCATGCGCCCGCGGGTGGAAGAGATTTTGGAAGATGTGCGCTCGCGGCTGGATGCGGCCGGGTTTGACCATCTGCCAAGCCAGCAGATCGTGCTGACCGGGGGCGCAAGCCAGATTCCCGGGCTCGATGGGCTGGCACCGAAGATTCTCGGCCAGCAGGTGCGGATCGGCCGCCCGATGCGCGTGCGCGGCTTGCCGCAGGCGGCAACCGGGGCTGCTTTTGCCTCGGCGGTGGGGCTTTGCCTCTTTGCTGCCCATCCGCAGGACGAATGGTGGGATTTCGAGATTCCCGCCGAAAGCTATTCCGGGCGCTCGCTGCGCTGGGCGGTGAAATGGTTCAAGGATAACTGGTAGGGCGCTCCGGCGCTTTTTCAGCCTCCAAAGCGCCCCGTCCACTGGCGGTTTGGCGCTTTTGTGGTGCAGCGCTGCAATCGCGCTTTTCTCTCAGCGACTCATATGTTTAACTAAGGGTAAGCCGGGCGATTCAACGTCCGCGGGAATGGCGCGAGCAGTGCCTCCTATGATTGTAAATTGATATTCCGCCCCGGGGTGGTTGGTCCTTTCCGGCTGACTTGGTGCCAACGCAGCGCGTTCCGCCATATCTGGTAGGTTCTGCGACATACCGTTCGCACATAGGCGGAAACCCCCACATTTTGGGGCAAATATTCGTTTTTTCCGTGACGACGCCGTGAAATGCGGCTAAATTCGCCCTAATAGGCCAACCGTCCGATAGCGGCGGAATTGCCATGACGAACCCGGGTACGCCCCGGACGTGGGACAGACATAGGACAGGCGGACAGACCATGACATTGAACCTCACCATGCCCGGACAGCAAGGCCACGACGATTTGCGGCCCCGGATCACCGTGTTTGGCGTCGGCGGGGCCGGTGGCAATGCCGTCAACAACATGATCGAAAAGGCCCTTGATGGGGTCGATTTCGTGGTGGCCAACACCGACGCGCAGGCGCTGGCCCAGTCGATGGCGGGCAACAAGATCCAGATGGGGGTGAAAGTCACCGAAGGTCTGGGCGCCGGGGCACGTGCTTCGGTCGGGTCTGCCGCCGCGGAAGAATCGATTGAAGAGATCGTCGACCAGCTTGCTGGCGCGCATATGTGCTTCATCACCGCCGGTATGGGCGGCGGCACCGGCACCGGCGCTGCACCGATCATCGCGCAGGCCGCGCGTGAACTGGGCGTGCTGACCGTTGGCGTCGTGACCAAGCCGTTCCAGTTCGAAGGCAGCAAGCGGATGCGCCAGGCGGAAGAGGGCGTTGAAGCCCTGCAAAAGATGGTCGACACGCTGATCATCATTCCGAACCAGAACCTGTTCCGCCTCGCCAACGAGAAAACCACCTTCACCGAAGCCTTCTCGATGGCCGATGACGTGCTCTATCAGGGCGTGAAGGGCGTGACCGATCTGATGGTGCGTCCGGGCCTGATCAACCTCGATTTCGCCGACGTGCGCGCGGTAATGGACGAGATGGGCAAAGCGATGATGGGCACCGGCGAGGCCGAGGGCGAAGATCGCGCCGTTCAGGCCGCTGAAAAGGCCATTGCCAACCCGCTGCTGGACGAAATCAGCCTGAAAGGCGCGCGTGGCGTGCTGATCAACATCACCGGTGGCCACGACCTGACGCTGTTCGAACTGGACGAAGCCGCCAACCGTATCCGCGAAGAAGTGGATCCGGATGCGAATATCATCGTCGGCTCGACGCTCGACACCGGCATGGAAGGCATGATGCGGGTGTCCGTGGTTGCCACTGGCATCGACGTGTCGGAAGCGGCTCAGGATGCCCCGACGCCGCGTCGCCGGATGGCCGAAGCTGTGGCCGCGCCGCTGGAAGTTGAAACCGCCTATGAGGTGGAAGAGGAGTTCGAAGAGCGGGCCATGCCGCAGCGTTCGTTCTTTGATACCGAGATCGACGCGACCGCTGCCGCTGCTGAAGAGCAAGTGGAAGACATTTTCGCGGATGATGACCTTCCGGCGCCTGCCTATCAGCGTCAGCCGGCGGCCTATGAGCCTGCCCAATATGCCGAAGATACTTCGGTTGCCCAATTCGTAGCCCCGAAAGCTCCGGCACCGGGGGCACCCAGCCCCGAAGCCATGGCGCGCCTGCAAGCTGCGGTTAGCCGCGCGCCGGCCCAGCCGCGTATGGCCAGCGGTGGTGGTGCGCAGGAACCGCAGGAAGCTCGTCCGCGTTTTGGCATCAACTCGCTGATCAACCGGATGACCGGCCATGGCGAAGACGACGCCAACCGTCACGATCCGCGCACGCAGCCGCCGATGCACGCACAGCAGCAGCATTACAGCGATGTTGCGGCTGATCCCGAACAGGATCGGGTGGAAATTCCTGCCTTCCTGCGTCGTCAGGCAAACTAAGCTTTCGAAATGCTTTTCTAAAAGGCCGGGTTTTTGCCCGGCCTTTTTGTTTTGTCTCAATGGGATGGGGAAGGGCACCCGCCGGGCGCCGGTCTTTTGCGCTTTCCCCGGGGCTGCGGCTATTTTCCCGTCCGAATCCATTTTGCCCCCCGGTTTTATGTGCTAGGGATATGGAAAGTTAACGCCCGGGACACCAGATCCGGGTGAAGCATCTGATATGGGGTTGGCGCGGATCATGCAGGGCCTGCAGCGCGACGGGGGATTTCGCATAGTTTTGAAACGGAGTGCCGGAGCCGTGTCCATGCTTGCGCTGGCCACGATGCTTTCGGGCTGTTCAACCGGCGGTGGCGGCGGTGGCTGGTTCTCGAACCTGTTCTCGTTTGATCAGGTTGAGCAGAAACCGATCGAAGAGTTCACCGCTGAAGAGATCTTCAAGCGCGGCGAATACGAGCTGGATCAGGAAAGCTATTCCAATGCGCTGCATTGGTTCAGCGAGGTTGAGCGGCTTTACCCCTATTCCGACTGGGGCAAGCGTGCGGTGATCATGCAGGCCTTTGTCAGCCATAAGAGCAAGAAATTCGACGATACCCGCGCCGCTGCGCAGCGCTATCTTGATTTCTATGCGGGCGGCGAAGATGCGGCCTATGCGCAATATCTTCTGGCGCTGAGCTATTACGATCAGATCGACGATATTGGCCGCGATCAGGGCCAGGCCTTCCAGGCGCTTCAGGCGCTGCGCGATGTTATCGAGAAATATCCCGATACCGAATATGCTCGCTCGGCGGTGCTGAAATTCGACCTTGCCTATGACCATTTGTCGGGCAAGGAAATGGAGGTGGGCCGCTACTACCTCAAGCGCAAGCATTACACGTCCGCGATCAACCGGTTCCGGGTGGTGGTGGAGCAATATCAAACCACCTCGAACACGCCTGAGGCGCTGCATCGGCTGATCGAGGCCTATCTGTCGCTGGGGCTGACCGACGAAGCCCAGACCGCAGGGGCGATTCTGGGCCACAACTTCCAATCGACCCAGTGGTATGAGGACAGCTACAAACTGCTGACCGAACAGGGGCTGGAACCAAAGGCCTCGGGTGATAACTGGCTTGCTTCGATCTACCGCCAGCTCATCAAAGGCGAATGGCTCTAGGCGCTGTCCATGCTGCGCAGCCTTAGCATCCACGACATGCTGATCATCGACCGGCTGGAGCTTGAGTTCCAGCCGGGTCTGAATGTGCTGACCGGCGAAACCGGCGCGGGCAAATCGATCCTGCTCGACAGTCTTGGCTTTGTGCTGGGCTGGCGGGGTCGGGCCGATCTGGTGCGAACCGGCGCGGATGAGGGCGAAGTGGTTGCGGTGTTCGAGCTGGAGCCGGGTCACGCTGCCCATGCGGTGCTGGAAGAGGCCGGGTTGCCTGCAGGCGATGAGCTGATCCTGCGCCGGGTGAACCGGGGCGACGGGCGCAAGACTGCCTGGGTCAATGATCGGCGCGCCTCGGGCGAGGTGCTGCGCGCGCTTTCCGATACGCTGGTGGAACTGCATGGCCAGCAGGATGACCGGGGGCTGCTCAATCCGCGCGTTCATCGCGATCTGCTCGACACGTTCGGGGGGCTTGGAGCTGAGCTGGCAGCGGTGCGATCCGCTTGGGCCGGGCTGCGGGCAGCGGATAAGGCGCTTGCGGCGGCCGAGGCGCGGCTGGACGCGGCGCGGGCCGAAGAGGAATTTCTGCGCCATGCCGGGGCTGAACTTGACAAGCTGGCCCCCGAGCCGGGCGAAGATGCCGAGCTCGACGCCAAACGGCGGCTGATGCAGGCCGGGCAGCGGATCGGCGAAGATGTGGCCAAGGCCGCGCAGATGCTGGGGCCGGGCGAGGGCGCCGAGGGCCGGATGGGCGATGCGCTGCGCTGGCTGGAAGGCGCCGCCGAAAAGGCAGGCGAGGCGCTGGACGCTCCGATTGAGGCTTTGGGTCGGGCGCTGGCCGAGCTGGGTGACGCGGTGCAGGGCGTCGAGATGGCGCTGGATAGCCTGAGCTTTGATCCGATGGAGCTGGAGCGGGTTGAAGAACGGCTGTTCGCGATCCGCGCCCTGGCACGCAAACACGGGGTGGCGCCCGACGATTTGGGCGCTTTTGCCGAAGAGATTGCGGCCAAGCTGGCCGCGCTGGATCAGGGGGCTGGTGATATTTCCGCGCTCGCCACCGCCCGCAACGCCGCGCAGAAGAGCTATGACGAGGCCGCCGAGGCGCTGAGCCTGGCGCGGGCGAAAGCCGCCGAAGCGCTCGATCAGGCGATGGGCGAAGAGCTGGCACCGTTGAAGATGGAACGCGCGGTGTTTTCAACCGAGATCGCCGAAGCTACCTCCGGCCCCGAGGGGCGCGACGCGGTGACCTTCACCGTTGCCACCAACCCGGGCGCGCCATCCGGGCCATTGAACAAGATTGCCTCGGGCGGCGAGCTCAGCCGCTTTCTGCTGGCACTGAAGGTCTGCCTGACCAAAGACACCACCGGCCTGACGATGATCTTTGACGAGATTGATCGCGGTGTCGGCGGGGCTACGGCGGATGCGGTTGGGCGGCGGCTGAAGACCCTCGCCGATGAAGGCGGGCAGGTGCTGGTGGTGACCCACAGCCCGCAAGTGGCCGCCCTTGGCGCGCATCACTGGCAGGTGGCGAAATCGGTAACGGACGGCACAACGCTTACCCGTGTGACCCCGCTCGGGGAAGGTGCGCGGGTCGATGAGGTTGCACGGATGCTGGCTGGCGACCGGATCACCGACGAAGCGCGTGCCGCTGCCCGGTCCTTGCTCGACGGCTGACCCCGCCCAAACCGCCTACACATCCTCTCAGCATTGGTTTTTGTCGAACCGGCGGAATTGTCGGAAAAAGACACATATCCTTGTGCTTCATCGACTTTACGCACCTAAAAATGTTCGAAAAATGAAAGAGGCGCGTGTGTGTTCCTTTCGACTGGGGGGCACAGCATTGGGCGCAGCGGCTGGATCAGCCAGGCGGTTAGCGGCAGTTTTCGGATCGGTTCGGCGCGAAGTTGCAGTGGCTGTAGAAACCGGGCGTGTGCGGGGATGCCGCTGCGCGCCGGGTCTTTTTATTGCTCAAACCTAGCCGGATCACTCCGTGATCCTTCGGGCGAAGGGGCCACGAAACCGGCGAGTGCGAGGGCAATCTGCGAGACAGACTGCTTTAGTTTCCCGGCACAACCTTGCCCGGATTCAGGATGTTTTTCGGATCGAGCGCCTTTTTGATGGTGCCCATCACCTGCCAGCCAGCGCCGTGCTCGGCTTCCATATAGCCCAGCTTGCCCATGCCGATCCCGTGTTCGCCGGTGATGGTGCCACCCAGCCGGACGGCACGTTCGGCC
The DNA here is from genome assembly GCA_050290705.1 of Paracoccaceae bacterium. Taxonomy (GTDB): domain Bacteria; phylum Pseudomonadota; class Alphaproteobacteria; order Rhodobacterales; family Rhodobacteraceae; genus Sinisalibacter. Next base: position 107,202 of record JBNKIC010000026.1, read on the forward strand.
ATCCGGGCAGCAAGGCGTTTGGCCTCGGCCAGCTCGGCGGCGTTGCCGGGTTCGATCAGCAGCGCGGAATGGAAGTTGCCATCGCCCACATGGCCCAGGATCGGGCCGGGGATGAACGAGGCGTCGATATCGGCGCGGGTTTCTTCCACCGCCTGCGCGAGGTTGGAGATCGGCACGCAGACATCGGTGACCACCGCCTGCGCGCCGGGGCGCAGCGCCAGACAGGCCCAATATGCATGGTGGCGGGCGGTCCAGAGCGCGTTGCGCTCTTCGGTTTTCGTGGCGGTCTGGATGCCGGTGGCGCCGAATTCTTCCATCACCTCGCCAAACCGCTCTGCATCGTCGGCGGCCGAAACCTCGGAGCCATGGAACTCGACAAACAGATGCGGGGTCTCGGGCAGGGCGGTCTTGGAATAGGCGTTCACCGCGCGCACCGCGTCGCTATCGAGAAACTCGATCCGCGCCACCGGGATGCCCATCTGGATCACCGCGACCACCGCCTCGACCGCCTGATCCAGCGTGTCGAAAGCACAGATCGCCGCCGACATCGCCTCGGGCTGGCCTTGCAGTTTCACCGTCAGCTCGGTGATCAGGCCCAGCGTGCCTTCGGAGCCGAGCAGGAGCGCGGTGAGATCATAGCCCGACGAGGATTTCCGTGCGCCGCTGCCGGTGCGGATCACGGTGCCATCGGCCATCACCGCCTCCAGCGCCAGAACGTTGTCGCGCATGGTGCCATAGCGCACCGCCGTGGTGCCCGAGGCGCGGGTGGCAGCCATGCCACCCAGCGTGGCATTGGCACCGGGATCGACCGAGAAGAACAGCCCTGTGGTGCGCAGCTCGCGGTTCAGATCTTCGCGGGTCAGGCCGGGCTGGATCACCGCCATCATGTCGCCGGGATGCACCTCAATGATCTTGTTCATCTGAGTGAAATCGAGGCAGAGCCCGCCCCGGATGGCGCTGGTATGCCCCTCAAGCGAGGTGCCAGCGCCATAGGCGACGATCGGGAAATCATGCTCGGCACAGAGCGCCACAATGCGCGAGACCTCTTCGGTGCTCTGCGGATAGGCGACGGCATCGGGCGGGGTCAGGGCAAAATGGCTTTCGCTGCCGCCATGGGCCTCGCGATCGGCCTGAGATCGGTTCAGCCGGTCGCCCAGCAAGCCTTCAAGTGCATTCAGAACCGTCTCACTGCTCATCTTACCCTCCACAGAAATAGGCATAAACCTTGTTGATCCGCCCGGGCGGAACAAACTCGATATGATCGACCTGCGCCCCGAAGCTGACCGGGGTTATAGCAAATATCGAACCGGTGGGCGTATGCGCGATCACTTTTCCGTCAGCTATCCGGTAGGTGACGCGCATCGTGGTAGCGCCGGGTTCGACCATCAGGATGATCCCGTAGTCGAAGGTGATCTGATTGGAACACTGCTCGGGATAGGTGCCCGCCGTCAGGCGCATCGGAGCATCGCGCATCGTCCAGCGCCCGGTGATGAATTCCGGTGTGCGCGGGGTTTCGACTTCGAATTTTTTGATCGCCGCATATTCCGGCAGATACGCATTGAACCCATGCAGATCGCGCAATTGTTCAAGGTATAGCTCGGGGTTCGATGTGCGGGTTTCCCGGAAATAGGTCTCGGCGCGATTGTCGAATATTTTCAGGCCAATGAAATAGCACAGGATCAATCCTCCGACGATGGAGGTGGAAATCCATTCCTTCCGGCTGAGCGGTCTGATCCGGGGCATAGTCAGTCGAGCCATCAATCATCCTTTCACACAAGCCGCTTTCCTGCCCCGAAAGGCGGATCGAATTTGCATCCGGGCTGCGAGTGTCGTAGCAGGTTGCCGGTGAGTTAGCTGTTCTCACAGGTTCGGGTGACTCATACAAGCCGCGCAATACGACGACAACCAATTCAGGGATGCATGATGCAATCTGTTCATCACGATCAGCTTCTCCCCGACGATCCCGACCAGCGTTTTGTCGGTATTGTTCCGCTCTCGATCCTGTCGGTTGTGATCGGGGTGGTCACCGGGCTTGGGGCCATCGCCCTGCGCTACCTGATTTCGGTCATCCACAATGTGTTCTTCCTCGGGACGGTCTCTACAGAGTTTGATGCCAACATCCCGACGCCACCGTCGCCCTATGGCCCGCTGGTGATCTTCGCCCCGGTTGTGGGCGGGCTGATCGTACTCTGGCTGGTGCGCAACTTTGCCCCCGAAGCCAAGGGGCACGGCGTTCCCGAGGTGATGGATGCAATCTACTACAATCGCGGCAAGATCCGCCCGCGCGTGGTGCTGATCAAATCGCTCGCCTCGGCGCTGTCGATCGGTTCGGGCGCTTCGGTCGGGCGCGAAGGGCCGATCATCCAGATCGGTTCGGGCATCGGGTCGGTGCTGGGGCGTTTCTTCCGCCTGCGCACCTGGCAGATCATCACCATGGTTGCCGCCGGAGCCGGGGCCGGGATCGCAGCCACCTTCAACACGCCTCTTGGGGCGGTGCTGTTCGCGGTCGAGCTGATGCTGCCGGAGTTTTCCGCCCGCACGCTGATCCCGGTGGTGCTGGCCACGGGGGCTGCCACCTATATGGGCCGTCTGGCCTTTGGCATGGCGCCCGCCTTTCTGGTGGCGACCCATTCGCGGCCGGAGCTGTTCGTGCCGCTCTCGGTGGATATGCTGCCGCTCTATGTGATCTTCGGGGTCGTGGTTGGGGTGGCGGCGACGGTTTTCGTGCGCGGGCTCTACAAGATCGAAGACCTGTTCGATGGATGGAAACTGAACCCCTATCTGAAAAACATCGCGGGGATGCTGTCGCTCGGTATCCTGATGTATGTGCTGATGCGGACCACCGGCATGTATCACACCGCCGGGGTGGGCTACGCCACGATCGAGGCGATCCTGACCGGCCAGCTCACCGCGCCGCTGCTGCTCTTGGCCCTCTTCTTGCTGAAGATGCTGGCCACCTCGGTCAGCCTTGGCTCGGGCGCCTCGGGCGGGATTTTCTCGCCCTCGCTTTTCCTTGGTGCGGCTCTGGGCGGCGCCTTTGGTGGGCTGCTGGAACTGGCTTTCCCGCATCTGGGCTTTCACGCGGTCACCTTCGCGCTCATTGGCATGGCCGGGATCGTCGGGGCCTCGACCGGGGGCGCGCTGACCTCGATCATGATGCTGTTCGAGATGACCGGCGATTACACCATCACCGTGGCCGCGATTTTGGCCGTGGTTGTGGCGATGGCGGTGCGGCAACGACTGAGTGCTGATGACATCTATACGCTGAAGCTCACCCGGCGCGGCCACCGTATTCCGCGCGGGTCACGGTCGCATATGTTTGGGATCCGGCACGTCGAAGATACCATGCTGCCGGTGACGGCGGTGATCGAGAAAGAAGCGCTGGGGCGTCAGGGTGTGGTCGATACCGATCTGGGGGAACAGCGCGTCTATGCCGTGGTCACCGATGGACGTGGGGCGGAGGGGATCTGCCGGGTGAACCCGGAAGATCCGAGCAAGCGTCACGGCCCGATCATTTCCCCGGTGGGCTATGTGCGCGGGTCGAGCTTTCTACAGGATGCGATGAGCAAGATGGCAGATCGCGAGCTGTCCGCGCTGCTGGTGCTGCCCGATGGCGCGCGGCCGAAACCTGAAAACGTTGTGGGGGTGCTGACCCGCGATGCCGTGGCGACGGTGATCCTGCGCGACTATCGCAACTGACCTATAGGGCAGGGCTGATACAGAAAGAGCGCCGGAAACCCGGCGCTCTTTTCATATCCGGTGAACCGGTGGGTCAGAGTTGCTCGACCGTCACCTTGTTGGGATAGAAGGCGATGTAGCCAGCGATCTCAGCCACGTCGGCTTTCGGTGTTTCATAGCTCCAGCCCGCATCTTCGATCACGCTGGATTTGGTGTGGATCGAGAAATAGCTGGCCTCGCCCTTATAGGGGCAGGTGCTGTGGCTGGTTGAAGGCTCCAGCATCGGCATGGTCAGGTCTGCGCGCGGGAAATACAGAACCGGGGGCAGGCCGGTTTCATCAAGCTCCAGCGCGGCTTGGGTTTCACCCAGCACAGCGCCACCAGCGCGCACCACCCATTTGCCGGATTTCTTACGAATACGGATCGTCTTGCCCATCTTTTCCTCCTGTGAACCGGGAGACTGTATCAGGCTTTCTGTGACACGCCTATGTCACATCGGCGCGCAAGCCGCTTCGAGCCAGATTTGAGCAGAGCTGGACAGGCGTGGAGAGAGTTTTTCCAAAACCTCTGCATGATAGCTGTCAATCCAGGCGAGCTCTTCGCGGCTGAGCATCTCGGCCACGATCAGCTTGCGTTCCAGCGGCACGAAGGTGAGCGTTTCGAATTGCAGCATCTCGCGCTCGGCATCGCCGCCCGGCGGGCAGGGGGCCTTCTCCACCACGATCAGGTTTTCGATGCGGATGCCAAAGGCGCCGTCACGGTAATAGCCCGGCTCGTTCGACAGGATCATCCCCGGCTCCAGCGGCACACCGGAAACGCGCGACAGCCGCTGCGGCCCTTCATGCACGCTGAGATAGGCGCCGACGCCATGGCCAGTGCCGTGGTTGAAATCCATATGCGCCAGCCAAAGCGGGTAACGCGCCAGCGCGTCAAGCTCGCGCCCGGCGGTGCCTTTCGGAAAGCGCGCCCGCGAAATCGCAATCATGCCTTTCAGCACCCGGGTATAGGCGGATTTTTCTTCGTCACCGGCCTTGCCCACCAGCAGGGTGCGGGTGATATCGGTGGTGCCATCGGCATATTGGCCGCCAGAATCGAGCACCACCAGATCGCCCGGGGCAAGGGTGCGGTTGCTGTCATGCGTCACCCGGTAATGCATGATCGCGCCGTTCGGCCCGGTGCCCGCGATGGTTTCAAAGCTGATGTCTTTCAGCGCGTTGGTGGCGCGGCGCTGGGATTCCAGCTCGACCACAAGGTCGATCTCGGTCAGTGGGGTGTTGGAAACGGTGGCATCGTACCAGGTCAGAAATTCGATCAGCGCCTGGGCATCGCGCAGATGGGCCGCCCGCGCCCCGGCAATCTCGGCCTCGTTCTTGCGGGCTTTCGGCAGGATGCAGGGATCATCGCCCCACGCCACCGCGATCCCGGCCTCTTCAAGAATCTGCGACACCGCTTTCGGCGCGCTGGTCCGGTCAACCCGGACCGGCCCCGAGAGCTTGGCCAGCGCCGCGCTGAAGGCGTCGTCGGGGAACAACTGCACATCGGGGCCAAGGTGATCGGTGATCCCCATCGGGCGCTCGGGATGGGTGAAGAAATCGACCTTGCCGCTGTCATGCAGAATGGCGAAGCCCTGCACGATCGGGATATGCGGAATGTCGTCGCCGCGGATGTTGAGAAGCCAGGCGATGGAATCCGACAGGGTAAGCACGGCGGCTTTCTGCCCAGCGTTGCGCAGGGTTTCGGCCAGCTCTGCGCGCTTTTCGGAATGGGATTTTCCCGCATATTCAATCGGCTGCGGCCAGACGCGGCCATGCGGAGGCAGCGGGCGATCATCCCAGAGCGGATCAATCAGATTGGCATGAGGCACCAGGGTGATGCCGCTGCCCGCCAGAGCCTCTTCGATTTTGGCAATCTCGTCTGCAGTCTGCAGCCAGGGATCAAAGCCGATCTTGCCGCCGTCGGGCAGCTGCTCTTTCAGCCAGTCGGCGGGTTTCACATCGGGCCAGGGCACCGGGGTGAAATACTCAAGATCGACCTGACCCCGCACCTGATTGCGATAGCGCCCGTCGATGAAAACGCCCGCGACTGACCCAAGTGCCAGACAGAAGCCCGCCGAACCGGTGAAGCCTGTCAGCCAGGCCAGCCTTGCATCGCAATTGGCCACGTATTCGCCCTGATGGGCGTCGGCGAGGGGGACGAAAACGCCGCTGAGCCCGTCGCGGGCAAGCGCCTCGCGCAGCGCGGCCAGACGGGCCGGGCCCTGGCTCGGGTCGGCGGTGGTATCGAAATGCTGGAACATCAAGGCCTCACTCTCGGGTTTGCTTCACAGAACCCCGAAGGCGCGGCAGGTGCAAGGGGGAAGCGGCGGCGCCCGGACGGTCCGGACGCCATGCCCTTATCCGGCGCGTTTCATCCCCATGACCCGGGCGCGAGCGCGCGGATCGGGATCGAACAGCCCGGCCAGCTGTTCGGTGATCGCCCCGGCCAGCTGTTCGGCGTCGGTGATGGTGACGGCGTTCTGATAATAGCGCGTCACGTCATGGCCGATGCCGATGGCCAGCAATTCGACCTGCTTGCGTTTTTCGACCAGAGCGATCACGTCGCGCAGGTGCTTTTCAAGGAAATTCGCCGGATTCACGCTGAGGGTGCTGTCATCCACCGGCGCCCCGTCCGAGATTACCAAGAGGATTTTGCGTGCTTCGGGACGGCCCACCAGCCGCCGATGTGCCCATTCCAGCGCCTCGCCGTCGATGTTTTCCTTCAGCAGCCCCTCTTTCATCATCAGGCCCAGATTGGCCCGGGTCCGCCGCATCGGAGCATCGGCGGATTTGTAGATGATGTGGCGCAGATCGTTGAGCCGCCCCGGGGTTTGCGGGCGACCTTCGGCCAGCCATTTTTCGCGGGCCTGACCGCCTTTCCAGGCGCGGGTGGTAAAGCCCAGAACCTCGACTTTCACATCCACCCGCTCCAGCGTGCGCGCCAGAACGTCGGCGGTGATGGCCGCGATGGAAATCGGGCGGCCCCGCATCGAGCCGGAATTGTCGAGAAGCAGCGTCACCACGGTATCGCGGAACTCGGTATCTTTTTCGCGCTTGAAGCTCAGCGGCGTGGTCGGGTTTGCCACAACCCGGGCCAGCCGCCCGGCATCGAGCGTGCCCTCTTCAAGATCAAACTCCCAGCTGCGGTTCTGCTGCGCCTGAAGGCGGCGTTGCAGCTTGTTGGCCAGCCGCGACACGGCGCCTTTCAAGGGTTCGAGCTGCTGATCGAGATAGCTGCGCAGCCGTTCCAGCTCGGCCGGTTCGGCCAGCTCTTCGGCTTTGATCTCTTCGTCATTGGCGGTGTCGAAGACGGTGTAATTCGGATCGGCCTCAGAAGCGGGCGGGGGCGCGGGCGGCTCTGGCGGGGCATCGGCCTCGGGCATTTCTGCCTCTTCGCCCTCTTCCATATCGGCCATCTCGTCCATCGAGACTTGAGCTTCGCTTTCGTCCTGCTGTTGCTCGTCCTGAGAGCGCTCGCTTTCGGCCTCGTCGCTGGTATCGGGCGCGTCGTCCTGCTGCTCGTCCTGATCCTGCTCGTCGTCCTCGGTCTCGGCCTGCTCGTCCTGATCCTGATCATTCGCATCGGGATCGTCGCCGAGCTGATCGCCATAGCCCAGATCGTCGATCACCTGCCGGGTGAGACGGGCAAAGGCTTGCTGATCCGACAGCGCCTCGTCGAGCGTTTCGAAACTGTCGCTTGTCTTGCCTTCGATATAGTCGCGCCACAGATTGAGCACGTTATCCGCGCCTTTCGGCAAGTCGCGTCCGGTGGCCATCTGGCGCACGAAATAGCCTGCCGCCTCGGCCAGCGGGGCTTCGTCGGTCGAGGTCATGTTGTGATAGCCGCGCCGCGCCGCATCGTCGGCCAGCTTGTGGTCGATATTCGATGCGGTGCCGGGCATCGTCCGTGCGCCCACCGCCTCGCAGCGGGCCACTTCCATCGATTCATAGATCGCCCGCGCCATGTCGCCCGGAGGCGCATAGCGGGCATGGGTGGCGGCGTCGTGATATTTGTGGCGCAGCGCCAGCGCATCGGCCACGCCGCGCGCCAGCAGAACCTCGTCGCGCGCCATCCGCCGTGTCACCTGCGGCAGGCGCACGTTCTCGCCGGAAATCCCGGAAGGATCGACGGTGAAGGTCACCGACAGATCCGCGTCGTTGGCCATCACCTTGGTGGCCTCGGCCAAAGCCTTTTTGAACGGATCGGCGGGGTTATCGTTGGGTTTGGTCATTGGTTATTCCCTGACGAGAGCACCGTACAAATATCCATGTCGGACATGAAATCGGCATCCGAAGACCACGCTGAACCGTTGAGCGTGTAGTTCGATTGAAAGCGGTCCAAGTACAGTTGTGCGACTGTTATCGCGGCGTCGAGCGAGTCTGGCGAACTGCTTGCCAAGTCGGCGCTGATTTGCTCCGAACGCAGAGATGCTGCAATGGCGATCAAGTTCTGCGCTACCGCAAGAAGCTTTTCATGGGCTTCAGCCCCAAGCTGTTCTTCGCCACCCCATTTTGCCATCGCAATCCAGAGACCGGCACAACGCTCAGGGACATAGCTTTCAACAAAATCTCCACCGCCAATAACTTGTGAGAGTGGTTTCAGTTCACCTGCGGTCAACGCGCTGGGAGCCGCGAAGGCGACCAACGCAGAGAACCCGGAAATGAACCGAACTAGCATCACCCCAGGCTCGCGCTCGCTGCGGATTCCGGCAGCTCTTCGTCAAAGCAGCGCTGGTAGAATTCGGCCACGGTCTGGCGCTCCAGCTCGTCGCATTTGTTCAGGAAGGTCAGGCGGAAAGCATAGCCGACATTGCGGAAGATCTCGGCGTTCCATGCCCAGTTGATCACCGTCCGGGGGGACATCACCGTCGAAAGATCGCCATTCATGAAGGCGGTGCGGGTGAGGTCGGCAACGGTCACCATCTGGCTGACCTGCTTGCGGCCTGCATCGGTGTTGAAATGCGGCGCTTTGGCCAGCACGATCGCGGTTTCTGCGTCGTGGCTGAGATAGTTCAGCGTCGCCACGAGGCTCCAGCGGTCCATCTGCGCCTGGTTGATCTGCTGCACCCCGTGATACAGCCCGGTGGTGTCGCCCAGACCCACGGTGTTGGCGGTGGCGAAGAGGCGGAAATATTTGTTGGGCGTGATGATCTCGTTCTGGTCAAGCAGGGTGAGCTTGCCGTCATGCTCCAGCACCCGCTGGATCACGAACATCACATCGGCGCGGCCGGCATCGTATTCGTCGAACACGATGGCCACGGGGTTGCGCAGCGCCCAGGGCAGGATGCCCTCGTGGAACTCGGTCACCTGCTTGCCGTCGCGCAGTTTGATCGCGTCTTTGCCGATCAGGTCGATCCGGCTGATGTGGCTGTCGAGGTTCACCCGCACCGTGGGCCAGTTCAGCCGCGCGGCGACCTGTTCGATATGGGTCGATTTGCCGGTGCCGTGATAGCCCTGGATCATCACCCGGCGGTTATGGGAAAAACCGGCAAGGATGGCGAGGGTGGTTTCGGGGTCGAATTTATAGGTCGGATCGAGCTCGGGCACGCGGTCGGTACCGGCCTCAAACCCCTTTATGATCATATCCGTATCAATTCCGAAAACTTCCCGAACCGAGATATCTTCGGTCGGTTTCGCGCTCATTTCCATCGTGCCGTCCATTGCTTGCGTTCCTCGGGGGATCCTTTGCCATACTCGTGCCCGATATTGCAGAAGGGTGCAAGAGCAGGGCGGTTGCGTAGCTCTGGCCTTTCGCGGGCCAATCTGCTCATATCCGTACAAAAGGGCAGGAGAAGAATGCTGGACAAGATCCGCGATCTTTATGAGGGCGAAAGCTTGCGCGCGCAGCGCTTTCGCTATGCGTTGCTGATCTTCGATCTCAGCACCATTGGCTTTGTCATCGTCACGTCGTTCTTTCCTCGCGGCACGACGGTGGAGGTCGTTGATGCCATCTTCGGTGTCCTGATCCTTTCGGATTTCCTCATCCGCTTCGCGCTGGAAACCCAGAAACGTGCGTTTTTCCTGCATATGGCCTCCTGGGCCGATATCGTTGCGGTGCTGTCGTTTCTGGCGCCGTTAACGGGCGAGGGCTTCGGCTTTCTCAGGGTGCTGCGCACCTTGAGGCTTCTGCACACCTACCAGCTCACCTCGCGGCTCCGGAAGGATTTTGACTATTTCCGCCGCCACGAAGATGTGGTGCTCGCCTCGGTCAATCTCGGGGTGTTTCTGTTCGTGATGACCGGGTTGATCTATGCCACGCAAGAGAGCCACAACCCCGACATTCGCAACTATGCCGACGCGCTCTATTTCACCGTAACGACGCTCACCACCACCGGCTTTGGCGACATCACCCTCACGGGCACCTCGGGGCGTCTGCTGGCGGTTGCGGTCATGATCGTTGGCATCACGCTGTTTTTGCGCCTCGCCACGGCCCTGTTCCGCCCCAGCAAGGTGCGGGTGCCTTGCGAGCGCTGTGGCCTCTTGCTGCATGATCCCGATGCCGTCCACTGCAAGCATTGCGGCGCGGTGGTGAAGATCGAAACCGAGGGCGCGTTGTGAGGTGGGTTCTGCCCCTGCTGCTTGCCGCCAGCCCGTCTTTGGCACAGGAGGCGCGCGATCCGGGATCGGTGCCCCTGCCAACCAGTGTCGAGGCCCAGCTCAAGCTCGGATCTCAGGCGCCTTATGATCGCTTCGGAGCCGCCTTTGACCGGCTCGCCCCCAATGGCGCTTTGCCGGTGATCGGTGCCGGAAGCTCGCTTGCCGTGCGCGCCGCTGCCGACCGCGCTAGGGTGTTTCTGGCCTATAGCCAATATGATCTGGATGGCGACGGGGGCGTCAGCCGCCGCGAATATGATGCCCATGCTGCGATCAGTTGGGGCGATACGCTGGGCGACCGTGAATTTGCCATTCTCGACGCGGAATGGGCGCGGGCGGATACGGATGGCGACGGGCAAATCACGCTTGCCGAAGTCCTCGCCCTGGCCCTTGCCATGCATCCGGTGCCTGACGCGGCCCCGTTGGGGGAAGAGGGCGAAGCCATGCTGACCATGGACCTCGATAATGACGGCTTTGTGCAGTGGGATGAAGTCGAGGCGGTGTTGGCAAGCCGGGGGCGGTAGGGGCGCACATATCGGCCCCGCCAGTATCTGTCCCGCCTGTGAAAAGGGGCGCCGCAGCGCCCCGTTATTTATTTGAAGATGCCACTTATTTGAAGCTGCGGCTGTCTTTCACCTGATCCCAGGCCCAGACCACTTCCTGTAGCTGCTCTTCCTGGCTGCGGTCGCCGCCATTCATATCCGGGTGCAGCACCTTGATCAGCGCCTTGTAGGCTTTGCGCAGTTCCGCCTTGGTGCTGTCGTCGCGCGCTTCGAGGATTTCCAGCGCGCGCCGTTCGGTGGGCGGCAGTTTGCGCGAACCGCTGACCGCACGGCCCGGGTTGCGGGTGGCGTTTTCGCCCAGCACCTGATGCGGGTCATCGACGCCGAGACGGCTCCAGGCCCGCTCTTCGGCGCTTTTCTTGAACGCCTTGGTCTCGCGTTCCCAAACCCGGTCTTTTTCTTCCTGAGCGCTGATTTCTTCTTCGGTGGCACCGTTGAAGAAGTTCCACTTCAAGTTGTATTCGCGCACATGGTCCTTGCAGAACCACAGATATTCGTCGAGCTCGTCGGGGCTCCGGGGTGCACGATACTGGCCGGATTCCTCACAACCCGGATGCTCGCATTTTCGCTGCGAGGTTTCGAAAGCTCCAGACATGCCTCTTTTGCCCCGCGTTTTCTTCTTTTTCGCGGAGGAGATCGACATATCAAAGCCAAAGGGATCGAATTTATCCATGTATCTACTCGATTCTGCTCGGGCCAGAGAGTGTAGCTGGTTTGGCGGTGGTTTGAAGGGGCGAATGTAAAAAATAATGTGTTCGTGGTCGATCAGGCCGCCAGCGGTGGGTCGGATGCGGTTGCGCTCGTGCCGGTTGTAAGGCCAGATTGGCGCAAACGGGTGAATTGGAGAGCCAATGAGCAAGGAAGACGAAATTCGCGCCGCCCTTGAGGCGGCTTTCGCGCCGGTCACGCTCGAGGTGATCAACGAAAGCGCGCATCACGCGCGCCATGCCGGGGCGGATGCCTCGGGCGAAAGCCACTACCGGGTGAAGATCGCGGCCCCGGCGCTGGACGGGATGAGCCGCATTGCCCGCCACCGCGCGGTGCACGCGGCGCTGGGCAAAGAGCTGATCGCGAGCATCCACGCATTGGCGCTGGAGATCGGCGAGGCCGGATAGGCCACACCTGATGCCGGGGAAGGGGGCGCGCCCTTGCACCGGTTTAATCCGCCACCTCTTCATCGCGCTCTTCGGCGAAAAGGATGCGAGGCTCGTTTTCGGGCAGGGTTTGCGCCGCGTCTGCCGAGGGCAGTTTCGGCGCATGGCCTTCGGCATCGGTGGTCTCAAGCGTGGCGTTGGTTTTGGCCGTAACCTCTTCCGCGCCGTCTTCAATTTTGCGACGGAAAATCAGCAAGTTGTGCTCAACCCGGCTACGCCCGGTCAGGCCCGAACGCTCTTCGCTGGGCAGGGTTTCGGCACGCTGATACTCCCAGCCCTCTGCGGCCAGATCGTTCATCACCTCCGACATCGCATTGGCAAACCGGTCAGCCGGTGTTTTCAGCCCTCTCGCCTTTTTGCCACGGATCGGAGCGGGCACCACCTTGTATTCGAATTGCATCTGCTCAAGCCTCTACTGTCCAGCGGGCGCAACTTATACGATTGGTTAAGGCGGCGAAAGCCATAGCTGCGGGTTCTGGCAGGTTGTGGCCGAAAATCGCGATCAGCGGCGGGGAATGCCGATGGCGCGCCCGGCGCCCTCGGGCATATCGGGGCGGCCATGAAGGCGGGCGAAGGTTTCGAACTTTTCGATGACGTCTTCGGGCATCGGGGCCACACGGGGGCCGGACATATCAATATGCAGGGTCAGCGCCTCGCCGGAAGCCGCGCACCAGCCGTCTTCGTGCCAGATCTCCTGCCAGGAATGAAAGCGCTTGGCATCATGGTCGAGCAGCCAGGAGTGAACCCGCAGCTTGTCGCCCAGATGCAGCTCGCGCAGGTAGCGGATGTGAAATTCGGCGGCATAGGTGGTGAAGCCCCGGGTCTTGGCGTAATTCGGCCCAAGCCCCAGAAGCTCGTAAAACTCATCTGCGGCGCGATCGAACAGCATCGCGTAATAGGCCATATTCATATGGCCGTTATAGTCGATCCAGGCGGGATCAACCTCCATCACGGAAGAGATATGCGGCGTGCTCATCGGCGGAAACTCCTGTTTCGCAGACCCTAGGCGAGCCTGTGGGCAAGAACAACCAACCGCAGGTCTTGTGGTGATTGCCCTCAGAGTTTGCCGAATGCCACGCCCTTCCAGCTCCAGCCCTTCGCGGTCACCGCCTCCTGCAACGGTTTCTTCATTTCGCCGGTGACAAAGCGGTAATTGTAGATCTGGCCCGGCCGGGCTTCTTCGGTAAAGCCATAGGCGGTGCCGAACGAGATTTCCTTTTTCTGGCCGCGAAACCCGGAGACGGCGAGCGAGAGCGTCGGGACGCCGGCGCGCCATTCGACCATGTATTCCTCGTCTGCCGCCCGAACCTCATGGGCTTCGGGATCGAATTTCATCCGGATGCGGAAAACGCGCTCAAGCCCCGCCTTGGCGAAGATTTCGTACCACTTCGCGTCGACGATCTTCCATTCGGCCAGCAGATCGGCCTTGCCGCTGTCATCGCGCATGATGCGAAACGGTGCGCTGTCGCGGTTCACCGCCAGAAGCGCCGCTTCCACCTCGGCTACAGGCGCGGCGGTGGCGCCGGACGGCGGGCGCTTTGTGCCGGTCAGAAAATCAAACAATCCCATCGTTACAATCCTTCACCTTGAAACACTGCCACAGATCCCCGGCCATCGCCGGGAATTGACCTCTCAAATCTGTTGCTCGTCCGCCTGACCGTCAAGACGGCGCAGCGTCACAAGGCCAGACAGGACCAGACAAGCAAAAAGCCGGGGAGTGCCCCCGGCTTTGCCATTCGATTGATCCTGCGGTTGGGCAGCGGGGACTTACAGCCCCAGCTTGGCCGCGACGATATCGTTCACCGCTTTCGGGTTGGCCTTGCCGCCGGTGGCTTTCATCACCTGACCGACGAACCAGCCCGCCAGTTTCGGGTTGGCTTTGGCTTTTTCCACCTGCGCCGGGTTTTCGGCGATCACTGCGTCGACGGCGGCTTCGATGGCGCCGGTATCGGTGACCTGTTTCATGCCGCGGGCTTCCACGATCTCAGCCGGGTCGCCACCTTCGGTATAGACGATCTCGAACAGGTCCTTGGCGATCTTGCCGGAAATGTCGCCCTTCTGGATCAGCGCGACGATGCCGCCGAGTTGCTCGGGGCTGACCGGGCTGTCGGTAATGTCTTTGTCGTCTTTCTTCAGCCGGCCAAACAGCTCGTTGATCACCCAGTTGGCGGCGAGCTTGCCATCGCGGCCTTCGGCGGCCTTTTCAAAGAAATGCGCGGATTCCACATCGGCGGTCAGCACGCTGGCATCGTATTCGGACAGGCCGAAATCCTTCACGAAGCGGGCTTTCTTCTCGTCCGGCAGTTCCGGCAGGCCCTTGGCGATGTCATCGACCCAGTCCTGTTCGATCTCCAGCGGCAACAGGTCGGGGCAGGGGAAGTAGCGGTAATCATGCGCCTCTTCCTTCGACCGCATGCTACGGGTCTCGTTCTTGTCGGGATCGTACAGCCGGGTTTCCTGATCGACCGAGCCGCCGTCTTCCAGAATGGCGATCTGGCGGCGGGCCTCGTAATCAATCGCGGCCTGGATGAAGCGCATCGAGTTCATGTTCTTGATCTCGCAGCGGGTGCCCAGATGCGCAAAATCCTGGGTTTCCTGATAGCGCTCGTAATCGCCCGGACGGCAGACCGAGACGTTCACATCGGCGCGCATGTTGCCGTTTTGCATGTTGCCGTCGCAGGTGCCGAGATAGCGCAGGATCTGGCGCATCTTCACCACATAGGCGGCGGCTTCTTCGGGGCCACGGATGTCGGGGCGGCTGACGATTTCCATCAGCGCCACGCCGGTGCGGTTGAGATCGACGAAGGACATGTTCGGATCCATATCGTGGATCGACTTGCCCGCATCCTGCTCAAGGTGAATGCGTTCGATCCGCACCCGGCGCGCCACGCCCGGGCCCATATCCACGATCACTTCGCCTTCGCCCACGATCGGGTGATAAAGCTGCGAAATCTGATAGCCCTGCGGCAGGTCGGGGTAGAAATAGTTTTTCCGGTCGAAGGCCGAGAACAGGTTGATCTCGGCTTTCAGACCCAGCCCGGTGCGCACCGCTTGCTCGACGCAGAAATCGTTGATCACCGGCAGCATCCCCGGCATCGCGGCATCGACGAAGGCCACGTTGGAGTTGGGTTCGGCACCGAATTTGGTCGAGGCGCCCGAGAACAGCTTGGCATTCGAGGCGACCTGAGCATGGACCTCCATCCCGATTACGAGTTCCCAATCCTCTTTCGCCCCGGCAATGCGGGTGGGTTTCGGGGTTTCAAAAGCGAGATGGTCGAGCATGTTCGTCCCTTCCGATAGGTCTTTCGGCGTTCTAGGGCAGGGCGCGGAAGGGAGCAAGAGGGGGCGGCCGTTCGAAGGGCAGAAGGATGCGGCGCTTTGGGCTTTCTTAACAGGCTTGCTTTAGCCGATGCGGCAAGGAAATAGGCGGAACCCCGCCAGTTTTGGCCAATTTGGCCCGAAAACGTTGCCCAAAGACCCGGTTTGAGGTCTGGGGGCGCGTCCGAATGAGCGAAGGTGTGACATGATGAAGATCAGAGCTGGACTGTTTGCGGCCCTTGCCGTGACGATTTCCGGCTGTGCCGAAGGCGAAGATGGGCTGCCGATGTTCCATTTTTCGTCGAAAAGCTATGCTCCGGAAGATCTGAGCCTGCGCTGGGATGATCAGCCCGGTGCCACAAGTTGGACAGCGGCCACGCTGGCCGCATTGGATGAACATGGGACGGCGCTGACCGCCACCATGCCCGCCGACATTGAGACCTGGTGCCCGGCTTACAAGAAAGAAGACCTTGATGGCCGCAAGGCGTTCTGGGCCGGACTTCTGTCGACGCTTTCCAAGCATGAAAGCACCTGGAACCCGCGCGCCGTAGGTGGTGGGGGCCTGTGGTTCGGTCTGGTGCAAATCGCCCCCAGTACCGCCCGCGCCTATGGCTGTTCGGCCCGCAATGGCGAAGCGCTGAAAGACGGCGAGGCAAACCTGTCCTGTGCGGTGCGGATCATGAATGTCACCGTGCCGCGCGACAACGTGGTCAGCCAGAACATGCGCGGCGTGGCTGCCGATTGGGGGCCGTTCCACCAGAGCTACAAACGCAACGACATGATCAACTGGATGCGTGAACAGCCTTATTGCGCTGGGTGAGGTTTGGGGTGGTGCGTTTAGAACGCGCCACCGCATTTGCGATCGGATGTATTTGACATTGGTTCCCGACCTAGCCGGGCGGGTGCCCGGCGCGAGCCGCGCTATTCGGGCGGGGGAAACCCGACACACATTTAGCGGATTGCAGCGTATAAAGGCGAGGGGCCAGCCCCTCGCGCTCCCCGAGGTATTTTTCGACCAAAGACAGGGGGCTGCTTCGTCGAGAGGGCAGCCCCCGGTTTTTTATCCGCCGAGAATGCGCCCGACCATTTCGCTGGTATCGCTGCTGAGACCCTTGCTTGCCTTGATCCGTTCGAGCTGTTCGCGGATCATGCCCTGCCGGTCAGCATCGTAGCGCCGCCAGGTTTCGAAACTGCCCGACATGCGCGCGGCGATTTGCGGGTTTAGCGGGTCGAGCTTGATGATCCAGTCGGCCATCAGCTTGTAGCCCGCCCCCGATGCAGCATGGAAGCCTGCCGGGTTCATCGCCAGCGCCCCGAACACGGCACGGAAGCGGTTGGGGTTTTTCATGTTGAAATCCGGATGCGCGGCCAGGGCTTCGACCACGCTGACGGTTTTCTCAGGTGCGGCATGGGCCACCTGCATCATGAACCACTTGTCCATCACCAGCGCGTCGTCTTTCCAGCGGGCATAGAAGCTGGAAAGGGCGGGTTCGGCGGCATCTGCGTCGATCAGGCAGCCAAGCGCGCCAAGGCTCAGCGTCATGTTGTCGGCGCTGTCATAGATTGCCGCTGCCGCCTTGCCGCCATCGAGCCGGGTGGTGAGCTTCAGAAGCGACAGTGCCAGCGCGCGTTTGCCGGATTGTTCTGCATCGGGGGCGAAGGGCGCCTCGATCACCATTTCCGCCGAAAGCCGCGGCAACAGATCCTGCAGATGTTCGGCGATTTCCTGATGCAGGGTTTCGCGGGCATCGTGGATCTTGTCGGGGTCCGGCGTGATGCCGCTGTCAAACAGCGTCTGGGCCAGATCGTCTTCGCCCGGCAGGCCAAGGGCGAGGGCGCGGAAGGCCGGATCGAGGCTGTCGTCACGCAGCATCGTGGCCAGCGCGGCAAGATAGGCGTCAAGCGGCGGCTCAGAGCCGGTGATCATCGCGATCAGCACGTCTTTGGCCAGCGTGCGTCCGGCCTCCCATTTGTTGAACGGGTCGGTGTCGTGGGCGAGCAGGAAAGCGCGCTCTTCCGGCGAGCTATCTCGCTTCAGCACCACCGGCGCCGAGAAGCCGCGCAGGATCGAAGGAACGGGTTTGGCCGCCAGCCCTTCAAAGCTGAAGCTCTGTTCGGCCTCGGTGACTTCCAGCACCTGCGTTTCCAGCACTTCGTCGCCATTCGGATTGAGCAGCCCGAGTGCCACCGGGATCACCATCGGCGCTTTGTCGGTATGGTTGGGGCTGGGTAGAAGCTCTTGGCGGAAGGTCAGCGTATAGGTGCCGTCTTCCCAATGCTCCGACACGTTCAGGCGCGGGGTGCCGGGCTGTTTGTACCACAGCCGGAACTGGCTCAGATCGCGCCCGGTTGAATCCTCGAAGACCTTCAGCCAATCGTCGATGGTGCAGGCCTGCCCGTCATGGCGCATGAAGTAGAGGTCGAGCGCCTTGCGGTATTCCACCGGCCCCACCAGCGTGTGCAGCATCCGGATGACCTCGGCGCCCTTCTCGTAGATGGTCGCCGTGTAGAAGTTGTTGATTTCAACAAAGTCATCGGGCTGCACCTGATGGGCGAGCGGGCCGTTATCTTCGCGGAACTGCCGCCCACGCAGCATCATCACATCCTCGATCCGCTGCACCGCGTGGCTGCGCATATCGCCCGAGAAGCACTGATCGCGGAACACTGTCAGCCCTTCCTTGAGGGAAAGCTGGAACCAGTCGCGGCAGGTGATGCGGTTGCCGGTCCAGTTGTGGAAATATTCATGTGCGACGATGCCTTCGATCCGGGCGAAATTGGCATCGGTCGAGGTTTCGGGCGAAGCGAGCACGGCGGAGGTGTTGAAGATGTTCAGCCCCTTGTTCTCCATCGCGCCCATGTTGAAATCGCTGACCGCGACGATCTGGAAGAGGTCGAGATCGTATTCGCGCCCATAGGCTTCCTCATCCCATTTCATCGACTTTTTCAGCGAGTCCATTGCCCAGGCGGTTTTGCCCTCGTCGCCCGGACGCACCCAGAGCTTCAGGTCGACCTTGCGGCCCGAAAGCGTGGTAAAGCTGTCTTCGCGCGCCACCAGCTCGCCTGCGACCAGCGCAAACAGATAGGCGGGTTTGGGCCAGGGGTCTTGCCATTCGGCCCAGCCGTCGCCAGCCGCTGTCGGGTTGCCGTTCGACAAGAGCACCGGCTCGGAGCCTTCGATGCGCACGGTGAAAGGAGCCATCACATCGGGGCGGTCGGGGTAATAGGTGATGCGGCGAAAGCCCTGCGCCTCGCATTGGGTGCAATACATGCCGTTCGACATGTAAAGCCCTTCCAGCGCGGTGTTGTCTTCCGGCGCGATCTCGACCTCGCATTCCCAGGTGAAGGGCGCGTCGGGCACGGTGAGCGTCAGCCCGCCTTCGGTGATGTCGGGGGTAACCTCGGTGCCGTCGATCCGGGCGCTGATGAAGTTAAGATGTTCGCCATGCAGGAAAAAGTCGCGTGCGCTGGTCGCCGGATTGGGCGCAAACCGGATCCGCGAGATTACCCGCGTGGCCTTCGGGGCGAGCTTGAAGGTCAGATGCACATCCTCGACCAGAAAACTCGGCGGGGTGTAATCGGCAAGGTAGATCTTTTGCGGGGCTGCATCGTTCATCGCGCGTCCTTTCGGCTCTGTTTGCGCCAACCTATCTCTGGGGCAGAGGGGCCGCAATGGGGCCCGGCGGTGACGTGGCGCCTGCCGGAATTGCCCTTGTTGCTCCGGGCGTTCTCTGCTCCTATCTGGCGAAACGCGAACTGATCCCGGGGGAAACATGGCTGAACGCATCGAAAAATCAGGGCTGCAGGTGGCGCCCGAGCTGGTGGAATTCGTCACGACGGCGCTGCCGGGCACCGGGATTGATGAGGCGGCGTTCTGGGCAGGATTTGCCGCGATTGTCAGTGATCTGACCCCGAAAAACCGTGCGCTGCTGGCGACGCGCGAGGCGATTCAGCAAAAGATTGATGCCTGGCACCTTGCCCGCAAGGGCCAGCCGCATGATGCGGATGCCTATCGCGCTTTTCTGGAAGAGATCTCCTATCTGCTGCCCGAGGGGCCGGATTTCGGGATTGAAACCGAAAACACCGACCCGGAGATTGCCCAGATTGCCGGGCCGCAGCTGGTGGTGCCGATTACCAATGCCCGCTACGCGCTCAACGCCGCCAATGCCCGCTGGGGCAGCCTTTATGATGCGCTCTACGGCACCGACGCGTTGGGCAGCCTGCCGGTGGGCGGGGGCTATGACCCCAAACGCGGCGCCGAGGTGATCGCCTGGGGCCGGCGTTTTCTCGACGACGCCGTGCCGCTGGCCGGTGGCAGCCATATGGATGTGGCCGCCTATCGGATCGAGGGCGGCGCGCTGGTGCCGGAACTGGCCGATCCTGCGCAGCTTGTTGGCTGGCGCGGCACCGAGGATGCGCCGGAAGCGGTGCTGCTCAAGAACAACGGGCTGCACATCATCATCGAGGTCGATGCCTCCACCCCGGTGGGGCAGGACGACAAGGCGGGCGTGTCGGATATCGTGCTGGAAAGCGCGATTTCCGCGATCATGGATTGCGAGGATTCCGTGGCCTGTGTTGATGCCCCCGACAAGGCGCTGGCCTATGGCAACTGGCTGGGGCTGAACACCGGTAGCCTGACCGAAGAGGTGGCGAAAGGCGGCAAGAGCTTCACCCGCGCGCTGGCTGACGACAAGGTGTTCACTACCCCGGGCGAGGGGCATATCACCCTCAAGGGCCGGGCGCTGATGCTGGTGCGCAATGTCGGCCATCTGATGACCACGCCTGCGATCCTTGATGCTGAGGGGAATGAGATTTTCGAAGGCATGATGGACGCGATGATGACCACGCTGGCCGCGCGTCATGACAAGGGCATGAACTCGACCAACGGCAGCATCTATGTGGTGAAGCCCAAGATGCATGGGCCGGAAGAGGTCGCCTTTGCCGATGAGCTGTTCAGCCGGGTTGAGGCGGTGCTGGGGCTTGACCAATACAGCGTGAAGCTGGGGATCATGGACGAGGAACGGCGCACATCGGTGAACCTCAAGGCATGCATCCGTGCCGCAAAACACCGGGTGGCCTTCATCAATACCGGCTTCCTTGATCGCACCGGCGACGAGATCCATACTTCGATGGAAGCCGGGCCGATGATCCGCAAGGGCGATATGAAAAATTCCGCCTGGATCAAGTCTTATGAAGATCGCAATGTCGATATTGGGCTGGCCTGCGGGCTGCGGGGGAAAGCGCAGATCGGCAAGGGCATGTGGGCCGCACCCGACAAGATGCATGACATGCTGCGCGACAAGATCGGCCATCCCAAAGCCGGGGCAAATTGCGCCTGGGTGCCGAGCCCGACGGCGGCAACGCTGCACGCTACCCATTATCACAAGGTCGATGTGGCCGCGCGTCAGGCCGAGATCGCCGCAGGCGGGCCGCGCGGTACGCTGGAGGATCTTTTGACCATCCCGGTGGCGGACGAGGTGAACTGGTCGCCCGACGATATCCGCGACGAGATCGAAAACAACGCGCAGGGCATTCTGGGCTATGTGGTGCGCTGGATTGATCAGGGCGTCGGCTGCTCGAAAGTGCCCGATATTCACGATGTCGGCCTGATGGAAGACCGCGCCACCTGCCGGATTTCCAGTCAGGCGCTGGCCAATTGGCTGCATCATGACGTGGTCAGCGAGGTCGAGGTACTGGACGCGATGCGCAAGATGGCGGCGGTGGTCGACCGGCAGAACGACGGCGATCCTCTCTATCAGCCGATGGCACCGGATTTCACCAGCATTGCCTTTCAGGCCGCCTGCGATCTGGTGTTCAAAGGCCGGGTGCAGCCCTCGGGTTATACCGAGCCGGTGCTGCATGCGCGCCGTCAGGAACGCAAAGCGGCGTGGTAGGGCGTTCGTAAGACGGGAAATGCCAAATGTATCAGGCGTTTCTGACGATCCTACGCACCCCGGCGCTGAGGATCGCCACGCTGACGATGTTTGCCGCGGGCTTTGGCTCCGCGGCAACTTTCCCCTATCTGTCGCTGGTGGCGCTGGATCAACTGGGGCTGAGCGAGCAGCAATTCGGCCTGATCCTGCTGACAGCCGCAGTGCTTGCCACCCTTAACGCGGTGATCATTTCGCATTTTTCGGATCAGGCGCGGGATCGCAAAGGCGCAGTGCTGCGCGTGCTGGCGATGGGGGCGCTGGGCTATACGCTGTTTGCGCTTTGGCCTTCGGTGCCGACCTTTCTTGCCTTGCTACTGTTTTTCGGCCCGATTGTGCAGACCACCACGCCGCAGCTTTTTGCGCTGATCCGGGCCCATACGGCCGAGATGAGCTCGCAAGAAGCGGCCTCGATCAACGCGATGGCGCGCACGGCCTATTCCGGGAGCTGGATCATAACTCCCGGCCTTGTTGGGCTCTATATCGCTTGGACCGGGCGGGCATCTGACGCGTTTGGCGTGGCGGCAGTGGCACTGGCGCTGTGTTTCACACTTTATCTGACCCTCGGTGCCAGGGGCGGGCGGGCAGAGCCGCCCGAGCAAAGCGCGATTGCCGGGCTGATCGAGGCCTTTCGGCTGGTGTTGTCGCGCCGGATCGTCGGGCGGCTGGGGGCGCTGGCGCTGATCGGGATCGCCCAGTCGGTCAATGCGGCGCTTCTGCCGATCCTGATCACTACTGAGGCGGGGGGCACAACCGGCGATGTCGGGATCATTGCGGGGCTGACAGCGGCGCTGGAAATCCCCTTGATGCTGGCGGCAGGCTGGCTGGTGCTGCGCTGGTCGGTGACGCGGCTAATCGCTGCCGGGGGCGTGCTGTTCGCGGTCTATATGTTCGCCTTGTCGGGGGCGGTCGCGATGCCGGTGATCTATGGGCTGACGGTTATCCTGGCGGCCGGGCAGGCGGTGATGTTCAGCCAGCATCTGAGCTTTTTGCAGGATCTGATGCCGGAGCGGCCCGGGCTTGGTACTTCGCTGCTCTCCATTGAAATGCTGCTGGTGCGGGGGCTTGGCGCGGCGGTGGTGGCCGGGCTTGGGCTTGCCTACGGGCTGTCAGGGGCGTTTATCGTGACTGCGCTGGTCGGAGCGGCGGGGGTTGTAACCCTGCTGATGATCGGGCGCAGAGCAGGCTAGGCCCGGGGGAAGTAGGCGGGGCGCCCATTGGACGCCCCGCAATCGTATCAGTGGCTATGCGCGGCCGCCGGGTTGGGGCGCACAAGCGTGGTGGCCTGATAGACGGCGCAGATGCCGACCACCACATAGACCAGCCGCGAGAGAAGGGATCCTTCGCCCAGGATCGCGGCGACGAGGTCGAAGTTGAACAGGCCGACAAGGCCCCAGTTCAGCCCGCCCACGGCGAGAAGGGCGAGGGTGACGATATGAAGTGCTTTCATCTTAGTATCCTTTCGTGGATCAGTTGGTTTCCGGGATCAGCACCGCGTCGATCACATGGATGACGCCGTTCGAGGCGGTGATATCGGCGCTGGTCACCTTGGCATCGCCGATTGAGACCCCGCCATCGCCGAGCGACAGAGTCAGCGCCGCGCCGTTGACGGTTTCAGCCATCGCCCCATCGGTAATGTCGGCGGCCATCACCGCGCTCGGCACCACGTGATAGGTGAGGATCGCGGTCAGCTGATCGCGGTTTTCAGGCATCAGCAGCATTTCAACCGTACCCTCCGGCAGGGCGGCAAAGGCCGCATCGGTGGGGGCGAAAACGGTGAACGGCCCGTCGCTCTTCAGCACATCGACCAGCCCAGCGGCTTCGACAGCGGCCACGAGGGTGGTGAAGCTGCCAGCCGCGACAGCGGTATCGACGATATCGGCAGGATTGGCGAAGGCCGCAGCCGGAGCGGCGGCGATACCAAGGGCGAGGGTGACGTCTTTCAGAGTGGGGATTTTGATGTTCATGTCAGTTCCTTTTGGTTGCGTGGCAGCGCCATTGAGCGTTGCTCTGTCTTCTTGCATTTAGTGAAAAAAAGTTTCATGCAATGACAAACAGCGGGTTTTGCCGCAGTTTGTAACGGGATGAAAAAGAGGCCGGGCAGGTTTTCGTGAGAGGAAAATGCGCCCGGGCGGAATGTGAGGTCGGATGCTGTCGGAAACGCTAACGGAAGGGCTGGAAGCCTATCGAATCGGCCCGAAGATTCGGGCTTTGCGCAGCGAAAAAGATCTGGGTCTGGCCGAGCTGGGGGCGCATTCGGGCCTGTCATCAGGGATGTTGTCGAAGATCGAGCGCGGGCAGGTCTTCCCGACCTTGCCGACGCTTTTGCGCATCGCGCTGGTCTTTGGCGTCGGGCTGGATCACTTCTTTGGCCCGGGTGAGAACAACCCGATGCTTGAGATCACCCGCGCGGGGCGACGTGTGCGCCTGCCGAATACGCCGGAGGGGGCGATCAGCTATCTGTTCGAAAGCCTCGACTATGCCGCAGACCGGCGGGAGTTTGAGGGGTTCTTCGCCGATTTCTCTGCGAGCGGACCGATATCGCCGCCGCATTCGCATCCTGGCAACGAGCTGTTCGTGGTACTGGAAGGGGCGGTCGAGCTGCATATTCACGGCAAGGTGCATCGGCTGGAGAAGGGCGATGCGGTACATTTCGATTCCGGATATCAGCACGCCTATAAAGTCACCGGACAGCATCCCGCGCGAGCAATTGTGATCACCACGCGTGGTGCCTTGCCGGGGGTTTGACGAATAGCGGTTTTACACCTGCGGAAGGATGACTATCTTGTGACGACAGTACGCGGCAATGAGTGAGGCAAGGATGCGCCCGGTAATCGGAATTATTGGCAATTCGGCCCTGATCGGGGGCGATTACCCTGCTCATGCCGGGGGCACGATGAACTCGGCGGCCGTGGCCGAAGTGGCGGAGGCGATGCCGCTGCTTATTCCCGCCGATCCGAATTATGTCAGCGTCGAAGAGCTTCTGGAGGTCTGCGACGGCTTTCTGCTTACCGGCGGGCGGCCCAATGTGCACCCTGAGGAATACGGCGAGGCCCCGACCGAGGCGCATGGCGCGTTTGACCGCTGCCGCGACGCGATAACCCTGCCGCTGGTGCGTGCCTGTGTGGAGCGCGGCCAGCCGTTTTTCGGCATCTGCCGGGGCTTTCAGGAGGTGAACGTGGCGATGGGCGGCACGCTTTACCCCGAGATCCGCGAGTTGCCGGGGCGCATGAACCACCGGATGCCCACCGAGGGCACGCTCGACGACAAATTTGCCATTCGCCACGCCGTGCGTCTGACCGAGGGCGGGCTGTTTCACCAGCTTCTGGGCGCGCAGGACGTGATGACCAATACGCTGCACGGGCAGGGGATCAAGGATCCGGGCAGGCGCGTGGTGATCGATGGGATGGCCGATGATGGCACGCCGGAAGCGCTGTATATGCAAGACGCGCCGGGCTTTGCCCTCGCGGTGCAGTGGCACCCGGAATTTCGCGCCGCAAGCGATCCGGTCTCGCGCCCGCTGTTTGAGGCTTTCGGCGCCGCCGCCCGTAGCTGGGCCGAAAGCAAACGCCCGGTTCCGGCGCTTCAAACGGCCTGACCCCGCGCCAATCGGGCACCTTGACCCGCCGGGGCTGCGGCCTGACACCTAAGGGTGCGGAGGCGGTGATGCAGGCATTGGCAAAAGCAATAGTGGGTTTGGCGGCTTTCGCGCTGGGCGCAGGTGCTGCGCGGGCCGGGGATGCGATCCCGGATCAACCTGAAATGATCGAGGTGGTTGTCCCCGCGCTTGAAGGGATGGCGGTGCAGGGGCAGGTGGCCTTTGTCGAGGTCTGCGCCCGCTGTCATGGCCGCAAGGGCGGCGGGCTTGAGGGCTACGGCCCGCCCCTGATCAGCGATTTCTATGGCCCCTCCGAGCGCAGCGATATGCAGATCGTTCTGGCGATCCAGCTTGGCCATGTCGAAGACAACTGGACCTATGGCCCGATGCCGCCCGCCGAAGGGCTGAGCTTTTCCGATCAGGGCCTCGTGGTTGAATTCCTCCGCCAGGTGCAGATTGCCAACGGGGTGGAGTAGGGCTTTTTCACAAGCCATACGCAACCCCGGGCCCGAATGGCGCCGTAGGTGCCGGGCGAGCGCCGGTCCGACCCAGCGGACTGGCACTTTTGAGGCCTCACGACACGCGGGAAGGCAGGCAGTTTGTGGCGGGTGTAAATGGCGATACCCATAGGCAGGGACGCGCCACTCCCCGGACCGGCGCTCGCCCGTGAACTGCCCCCGTTGCCCCATTTCAGCTTAGAAAACTGAACACCTTGCTCAGCGGCAATTCGCGGGCGCGTTTGCCGGTGAGGTCGAACAGCGCGTTGGCCAGCGCCGGGGCGGCGGGGGGCACAGCCGGCTCGCCGATCCCGGTGGGGCGGTCGCCGCTTTGCAAAAGCGCCACCTGAAAGCGCGGGGCGGTATTCATCCGCAAGAGCTCATAATCGGGGAAGTTCCCTTCATAGACCATGCCGTCGTCGATGGTGATCTCGCCCCAGAGCGCGGCGGAGAGGCCGAAGATCGCGCCGCCGGTCAGCTGCGCCTCGACATTGGACGGGTCGAGCGCAAGGCCGGGATCGGCGGCGATCCAGACATTGGTGATGCGGATATCGCCATCCTCTTCCACCACCTCGACCACTTCGGCCACCGGGGTGCCAAAGGAATGGGTGAAGGCCACGCCCCGGCCTGTACCCGCCGGGCTTTTACCACCCCAGCCAGACAGTTCCGCCACCTTTTCAAGCACATCTGCCGAGGGGGCGTGCGCCGGGCGGATGTGGTCGAGCCTGAAGGTCAGCGGATCGGCCCCGGCCTCATGTGCCAACTCGTCGATGAAGCTTTCCCAGAAAAACGCGTTCTGGCTGTTGCCGACCGAGCGCCAGGAGCCCACCGGCAGGGCCAGATCGGCAGCAAAGCCGCGCACCCGGATGTTGCCGATGTCATAGGGCTGGTTGCCCGCGCCTTCGATCAGGATCCGGTCGCCCGGCGGGGTGATGTCGAGCCCGGTCATATCGCGCAGCATCGCACGCATCACCGAAGGCGAGGCCAGATCGGCGCTAAGCGCGGCAATCCGCCCGCCTTCGACCCGCCCGGCAAACCGGGCAAGGGCGCCGGGACGGTATTGATCGTGGCGCATATCCTCTTCGCGGCTCCAGGTCAGCTTGACCGGAACGCCCTTCATGGCTTTCGCCACCTTGGCGGCCTGCACCGCGTAATCGGGTGTCAGGCGGCGACCAAACCCGCCCCCCATGAACGGGGTGTGAACCACCACCTGTTCGGGCTTCAGCCCAACCGCCTTGGCGCATTGCTTTTGCAGCATCAGGGGCACCTGATTGCCCGCCCAAATCTCCAGCGCATCGCCGGTATAAAGCGCGGTGGCGTTCATCGGTTCCATCGTCGCATGGGCCAGAAACGGTGCGCGGTAACCGGCGCTGACGGGCATCTCGCCCGACAGATCGCCCTCATCGCGCGCGGTGATATTGGCTTTGTCGTCAAAGGCTTCGGCAATGCGGGCAAAAACGCCATCGGTCGTGGCGGGATAGGGGGCCGCGCCCCATGTCACCTCAACCGCTTCGGCCGCCTGAAAGGCCAGCCATGTGTTGCTGGCCACCACCGCAAAGCCGTCGCCGAGATCCACCACCGCCTCGACGCCGGGCATCTGCGTGGCTTCGGAGGCATCAAACGAGATCATCCCGCCACGCAGCCGGGGCGACATCTTCACCGTGGCAAAGCGCATATTTTCCAGCCGCGTGTCGATGCCAAACGGGGCGGTGCCTGTGGCCTTGGCTGGTTGGTCGCGCCGGGGCTGGCTTTTGCCCAGAATGCGCCAGTCTTTCGGGTGTTTCAGCGCCGGGGCGTCGGGGGCTTTGAGCGTGGCAGCCAGCTCGGCCAGCTCGGGATAGGCAACCCAGCGGCCATCGGCGGCGACGATCCGGCCCGCCTCGGCGTGCAACTGGTCGATGCTGGTATCCAGCCGGTCGCTGGCCGCCATCATCAGCACTTCACGCGCCGCCGCTCCGGCATGGCGCATCCGGTCAAACGCGTCGATGGCCGAGGACGAGCCGCCGGTGACCTGAAGCCCAAAGATTTTCGGCAGCGCGCGCATCACCTCGCCACCGATCCCAGACGGCGCTTCGGCGCCATAATCGCGATCAGCCAGCAGCGCCTCATTGGCATAGGCTTCGCCGGGGGGGCCGTGTTCGATACGAAGATCTTCCAGCGGCACCTCCAGCTCTTCGGCCACCAGCGCGGCCAATGTGGTCTGCACGCCTTGCCCCATCTCGGCGCGCGGCACAATTACCGTGACCCCGCGCGCGTCGATGATCAGCCAGGGATTCAGTGTCACGCCCAGTTCCGGGGCGAGCGGATTGGGGGATTTGCGCACCACTTCGTAGGTGCCGAACATCACGCCACCGGCGACGGCGACCGATCCGACCAGAAAGGCGCGACGGCTAAAGGTTTTGATCCGGCTCATGCTCAGCCCTCCTGCAGGGATTTGGCAGCGCTGTGAATGGCGGCGCGGATACGCGGATAGGTGCCGCAGCGGCAGAGATTGCCCGCCATTGCCTCGTCAATCTCGGCATCGGTCGGGGCGGGAGTGGTGGCCAGCAGCGCGGCGGCCTGCATGATCTGGCCCGACTGGCAGTAGCCGCATTGGGCTACATCATGTGCCACCCAAGCGGCTTGCAGCGCGTGAAGAGCGTCGGGCGTGCCCAGACCTTCGATCGTGGTCACCTCGGCATCGACATCTTCCAGCGCCACCTGGCACGAGCGCATCGCCTCACCACCGATCTGCACGGTGCAGGCGCCACAGGCGGCAACGCCGCAGCCGAATTTCGTACCTGTCAGCCCGATCTCGTCGCGCAGCACCCACAGAAGCGGCACCTCGCCGGGCAGATCGATATCATGCACAGTTCCATTGACGGTAATCCGGTAGCTCATGGGCACCTCCATTTGTGCTAACGATAGAGGCGGATGGGCTGTGATGCAATAAATGACTTGCGGTCAGTTAATCTGCTTCACACCTATGTGACCGCCGCGCGGGCTTTATAGGTGGGGTCGTCCCACAGCTGGTCGCGCATCACCTCGGCCAGCACCGTAATGGCACGGTCGATGTCGGCTTCGTCGATATAGAGCGGGGTGATGCCGAAGCGCAGAATGTCGGGCGCGCGGAAATCGCCGATAACGCCGCGCGCGATCAGGGCCTGCATCACCGCATAACCATCGGGAAAGCGGAACGACACCTGACTGCCGCGTTTCGTGCCGTCGCGGGGCGAGGCGAGGGTGAGCATCGGGCAGCTGGCTTCGACCCCGGCGATGAACCGCTCTGACAAGTCCAGCGCGCGGGCGCGCAGGGCGTCCATATCCACGCCCGCCCAGATCTCCAGCGCCGCCTCCAACGCGGCCATCTGGATGACCGGCGGCGTGCCCACCCGCATTCGGGCAATGCCGGGGGCGGGGCGATAGCCGGGCTCGAAAGCGAAGGGGGCGTCATGCCCGAGCCAACCCGACAGCGCCGGGCGCAGATGGTCGGCATGGCGCGGGGCAACATAGATAAAGGCGGGCGCGCCGGGGCCGCCATTGAGGTATTTATAGCTGCATCCTGCGGCGAAATCGGCCCCAACCCCGGCGAGGTCCACCGGCAGGGCGCCAGCCGAATGCGCCAGATCCGAGATCACCAGCGCCCCGGCGGCATGGGCGGCGCGGGTCAGCTCCGCCATGTCATGCCGCCGCCCGGTGCGGTAATCGACCTCGGTCAGCATCAGAACGGCGGTGTTGTCGTCGATGTGATCCGACACATCTTCGGGGGCAACGGTGACCAGCTCATGCCCCCGTCCGAGGCTCTCGATCAACCCCTCGGCCATATAAAGGTCGGTGGGGAAGTTGCCGGTATCGCTGAGGATTTTCCGTCTGTCGGGGCGCAGCTCCAGCGCGGCGGCCAGCGCCTGATAGATCTTGATCGACAGGGTATCGCCCAGCACCACGCTGCCGGGTTCGGCCCCGATCAGCCGCCCAATCGCATCGCCCAGCCGGGCGGGCTGATCCATCCAGCCCGCCTTGTTCCAGGCGGTGATCAGCATCTCGCCCCATTCGGCAGTGATCGTGTCCGCCACCCGGCCGGCGGCGGCGCGCGGCAGAGGGCCGAGTGAATTGCCGTCAAGATAGGTCACGCCCTCGGGCAGGGCGAACAGGCGTTTGGTGGCGGCAAAATCCATGGGGCAGCTCCGCTGGGGTTGATCTTTCGAGAGGTAGCCCCGGCGGGCCGATCCGTCCAGCCATGGCCCGACATTTCGCCCGCGCAGCCGCGTGAGTTGGGTGGGTGTGTTTAAAGGCATTGCCTTGGAAAGTTTCACCGCGTTATGCCTTGGCTTCGAGTATGGCTGGGTGAAGGGTTTCGACGTGTTGAAGTGGATCGATATACCGCCGGTCTGGCTTATCGGCGCGCTTGTCATCACGCGCGTCTTGGCGGAATTGATGCCCGGGCAGGATCTTGGCTGGGCGCGCGCGCTTGGGGCTGGGCTGGTGGGGCTGGGCATCGCCGCGATGCTGGCGGGGCTGTTCGAGCTTTGGCGCCGCCGCACCACTTTCGTGCCCCGACAGGTGCCCACCGGCTTTGCCCGAGGTGGCATCTACCGGCTCACCCGCAATCCGATCTATCTGGGCGATGCGCTGGTTCTGGCCGGTGCGGCGCTGTGGTGGAATGCGCTTCCGGCCCTGCTTTTGGTGCCGATCTTTATGAAATTCGTTACCCAACGTTATATTCGCGGCGAAGAAGAGGTGCTGCTTAAGATGTTCGGAGACGAGGCTGAAATCTGGTTTGGCAAGGTACGACGCTGGTTGTGAGCGCCTGCCTGAATAGGTGACCATGTTGTGAATAGAAAAATGGTCGCAAGCCTCCGGTTTCAGTCGAAATCCATGTGCGTGTCGCTTATAGAAGTTAAAGTGCCGCGTGGGATGTACCCGCGTGTAATGAGAGGAAGGAAGACATCGTGAAAATCGGGGTTCCTAAAGAAACTATCAGCGGTGAAAACCGGGTAGCCATGACGCCAGAAAGCGCCGGCTATTTGCAGAAGCTGGGCTATGAATGCCTGATTCAATCCAAGGCAGGCGAGGCGGCAGGGTTTTCCGATGCCGATTACGAAGCCGCCGGTGTGACGGTTATAAAAACCGCCGCGAGCCTTTGGAAAGAAGCCGATATCATCGCCAAGGTGCGGCAACCTTCTGACACTGAGTTGAAACGCGTCACCAAAGGCAAGACGCTGATTTCCTTCTTCAATCCGGGTGGAAACGAAGCCGGTCTGGAACAGGCCAAAGCCCAGGGCGCCAATGTGATCGCCATGGAAATGGTGCCGCGTATCTCGCGCGCCCAGAAAATGGATGCGCTTTCCTCGATGGCCAATATCGCGGGCTACCGCGCGGTGATCGAAGCGGGCAACAACTTTGGGCGTTTCTTTACCGGGCAGATCACGGCGGCGGGCAAGGTGCCCCCGGCCAAGGTTCTGGTGGTCGGCGCGGGCGTGGCCGGGTTGGCCGCGATTGGCACCTCGACCAGCCTTGGCGCGATCACCCTGGCCTTTGACGTGCGCCCGGAAGTGGCTGAGCAGGTGGAATCGATGGGCGCCGAGTTCGTCTATCTCGATTTCGAGGAAGACCAGCAGGATGGCGCGGCGACCGGCGGCTATGCCTCTGTGTCGAGCCCCGAGTTCCGCGAAGCGCAGCTGGCGAAGTTCCGCGAGTTGGCACCGGAGGTTGATATCGTCATCACCACCGCGCTGATCCCGAACCGCGAGGCCCCGGAGCTCTGGACCGAAGACATGGTCGCGGCGATGAAGCCCGGCTCGGTGATTGTCGACCTCGCGGCGGAAAAGGGCGGCAACTGCAAGCTGACCAAGGCGGATGAAAAAATCGTCACCAAAAACGGTGTGACGATCATTGGCTATACCGATTTCCCCAGCCGCATGGCCGCACAGGCCTCGATGCTCTACGGCAACAATATCCGCCATATGATGACCGACCTGACGCCTGAGAAGGATGGTCAGATCAATCACGATATGGAAGATGACGTAATTCGTGGCTCAACCGTGGCCTTTGACGGCGAGATTACCTTCCCGCCGCCACCGCCGAAAGTTCAGGCGATTGCGGCCAAGCCCAAGCCGACCGTGGTTGAGAAAACCCCGGAAGAGATCAAGGCCGAAGAGGCTGCGGCTCTGAAGAAAGCGGGCAAACAACAGGTTGCTCTGTTGCTGGTCGGGGCGGCGCTGATGGGCCTTATCGGCTTTTATGCGCCCGCTGCCTTTATGGGGCACTTCATCGTTTTCGTGCTGGCGGTCTTCGTCGGCTTCCAGGTGATCTGGGGCGTCAGCCACGCGCTGCACACGCCGCTTATGGCGGTGACCAACGCGATCTCGGGGATCATTATCATCGGTGCACTTCTTCAGGTCGGGATCGACCTGCCGGTGGTGAAAATCCTCGCGGCCATCTCCATTGGCATTGCCACGATCAATATCGTGGGTGGCTTCATGGTCACGCGGCGCATGCTGCAGATGTTCCAGAAATCCTGATAGGCGGAGGGAATTCACATGTCCTACGGACTTCAAACCGCCGCCTATATTGCGGCAACCGTTCTGTTCATTCTCGCCCTTGGCGGGCTCAAGAACCAGGAAAGCGCCAAGCGCGCTGTCTGGTATGGCATCGTCGGTATGGCCATCGCGGTGCTGGCCACCCTGTTTGATCCGGCTGTGCCGATTGACGCGATCCTTATGATCACCCTCGCGGTGGGGGCCGTGATCGGCGCCATCGTCGCGATGCGGGTCGAGATGACGGGGATGCCCCAGCTGGTGGCAGCGCTGCACAGCTTTGTTGGCCTTGCGGCGGTGTTCATCGGCCTCAATTCCGATCTGACCGTGCATGAGTTTGCCACCCATGCGGAACAGGTGATCCATGAGGTCGAGATTTTCCTTGGCGTGTTCATCGGTGCAGTGACCTTCACCGGCTCGATCATCGCTTTCGGCAAGCTTAGCGGCAAGATCGACGGCAAGGCGCTGATCCTGCCGGGCCGTCATGTCTGGAATATCGCCATTGTCGTCGCCTCGCTGGTGCTGATGGCGCTCTACATGCAGGGCGCGGGCAGCTGGACGCTTTACGCGATGACAGTGCTGGCCGGTATTCTGGGCCTGCATCTGGTCATGGCCATCGGCGGCGCAGATATGCCGGTGGTGGTGTCGATGCTGAACAGCTACTCGGGCTGGGCGGCGGCGGCCACCGGTTTCCTGCTGGGCAATGACCTCTTGATCGTCACCGGCGCGCTGGTCGGCTCGTCCGGTGCGATCCTGAGCTACATCATGTGTGTGGCGATGAACCGGAAATTCCTCGCGGTGATCCTCGGCGGCTTCGGCGGCGCGAAAGGTCCGGCGATGGAAATCGAGGGCGAGATGATCGCGATTGACAGCGATGGCGTGGCCTCATCACTGAACGAAGCGCAGGAAGTGATCATCGTGCCGGGTTACGGCATGGCGGTGGCGCAGGCGCAGCAATCAGTGGCGGAACTGACCCGCAAACTGCGTGCCAAGGGCAAAGAGGTGCGGTTTGGCATTCACCCGGTGGCGGGCCGTCTGCCCGGGCATATGAACGTGCTCTTGGCCGAAGCCAAGGTGCCCTATGACATCGTGCTGGAAATGGACGAGATCAACGACGATTTCCCCAAAACCGACGTGGTGATCGTGATCGGCTCGAACGACATCGTGAACCCGGCGGCGCAGGAAGATCCGAACTCGCCCATCGCCGGGATGCCGGTGCTGGAAGTCTGGAAAGCCAAGCAGGTCTTCGTGATGAAGCGCGGCCAGGGCACCGGCTATTCGGGCATCGAAAACCCGCTGTTCTACAAAGAAAACACGCGGATGTATTATGGCGATGCAAAAGCCTCGATGGATGCGCTGATCCCGCTGATCGACTGATCGCCCGCATCTGAAAATCTGAAAGGCCCCGTTTAAAAGCGGGGCCTTTTGCTTTTCTGGGGCGCAATCCGTGCCCCAGGCACGGTTGACTCCGCCCCCCCGCCTGCCGCATTCACCAAGCCCTGACGACCTTTGGTCAAACCGCCAGAGCCGCGTGACGGGGAGAACGCATGTCTGTGAACGATATTTCGGTGCCGCTCACCGCCAGTGTGGGGACGGAACCTGTACTCAGCGACGTGGTGCTGGCCTATCCGGCCGGGCATTGGTTTGCGGTCTGGGGGCTGGATCCGCTGGTCTGGGGCCTCACCGGATTTTCCCTCTGGCTGTTCTGGCAGGGGCGGGCTGTGCGGGCCGCACAAGGCGCGCCGATCTATCCCTGGCACAGCGCCCTGTTCATCGCCGGCGTGCTGGCGATCTGGGCGGCGCTGGTGTCGCCGATGGCCTATCTGGCCGGGCATCTGTTCTGGGTGCGTCAGCTCCAGCACATGCTTCTGCATCTGGCCGGACCCTTCCTGATTTTCACCGCCCGTCCGCAAGCCGTGTTGTTTGCCGGGATGCCCCGGCGCCTGCGCCATCGTCTGCTGGCGCCGCTTCTGCGCTTCAAACCCCTGCGCCTGTTGGGCCGGATCGCCACTCAGCCCGTTGTGGTCGCTGTGCTCTTTATCGGCTCCACCGCGCTTTGGCTTATCCCGGCAATGCAGAATGCCGCGCTGATGCAGCCGGTGCTGGGCTATCTCATGCAGGCCGACATGCTGGCCACCGGTCTTTTGTTCTTCTGGGTGCTCTTCGATCCGCGCGATCCGCCCGCCGGGCTGGGCCATGGGGTGCGGATGGTCATGCTGACCGCCGCCGGTTTTGCCGCCATCGCCATGAGTTCGGTGCTGCTTTTGAAAACCGAAACCTTCTACACCGCTTACGATCTCGCCGGGCGGTTCTTTGGCATTGCCCCGCTGGACGACGAAACCACTGGCGGCTTCATCATCTGGCTGCCCAGCGTGTCGATGCTGCTGGTGGCCTTGCTGACGGTGCTGCATGACTGGAACAGCAGCGAAGAGCGGCGCTGGGCCAATCGCAATCGCTGGACCGGCTCCAATTCGCAGGCGCTGATGATGCCGGAAACCGCCGAAGAGCTGTGGATGGTTGCGGCCCCGAAAAACCGCCGGGTCGGGATCGGGCTTGGGATCGCGGTGATCTCGATGTTCTTTCTGGTGATCGGCATGGCGACCTCGGTGCATCTGGCGCAATAGGCCAAAGCCCCGCCCGGCCTTCTGCGTTGACAGTGGCGGCGCCGGGCCAATATGGATTGCCAAAACAGGGAGACACGCGCTGTGCAGCAAGCTGGGCTGAGCGAACCCGCCGCATTTGACGGGGCCGACTGGCGGGCAGGGGCCTATTATGCCGGTTTGGCCGTGGCGGCCCTGCTGTTGGGCTGGGCCAGCGCGACCTATCCGACCAAGATGCCGGTCTGGGGCCCGTGGGAGTTTTCGGCGCCGATCTTCATCGCCATTGGCCTTGTGCTGTTCTGGTTCCTGCGCGGCGACCGGCGTATGGCGCCGGATGAGCGGTTGCCGCTGTGGCGGCGCATCGCCTTTCTCGCCGGGCTCGCGCTGCTCTATCTCGCGCTGCAGACCCGGTTTGAATACTGGTCGCAACACATGTTCTTCATCAACCGCATCCAGCATGTGATCATGCACCATATCGGGCCGGTGCTGATCGCGCTGGGCTTCAGCGGCGCGACGCTGGCGCGGGGCGTGCCGGATATGCTGCGCCGGATCGCTGCCGCCCGCCCGGTGGCGCTGATCCTTAACGTTCTGCAACAGCCGGTGGTGGCGGTGGCGCTGTTCGAAGGGCTGTTTGCCTTCTGGCTGCTGCCCAATGTGCATTTCCGCGCGATGATCGATCCGCGCCTTTACGCGTTGATGAACTGGTCGATGGTGCTCGACGGCATCCTGTTCTGGTCGCTGGTGCTCGATCCGCGCCCGGCGCCGAAAGCGCGCGCCTCTTACGGGCTGCGCGCGGCGCTGGCCATCGGGGTTATGTTTCCGCAGATCGTGCTGGGCGCGCTGATCACCTTCGCGGGCTTCGACCTCTATCCCTATTACGCGCTCTGCGGGCGGCTGTTCCCATCGATGAGCGCGCTGGCCGATCAGGAGGTGGGCGGCATCGTGATCTGGATCCCTCCAGCGATGATGAGCGTGCTGGGGATGCTTCTGGTGCTGAATGCCTATCGGGTGAACGAACGTGCGAAGGAAGCCCGCCATGCGCGATAACATGACCGGGACGTGCCGCCACCTGCTGCTTGCCGCGCTCATGGCCCTAGCGCCGCTGATGGCCCATGCGGGCGAGGCGGTATCGGTCAGCGATGCCTGGTTTCGCATGTTGCTGCCCCAACGCCCGGCGGCGGGCTATTTCGAGCTGGTCAATGAGAGCGATCAGCCGGTGGATCTGGTCGGGGTGCGCACCTATGCTTGCGGTCTGGCGATGCTGCACAAGTCCATGAGCCAGAACGGTCAGGACAGTATGGAGATGGTCACCAGGCTGACGGTTGAGCCGCAAGGCACGCTGAGCTTTGCCCCCGGCGGCTATCACATCATGTGCATAATGCCGCAATCGCGGATGGTCGTGGGCGCAGAGGTGCCGGTGGAGCTGATCTTTGCCGATGGCAGCAGCCTGTCGGTGGATTTCGAAGTGCGCGGAGCGACCGGCAACTAGGCCTAAAGTGCGCTTTCGCGGATCAGCTGGCGCAGATCCTCGGCGGTGCTGGGAATGTCGGCAGCCGCGCCTGACAACTGGGAATAAAGCACCCGCGCTGCGCCCGTCGCGTCAAACGCATAAACGGCGTCGCTGTGGCTGACTTCATAGTCGGTGTCTTCCGGGGCAGGGCGCACCGAATAGACCACCCGGTAGCGCCGGGCCAGCGCCGCAATCTCGTCGCCGGTGCCGCGCAGCCCGTCGATCTGAGGCGCAAAGAGACCGGCATATTGCCCCATCAGCTCCAGCGTGTCGCGGCCGGGATCGACGGTCACGAACAGCACCCGCACCTTGTCGGCATCATCCCCCAGCGCGCGCAGCACATCGGCCAGATTGGCCAGCGTCAGCGGGCAAACGTCGGGGCAGAAAGTATAGCCGAAATAGAGCAGGGTGACCTTGCCGCGATAATCCGCCTCGGTCACCACGCGATTGTCGCTCGCCCGGGTCGAGCGGAACTTCAGCGCGGGCGAGGCGCCGGTGACATCGGCGCCGTCATGCCACGGGCTGGGCTTGCACCCCGACAGGACCCCGCCTGCAAGGCCAAGGCCCGCAAGGGTCAGAACCCGGCGACGGGTGAGATCAGGACGGCGTGATGGCATGGACATTGTTGACCAGATAGGCGACGCCAAGCGCCCCGGCAAACATCAACAGCACGATCAGGCCAAGGCTGAGCAGCAGCGCACGATTGCTGCCGCGCACGCTTTCGCGCAGCTCCTCGGCATCGACCGGACCTTCGACAATCTCGTCGTCAAGGCCCGCCTCATCTTCCGGGCTGGGTGCGGTCAGGTTTTCCGTCATCTGGTCGGCCCTTCATTGCCACGCGCCACAAGCGGGCGCGCGATGGTTTTACGGGATCGGAACCGTGGGGCGCAAGGGCGGAACAGGCAAGCCCGCCTAGGCGTCGCGCCACGTGCCGGGGGCGAGGCCGTCAAGGCTCCACTCACCAATCCGCCAGCGCACCAGCCGGAGCGTGGGAAAGCCCGCCGCCGCCGTCATCCGCCGCACCTGCCGGTTGCGCCCCTCCGAAATGGTCAGTTCCAACCAGGCGTCGGGCACCGATTTGCGATAGCGCACCGGTGGATTGCGCGGCCAGAGCGCGGGCGGGTCGATCAGACGGGCTTTGGCTGGCTTGGTCATGCCGTCTTTCAGCATCACGCCCTTGCGCAGGGGCTCAAGATCAGCCTCGGTCGGGGCGCCTTCGACCTGCACCAGATAGGTTTTCTCCACCTTGTGCTTGGGATTGCTGATCTTGGCCTGCAAGCGCCCGTCATCGGTGAGCAGCAGCAAGCCTTCACTATCGCGGTCCAGCCGTCCTGCCGGATAGACCCCTGGAATATCAATGTATTCCGAGAGGGTTGCGCGCGGCGACGGGCTTTTCGCATCGGTGAATTGCGACAGTACATCGAAGGGTTTGTTGAACAGGATCAGTCGGGCCATGGGCTTTCCTAGCCGGGTGTGAAAAGAAATTCATCCCCCAAGGCGAAAAAGGCTTGCGTGAATCGCCCATCGACCGCATATGCGCGCCACAGACGCCAACGCACGCGCCTCTAGCCACGCCTTTCGGCACGCGCTTATGCAGCGACGGTAACGTCTTCATCAGAACCTTGGGGCATCGCGCCCCTGTCTTGTGGAGATCGCATGACCTACGTTGCTCAGGGCGCCTTTGCGCCCCAATCCCGCCTCGACGCCTTTGCTGCTACAGCCGATTTTGATCGCCCAACGCTGGTGATCGACACCGACCGTGTGGCCGAGCAATATCACGCGCTGAAACTGGGGCTGGGCTTTGCCCATATCCATTATGCGGTGAAGGCCAACCCGGCCCGTGAAATCATCGAGCGCCTGGTGGCGCTGGGATCGCATTTCGATGCTGCGTCGCGGGCCGAGATCGAGCTGTGCCTGAGCCAGGGCGCGGCGCCCGAGACGATTTCCTTCGGCAACACGATCAAAAAGCCCGCCGACATCGGTTTTGCCTATAAGGCGGGGGTAAGGCTGTTTGCGGCCGATGCCGAGGAAGAGCTTGAGAAGATCGCCGAACATGCGCCGGGGGCTGAGGTCTATATCCGCGTGATCGTGGAAAACTCCCAAGCCGACTGGCCGTTGAGCCGCAAATTTGGCTGCCGTGAGAGCATGGTGCCGGTGCTGTTTGCCCGCGCCGTGGCGCTGGGGCTTACGCCGGTGGGGCTGAGTTTTCACGTCGGCAGCCAGACCCGCCGTGCCGATATGTGGACCGGCGTGCTCGACCATGTGGCGGCGATCTGGGCTGATCTGAAAGCCCGTGGCTATGCGCTGACCGTACTCAATATCGGCGGCGGTTTCCCGGCCTTTCATGGCGAAGAGATCGACACCCCCACCGCCTATGCCACGCAGGTGATGGATCAGGTTACCGCGCGTTTCGGTGCGGTGCCCTATATCATGGCCGAGCCGGGCCGGGGCATGGTGGCCGAGGCCGGGGTGATCCTTGCCGAGGTGGTTTTGGTGTCGAAAAAATCAGAAGACGATACCCATCGCTGGGTCTATCTGGATATTGGCCGGTTTTCTGGGCTGGCCGAAACCGAAGGCGAGGCGATCCGCTACCAGATCACCACCCCGCATGATCATGAGGCCTTTGGCCCCTGCATTCTGGCGGGCCCCTCCTGTGATAGCGCCGATGTGCTTTATGAAAAACGCCCGGTGATGCTGCCCTTGGGTCTCAGGTCTGGCGACAAGGTGGTGATCCGCAATACGGGTGCCTATACCTCGACCTATGCCTCGGTCGGGTTCAACGGTTTCCCGCCACTTGATGTGATCGTGCTTCCATCGGCCTTCTGAAACCCCGCAACGCTTAATCGTCGTCGATCACGCCGGTAAAACAGCCATCGCTCTGGCCTGTGGGCGGGGACATTCCGGCGGGGAGTGTGGTTGTTTGATCGTAGCAGGCCTGCGCGAGCTGTCGGCTGGTCAGGCCCGCAGCTGATGAGAGATCGGCATAGCGCAGATCTGCCCCGGAAAGCTCAGCCCCGGCCAGCCTTGTGTTCTCAAACCCCGCGCCGCGCAGGATCGCGCCCTTGAGGTCAACGCCTTCAAGATCGCACTCTTCGAAATCGGCATTTTCAAAATGGCCGCCTTCAAGATCCGCACCGGTGAGATCGGCACCTTCGAAATCAACGCCGCTGAAATCAATGCCTTTCAGCTCAGCCCCGTTTAGATCGATGCCTTCGAACGAGATCGCGAACCGGCGCAACAGGTCCAGCTCAGCAAGGAAAGCAAGCGCCCGGCCTGCGCGTTCGCCCTCGACAAGGCGCAAAACCGCCATGGTCTGCGCCCGGCCAATCGCGTTCACCGTATCCGGGGCTACGCCTTCCGGGGCATCGAGCACCAGCGCCGTGACCCGGTCTATGTATTGTTGAAATGCGGCTTCGGCGGCGCGATCATCGGCCAGGTCTTGCTGCACCGCATTGATCAACACCGTGGCAAAGCCCACCACCATCGGCACGGCCAAGAGCGAAATCCAATCCCAAAGCGTGCGCCCGGCGAAGCCTGTCCAGGCAGGCCGCCGCCATCGCCAGTAGAGCGCAAGCAGGATGGTCGCCGTCGTCAGAGCGGCGAGGGTTATGAGTGTGTAAATCATACGACTATCCCTGTTCTTCAGCGATCAAAGCACAGGTGGAGGGGGTTTGCACCCCTTCTGTCGCCTGTGTCGCAGAGCTTGTCGTTGCCGAAGCAGCCGAACGCCCTTATCGTCGCGTCAACTGCGCGAAAAGGAGATGCGCAAATGCCGCCAATTGAAGATCACGCAGAGCGCTATGCGCTGGCCAATGAGCTGCATGCGCGGCCGTTTCCGGCCCTGACCGCCCCGTGTCAGGCGGCGCTTCTGGCGGTGAAACAGCCCCGCGATGCGGCGGCGCGGGATCGCGGGGCGGATCGCGCCCATCTCATTGCACTGCTGGATCGCCATGGCGCTCAGCACCCGCCAGAGGGCGCAAACCACTATTTCGGCCCGATCGGGCGTCATCTGCTGAAATGGGAAAACCACAACGAATTCGTGACCTATACGATCTATGCCGAAGGTCCGATGGGGGCGTCATTCGATCCGGCGCTGTTCGATGTTTTCCCCGCCGATTGGTTGGAGCAGGCGCCGGGGCAACGGATTACCTCGGCCCTGATCCGGGTGGAGCCGATGTCGGAAATCGCCGAGATGCAAGCGAAGATCCGCGACTGGTTCGTGGCCGAAAGCGTGGCCGCCACCGAGGTGCTGGATGGGGCTGCGGTGCTGGCCGGGGATTTCCGCATCGATGAAAACGGCCATGTGCGCTTTGCGGTGTTCACCGAGCCCGGCATTGGTGCGCGCAGGATCGGCCGGATCGTGACCCGGCTGGCCGAGATCGAGACTTACAAAACCATGTCGATGCTCGGCTATAGCCGGGCACAGGCGGTGCGGGGGCAGTTGGGTGCGCTGGCCGATGATCTGTCAGCACTGGTGGGCGGGCTGGGCCATGCGGGTACCGCGCATGAGGCAGAGCTGAAAGAGCTTTTGGAAATCTCGGCCAAACTTGAAAACCTGCAAGCCAAAACCGCCTTTCGCTTTGGTGCGACAGCGGCCTATGAGCTGATCGTGACGGATCGCATTCGGGTGCTGCGCGAGGCGCGTTGGCAGGGGCGCCAGACGCTCGATGAATTCATGATGCGCCGCTTTGACCCGGCCATGCGCACGGTGAAGGCCACCCAGCGACAGATGGACGATCTGGCCACGCGGGCGATCCGGGCGGGCGATCTGCTCCGCACGCGGGTGGATGTGGAACGCTCGGCGCAGAACCAGAAGCTGTTGGAAAGCATGGACCGGCGCGCCGATCTGCAGCTGCGCCTGCAAGAGACGGTCGAGGGGCTGTCGGTGGTGGCGATCAGCTATTACGCGGTCAGCCTGCTGGCCTATCTGGTTGAACCGATCGCTTACCACTTCCATCTCGACAAGGTGCTGACCAAGGCCGCGCTGGTGGTGCCGGTGTTTCTGGCGGTCTGGCTCATGGGCCGGGCGGTGCGCAAGAAGCTCATTCACAAATAGCGGGAAGGGGGCGTGCCTCAGCGCCCCCGGACCTGCGGGGCGAGTGCGTCGCGACCGAATTCCCTCGCGTTACGGGGGTTGACCCTTGGCTTCGGACGGGGTCAGGCTCAGATGCGCAGCAGGGAGATTAGAATGGCTCAGAATCTGAGCGCTCGTGAAATTCTGGAAAAACTCGTGTCTTTCCAAACGGTTTCGCGCGAGTCGAATCTGGAATTGATCGGCTGGGTCGAGGCGTATCTGGCCTCGCATGGGGTGGAGTCGCAGCGCGTTTTCAATGATGCGGGCGATAAAGCGGCGCTCTTTGCCAATGTCGGGCCAGCGGTCGAGGGTGGGGTCATTCTGTCAGGGCATACCGATGTGGTGCCGGTGGATGGGCAGGATTGGGACACCGATCCCTTCACCGTGACCGAGAAGGATGGCCGGCTTTACGGGCGCGGCACCTGCGACATGAAGGGCTTTGACGCCATCGCGCTGGCGGCGGTGCCGAAGGCGCTGGCGGCGGGGGTGAAACGGCCGTTGCAGATTGCGCTGTCCTATGACGAAGAGGTCGGCTGTCTGGGCGCCCCCCGGATGATCGCGGCCATGGCCGAGCACCTGCCGCGCGCGGCGGCGGCGATCATTGGCGAACCCACCGAAATGCAGGTGGTCACCGGCAACAAGGGCGGGATCGGCGTTGAAACCATCGTGCATGGCTTCGAGGTGCATTCCTCGCTGATGCATACCGGGGTGAATGCGGTGATGGTGGCGGCGAAGCTCATCGACTGGGCGAATGCACAAAACACCGCCTCGATGCGCGCCACCCCCAGCACCGTGGCGGCCCTGTTTGAGCCGCCCTGGACCACCGCCCATGTGGGCACGATCATGGGTGGCACCGCCGAAAACATCACCGCGCGCCACTGCCGCTTTGTGATGACCTTCCGCCCGGTGCCGGATGAAAAACGCGAGATGTGGCGCGACCTCTATCTGGCGAAGGTGCGCGAGGTCGAG
This sequence comes from Paracoccaceae bacterium, assembly GCA_050290705.1. GTDB lineage: Bacteria > Pseudomonadota > Alphaproteobacteria > Rhodobacterales > Rhodobacteraceae > Sinisalibacter. The sequence continues at coordinate 149,234 of JBNKIC010000026.1, forward strand.
GCCGAGATTGCCGCGATCCGCCCCGAAGCCTGGATCGAGACCAATGTCTATTTCGAAGTGCCGGGGCTGAGCCCGGAACACGATGGTGCGGCAGAGGAACTGGTGCGGCGGGTCAGCGGTGACAACGCCACCCATGCGGTAAGCTACGCCACCGAAGCCGGGCAGTTTCAGGAGGCGGGTTATTCGGCGGTGATCTGTGGCCCCGGCAATATCGAACAGGCCCATCAGCCAAATGAATGGCTGAGCCTTGCGGAATTTGACAAGGGCATCGCCTTTGTTGACGGAATAATTGAAAGCTTGACCCGATGATGCCTTTCCCGATCTCTCTCGCGCATTCGCCTAAGCATAGCGACGCCCTGCCGCCAGAGGCGGATTGTGTGGTGATCGGCGGCGGGGTGATTGGGGTGTCGGCGGCGCTGTTTCTGGCCCGCGCCGGTCAGCGCGTGGTGCTGATCGAAAAGGGGCGGATCGCGGGCGAGCAAAGTTCGCGCAATTGGGGCTGGGTCCGGGTTCAGGGCCGCGACCCGGCCGAGATCCCCATCGCGCTGGAGGCACAGCGCCATTGGAGGGCGCTGGCCCCCGAGCTGGATACCGATATTGGCCTTGTGCAGGGCGGGGTGGCCTTTCTGGCCAACCAGCCGAAGGATATGGCTCGGTTTGAAGCCTGGATGCCTTTCGCCAAAGAACATGGGCTGAGCACCACGCTTCTGGATCAGGCGGCGCTTGCACGGCTGCTGCCACAGGCGAAGTCTGGCCATTGGCAAGGGGCGCTCCATACCCCCACCGACATGCGCGCTGAGCCCTTCCTCGCAGTGCCCGCGCTGGCCCGGCTGGCGGCTCGCGCCGGGGTCACGATCCGCGAGAATTGCGCCGTGCGGCTGCTCGATATCGAGGCGGGCCGGGTGGCCGGGGTGATCACCGAGGCGGGGCGCATTCGCACCTCGTCGGTGCTTCTGGCCGGGGGCGCGTGGTCGTCGCTGTTTCTGCGCCGTCACGGGATTTCGATCCCGCAGCTTTCGGTGCGCGCCACGGTGTTGCGCACCGCGCCCTTGCCCGCGATGGGGTTTGAGGGCGGTGGGGTCGACAACCACCTTGCCTTCCGTCGTCGCGCCGATGGCGGCTACACGCTGGCGCCGGAGTTTCATCACGAGCTTTATGTCGGCCCCGATGCCTTCCGGGCGTTCCGTTCGTTTCTGCCGCAGCTGAAACGCGATCCGTTCGGCACCGCGCTGCGCCCGATGGCCCCGCGCGGCTATCCCGATGCCTGGGGCACAAGTCGGCGCTGGGCGGGCGACGAGACCTCGCCGTTTGAACGCCAACGGGTGCTGAACCCGCGCGCCCATGTGGGCAAGGCCGATGACACCGCGCGTGCCTTTGGGGCCGCCTTCCCAGAGCTCGGCGAAGTGAAAATCGCCGCGCGCTGGGGCGGGATGATCGACACCATGCCCGACACCGTGCCGGTGGTCGATCACGCCGCCCAACTGCCGGGGCTGACCATCGCCACCGGGATGAGCGGCCATGGTTTTGGCATCGGCCCGGGTTTCGGGCGCATTGCCGCCGACCTTGTGCAGGGCAATGATCCGGGCCACGATCTGAGCCGGTTCCGCCTAGCGCGGTTTTCCGACGGCTCGCCCATCGACCTCGGGTCAGGCATGTAACATCATTACAAGCGCTACAGGATTTGAGGAGAGAGACATGCCGATCAAGAACCGTCTCGGCGAGCTGCATGCCGAAATCACCGAATGGCGACGCGATATTCATGCCAACCCGGAAATCCTGTTTGAAACCCATCGCACGGCGGCGATGGTGGCTGAGAAGCTGAAAGAGTTTGGCTGTGACGAGATCACCACCGGCATCGGGCGTACCGGGGTTGTGGCGGTGATCAAGGGCCGGACCGATACCAAGGGCAAGGTGATCGGGCTGCGCGCCGATATGGATGCGCTGCCGATCTATGAAACGACGGGGGTCGAGTATGCCTCCAATACCCCGGGGGCGATGCATGCTTGCGGCCATGATGGCCATACGGCGATGCTACTGGGGGCGGCGAAATACATGGCCGAGACCCGCAATTTCGACGGCACTGTCGTGCTGATCTTTCAGCCCGCCGAAGAGGGCGGCGGCGGCGGCAAGGAAATGTGCGACGACGGTATGATGGATCGCTGGAACATTCAGGAAGTCTACGGCATGCATAATTGGCCGGGCATCCCGGTGGGCACATTCGGCGTGCGTTCGGGGGCGATGTTCGCGGCGACCGACCAGTTTGAGATCCATGTGGAAGGCAAGGGCGGCCACGCGGCCATGCCGCATAAAACCGTGGATACAACGCTGGTGGCGGCGCAGATTGTGGTGGCGCTGCAAAGCATCGTCAGCCGCAATGTGGACCCGATCGAACAGGCGGTGGTGTCAACCTGCGCCTTCCGCACCGAAAGCGAGGCCTTTAACGTGATCCCGCAGCATGTGCTGCTGAAAGGCACGGTGCGCACGCTGAGCGCCGAGATCCGCGATCTGGCCGAGGCCAACCTGAAACGCGTGGCGCAGAGCACCGCCGAGGCCTTTGGGGCCACGGCGACGGTCGATTATCACCGCGGCTATCCGATCCTGGTGAACCATGATGAGCCAACGGCATTTGCCGCAGAGATTGCCGAGAAAGTCACCGGCAAACCGGCGATCACCGTGCCCCCGACCATGGGTGGCGAGGATTTTGCCTATATGCTGGAAGAACGCCCGGGATCCTATGTGCTGGTCGGCAATGGTGACACGGCGATGGTGCACCACCCGGAATATAATTTCGATGATGAGGTTATCCCCTTCGGCAGCTCGTGGTTTGCCGAACTGGTCGAAACCCGGATGCCGTCGGCCTGATAGGGCTGGAAGAGGCCCCGCCGCACCAAGGTGCTGGTGGGGCGTCAAATCGTCGCGCTCAGGCTTTCGCAGCCTTGGCGGCGGGTTTTTTCGCGGCAGTTTTCTTGGCCGCCGGTTTTTTCGCAGGGGCCTTGGCTGGGGCTTTGGCCGCAGCGGCTTTCGGTGCGGCTTTTTTCGCGGGCGCTTTGCGGGCCGGTTTGGCCGGGGTCAGGGCTTCGGCAGCACGGTGCCAATGCTCTTCATCCTTGCCATGCGGCTCGCCTTCATGCTTCCACATAAGGTAGGCCGCTTCACGGATTTTATCTTCGGATACGGCAAAAACAGCTTTCGACATTGATAATAACCTCCAGTCTCCGGATCGCCCTTCGATAATGTTTCGCAGGCACGGTATTCGCAATGCATGTATGGATTATGAACATACGCTGTTGCGCATTCGCACGGGTTTTGTGCAGTTATCCGCCGGTATGCGACATATGTCGGCTCATCTGCCCATCGGGGCGCTGACGCGAATAGTCGAAGTCATGGCCTTTGGGCTTTCGCGTGATCGCGTCGCGGATGGTTTCGATCAGCGGCGCGTCGTCATCAGGATGGGCCCGCAGAGGTGCACGCAGGTCGGCATTGTCTTCCTGACCGAGGCACATAAACAGCTCGCCGGTGCAGCTGAGGCGCACCCGGTTGCAGCTTTCGCAGAAATTATGGGTAAGCGGGGTGATAAAGCCGATCTTTTGCCCGGTTTCTTCCAGCCGCACATAGCGCGCCGGGCCGCCGGTGCGTTCGGTCAGCGGGGCGACGCTGTAGCGCTCCTCCAACCGGGCGCGCAGCTCGGACAGGGGCAGATACTGGTCCAGCCGGTTCTCGGTGCCCATATCGCCCATCGGCATGACCTCGATCCAGGTCAGGTCCATATCGCGCTCGGCCGCCCATTCGGTCATCCGGAAAATCTCGTCTTCGTTGAACTGTTTCAGCGCCACGGCGTTGATTTTTACCCGAAGCCCGGCCTTTTGCGCCGCATCGATCCCCGCCATAACCTTGCTCAGATCGCCACGGCGGGTGATCTGGCGGAATTTTTCCTCATCCAGCGTGTCGAGCGAGACATTGACCCGTTTCACCCCGGAAGCGGCCAGATCATTGGCAAAGCGCGAGAGCTGCGAGCCGTTGGTGGTCAGGGTCAGCTCGTCCAGCGCGCCGCTTTCCAGATGGCGCGACATCGAGCGGAAAAAGGTCATGATATCCTTGCGTACCAGCGGCTCGCCGCCAGTTACCCGCAATTTCTTCACCCCAAGCCCGATAAAGCCGGAACACACACGATCCAGCTCTTCCAGCGACAGCAGCTGTTTTCTCGGCAGAAAGGTCATCTCTTCCGCCATGCAATAGGAACAGCGGAAATCACACCGGTCGGTCACCGAAATCCGCAGATAGGTGATCGGGCGCTGAAATGGGTCAATAAGCGGCTGTGTGGTCATCTAGGAAACCTAATCCTGCCGGATCGCCGAGGCAAGCATGCGCCGTGTTGTTCACCGGATTGTTTATGCCTAAGCTCGGCCCATGAAACGCTTTATACTTCCGCTTCTACCCCTGCTTTTGTCGGCCTGCGCCACCTTGTGGCCAGAGCCCGACCTAACCCCGCCCGAAGGGATGCTGCATCCAAAGCCGCGAAGCGAGGCCGGGCTGGTGGCGCCACCCGAAACGGCCACGACGGCTGAGGCTTTCGATACCAGCAGCGCCGAACAGCGCGCAGCGGCGCTGGCCACAGCCCCGGCGGCGGAACAAAGCCTTGGGCATAGCGTGGCGACGTTGGGCAATCCCGCCAATCCCGGCTTCTGGCTGGAAACGCCTCTGGTGCAGGTGGCCACACCGGGCCGCGTGGTGTCGGTGGAGAGCGGCAAGAGCGTGGCGCTGGAGCTGCGCCCGCTATCCGCCCCTGTGGGCAGCGGCAGCCTGATCTCGCTCGCGGCGCTGCGACTTCTGGAGGTCGGGTTGACCGGCTTGCATGAGCTTGACGTGTTTGCCGGGCAGGGCGGGTAGGGCCGAAATCGGACTGCTGGCCTATTCGGCCTGATAAACCGTGCTTACCTCTTCGCGGATGATCCGTGTGATCTGTGCGCAATCATCGAGGCTGAAGGTCAGCGGCAGGCGCAGATCGAGCAGCCCCGCCAGCACCCGGTCGCTGCGCGGCATGGCGTCTGACGGTGCATAGCGCCAGCTGTCATAGCGCGAGGTGAAACCTGCGGGCTCCGGCGCGCCGAACCATTTCAGCTCAACCCCGCGAGCGGCACAGCGCGCAACAATGGCCAGCACCGCTGCCGCCGTCCAATCAAGCAGCAGGAACTGAAACGACGACATCACATAGTCTTCCGCCGCAGGCCGTGCGATCAGTCTCAGGCCCGGCGTGTCTGCCAGCCCCGCTTCAACCGCTCGGTAGCGCGCATTCCACGCTGCGCAATTCGCATCCAGCGCCGCAAGCTGTGGCCGCAAGAGGGCCGCGCGCAGATTGTCCATCCGCCCCGAGATGTTCGGCGTGTCGTACTTCACCGCCTCGAACGCCTCGGCCTCCGGTGCCGCGCCATGCCTGTCATAGAGCATGTAACTACCTGACATCAGGGTAATTTTTGCCGCCAGATCGGCATCGTCGGTGGTCAGAAGCCCGCCTTCGCCGGAATTCAGATGCTTGTAGGTCTGGGTGGAATAGGCGCCGATCACGCCATGACGGCCCGACATCACCCCGTTCCATTTCGCCCCCATCGTATGAGCGCAATCCTCGATCACCCGCAGCCCTCGCGCGTCGCACAGGGACATCAGGGCGTCCATATCCACGATATGGCCGCGCATATGGCTGAGCATCAGCACATTAGCTTCGCCCGCTTTCGCCGCCAGATCGTCAAGGTCGATGACCAGATCCTCGGTCACGCCGACAAAGACCGGCACAGCCCCCACGCTGGCAATCGCGCCCGGCACCGGGGCAAGGGTGAAGGCATTGGTTAGAACCTTGTCGCCCGGGCCGACGCCCAACGCGCGCAGTGCCGTGGCCAGCGCATAGCCGCCCGAGGCCACCGCCAGTGCGTAGCGTGCGCCGGTATAGGCGGCAAACTCCTGTTCAAGCAGTGCCGCTTCCGACATCTCACCGGGCAGGGTGTTGTAGCGGTGCAGACGACCCGTGCGCATTACCCGCATTGCAGCCTCAAGCGCCGCCTCGGGCAGCGGCGCCTGCTGGGTGAAATTGCCGGTAAACACGTCTTTTCCCATGGGCTGAGCCTGCTGTGCCGGGCGGATAACGTCAACCGATGAGGTGCGCCACCACCCTGGCCAGATCGTCAAAGTGATCGAGCAGTGCCTCGGGCTCCAGCGCGTCCACCTCGCGCCCATCGGGGCCGAAGGTGACCAGCACACAAGGCACCCCGACGGCACGGGCGGTGGCGCGGTCGGTCTCGGTGTCGCCAATCAGGATCGAATGCTCCACCGCCCCGCCAGCGCGCTCAACCGCCGCCAGATAGGGCGCCGGATCGGGTTTTCTGGTCGCTAGCGTATCGGCCCCGATCAGCGAGCCAAAAAGCGACCGGATTCCAAGGCTTTGCAGCAGCGCCTCGGCCATGGCTTCGGGCTTGTTGGTGCAGATCCCCACCGCATAGCCCGCCGCAATCAGCGCTTCCACCGCTGCCACCGCCCCGGGATAGGCGCGGGTGAAGACATCAAGACGCTGCTCGTAAGCCCCTAGCAACGCGGGGTAATCGCGCTCCATCCCGTCTTCGCCCAGCCCCAACCGCGCATAACCCAGTTTCAGCATCGCCCGCCCGCCACGAAACGCGGTGCGCGCATCCGTCACCGGGTGCAGCTGATCGCCATGGCCCAGATCGCGAAACACCGTATTGGCTGCAGCGATCAGATCGGCAGAGCTATCCACCAGCGTGCCGTCGAGATCGAAAATCACTGTGCGCATGTCGCTCTCCGCTTATCGCCGAACCTGTCCGGCATTTCCCTTGCAGCCTGCACCGACACAGGTAAAACGGGGCAACGACATTGAAAAGAGCGGACCATGCCCACAGCCCTGATTATTCTTGCCGCCGGACAGGGAACCCGGATGCAATCCGACCTTCCCAAAGTGCTTCATGAGCTCGGCGGTGTGCCGCTTTTCGTCCATGCGCTGGCCTCGGGGCAGGCGCTGGAGCCAGAGCGCGCGGTGTTGGTGGTGGGCCATGGCGGCGACGCGGTGCGCAAAGCCGCGCTGCAACATGATCCCGAAATCGACGTGGTCACGCAGGGCGAGCAGCTGGGCACCGCCCATGCCGTGGCGCAGGCCCGCGCAGCGCTGGAGGGCTGTAAGGGTGATGCGGTGGTGCTCTACGGCGATACCCCCTTCATCTCGGGTGAAACGCTGGAAGCGATGCAGGCGGCCCGGGCCGAGGGTGCCGATGTGGTGGTGCTGGGCTTTGAGGCGGTCGATCCGGGGCGCTATGGGCGGCTGGTGGTCGAACAGGGCGCGCTCACGCGGATTGTGGAATTCAAAGATGCAACCGCCGCCGAGCGGCTGATCACTCTGTGCAATTCCGGCGTGGTGATGGCCGATGCCGGGCAGCTGTTCGATCTGATCGAAGGCGTTGGCAACGACAACGCGTCGGGCGAATACTACCTGACCGATATCGTCGAGATCGCGCGTCAGCGCGGGCTGAAAAGCGTCGCGGTATCTTGTGACGAGGCCGAAACGCTTGGGATCAACACCCGTGCCGAACTCGCCGCTGCCGAAGCCCAGTTTCAGGTGATGAAACGGGCCGAGGCGATCGAGGACGGGGTGACCCTGCTGGCCCCCGAAACCGTGCATTTTTCGCAGGATACCTATATTGGCCGCGACGCGGTGATCGAGCCCCATGTGGTGTTCGGCCCCGGCGTGACGGTGGAAACCGGCGCGCGCATCCGGGCGTTTTCGCATCTCGAGGGCTGCCATGTCAGCCGCGAGTCGATTGTCGGCCCCTATGCCCGCCTGCGCCCCGGCGCCGAGCTGGCCGAGGGCGTGCATATCGGCAATTTCGTCGAGATCAAGAATGCCGAGATCGCGGCGGGGGCGAAGGTCAATCACCTGACCTATATCGGCGATGCCTTTGTCGGTGAGGCCTCGAATGTGGGCGCGGGGACGATTACCTGCAATTACGATGGGGTGTTCAAGCACCACACCCATATCGGCGCCCACAGCTTTATCGGGTCGAACACGATGCTGGTTGCTCCGGTCTCGGTGGGCGATGGCGCGATGACGGCCACCGGCACGGTGGTGACGAAAGACATTCCCGCTGGCGCCATGGGCATTGGCCGGGCAAAAATGGAAATTAAAGAGGGCTTTTGGCAGCGTATGTATGCCAAGCTGAAAGCCGCAAAAGCAAAAGAACAAGCCTAGGCGGGATACGCCCGCTGATTTGAGCAGAGAGAGGTACCGCCCATGTGTGGGATTGTTGGTGTTCTGGGAAATCACGAAGCCGCGCCGCTTATCGTCGAGGGGCTGAAACGGCTCGAATACCGGGGCTATGACAGCGCCGGTATCGCCACGGTGGATGATGACGGCGTGCTGGACCGGCGTCGCGCCGTTGGCAAGCTGGTGAACCTTTCCGACCATCTGGTGCACCATCCTCTGTCGGGCCGGGCCGGGATTGGCCACACCCGCTGGGCCACCCATGGCGCCCCGACCGAACCCAACGCCCACCCGCACCGTTCCGGCAATGTGGTGGTGGTGCATAACGGCATTATCGAGAACTTCCACGCCCTGCGTGAGGAGCTCACCGCTAAGGGCATCCCGCACGAAACCGAGACCGATACCGAAACCGTGGCAATGCTGGCGCATGCCTATATGGACGAGGGCAAAAGCCCGGTTGAGGCGGTGCGCGCTGTACTGAGCCGGATCGAGGGCGCCTATGCGCTGCTGTTCCTGTTCGCGGGCGAAAAAGACCTGATGATCGCCGCCCGCAAAGGCAGCCCGCTGGCCATTGGCCATGGCGATGGTGAAATGTTCGTGGGCTCCGATGCCATCGCGCTCGCGCCGCTCACCGACCGGATCACCTATCTGGAAGAGGGCGATTGGGCCGTGATCACCCGCGAGGGGGCCACGATCTATGACGCGGCGGGCAATCTGGCCAATCGTGAAATACGCAAGATCCGCCTTGATTCTGCCCGGATCGAAAAGGGTGGCTACAAGCACTACATGATGAAGGAAATCGCGGAACAGCCCACCGTGGTCTCCGATGTGCTGAAGGCCTATCTGTCGCCCGCAGGCGATGCGGTGAGAATGGAACTGCCGGGGATTGATTTCAGCACCATCTCGCGGCTGTCCATCGTGGCCTGTGGCACTGCCTATTATGCCGGGCTGGTGGCGAAATACTGGTTTGAACACTATGCCCGCCTGCCGGTCGATATCGACGTGGCGAGCGAGTTTCGCTATCGCGAACCGCCCTTCGCCCCCGGTACGCTGTCGGTGTTCGTGAGCCAGTCCGGCGAAACCGCCGATACGCTGGCGGCGCTGCGTTTTTCACAGGGCAAGGCCGAGAAAACGCTGGCGCTGGTCAATGTGCCCGAAAGCTCGATCGCGCGCGAAGTTGATGTGGCAGTGCCGATCTATGCCGGGCCGGAAATCTCTGTGGCCTCGACCAAGGCCTTTTCCTGCATGCTCGCCACCTTCGCGGTGATGGTGGTGAAAGCGGCAGAGGCGCGCGGCACGCTGGATGCGGCGGGCGTTGCCGAACTGCTCGGCGCCCTGCACAAACTGCCGGGGCTGATGAGCCAGGCGCTCGCGTCTGACGCGCTGATCGAGAAAGCCGCCGAAAAGGTTGCCGATGCCCGCGACGTGCTGTTCCTGGGCCGCGGTCAGATGTTCCCGCTGGCCCTTGAAGGCGCGCTGAAACTGAAGGAAATCAGCTACCTGCACGCTGAAGGTTATCCGTCAGGCGAGCTGAAGCACGGCCCCATCGCGCTGGTTGACAAAGCCACGCCCACCGTGGTTCTGGCCCCGCATGACGGGCTGTTTGAAAAGACCGTATCGAACATGCAGGAGGTGATGGCGCGTGGCGGCAAAGTGCTGCTGATCTCCGATGCCCGCGCGGTGGCCGAAGCTGGCCCCGCCGTCTGGCGCGCGATCACCATGCCCGATGCGCCGGAATTCTTGCAGCCGATGCTCTATGCGATCCCGGCGCAGCTTCTGGCCTATCACACCGCCGTTGCCAAAGGTACCGATGTCGACCAGCCGCGCAATCTGGCGAAATCGGTGACTGTGGAATGACCCCCGACGAGGCCCTTGCAGCAATCCGGGCGGAAGCGGAGCCTGGCACGCCGCCGCTCTCCTATCATCTTGCATTACTTTGATGCATGGATAGAAACGGGTTGGGCTCTCCCATTTGATCGAGTACGGTAAATTCATGACGGAAACTGTTGATGCTGCCACACCAAGACCATTTGGAGGATGGTTGATTCTGATAGCGATCGGTCTCATCATAGCGCCCATTCGGTTGATTGTGGCTTGGATACCGATCATTAGCCCCCTTTTTGAGACCGACGTTTTTGCTCAACTGACGTCACCTGTATCTCCTTATTACCATCCTCTCTGGAAGCCACTCCTCTACGGAGAAATTCTGGGCAACACGTTCGTCCTTCTGCTGGGACTTCTATTGATTATCCTTTTTGCTCAGAAGCGTCGCGCCTTCCCAAAATGGTTTGCCATACGGTCAGCCATTTATGTCATTTTCATTCTTGCCGATGCTCTGACGTATTCCCAGATTGATCCGGCGTCTCCGATTTTTGACACGCAATCAATGAAGGTTTTAGCCGCGAGCCTTATCGGTCTGTGTATTTGGTCACCCTATCTATTTTATTCGCGCCGCAGCAAAGAAACATTCCTGAAATGACCCCCGACCAGGCCCTCGCAGCAATCCGGGCGGAAGCGGTGCCTGGAAAGGCCGAGCAGGTCGCGGCCTATATGAAGGTCGAGCGCGAATATACCGGCACGCCGCTGCCCGCGCTGAACGATCTCACCAAAGCCTGGCGGCACGAGCTGACGCTGGACGAGCGCGTCGCCTTGGCCGATGCGCTGTGGCAGACGAATATTTTCGAGGCACGGGTGGCGGCGGCCAAACTGCTAACCCAAGCCCGGATCAAGGGGGATGAGCCGGTCTGGCGGCTGATCGCAAGCTGGCTACCGGATTTCGATTGCTGGGCGATTGCCGATCATGCCTGCATGGCCGGGCAGAAGCGGGTGGTCGCCGATCCGTCGCGGCTCGATGAGGTCGAGGGCTGGACCACGTCTGAGCATATGTGGACCCGCCGCGCGGCGCTGGTGATTACCTTGCCATGGACCAAGCAGAACCACCCCAAGCCCGAAGAGCTGGCGGCTCGTGACCGCATTCTTGATTGGGCGGCGGGCTATGTCGATGACAAGGAGTGGTTCATCCAGAAAGCGGTGGGCTGGTGGCTGCGCGATCTGTCGAAACACGACCCCGACCGCGTGCGCACCTTCCTCGACACCTATGGTGCGCGGATGAAGGCCTTTGCGCGTAAGGAAGCCGGGAAATACCTCTCCTAGGTCATTTGCCAGACGTGTCGCGCGAGGGGGAACCCGCACAGCTATCGCCCGGCTTTGCACCGGGCGACAGGGGGCGATCCGGTGGGATCAGGCATCAGAAATGCTGCTAACCTTTCGCCTTTTCCGCTGCGGCGACGTTTTCCTTCACTGCGATAAAGCTGTCGGGGGTCACCGAGATCGTGTCGATCCCGGCCTCGACCAGAAAGCGGGCAAAGACCGGATTGTTTGACGGCGCCTGACCGCATAGCCCGACATGGCTGCCGGCCCCGTGCGCCTTTTCGATCACCGTCGAAATCATCCATTTCACCGCCGGGTTCGATTCATCGAACAGGTCCGACAATGCGCCGGAATCGCGGTCGACCCCGAGCGTCAGCTGCGTGAGGTCGTTCGAGCCGATCGAGAACCCGTCGAACCGTTCCGCAAAATCCTCGGCCAGGATCACATTGGCGGGGATTTCGCACATCACGTAGATCTCCAGCCCGTTTTCGCCGCGCTTCAGCCCGTAGCGTTCGGCCACCTCCAGCACCTTGTCGGCCTCTTCCAGCGACCGGCAGAACGGGATCATGATGGTGACATTGTCAAACCCCATCTCTTCGCGCAGCTTCTTGATTGCCTTGCATTCCAGCGCAAAGCCCGGCTCGTAGCTGTCCGAATAGTAGCGCGAGGCCCCACGGAAGCCGATCATCGGGTTTTCTTCCTTCGGCTCGAACTGCTTGCCGCCCACAAGCTCGGCATATTCGTTGGTCTTGAAGTCTGACATCCGCACGATGACCTTGTTCGGATAGGCCAGCGCCGCGATCCGGCTAAGCCCCCGCGCCAGCGTGTCGACGAAGAATTGCGTCTTGTCGGCATAGCCCTTGGTCAGCTCTTCGATGAAATCGCGATCTTTCTGCTTTTTCACCTGATCGAAATGGATCAGCGCCAGCGGGTGGGCGATGACGGCGTTGTTGATCACAAACTCCATCCGCGCCAGCCCCACGCCATCAATCGGCAGCCGCCACCAGCGCGCCGCCGTGGTTGGGTTGGCAAGGTTCAGCATGATCTTGGTGCGGGTTTCGGGGATATGCGACAGGTCGAGCTCTTCAACCTCATATTCGGCAAAGCCCTCATAGACATAGCCGTCATCGCCACCCGAGCAATCCACCGTGACATCCTGCATGTCATGCAGCACATGGGTGGCGTTGCCGCAGCCGACGATGGCCGGAACGCCCAGCTCGCGGCTGACGATGGCCGCGTGCGAGGTGCGCCCTCCCGAATCGGTCACGATGGCTTTCGCCCGTTTCATGATCGGCACCCAGTCCGGGTCGGTTTGAGTGGTGACGAGGATCGACCCATCGACGAATTTGTCGATGTCCTTCACGTCTTCGATCAGGCAGATCGATCCCGTCGCCACCGCGGCCCCCACCGAAATACCCTGCATCACCACTGGCCCGTGCGACTTCACCGCGAAGCGTTTCATCGCCCCGGCCTGAACCCGGCTCTGCACCGTTTCGGGCCGTGCCTGAACGATGTAAAGGCCGCCCTCAAGCCCGTCGCGGGCCCATTCCATATCCATCGGCTGGCCGTAATGGTCTTCGATGATCTTGGCATAGCGTGCCAGTTCGATGATCTCACCATCGGAAAGCACAAAGCTTTCCTTTTCCGCCCGCGAGGTCGGGACGTTCTTGATGTCGCCGCCCTTGTGATGGGCATAGACCATCTTTTTCTCTTTCGCGCCCAGCCGTTTTTCGATGATCGGGCTAAGCTTCGGATCGTCGAGGAAGGGCTTGTAAACCTGATATTCGTCCGGGGTCACCGCGCCCTGCACGACGTTTTCGCCAAGGCCCCAGGCGGCGTTGATCAGCACCGCGCGCGGAAAGCCGGTTTCGGTGTCGATCGAGAACATCACCCCCGATCCGCCCTTATCCGAGCGCACCATATGCTGCACGCCAATCGACAGGGCCACGTCGAGATGGTCGAAGCCCTGCACATTGCGATAGCTGATCGCCCGGTCGGTATAGAGCGAGGCAAAGCACAGCCGGCAGGTGCGCAGCAGCGCCTCGTCGCCAACCACGTTCAGATAGGTTTCCTGCTGACCGGCAAAAGACGCATCGGGCAGGTCTTCCGCCGTGGCCGACGAGCGCACGGCGACCGAGGGATTTTCGGTTCCCAGACGCGTGCCCAGCTCGTGATAGGCCGCGACGATGGCGTCGCGGGTATCATCGGGAAATTCGCCATGGATGAAGGCCGCGCGCACCAGGCTTCCGGCCTCAGCCAGCTTGATCTTGCCCGCATCGAGCCGCGCCATGGCGTCTTTGATCACATTTGCCAGATCATTATGGGCAATGAAGGCGCGAAAGGCGTCTGACGTGGTGGCATAGCCGGGGGGCACCTTGATCCCGAGGGCTGCCAGTTGCGAGACCATTTCGCCCAGTGAAGAGTTTTTGCCTCCAACCAGCGCCACATCCTCCCGGCGCAGGTTTTCGAACCAAATCAATTGACGGTAAGATTGCGTATCCATGCTCATCGTTAAACCTCCCGAAGGAAAACATTCTCCGATGTTGCATAGCGCAAAAAGGTAAAACGCTCCTTGACCGGCATCAAGGCAGATGCAGATCGGGCAGGGCGGTGAAATGCGGGGTCAGGTCTGCTCGGGGTTGGCCGCGCGGGCATAGGCGTAAAGATGTGCGGCGTCCTGCGGCGAGATCACCCGCGCGGGCGGAGCCAGCATCAGGCGACCAAACAGCGCCCGGTTGGGTTCCTCCTGCATCAGCGCGACAAACCGCGCCTTGCGCCAGGCGACGGCCTCGTCATGCAGCCGGGCCAGTACAGCATCACCTTTCAGCCGCGCCAGTTGCGCATCGCGCAGCCCATCGCTGGCGCGGATCGAGCTATCTTCGACATCGCACCAGTTGCGTTCGGTCCAGTAATCCAGCCCCAGCAGGTGATCGCGATGGGTGGGCTGGCCCCGCTCGCGCTTGACGATGAAGCTTTCCATTGCGCCAAGGGCGTAATGGTTGAGCTGCACCAGCGCGTAATTGGGCCTTGTGTAGTTCGAGAAGATCTTCTGGCGGTGATAATCCGGCTCCAGCATCCGACCCGCACCATCATACCAGCGGGCGCTGTCGGCAGCCTCAGACGGGCTGCGCGGACGGTGGACGCCGAGCTTTTTATAGGCACCGGAATTGCGGTAGAGCGTTTTGAACATGAAGGCCCGCCAGGGCCAGGGCAGGGTTTCGGGTGCTGCGCGGGTGAATTGCTCGGTCACCGGCGCATCGACAAAATCGCGGACCCCGCAATTGCCGAACATCCGCCAGGTCAGGGTGATAGCATCGGCCTCGGGCAGGGCGGTAAACAGCGCCCCCAGCGTGTGATCGCCCAGATGAATATTGATGAACTCGTCCAGATCGAGGGTGATCAGCCAATCGGCCCCGGTCACCAGCGGGTGCTTGTCGGCCTGTTTGAAGGCGGTGAATTGCACCCCGCCCTCATGCGGGCCAGGATTGCGGATATGGGTGACCTCGCCCAGCTCTTGCAGCCGGTCGAGCATCGCCTCGGTGCCATCGTCGCAATCGTTGGAAAAGATCAGGAAATCGGTGATGCCCACACCCTTGTGATGGGCCAGCCATTCCAGCAGAAAGGCGCCTTCGTTCTTCACGCAGGTGACAGCGGTTATGCGCATTCTTGCCCTGCCGCTGTGTTTGCTCTGCCCGCCATGATGCTCGTGCCCTATCCTGCCTGCCCTATTCTGCGCCGGATTGGCAGCAAAAACAATCGGCTGCGATGGGGTTTGACCCCGAGGTATTTCACGATCATTGAAGGCGGGGGATTGCTTTCGCGGGCGGCTCTGACACCATTGCAGGACGGGAGACACTCATGCGCGACAGATTTGACAATGTGCCCGAAACCGCTCTGGCCTGGCATCGTGCAGGCAAAGGGGTGGCGTTGGCCACGGTGGTGCAGACCTGGGGTTCGGCGCCGCGTCCGGTGGGCAGCCAACTGGCGATTTCGGCAGCTTCAGAGATTGAAGGCTCGGTGTCCGGCGGCTGTGTCGAGGGCGCGATGGTGGCCGAGGCGCAGGAGGCGCTGGCCGATGGCAAGCCGCGTTTGCTGACCTATGGCGTGTCGGACGATAGC
Source organism: Paracoccaceae bacterium (assembly GCA_050290705.1). Taxonomy (GTDB): domain Bacteria; phylum Pseudomonadota; class Alphaproteobacteria; order Rhodobacterales; family Rhodobacteraceae; genus Sinisalibacter. The sequence continues at coordinate 164,757 of JBNKIC010000026.1, forward strand.
GCCTTTGCCGTGGGGCTGGCCTGCGGCGGCACGATCCGGGTTCTGATCGAGCCGGTGGGCGCGGCGCTGCCCGAAGCACTGCTGGCCGAACTGGTCGAGCGCCGTGCGGCGCGCAGCCCCGTGGCCTATGTGGTGAATACCGAAAGCTGGGAGCGGCATCTGGCCGGGGCGGATGACTTTCCCGAGCGTTTCCGGACTGATCGCTCGGGCTTTGAGGATGACGAGGCCAGTTTTGTTTCCCTCCACAATCCGCCGCTGCGCATGGTGGTGGTGGGGGCGGTGCATATCGCGCAAGCGCTGGTGCCGATGGCGCGGTTGGCGGGCTATGACCCTCTGATCATCGACCCGCGCGGCGCCTTTGCCGCCGAGCACCGCTTTCCCGGCGAAGACATCCGCGAGGACTTCCCCGACGAGGTGCTGCCGGAGGTCGGGCTCGATGCCCGCACCGCAGTGGTAACGCTGAGCCATGATCCGAAAATCGACGATCCGGCCATCGAGGCGGCGCTGGGGTCGGACGTGTTCTATCTTGGCTGTCTCGGCTCGACCCGGACCCATGCCAAACGTGTGGAGCGTCTAACAGAGCGGGGCTTCAGCGCCGCTGAGATCGCCCGCATTCACGCTCCGGTCGGGCTGAATATCGGGGCGAAATCGCCTGCAGAGATCGCCATTTCGGTGATGGCCGAGGTGACGGAGCGGCTAAGGAAGGGCTGAGACCTTCGGCCCGCTCGCGGTGGCGCTCAGAGGGCGACTTGAAAGAATCTGTGCAAATACATGGTTCTCAAAGCGCCGGTCCGGTGTTTTACTCCAGACAGACATGACGTGGAGAGGATCGAGCGGTGCCGACATCCATCAGGAGCATGGCATACCCGTTCCGGGCATGGCCCGGACCCGCGCCCGCTGGTCTGGCTATTCTTCTCTCAGCATCATCCGTCCGTGTATTTTCAAAGGAGGGTATCTTATGAAACGCATCGCCACTTTCGCGCTTGTTCTGAGCGCCATGGCATTTCCGGCTTTGGCCGAGGGCTGGTCGATCACCAAGCTCGAAACCATGACATCGGACACGGACTGCATGAACAGGGCTCGCGCCGTCATCAACCGCTATATCTTCGACTATAATGCGGGCGATACCGGGGCCGACAGCTGGTCGGTCTATGGCTACGATCTTGAACCCGGCCAGCAGGATGTGGCGATCGTCTGCCCGTTGGGCGGGGGCGATTATGTGAATGCGATGCTGGTGATCCAGAGCGAGTCTGAAAGCAAGCCGCGCAGTCAGGTTGCGCAGACGCTCATCGATTACTGGGACAACGGGCAGTGACCTGTCTCACGCTTCGGACCGGCGCCGGCAGGCTTTCTGTTCGACCCGTCCTGAGTGACGATATATTCCTGTTTTCGCATCCCATCAAATATCGCCCTGCCGGAACACGGCGGAGCGTAAGATGCGGAATTCCCTAATTTTTCATTCAAAATTTCCCTGCGTTGCCAAATGGTCGCGTAGGGAAATTGTCGCGGTTCAGGCGCTTGACGCTGCTGTCCCCAAGACGCAGTCTGCGCTCACTCCTTTCCCCTCCAGGAGGCGCATATTATGCTACACCTTCCACATCTCTCAGACATCGCTGTCACGATGATTGCTCTTGCGATCGCGGGCACGCTCGGACTTCTGTTCGGCAAGCTCAAGATCAAAGGGGTCGGTCTCGGGATCGGCGGTGTGCTGTTCTCCGGCATCGCCGTTGGCCATTTCTCGTCGAAACTCGGGATCGAATTCGATGGCGGAATGATGCATTTCGTCCGCGAATTTGGTCTGATCCTGTTCGTTTACACCATTGGTATTCAGGTCGGCCCGAGCTTTTTCCAAAGTTTCAAGGCCGATGGGCTGAAACTGAACCTTGCCGCGCTGGCGATCGTTTCGCTCGGGGTCGGGGTGACGGTGTTCATCTTCTTCGCTTTCGGGCTGGACGTGCCAGCGCTGGTTGGCGTGATGTCGGGCTCGGTGACCAACACACCAGGGCTTGGGGCCGCCACCCAGGTGCTGACCGAGCTTGGCTTTACCGACGAAACCCTGGCGATGACGGGCCTGGGCTACGCGGTCGCCTATCCGTTCGGGATCGTCGGCATTCTGCTGACCATGCTGGGCGTGCGCTATGTGCTCGGGATCGACCTTGATAAAGAAGGCGAAGAGTACCAGCGCGAGATGAAGGCGGGCGAGGCTGCGCTGCCGACCATCGACATCGAAATCACCAACCCCAATCTTGACGGGTTGCAACTGGGCGATGTCCCGGACCTCTATGATGGCGATGTGGTTGCCAGCCGGATGCGCAAATCCGGCGAGCTGATCGTACCGGCCCGCGATACCGTGGTGCATCTGGGCGACTCGCTGCATGTCGTCGGCCCGGCCAAGGCGCTGAAAGCGATGAAGATCATCCTTGGCAAGGAAACCGATCAGCCACTGACCACCAAGGGCACCAATCTGACCTGGGCCCGGTTGGTTGTGACCGAGCAAAAGGCAGTGGGCGCCAAGCTGCGCGATCTGGCCTTTCAGGAAGGCCATGACGTGACCGTGAGCCGGATCAACCGGGCCGGTGTCGAGCTGCCGCCACGCGCCGATGCCAAGCTGGCCTTTGGCGATATCATCACCATTGTCGGCATGCCCGACGATATCAATGCGGTGAAAATGCAGATCGGCAATGAACGCTCGCGCCTTGACGAGGTGCAGTTCGATGCGCTGTTCGTCGGTATCGCGCTGGGCATTCTGATCGGCTCGATCCCGCTGGCCATTCCCGGCCTGTCGGCCCCAATGAGCCTTGGTCTGGCCGGTGGCCCGCTGGTGGCGGCGATCCTGCTGGGCCGTCTTGGCAGCTGGGGCCCCTTCGTGTGGTTCATGCCGCCGGTGGCCAACCATGCGCTGCGTGAGATCGGTATCGTGCTGTTCCTTGCCGTGGTCGGTATCACCTCGGGTGGTCGCTTCCTTGAAACCCTGATCCACGGCCCGGGCCTGACCTGGATGGGCTATGGCGTGATGATCACGCTGATCCCGTTGATGACAGTGGGCTTCGTGGCGCGGCTGGTGTTCAAGTTCAACTATCTCAGCCTCGCCGGGGTGCTGGCAGGCTCGATGACCGACCCACCCGCGCTGGCCTTCGCCGTGTCGATGAGCCCCACTGCGGCGGCTTCCGTGGCCTATGTCTCGGTCTACCCGCTGGTGATGTTCCTGCGCATCCTCGCTCCGCAGCTGATCGTGCTTCTGCTGATCGGCCTTGGCGGTGGTGCGATGCCGGTGCCGGTCGAAGCACTGCCTTTACCATAAGGCAGATCGGATGAAACAAGCGGCCCGGCGGCAATGTCGGGCCGTTTTCTTTTGCCCTTGGGGGCAACTCCGCCAGCGCGTGCCTGCTTCATCCCGACCACATGCGAAGGACACACAAACAAAAAGCCCCCGCCAAAGGGCGAGGGCTTTCCTCCTGTCGGACTGGCCGTTTTATTTTGCGAGAGGACCAATCATCATGATCATCTGGCGGCCTTCCATCTTCGGCATGTTTTCGACTTTGCCGAGTTCTGTCACATCTTCAGCGACCCGCTCCAGCAGCTCGCGACCAAGGTTCTGGTGCGCCATTTCGCGGCCACGGAAGCGCAGGGTGACTTTCACCTTGTCGCCATTGGTGAGAAACTTGACCACGTTGCGCATTTTGACTTCGTAATCATGGATGTCAGTGTTCGGACGAAACTTGACCTCTTTGATTTCGATAATCTTCTGCTTTTTCCGTGCCTCGGCCTCGCGCTTCTGCGTCTCGTATTTGAATTTGCCGAAATCCATGATCTTGCACACCGGGGGCGTGGCATTGGGCGAGATCTCAACGAGATCGAGCCCCGCATCTTCGGCCAGCTTCATCCCTTGTGCAGGCGAGACAACTCCGAGGTTTTCGCCCTCGGCACCGATAAGCCGGACTTCGGGTGACCTGATACGGTCATTTACCCGGGGGCCGGTGTCTCGTTGCGGCGGGGCGTTGTGGGGTCTACGGGCTATGGTCGCGCTCCTTCAGTCGTTGCGAATAGATTGTGGCGGAGGGTAAAGCGGCCAACTCGGGCTTTCAAGCCGGATTCTGCCGGAATCGTGCCTGTTGCAGGTGGGGCTTGCATTTTTCCACCATGACGGAAGATATAGCGCAATTACATCGGGCAAAATCGCCCGAATTTCGTTGGGGATAAGAGAATGACAAAGATCTGGATCATCGTTCTGGCTGCTGTTCTGGTGGGTGGTGGTGGTTATTACTACTACACCGTCGATCAGGCGCAGAAAGCTGAAGCTACTGCTGCCGAACAGAAGGCCGCGGAAGAAGCTGCTGCGCAGAAAGCGGCAGAAGAGGCCGCCGCGCAGCAGGCTGCCGACGAGGCTGCGGCGAAACAGGCTGCTGAAGCCGCTGCTGCCGCCGCTGCGGAAGCCGCTGCTCAGGCGCAGGCTGCTGCGCAAGCTGCGGCTGATGCTGCCGCTCAGCAAGCTCAGGACGCCGCCGATGCAGCCGCTCAGGCGCTGGGCGATGCCGCCAATTCAGCCGCCGATGCGCTGAACGACGCGCTTGGCACCAACGGGGCCGATGACGCGGCCGCCGACGGCACGGCGTCCACCACCGGCAACTAAGCCAGACCGGCACAAACGAAACGCCCCGGCAGATCGCTCTGCCGGGGCGTTTTTTATCTCTGCAAAACCGCCTCAGTCGAGGAAGGCTTTTTCCACCACATATTGCTGCGGATCGGAATTGGCGCCCTCTTTCAGACCGGCTTCTTCGAACAGCTCTTTCAGTTCGAGGTTGAAGGCGAGGTTGCCGCAGATCATTGCCCGGTCATGTTCCGGGTTCAGCGGCTCGATGCCGAGATCTTCAAACAGCTCGCCGGAACGGATCAGATCGGTGATCCGGCCCATTTTCGGGCTCTCTTCGCGGGTGGTGGTCGGGTAATAGCGCAGCTTTTTCAGGTTTTCTTCGCCCAGAAGCTCGACCAGCATCTCGTCATTGCGGATGCTCTCGATCAGCTCGGCGCCGTATTTCAGCTCGCCCACTTCCCGGCAGGTATGGGTGATGATCACCTCGTCGTAATCCTCATAGGTCTGCGGATCGCGCAACAGGCTGGCGAAGGGGGCAAAGCCGGTGCCGGTGGAAAAGAACCAGATGCGTTTGCCGGGCAGAAGCGCGTCATGCACCAGCGTGCCGACGGGTTTCGGCCGCAGGATCACCTCGTCGCCCACTTTGATATGCTGTAGTTTCGAGGTCAGCGGACCGTCCTGCACCTTGATCGAGTAAAACTCCAGCTCTTCATCCCAGCTCGGCGAGGCGATGGAATAGGCGCGCAGCAGCGGTTTTTGCTTGCCGGTTTCCGGGTCCGGGTCGCCCATCAGGCCGATCATCACAAATTCGCCGGAACGAAAGCGCAGGGAGGCCGGGCGGGTTACGCGGAAGCGAAACAGCCGGTCGGTATAATGTTCGACTTCGGTGACCGTTTGCGCATCGGGCAAGGTCGGCACGGGTTTAATTTTTTTCTCGGTCACTGCTACGGTCTCGTGTTTCATCTCATCCAAATGCCGGGCGGAGCCCGAAAGCTCCGCCCTTTGAGGCATTCCTATATATGCAATGTGGGATTGGGGTCTAGCCGCGCAGCCGCGACTGATGGTCATAGGCCTGCCAATCGGCGCGGAACAGCCATTGACTCTCTGGCTGGCGGGTCGCGAGCTCTTCGGTGATCTCAACTTCGTCAAAGCCCGCGCGGCGTGCCATCGCGTATTGATCGGCAATCAGGCCGGGGCCTGCACGCAGGGTGCCGGTATAGCCCATCAGACGCAGGGCACGGGCCACGGTGAAGCCGCGCCCATCGGCGAAGCTCGGGAAGGCGATGCGGATCATCGGCGCGGCTAGAAGCGTGGCGCGATGGGCGGTCAGATCATCCTCTGCCGCCAGATCCAGCCCGTTTTCCGCCGTGCCAGCCCCAGCCGCCGCGCCCTCAAGGCTGACAATGCCCTGATCCCAGCTTTCGGGCGCAAAGCCCGTATCGGTTACGATCATGTTCATGCGCGAACCACCTTTCCGCCGACAAAATGAATGCCGCATTCGTTCTTATCGCTGCCCCGCCAACGCCCGGCGCGCGGGTCTTCCCCGGTTTTCACCTGACTGGTGCAGGGGGCGCAGCCCACCGAGCTGAAGCCTTTTGCCGAGAGCGGGTGACGCGGCAGGTCATGCTCGTCCATGTAGTTGCGAATATCCTCGCCCGACCAATGCGCCAGCGGGTTGAATTTCAGATGCGTGCCATCGGCCTCGGCCAGTTCCAGCGTTACGCGCTGACCGCCATGCACCCGTTTGCGCCCGGTGATCCAGCCATCGAAGGGGGCGAGCGCCCGCTCCAGCGGTTCGACCTTGCGCAAATCGCAGCAGGCATCGTGATCGGCCTGATGCAAGAGCCCGTCGGTATCGCGCAGCAAAAGCTGGGCGGGGTCGGGGCGGATCACCTGCACATTGGTCAGGCCCAGCTTGTCGGCCAGGTCTTGCTGGTAGGCGAGGGTTTCGACAAACAGCATCCCGGTTTCGAGAAACAGCACCGGCGCGGCTTTGTCGACATTGGCAACCATGTGCAAAAGCACCACCGATTCCGTCCCGAAAGACGAGACCAGCGCGATATTGCCGCGCGTAGACAGGGCGTGCCCAACCACGCCGATGGCGTCTTTCGCCGGGAAGCGGGTATTGATTTCATTCGCCGCGATATAGGGCGCGGCTTCGGCCGAGGCTTCAAACGGCATTGGCTTTCTCCTCGTATAGCGCCGCGACGAACGGGGCAGAGCCCGTGCGCGCGATGGTGTCGGCAAAGCTTTCATCGCCTTCGCGTACGTCCAGATAGGCGCGGACGGCGCGCTCAATCGCGTCGGTGATTTCATGATCGGCAAAGCCGGGGCCTGCGCGTTCACCAATCGCCATATCGGTGCCCGGACGACCGCCCAGCGTGACCTGGTAGCTTTCGATGCCGGATTTCTCGAGGCCAAGAATGCCGATATCGCCCAGATGGTGATGGCCGCAGGCATTGATGCAGCCGGAGATGCGGATTTTCAGATCGCCCACTTCGGCTTCGATCGCTTCCAGCCGCTCAGCCACTTCCTGCGCGATCGGGATCGAGCGGGCGGTGGCAAGGGCGCAGTAATCCATGCCGGGGCAGGCGACGATATCGGTCGACAGCCCGGCATTGGCCGTGGCCAGCCCAGCCGCTTTCAGCTCGGCGTGAAGTGCGGGCAGATCGGCGCGATGCACATGCGGCAGGACGATATTCTGATCCAGCCCGATGCGGATATCGCTGTAGCCGTAACGCGCGGCCAGATCGGCCACCAGACGCATCTGATCGGCACTGGCATCGCCGGGCACGCCGCCGACGGGTTTCAGCGAAATGATCGTGACCGCGTGATCGGCTTTCAGGTGATCGCGCAGGTTCACATCGGCCCAGGCGCGGAACACCGGATCGGCAGCGCGCGCGGCCTCATAGGGGGTCAGATCGCGGCTGGCGAGCTCGGGCGCGGCAAAGCGCTGTTTCAGCTCAGCCAGTACCGCCTGATCGGCGCCTTTGAACTGATCGCGCAGCACGGCAAAGCGTTTCTCGACCTCGGCGCGGAAGGGTTCCACACCGCCTTCTTTCAGGGTGATCTTGATCCGCGCCTTGTATTTGTTGTCGCGACGACCGGCGAGGTTATAGGCGCCCAGCACCGCTTCCAGATAGGGCAGCAGGTCGGCTTCCGGCAGGAAGTCACGCAGGACCACGCCCACAACGGGAGTGCGGCCCAACCCGCCACCGGCCAGAACCTGATAGCCGATCTCGCCATTCTGCTCGACGATGCGGATGCCCACATCATTGGCGGCGGTGATGGCGCGATCTGTTGCATTGCCGGTAACTGCGATCTTGAATTTGCGCGGCAGGAACTGGAATTCCGGGTGGTCGGTCGACCAGATGCGGATCAGCTCGGCCACCGGGCGCGGATCGGCGACTTCACCAGCCCCAGCGCCCGCAAACGGGTCGGCGGTGACGTTGCGAATGGTGTTGCCCGAGGTTTGGATCGCGTGCACACCCACTTCGGCCAGACGTTCCAGCATATCGGGAATGTCGACCAGCTTCGGCCAGTTATACTGGATGTTCTGACGGGTGGTGAAATGGCCATAGCCTTTGTCCCAGCGCTCGGCCAGCTCGGCGAGCGTCTCCATCTGCACCGGGTTCAGCGTGCCATAGGGCAGGGCGACCCGCAGCATATAGGCGTGCAGCTGCAGATAGACGCCGTTCATCAGGCGCAGGGGGCGAAATTCCTCTTCGGTCAGGCTGCCGTCGATGCGGCGGGCGACCTGGGCACGAAACTCTTCGACCCGGCGGGAAAGATAGGTGGTGTTGCTTGCATCAAGCATTTTTACGCCCCCAGCTGACGCGCGCCGCGGCCGACGGGCCGGTGGCGCGGAAGGTTTCACGGAAATGCGCCGGACGCGGCCCGGCTTCGCCCGCCTCGGCGGGGGCCAGATAGGGGCCGACGGCAATGCCCGGCTCGGCATTCGCGGCCGCCAGACGGGCCTCGGCCATATCCGGATCGGTGATCAGCTCGCCTTCTTCGGGGCGCAGCACCCAGCTGCCTTCGGCGGTGCGGTAGATCACCACGCCGGTGCACAGATCATTGGCGCTGATAAGTCCGGGCTGAAACGGCTTGGCCATCCCACGTCTCCAATTCGCGTTGTCGCTTGTGTTGCTATATAAAATAGAACATTGTCCCGAAAATGCGCTAGTAGCCCGGATGAATAAGAACGATTGTCCCGCCTGCTGCGCGATGTGGAACCAAGGCCCATGGATCGGGAGAAAACAGGAATGTCTTTGCGTCTGGACGGGATCGACCGGAAAATCCTCTCAGAGCTTCAGGAGGATGCAAGCCAGTCGCTCGACGCGATTGCCGCCAAAGTGGGCTCATCCAAGACCCCGGTCTGGAACCGGATTCGCAAGATGCGCGAGGCCGGGGTGATCGGCCCGCAGACAGTGGTGGTGGATGCTGAAAAGCTGGGCTTTGAAGCCTGTTTCTTTGTGCTGGTGCGGACCTCGGAACACGAGGCCGACTGGCAGGACAAGTTTCTGAAGGTGCTGCGCGAACGGCCCGAGGTGATGGAAGCGCATCGGCTGGCGGGCGAGATCGACTACATCCTGAAAGTGCGGGTGAAAAACGCCCGCGCCTATGATGAGTTCTATCAGGCGCTGATCAGCGAGGTGAAGATTTTCAACGTCACCGCGCTGCTGTCGATGGAAGAGATCAAGTTCACCACCGCGCTGCCCCTGTAGGGCGCGGCCCCGCAGGCAGGGGCCGCGGGGGAGCTAGCTGACTTTTTCCGGCAGCTTGGCGCTGGTGGCCAGCAGGCTGCCGCCCGCGATCGGCAAGAGATATTCGCGGGTATCAAAGGCCAGACGGAACAGCCGCACCGGCCGTGCCCCGGCCAGCCGCGCCATATAGGCGCCATCGACCAGCTTCGACGCGGGCACCAGCGCCTGCGCCTTGCCGAACATCGCCTTGGCGCGCCAGTCGCGGACCAGCAGCCGCTGATGGGCGGAAATCTCGATATCGCGCGCGGCAATCTCGGGGGACAGAAAGCCCGGGCTGACCCGCACCACATCCCGCGCCGCAACCTCTCGCGCTTCGATTTTTTCCAGCCGCACCAACCCCTTGTCGTGGGTCACGATGCGATCGCCGGGGATCAGAAACTCCACCGGCATCTCGCCATCGGCGGTCATCAACGTGGTGCCAAGGCCGAGGCCCGACATACTAATAGGCTGGCCCGCACGGTTCACCCGCGCGCGCCCTGTTTCCAACTGGGACATGATACCTGCTCGATCTGCTCGTTTTATTTTTGTTTTGTTTGTTTTCCTGAATCCTAACCAAAGAACGGGCAGGGCGCGAGAGATTTTTCGCAAATCCCGGCGCATCGGGCCACGTTCCCTCTCGAAACCGCCGCGCCGGAGTGCTACATGGCCCGCAATGCGGGTGTGGCGGAATTGGTAGACGCACCAGATTTAGGTTCTGGCGCCTTTGGCGTGGGGGTTCGAGTCCCTTCACCCGCACCATCATAAATGGCCTACCGCCTTCGGCTACTTGAGGCCGGTTTGGGCTGAGCCTTCTCCCCGCACCGGCACCATCCTTTCGGTACGTTGATGCAATGCAGAACCCCGGCTAGGCTCCCGCCAGCAGGGAAGGGATGCGTATGGGCGTGCTGATTGATCCGGATAAGCCGTGGTATGCACTGGAGGTGCGGGACGACGGCTCCGCGCTGCTCAATGATGGGGTTAAGCTGAAAGCGGCGAATGATAACCCGTGGTACCGGCTGGCGACGGTGTATGGCGAGCAGACAGGCAGGATCAACTCGCGCCGACATGCGAAGAACCGGCGGATCTGGAACGGCTGGGCTTGTTCTGAGATGGATGAAGCCACGCGAGCGGCTATGGCGGAGAAGCTAGAGCTTCCGGTGGAAGATCTGGCTCCGCTGAGCGAGGAAGAGCTTGCGATGGTGTGCGCGCGGCTCGATGGGCTGGATGCGTCGGCGTTTGGAGAGGTCGATCTAACACAGGATGGATTACCTGATCCCCGGGCTGATGTTGTGCTTTCAAATACGCACTTCTCTAATGCGGTTGTATTAGAGAGATGCGTATTTGCTGCGGACGCCAGTTTCACCTACGCCAGTTTTAGTGGGTACGCCAGTTTCGCCTCGGCCAGGTTCAGCGGGTCCGCTTGGTTCACCTACGCCAGTTTCAGCGGGCCCGCCCGGTTCACCTACGCCAGTTTTAGTGGGTACGCCAGTTTCACCTACGCCAGTTTCAGCGGGCCCGCCCGGTTCAGCTCCGCCAGTTTCAGCGGGCCCGCCTGGTTCAGCTCCGCCAGTTTCAGCGAGGATGCCTTGTTCGAATCCACCAGTTTCAGCGGGCCCGCCGATTTTTCCGATGGCAGTTTCAGGGGGCAAACCAGTTTCAAGTCGGTGCAATTCGGGAAAGTGGTACCGAAATTCTATCAACGAGAGATGCATCAGGACACGAGTTTTACAGCCAAACGTGAGAATTGGCCGGAGGTGACGGCGGAGACTGCTGAAGAAAGCAAGCGCGCCTATACACGCCTGCGGCAGATCATGCTGGAACTGGAAAAGCCGGATGATGCGCAATTCTTTTTTCGGCAGGAAATGCGCTGTAAGGGCAAGCTGGAAACCGGGCTTGCGCGCTTGGCCAATCTTGGGTTCGGGGCGATCTCCGATTACGGCTATTCGCTTTCGCGTCCGCTCTATGCTCTGGCAGGCATCTGGCTGGTGCCCGCGTTGATCTACATGGTCTATTTCGGCTGGATGTGCGGCATGCATGGCACCCAATGCCACGCGCCGCTGGCCCCGTTCGGCCTGTCGTTCGCCAACCTGTTCAGCTTTTTCGGGCTTAATCGTCTGTACTTCACTGATCTGCTCAAAGACGGCCCGGGCTGGCTACAGGCGCTTGCTGGTTTTGAAACCGTCTCCGGTTTCGTCCTCCTCTTCTTTCTCGGCCTCGGCTTGCGCAATCACTTCCGGCTGAAATAGCAATCCCCCTTGCACCGCGCGCCGCGCCCTCATAGAAGGGCGAGAAATTTTCCGTGCGTCCTTCCGGGCGCAACCGACCTATGAAGGACGAAAGCATGTCTGTCACCGAGACCCTGAACGAAGGCCTGAAGCGCGCCTATCAGCTGATCATCACCGCTGAAGAGCTTGATGCGAAAGTGAACGAAAAGCTGGTCGAGGCGCAGCCCGAGATCGAGCTGAAGGGCTTCCGCAAGGGCAAGGTGCCGATGGCGCTGCTGAAAAAGCAATATGGCGATCGCCTGATGGGCGAAGCCATGCAGGAAAGCATCGATGGCGCCATGGGCACCCATTTCGAAGCTTCCGGCGACCGTCCGGCGCAGCAGCCCGAGGTCAAAATGACCAACGAGGACTGGAAACCGGGCGACGACGTGCATGTCGAGATCGCCTATGAAAAGCTGCCGGAAATCCCGGAAGTCGATTTCTCGGGCATCGAGCTTGAGAAACTGGTGGTGAAAGCCGGCGACGCCGAAGTTGACGACGCGCTGAAATCGCTGGCCGAAGGCACGCAGAATTTCGAAGACCGCAAAGCCGGTTCGAAAGCCAAAGACGGCGATCAGGTTGTGATCGACTTTGTCGGTCGGATCGACGGCGAAGCCTTCGAAGGCGGCGCGGGCGACGATTTCCCGCTGGTGCTGGGCTCCGGCCAGTTCATCCCGGGCTTTGAAGAGCAGCTCGTGGGCACCAAAGCCGGTGAAGAAAAAGACGTGACCGTCTCTTTCCCCGATGAATATGGCGCCGCCGATCTGGCAGGCAAGGAAGCCGTGTTCAGCTGCACCGTGAAAGCGGTGAAAGAACCGAAACCGGCCGAGATCGACGACGAGCTGGCCAAGCGCTACGGCGCCGAAGATCTGGCCCAGTTCAAAGCCCAAGTGGTTGAGCGTCTGGAATCCGAATATGCCGGTGCCGCGCGCGCGGTGGTCAAGCGGGCGCTGCTCGACAAGCTCGACGGGCTGGTCAGCTTTGATCTGCCGGCCTCGCTGGTCGATGCCGAAGCCAACCAGATCGCGCATCAGCTCTACCATGAAGCGCATCCGGACGATCACGGCCATGACCATGGCGAGATCGAAACCACCGACGAGCACAAAACCCTGGCTGAACGCCGCGTGCGTCTGGGCCTGCTGCTGGCCGAGATCGGCCGTAGCGCCGAGGTGGAAGTGACCGATGCCGAGATGACCCAGGCGGTGATGAACCAAGCCCGTCAATATCCGGGTCAGGAACGTGCATTCTTCGATTTCGTTCAGCAGAACGAACAGATGCGTCAGCAAATTCAGGCGCCGATCTTCGAAGACAAAGTGATCGACCACATCGTGGCCGGCGCCAAGGTGACCGAGAAAGAGGTCAGCAAGGAAGAGCTGGAAAAAGCCGTCGAGTCCCTCGAAGAAGAATAAGTTCGGGGCGCAAGCGCAAGCTGCACACCTCGACCTGTTTAAAAAAGGCCGCCCCTGTGGGCGGCCTTTTCCGTTAGCCTGTCAGGCTTAGTTCGCCTCGGTCATGGTCAGGATTCTGATCGGTTGGCCGAGCTTGTCGAAAGCGGCATTGGCCACGTCTGAGAAGGTGAGCGAAAGCTCCGCCCGCCGGTCGAGTGTGCGGATTTCAGGCCCGATCACCGGCATGTCATCGACGAACACCGAACCGATGGAAATCTCGGTCACCGCCGCGCCATCGTTCACCACGCGCGCCGTCAGCTGCGTGTCGGGGTCATAGCTGGTCGAGCTGGTCAGATCCTCGGGCAGCGCATCCCAGATCGCGCGGGAGGCCTCAGCGTTGGACAGATAATAGGCGGAAATCCCGTAGGCGCTGCGGCTGACGCCGATGGCAATGGCCTGATCGGGCAGCGGCGGCGTATGGGTGAAAGCGAGCATCGGGGTTTCGACGGTGAGCACCATCATGTTGTCGCTATCCGCATCGCTGCATTCGACGAACTCCGCGTTGATGAAACTGGCCTGATAGACGGCCAGCACGGCGTCGGCCTGTTCGGTGCAGGTATCGGACGAGGGCATTTCGAGCTGCAGCGTCAACTGCGTGGTTGCGGGCGTGCCACTGTCGAGGGCCGTGGGCAGATCGCTGAGATAGATATCGCCGCCAACAATGGTTTTGCATCCGGCCAGCAGGGCCGCGCTGAGGATTAGAGGGAAAGGTTTCAAGGGACTTATCCTTTGTACGGAGTAATAGGCCGACGCTAGCGACTGCGCATGGCTTGGGGAAGGGGCTGTAGCGCGTTCGTTTGCCCCGATCCGGACGGTTTGCCCTGGATTTCGTGCCAAGACAGGCCGATTTGATCATCTTCGCAGTTGAGCCTTGGCCCGCGGCTGTTAAAAACGCTGCAACTGCGAGGGAGGAAAAGATGACGAAACCGCGTATATTGATCGCCGGAGGCGGGATTGGCGGGCTGTCGGCTGCGCTGACGCTGAACCAGATCGGTGTGGATTGTGTGGTGTTCGAAAGCGTGCGCGAGCTGAAGCCGCTCGGGGTGGGGATCAACATCCAGCCCAACGCGGTGCGCGAGCTCTACGATATGGGCATCACCGAAAGCGATATGGACCGCGTCGGGGTGAAAGCGCGCGAATGGGCGTTGGTGGGGCTGAACGGCAATGATATCTATGCCGAACCGCGTGGCGAAGAGGCGGGCTATCATTGGCCGCAATATGCCGTGCATCGCGGTGAGTTCCATATGCTGCTGCATGACAAATTCATCGAACGCGCGGGCAAGGATGCGGTGCGGCTGGGGGCGAAGGTCACTGGCTACGAGAATAACGCCGATGGCAGCGTGACCGCGCTGATCGAGCATGCCGATGGCACCACCTCGCGCGAAACCGGCAGCCTGCTGATTGCCGCCGATGGTATTCATTCGGCGCTGCGCGCGCAGATGCATCCCGAGCAGCCGCCGATCCATTGGGGCGGGGCGATCATGTGGCGCGGCACGACCCGGGCCAAACCCATTCGCACCGGATCGTCCTTCGTCGGGCTGGGCACCCATCAGCACCGGATGGTGATCTACCCGATCTCGGCCCCCGACGCAGACGGGCTGGCCACGATCAACTGGATCGCCGAGATGACGCTGGACGCCTCTGACGGCTGGCAAAGCACCGGTTGGTTCCGCCCGGTCGAGATCGAAGAATTTGCCGAGAACTTCGAAGCGTTCAAATACGATTGGCTCGACGTGCCCGATATGCTGCGCAAGGCCGATGTCTCGTACGAAAACCCGATGATCGACCGCGAGCCGGTGGAGACTTGGGTGGATGGCGGCGTGGCGCTGATGGGCGACGCGGCCCATGCGATGTATCCGACCGGATCGAATGGTGCGAGCCAGGCGATCATTGACGCGCGTACGCTGGGTGTGGCGATGCTGGAGCATGGCGTGACACGGGCAGCGCTTGCCACCTATGACGATACGCTTTGCGGGCCGGTCTCGAAGCTGATCCTGCGCAACCGGGGGGCCGGGCCCTTCGGGCTGCTCAACCTCGTCGACGAGCGCTGTGGCGGGGCGTTCGAGAGCATCGACGACGTGATCCCGACTGAGGAACGCGATGCCTTCATGGCGGCCTACAAGGCGGCGGCGGGCTTTGCCATCGACGCGTTGAACGCCGCGCCGCGCACCATCGCCGAAGACGCCTCAGTGGCGCTGGTCGAACCGGCAGAGTGACGCTGGCGGAATAACACTGGCAGACTGAAAAAAGCGGCGCTTCGGCGCCGCTTTTCCTTTTTTACTGACTGCGCGAAAAGGCGTGTCGGAGAGCCGCTAGAACGGCACGTCGTCTGATCCGGTGTCCGATCCGGCGCGGTCGGCGGCGGTGACGAATTTCGCCACCACTTTCTTGGACCCGGCATGTTCGAACTCGATGTCGAGCTTGTCGCCCTCGATCCCCATCACATAGCCGTAGCCGAACTTTTGGTGGAACACCCGGTCGCCCTTTGTGAAAGAGGAAACCGCGGTGGAATCGATCACCAGATTGCGCGCCTCGCTGGGGCTGTGCATTGGGCGGGCGCTGGATTGGGTCTGCATCCGCTTCCAGCCCGGCGAATTATAGGCATCGGCCCGGCTCGCGCGTTCGTCCAGCCGCGATGACATGCCCCCGGCGGCGCCATAGCTGCCGCCATAAAGCCCCGGTGGGGTGAGCACTTCGACATGTTCAGGTGGCAATTCGTCGATGAAACGGCTCGGCAGCTGGCTTTGCCATTGCCCGTAAACCCGGCGATTGGCGGTAAAGGAAATGGTGCACAGCTCTTCGGCCCGGGTGATGCCCACATAGGCCAGACGCCGTTCCTCTTCGAGGCCCTTCAGCCCGCTTTCATCCATCGAGCGCTGCGAGGGGAAAAGCCCATCCTCCCAACCCGGCAGGAACACGGCGGGGAATTCAAGCCCCTTGGCGCCGTGCAGGGTCATGATCGTGACCTTGGCTTCGTCCGCGTCGCTTTCGTTGTCCATGATCAGGCTGACATGTTCGAGGAACCCTTGAAGGTTTTCAAACTCTTCCAGCGCTTTCACCAGTTCCTTGAGGTTTTCCAGCCGCCCCGGCGCTTCGGGGGTTTTGTCGGCCTGCCACATCGCGGTGTAGCCGCTTTCCTCAAGGATCTGTTCGGCCAGTTCAATATGCGACAGCGCGCCGTGACGGCCCTGCGGGGCGCTGTCGGAGATCACCAGCGCATCGTCATCGGGGGCGGTGGCGGGGGCTTGCACGGTCTCGTGCCAGCGGTCGATCGAGCGCACCAGATGGTCAAGCTGGCCCTTGCCCTTGCCCTTGATCTCGTCCTGCGCCACGCAAAGCCGCGCGCCTTCAACCAGGCTCAGCCCGTGATCGCGTGCCAGCCGTTGGATCGTCTGTATCGCCTTGTCGCCCAAGCCCCGGCGCGGGGTGTTGACGATGCGCTCAAACGCCAAATCGTCCTCGGGGCTGACCGCGAGGCGGAAATAGGCCATGGCATCGCGGATTTCCATGCGCTCGTAAAAACGCGGGCCGCCGATGACGCGGTAGGGCAGGCCGATGGTCAGAAAGCGATCTTCAAAGGCGCGCATCTGGTGGCTGGCTCGTACCAATATGGCCATGTCGTCAAGGCTGAGCGGGCGCAGCCCCCGGCTGCCATGCTGCATCGCCTCGATTTCCTCGCCGATCCAGCGGGCCTCTTCTTCGCCGTCCCAATGGCCGATCAGGCGGACCTTTTCGCCCTCTTCGGCCTCGGTCCACAGCTCCTTGCCCAGCCGCCCCTCATTGCCCCGGATCACGCCTGAGGCGGCGGCGAGGATATGCGGGGTCGAGCGGTAATTCTGCTCCAGCCGGATCACCTTGGCGCCGGGGAAATCCTTTTCAAACCGCAGGATATTGCCCACTTCGGCGCCGCGCCAACCGTAGATCGACTGATCGTCATCGCCGACGCAGCAGATGTTTTTATGCGTCTGTGCGAGTAGCCGCAGCCACAGATATTGGGCGACGTTGGTATCCTGATACTCGTCGACGAGGATGTATTTGAACCAGCGCTGATATTGCGCCAGCACATCCTCGTGTTCTTGGAAGATCCGCACCACATGCAGCAGCAGGTCGCCAAAATCCGCCGCATTCAGCGCGCGCAGCCGGGCCTGATAGGCCGCGTAAAGCTCGCCCCCACGATGGTTGAAGGCGGCATGTTCGGCGGCGGGCAGCTTTTCAGGCGTCAGCGCGCGGTTTTTCCAGCCATCAATGATCCCGGCCAGCTGGCGGGCGGGCCAGCGCTTTTCGTCGATATTCTCGGCGATGATCAGCTGTTTCATCAGCCGGATCTGGTCGTCGGTGTCGAGGATGGTGAAATTGGATTTCAGCCCCACCAATTCGGCATGGCGGCGCAGGAGCTTCACGCAGATCGCGTGGAAGGTGCCGAGCCACGGCATCCCTTCGACCGGCTGGCCCAGCAGGGTGGCCACACGCTGTTTCATCTCGCGCGCGGCCTTGTTGGTGAAGGTGACGGCGAGAATCTCGTTGGTGCGCGCAGAGCCGGTGTTCAAGAGATGCGCGATGCGGGAGGTCAGCGCCTTGGTCTTGCCGGTGCCCGCGCCTGCCAGCATCAGCACCGGACCATCCAGCGCCTCGACCGCTTCGCGCTGCGCCGGGTTCAGACCATCCAGATAGGGCATCGGCCGCGCGGCCATCGCCAGTTGGCTGAGGCGGGGGCGCGGGGCGTCCAGGTTTTCGGCGGCGTCATCATGATATCTGCTCATGAGCGCAGAATACCGTTTCCGCCCGGCAAGGAAAAGCGTGTTCGACAAATGTTCACGTCAATTCCCTTATCCGATGTCAAAACCGGGCTGGCCCTAGCGCAACCCGGTTTCTTCCAGAAGCCCCAGACGTTTGGCCTCGTAATAGTAGCCGCGCGCATACCATTTCATCGCGTCGTCTTCGTTGCCATGGGCCACGATATAGGCGCCGCGCAGATATTTCACCGCGTATTTCAGGTTGGTGTCGGCGTCGAGCAGGGCAGAATCACGGCCAGAGAACCCCATGGTGCGGGCGGTCTGCGGCAGGATCTGCAACAGCCCGTAATAGGGTCCGTTGCGCGCCCAGGGCCGGTGTTCGCTTTCACGCACCGCCTGCCGGTGCACAAGGCTGCGCGGCACATGGTAATAATCGGCCCATTTGTTGATCAGGCGGCGCAGCTCGGGCGTTTCGTTGGGATAGAGCGGCGGGTTCTGATCGCCTTTCGGGGTGGCGTGGCCGCAGGCGGACAGAGCAAGGGCGCTGGCGGCCCCGGCCATCAGGGCGCGGCGGGATAACACGAACATGAGAACTCCTTCACCTTTTCCCATATCCTGCGCATTCGGGCAGGGCAGAGGAAGGGGAAATATCCCATCGGCGAAGCTTCGCCAGACCCAAGGCACAAAAAAACCGCGCGAAGAGACTCCGCGCGGTTTCAATTTGAAAGGCGAGAGGATTACTCCTCGTCGTCAGCCTCAGCGGCCACCGAGCCTTCGTCGTCGTCTTCGGAGGCGGCGCCACCGATATCGTCGAACAGCTCGGAGATTTCGAAGTCAGCCGCGGCTTCTTCTTCAGCGGCCATCTCTTGGATCGACTTGCCCGAGGCTTGCAGTTCGGCTTCTTCCGCCGAGCGAGCCACGTTCAGCACGATCTCGACTTCGACTTCCGGGTGCAGGCGCACTTCGACAGCGTGAAGACCAAGATCCTTGATCGGGCCTTTCAGCACGACCTGTTTCTTGTCGACCGTGAAGCCTTCAGCGGTTGCGGCGTCGGCGGCATCGCGCGTGGTCACCGACCCGTAGAGCGAGCCGGAGTCGGAGGCCGACCGAATCACGACGAACTGCTGGCCATCGAGTTTGGCAGCCAGAGCATCGGCTTCTTTTTTGGTTTCGAGGTTGCGGGCTTCAAGCTGAGCTTTCTGCACCTCGAACTGGGCGATATTCGCCTGGCTCGCGGTCAGGGCTTTGCCCTGCGGCAGCAGAAAGTTACGGGCGTAGCCGGCTTTGACGTCGACGACTTCACCCATCTGACCAAGCTTGGCCACACGTTCGAGCAGGATGACTTGCATGGGTCTCTCCTTACTTCACGGCGTAGGGCAGAAGGGCGAGGAAACGCGCGCGTTTGATGGCACGGGCGAGTTCACGCTGCTTCTTGGCCGACACGGCGGTGATCCGGCTGGGAACGATTTTGCCGCGCTCAGAGATGTAGCGCTGCAGCAGCCGGGTGTCTTTGTAATCGATTTTGGGTGCATTGTCGCCGGAGAACGGGCAGACCTTGCGACGGCGGAAAAACGGTTTCGCGGCCATAGTGTTAGCTCCTTCTCTTAGCGATCGCGGCGTTCACGGCGGTCGCCGCGTTCGTCACGTTTTTGCATTTGAACCGACGGGCCTTCTTGATGAGCGTTCACCTTGATGGTGAGCACGCGCATCACGTCGTCATGCAGGCGCATGAGGCGTTCCATTTCCTGAACGGCCGCGGCAGGCGCGTCGGTTTTCAGGAAGGCATAGTGGCCCTTGCGGTTTTTGTTGATCTTGTAGGCCATCGTTTTGACGCCCCAATACTCGCTTTCAACGACTTTCCCGCCGTTGTCCGCCAGCACGGTGCCAAAATGTTCAACGAGGCTTTCAGCTTGCGCGTTGGACAGGTCCTGACGCGCAATCATCACATGCTCATAAAGCGGCATGTCTTCTCCATTCTGTTCAGGCGCGCTTCAAAGGACGGGCTTCCTTCCGCTCCCGTCCACGAGAGGCCACGCGGTTCAAGTCGCGCGGAAGGACGGGGCCTTATACACCCTCGCGGGCTTGATGCAAGGCGAGAAGCTGTCTTGCGGGGCGTGTGAGCGGGTCCGTGGATCGGGCGCGTTGAAGGCCATGGCGCGGTTAACACGAAGTTAACTCTAATTGGCCGAAGAGGTGCCCAAATCGCGCCACTCTTATCCGTAGAACGGGGGGGCGAGGACGAGTGACGAGGGGAATTGTATGACTATGCTCACGATGGAAGGGCCGGTACAGGCCCGATCAAGTGCGAAGCCCGAAGCCAGGCACACACCGCAACTGACCGAAACGCCCTGGGGGTATATCATCTCGCAGCCGGCGGCCAACAAGGCTACCTGTCTCCTGGCCACGCTGACCGGGCGGATCGGCGGCCTGCTGCTGCTGGCGACGGCGGCCGGGCTATGGGTGGCCCCGGATTCGATGGTGGGCGCGGATGTGCTGGGCATGAAACTGGCGGCAACGCTGATGTTCACGATCTTTGGCGGCTATATGGTCTGGGCGGCGCGGGCCGGGCTGCAGCCGGAAGTGCAGATCGACATCATCCGTCGCGAAGTCCGACGCGGTCATCGCAACCTGAGCAGGGAATTCGTCGAGGCGACCCGGCTGAGCTTTCACGAAATCGGCTCGGTCTATCTGCTGCGTTCGCATGAAGCGGGGCGGATGTCGCGCCTGCTGCTGCGGCTCGGCGCCAGCGATGAAGCGCTGGAGATTGCGCGCGGGGCGCTGCTGCCGCTGGAGCATCTGCGCGACCGGCTGGCGCATGAGCTGACCCCGGCACGGATCAGCGAGCACAAGGCACTCTATAAGGCGCTCTATAAGGTGCCGCCTTTCGGGCAACATGTCGCGGCCTGACGCGGGCTGTCGCTCTGCCTGCCTGCTGCATTCCTGCGCCGCCCCCTTCGGGCGGTGCTTTTCTTTTTATCCGCCCCGCGCTATCCCCCTGTGAAGATTCAACGCAAGGGAGTGGCCATGACACGCGCATTCGTATTTCCGGGGCAGGGGGCGCAAACCATCGGCATGGGCAAGGCGCTGGCCGAAGCCTATCCGGCCGCCCGCGCGGTGTTCGACGAGGTTGACGAGGCGCTTGGCGAAAAGCTGAGCACGTTGATCTGGGAGGGCGAGCAGGATGCGCTGACCCTCACCGAGAACGCGCAACCGGCGCTGATGGCCACCTCGCTCGCCACGATGCGGGCGCTGGAGGCCGAAGGGGTTGGCATCGACGCCGCCGCCTATGTGGCCGGGCACAGCCTTGGCGAGTATTCCGCACTGGCTGCGGCCGGAGCGCTGACCATCACCGATACCGCACGGCTGTTGCGTACGCGCGGGCTGGCGATGCAGGCGGCGGTGCCGGTGGGCGAGGGCGCCATGGCGGCGCTGCTGGGGCTCGATTTCGAAACTGCAACGGCGGTGGCCGAAGAAGCCGCTCAGGGCGGGGTCTGTCAGGCCGCCAATGACAACGATCCGAGCCAGGTGGTGATTTCCGGCCATAAGGCGGCGGTGGAACGTGCGCTCGAGATTGCCAAGGCCAAGGGCGCCAAGCGCGCCGTGCTTCTGCCCGTCTCTGCCCCGTTCCATTGTGCGCTGATGGAACCCGCTGCGCAGGCGATGGCCGAGGCATTGAGCCATGTGAATATCGAACGCCCCTCCGTGCCGCTGGTGGCCAATGTGCGCGCCTCCGACATTTCAGACCCGACCACGATCCGCTCGCTTCTGGTTGAACAGGTGACAGGCTCGGTGCGCTGGCGTGAAAGCGTGCTGTGGATGGGCGAAAACGGTGTGGATGAAATCTGGGAAATCGGTGCGGGCAAAGCGCTCTGCGGTATGATCCGCCGGATCAACAAAGAGATCGCCACCCGCAATATCGGCACCCCCGACGAGGTGAAAGCCGCGGCGGAAAGCCTGAACGGCTAAGCGGGCTTCCGCACAGGAAAGGAAAATACATGTTTGATCTGACAGGGAAAAACGCGCTGGTCACCGGGGCTTCCGGCGGGATTGGCGGCGAGATTGCCAAGGCGCTGCATAGCGCGGGCGCCACTGTGGGCCTGTCCGGCACCCGGGTGGAGCCGCTGGAGGCGCTGGCCGCCGAGCTGGGCGAGCGCGCCCATGTGCTGCCCTGCAACCTCTCTGATCCGGAGGCGGTGGACGGCTTGCCGAAAGAGGCCATCGCGGCGATGGGGAGTCTGGATATTCTGGTCAACAACGCCGGGATCACCCGTGATCAGGTGTTCATGCGGATGTCGGATGACGATTGGCAGAGCGTGCTTGATGTGAACCTGACCGCCACCATGCGCCTGTGCCGTGGCGCGATCCGCGGCATGATGAAGGCGCGCTGGGGCCGGATCATCAACATTTCCTCGATCGTCGGCGCCACCGGCAATCCGGGGCAGGCCAACTACGCTGCCTCCAAGGCCGGGATGGTCGGGATGACCAAATCCATCGCCTATGAGGTTGCCTCGCGCGGGATCACCGCCAACTGCGTTGCTCCCGGCTTTATCGCCACGGCGATGACCGACAAGCTCAATGACGAGCAGAAAGCCAAGATCAATGGGCAAATCCCGGCGGCTCGCATGGGCACGCCCGAAGAAATCGCCGCCGCCGTGCTTTATCTGGCGTCGAGCGAAGCCGCTTACATGACCGGCACAACGCTGCATGTGAACGGCGGGATGGCGATGCTGTAATAATGGAGGCCTCCCGGACTGTCTTTGACGGGACGCATGCCCGCGCCCGGCTGTACGGACAGTCCGGGGACCGACTTGTAGTGACCTTCATCCATTTGCAGGGAGGCCGCGCAGGCTTTGGCGAGTCCAAGCCCGTGCACCGGTATCTCTCGCAAGGGATCGATCACCTGCAGGTGCTGACCGCACAGGATGACTGGTATCTGAACGACGACCTGCCGGCCCTGCGTCAGGCATTGGCTGAGCTTACTGGATCCTATCGGCAGGTGGCGGCGATCGGGTTTTCGATGGGGGGGTATGGGATTCTGCTGCTCAGCCGATCCCTACGGCTTAGGCAGGCGATTCTCGTATCGCCGCAATCAACGCCGTTTTCTGACACATCGCCCTTCGATCCACGCTTCGAAGAGCACGAGAGCAAGTGCCGACGCGATCTTGCCCTGACCGCTGCCGACATCTCGCCAGAGATGCGAGGGTTTGTGCTCTACGATCCGCGCCACCCGTCGGCCGATACCGCTCATGCCCACCAGGTAGCCGCGATGGCGCCGCGTCTCGCTCTGGTTGCGATGCCCTTTGGTGGGCATCCCTGTACCAAGCCGATCGGGGAGGCGGGGTTATGGGCGGAGTTTCAGGACATGCTTTTTGAGCCGCAGCTGACTGCTGCAAATCTTGCTGGTATCCGCCGCCGGGCACGTGAGGGCTCGTCGAGCTGGAACCGCTATGCGGCGACAGCGCTAGAGGATCGAGAAACACGGCGTGAAGTTGCGTCCTGATTGCTGGACAAAGCATTTGCCCCCGGGGCACATTATGCTAAAGGGGGCTCAGAATTCACCCGCTCGTGATGAGTGGCCCGGGGCCTCCCCGGGGATACGGAGAGGCTCCTTTGGGGCTGAACAACCGGGCGAAGTGCCCGAATAACTGTGAGGAAGAAACATGAGCGACGTCGCAGATCGCGTGAAGAAAATCGTTGTCGAGCACCTCGGCGTTGAAGAAGACAAGGTCACGGAATCGGCCTCGTTCATCGACGACCTCGGCGCTGACAGCCTCGACACCGTTGAGCTGGTCATGGCCTTCGAAGAAGAATTCGGTATCGAGATCCCGGATGACGCTGCAGAAGGCATCCAGACCTTTGGCGACGCGGTGAAATTCATCGCTGAAGCCTCCTAAGCTAAGCCAGCCTGACAGGGTTGCAGAACGGCGTCCTTCGGGGCGCCGTTTTTCTTGTTCTATTGGTGGTGATTCTGCCGATGCGGTGGCGCGGTTTGGAACGCCGTTCCGATCTGGCCCGCGGCGGTGGTCTCGCGTCATGCCCGGCCTCATAGCTTCGGGCGGACATTTCACCGCGTCATGCGCTATCAGCAGGTACGTTTTGAAGGAGTGCCCCATGCCCAAGGATATCGTTGCAGAGCCGGTTGTCGTAACGCCTCAGGCCATTTCCGATTGGCTCGACGCGGGCGAGATCGTGCTCGTGGATGTGCGCGAGACCAAGGAATACGACCGCGAGCATATCGCCGGGGCGTTGCTTTTGCCGCTCTCCGAGCTGGATGTCGACGTGTTCCCGGTGCTGGCCGACAAGCCGCTGGTGCTGCATTGCGCCATTGGCAAACGCTCGGAAGCGGCGGCCAAGATGCTGCTGAAAGCGGGCTATAACAGGGTTTTGCACATGGAAGGCGGGCTGACCGCGTGGAAAGAGGCCGGGCTGCCCATTGAGGAAGCCATTGTCGAGCCCGCACCCACGCCCGCAGCCAAGGCCGAGCCGGTGTTTCTGTGCCCGACCCCGGGCGCGGTGCTGGCCGAGGAATTTCTGGAGCCTGCTGGGCTGAGCCCGGTGGAGCTGGCGGGCAAGGTCGGCGTGGCCGTGGGCACGATCGAGCGGCTGCTGAATGGCGAACGTGTGGTGGATGCCGAGCTGTCGCTGCGGCTGGCACGCTATTTCTCGACCGCCAAGGATTTCTGGATTCTGCTTCAGGTTGACTACGATATCGAGCGTACCCGCGCGGCTCTGGGCGAGGATATTCGCGCCTCGATCCGCCCGCGCGCCGTCTGAAAACCGGAAAACACCCCGAAAACAACGCCCATCTGTTGCAGATGCAGCATCGGGCGGTTGGCGGTTTGTTGCCCGTTTTTCGGGGGTAATACGCGTAGATGGCGAGGCGCAGGCGGTTTCGGCCTTGCCCCCCGTACTGTGGCCGGGCTATCAAACGCGGGATGAAAAACGCCTTGATTAGAGGGGGGCAGTTCATGATGCGTCGTGTGGTTGTTACGGGTCTTGGTATGGTTTCGCCGCTCGCGAGCGGTGTTGAAGAGACCTGGAAACGCCTGCTGGCCGGGGAATCCGGGGCTGGCACGATTACCCGCTTCGACGCCTCGCGCGTTACCACCAACTATGCCTGCGAAGTGCCGCGTGGCGATGGGTCGGACGGTACCTTCAATCCCGATGATTGGATGGAGCCGAAAGAACAGCGCAAGGTGGATGACTTCATCCTCTATGGCGTGGCGGCTGCGGCGCAGGCTGTGGAAGATTCGGGCTGGAAACCGGAAGATGATGAAGGCCGCGAACGCACGGGTGTGCTGATCGGGTCGGGCATCGGCGGGCTGAATTCCATCGCCGATACTGCCGTGCTGATCCACGAGCGCGGTCCGCGCCGGGTGTCGCCCTTCTTTATCACCGGTTCGCTGATCAACCTGATCTCCGGTCAGGTCTCGATCCGCTACGGCTTCAAGGGGCCGAACCACGCGGTGGTCACCGCCTGCTCGACCGGCGCCCATGCGATTGGCGACGCATCGCGGCTGATTGCCTTTGGCGATGCCGATGTGATGGTGGCCGGTGGCGCCGAAGCCGCAATTTCGGAAATCGGGATTGCCGGGTTCAACGCTTGCAAGGCGCTGTCGACCAAACGCGGCAATTCTCCGGAAACCGCCTCGCGCCCCTATGACGCAGACCGCGACGGCTTCGTGATGGGCGAAGGCGCGGGCGTGGTGGTGCTGGAAGAATACGAACACGCCAAGGCGCGTGGCGCCAAGATCTATGCCGAGGTGATCGGCTATGGCCTGTCGGGCGATGCCCACCACATCACCGCCCCGTCGGAAGATGGCGAAGGCGGCGAACGCGCCATGCGTGCGGCGCTGAAACGTGCCGGGCTGGAGCCGAAAGATATCGACTATATCAACGCGCATGGCACCTCGACCATGGCCGACTCCATCGAGCTTGGCGCGGTGGAGCGTATGCTCGGCGATCACGCGGCGAATGTGACGATGTCGTCGACGAAATCCTCCATCGGCCACCTGCTGGGGGCTGCCGGGGCGGTTGAGGCGATCTTCTGCGTGCTGGCGATCCGCGATCAGATTGCGCCGCCGACGATCAACCTCGACAATCCGGCGGTGACGCCGAAGCTGTCGCTGGCGCCCAACAAGGCCGAACCGCGCAAGATTGACGTGGTGCTGTCCAACTCCTTCGGCTTTGGCGGTACCAACGCCTCGCTGATCATGAGGAAGGTCACCGAATAATGTGGCGCAACATCGCCTCGACGGCGCTGTCGTTCTTTGTGGTGGTGCTGATTGTTCTGGGCGGTCTGATCGCCTGGGGCCAGCGCCAGTACAGTGATCCGGGGCCTCTTGAGGCGGCGATCTGCGTGAAGGTGCCTGCCGGGGCGAGCTTTCGCACCGTGTCGCAGAATCTGGCCGAACAGGGCGCGGTTAGCTCTGCGTCGGTCCTGCGCATTGGCGCGTCTTACACTGGCAAATCGTCGGCGCTGAAGGCGGGCAGCTTTCTGGTGCCCGAAGGCGCCTCGATGGCCGATATCGTCGATCTGGTCACGCGCGGCGGGGCCTCGACCTGTGGCTCTGAAATCGTCTACCGGATCGGGATTCTGGATGCCGAGATCCGCGTGCGCGAGCTGGATCCGACAACCCAACGCTTTGTGACGCAAGCCGAATTTGCCCCGGATGCGGAACAGATCCCGTCGGATTACCTGAAGCTGCGCAACGAGGCCGATACCCGTTATCGCGTCGCCGTGGCCGAAGGGGCAACGGTCTGGCAGGTCGCGGATGCGCTGTCGAAAGCTGAGTTCCTGGTTGGCGATGCAGGTGATCTGCCGTCCGAAGGGATGCTGGCGCCTGACAGCTACGAGGTGCGCGCTGGCGATAAACGCGCCGATGTGATTGCCCTGATGGTGGCAGAGCAGCAAACCCGGCTGGCCGATGCCTGGGCGAACCGCGCCAGCGATCTGCCCTATGACACGCCGGAAAAGGCGCTGATCATGGCCTCGATCGTGGAAAAGGAAACCGGGCTGTCAAGCGAACGGCCTCAGGTGGCAAGCGTGTTCGTGAACCGCCTGCGCCGGGGGATGCGGCTGCAAACCGACCCTTCGGTGATCTATGGCATCACCCACGGGCAGGGGTCGCTGGGGCGCGGTCTGCGGCAAAGCGAGCTGCGCGGCGATACGCCCTTCAACACCTATGTGAACGAAGGCCTGCCGCCGACGCCGATTGCCAATCCCGGGCTGGCCTCGATCGAGGCGGCGATGAACCCGGCGGCGACCGATTATCTGTTCTTCGTGGCAAAAACCCTTAATCCGGCAGATGGCCATGCTTTTGCTGCGACGCTGACAGAGCATAATCGCAACGTGGCCAATCTGCGCGCATTGGAAGCGGGGCAATAGCCCCGCGCCCTACACCAGACGGCCTGCGCGCTTCTGCCTGGCATTGGCCACAACCATCAGCTCGCCGACATTCTCGCGGTTCACATAACCGATCATCCGCCCGTCAGGGGCGTTGACGGCAACGACTTCCGCGCCTGCCTCCATCAAAGCCAGCACCCGGGCCAGCCCGGTGGTCAGCGCCACGCTGGGCACCTCGCGCTGCATGATGTCAGCGATATGGGCCGGGCGGGGGTCTTGTTCCAGCGCGTGATAGAGCGCCGGGCGGGCCAGCAATCCGACGAGCTGCCCGGTTTCCGGCGCGAGCACCGGAAATTCGTGCTGGGTGGTGCGGATGAGGGTGGCGGCGGCCAGATCAATCCCGTCATCTGGCGCTAGGGTTTCAAACTCGGTGATCATCGCATCGCGCGCCATCAACCCGCGCACGAGCTGGCGCATCGCCACACTGCTGCTTTCGGCGCCTGCCGACATGAAGATGAAAAAGGCGATGAACAGCAGGATCGGATTGCCGATGACCAGCCCGTAAAGCCCCATGGCAAAGGCCAGTCCCTGACCGGCGGTGGCGGCCACCCGGGTGGCGGCGACGCGGTCCATCACCATCGACAGCCCGGCGCGCAGCACCCGCCCGCCATCCATCGGAAAGGCGGGGATGAGGTTGAACACGGCCAGGATCAGGTTCAGCACCGCGATCTGGGCGGGCATGTTGGAGAAGGTCAGCGGATCCTGCACCGCCTGCCCAATCGCTCCGGGGCCGAGCAGGGCGAGCAGCACCAGAAAGATCACCACATTCACCGTCGGACCGGCCAGTGCCACCAGCACTTCCTGCCCGGGTTTCTCCGGCATCCGCTCCAGCCGGGCCAGCCCGCCAATCGGCAGTAGGGTGACATCGGGCGTATGGATGCCAAATCGGCGCGCGGTCAGCGCATGGCCGAATTCATGGGCGATGACGCAGGCAAACAGGATGAGTACATAAAGCAGGCTGATCGCCGCGCCGAGGGCGCCGCCATCCATCCAGCCCGCCACCCCGATCCAGGCGAGCAGCAGAAAAAACGTGGCATGAACGCGCAGTTCACTACCGAACAAATGGCCGATTGGAAAAGACCAAGGCATGACGCCTCCAACACTTACATAATGCGCAATGGCATACAGCTAAGATGTGGCGGATACCCTGTCGGCACAAGCCTATATGAGCATGGATTACTTGCCACTGCCAAAAGGCGTGCCGTGTTTTTCCCAGGCAATGGCTTCCCCGTCGGCCAGAACAAAGGCGACGCGCCAGTCGTCCTTGACGAAACGTAGAGTGTAATGCTGGGTCCAGCCGGTTATCGGCATGCCATTTACGTCAATGGCCTCGAAATGGGCGGAGCAATAAACGCAGTCGGGAAGGGGGGTAGAGATTTCGCCCAGCACCGCGCGCATATAGGCGAGGCCTCGGCGATCATAGAAAGCAGCAAGCGCATCTGCCGTCGCGTAAAGACTGTCGAGAGACGGGTAAACCAGATTGACCCCGCGCACCGACATGACACCGGGCACCAGCCAGAAATCGCACATCCCTCTTGTGTCGCGAGATCTGAGGGCCGTGGCATAGCGTTTGATACTGCTTTCAACCTGCTCGCGAAGCATGTGGCGTTTTTTCCCTCTCCGAAGAAACAAAGCCCTCCATGGATATGGAGGGCTTTATAACAAGGGAGTCTTAAAAGGTGATTTCCCTAGAACGGGATTTCGTCGTCGAAGCCACCGCCCGCGCCGCCGCCTGCGCCGCCACCGGAAGCCGGGCCCTGATCGCCGCCGCCATAGCCGCTACCGTAATCGCCGCCACCATAGCTGCCGCCACCGGCCTGACCGCCGCCATAGCCGCCGCCCTGATTGCCGCCACCGCCGCCTTCGCCGCGACCGTCAAGCATGGTCAGCTCGCTGCGGAAGGGGCGCAGGGAAATCTCGGTGGTGTAACGGTCCTGGCCGGACTGATCCTGCCATTTGCGGGTTTCAAGCTGGCCCTCGATATAGACCTTGGAACCTTTGCGCAGATATTGCTCGGCCACCCGCACCAGCGGTTCGGAATAGATCGCCACACGGTGCCATTCGGTGCGTTCGCGCCGTTCGCCGGTGCTACGGTCTTTCCAGGTTTCCGAAGTGGCAATACGCAGGTTGGCCACTTTGCCCCCCGACGGGAAGTTGCGCACTTCCGGGTCGGCGCCGAGATTGCCGATAAGAATGACCTTGTTCACTGACCCTGCCATGGGTGCCTCCCGAATCTTGAAATCTGATCCCATGCTTACAACATTCAGGCCCGATGAAGGAAAGAGCTTTATCGGCGTGAGGATGCCCGCGACGGCAGAGACACTGGAACGGACGCGGATTCTGCCCTATGTTAGGCCCATGATATAAGGGGGCAGAGATGAGAGGCTTAGGCATCAGAACGGCTGTCGGGGCGACGCTTGTTGCCGTGGCTTTCGCCAGCGCCCCGGCTTTTAGCGATACGCTCTACTCCTCGTCCTCGGGCCGCTCAGCCTTTGAAAACGCCCTGAAAGTGCTCGATGGCCGCGCCGCGCAGCAATATTCCTATTCGGTGCGGCTGACCCCGCATTATCAGGCCGATGACACGGCGATCCCGCATTATTCCGGCAGCTATCGGGGCGAGTATCTGGAGGCTGCACGGACGGCGGCGCGCAAATACGATGTGCCGGAAGATCTGTTTTTTCGTCTGGTTCAGCAGGAAAGCGGCTGGAATCCGCAGGCGGTGAGCGAGAAGGGCGCGCTGGGGCTGGCGCAGCTCATGCCCGACACTGCTGCCCGGCTTGGCGCTGATGCCACCGATCCGATGGAAAACCTCGATGCCGGGGCGCGCTATCTGCGTCAGCAATATGACCGCTTCCAGTCCTGGCGGCTGGCTGTGGCGGCCTATAATGCCGGGCCCGAGGCGGTGGTGAAATATGAAGGTATCCCGCCCTATGCGGAAACCGAGCACTATGTGAAAGCCATTCTGGGCGGCTGAGCGCTGATCAGTCCGCGTCGTCCGGCGGTGCGGTGTAGCCCGGATTTGTCATCTCGTGCACCGCTTCCACCATCCCGACGCGCATGACCCGGCGGTCGAAGACGGTAAAGCGGTCGCTCTGCCCGAATTCTTCCTTCACCCGATTGAACACCGACTCTTCCCATTCGTCAAAAGCGCTCCGGCTGGTCCAATAGGTGATCAGGATGCCAAAGCCGGAAGGCTCGCGCGCTGCTTCGGCCCCCAGAAACCCGGGATGCAGGGCGGCCAGTCGCAGCGCTTCGTTGGAGGCGCGTTGCAAGGTGGCGGGATCGCCGGAAAACTTGCTGGTCATAACCGCCATGTAGTGGGGCGGCGCGGTTGTTGGGGCAAATCTGTCTGGCATCAGTTATGCGTATGCTGTTGATCTGACCGAAGAATGTGGTCGGTTACGGGATCAGTTCACGAAAACCGAAAGCGCTGCGCCGCGTTGGGGCGACGCAGAACCTCACTCAGAACGGGGATCAGGCGCCGCGGCGGAAGGCCGAAGGGGTGTGCCCGGTATGATGCGCAAAGGCCCGGGTGAAATAGGCGGGCGA
Source organism: Paracoccaceae bacterium (assembly GCA_050290705.1). Lineage (GTDB taxonomy): Bacteria > Pseudomonadota > Alphaproteobacteria > Rhodobacterales > Rhodobacteraceae > Sinisalibacter. Next base: position 195,493 of record JBNKIC010000026.1, read on the forward strand.
GGCAAAGCCAAGCGCCTGCGCGATGTCTTTCACCGGCATATGGGTCTCGGTCAGCAGGCGGCGTGCCTCGTAATGCACCCGGTCGGCAAGGATCGCCGAGGCCGGACGACCGCAGGCCTTGTTGCAGACCCGGGTGAGGTGCGTAGGGGTGACGCCAAGCTGCTGGGCGTAGTCGCGCACGGTTTTGGCCGAGTGGAACTCACGTTCGACCAGCGCGGTGAAGGCGGCGGCAAGTCGACTGGTCGCATTTTCACGACGCACGGCCTCTTCTTCGCGCGAAATTTGCCGCTCGATCCAGACCGACAGCAGCCCGGCATGGGACAGAAGCGCCCGTTCCGACGCGACAGCGCCGTTTTCAAGCTCGGTTTGCAGCGCATCAATGAGTCGGTTCAATTCGCTGTGCCGGTCGGCATCCGAGAGGCGCAGATGCAGCGGTTCTTCGGGCAGTTCCAGCATGTCTTCGATGCCCGCCGGAAACACCACAATCATCCCGGCCACGTTGCTGTTCATCTCGAACCCATGCATCGTGCCCGAGGGAACGAAAACAGCATTGTGTGATGTGTACCCCGAGGTGACCCCATTTATGGTGATGCGGCCCTGCCCACGGGTGAACCACAACAGCACCGGCGCCCCGTAGCTTCGCATCGCCTCAGTGCGCCATCGGCCCCCTTTTGACAGGCGGGCGAGGGGAAGAACACGGAACGGCGAGGTGAGCTTTTCTGACCGGGTCATCATCTGTCCACTATTATTTTTTTGGCTCGGATCAGGACCATATACCGGATTTTAACCGTGATGTCGCCCCTACTTATCCACAGGCCTCTGCGTTTTTTGTGGATAACGAATCATTTTGGCATCACTTGCCGTGGGCCGGTCAGGCGAAGCTTTCAGGCGGCAGTGCGCGCCAGGCCTGCATCCGGGCGCGGAACCAGGTGCGCTGACGTTTGGCATATTGCTGACTGGCGACGATGGCGCGGCTCCGGGCTTCCTCAAGACTGAGCCGACCTTCGAGATGGGCGATCAACTCGCGCGCACCGATGGCTTTGGCCGAGGGCAGACTGTCGGACCAGCCGGACAGGTTGGCGCGGGCCTCCTCCAGTGCGCCGCTTGACAGCATCGCATCAAACCGCCGCTCGATCCGGTCGCGCAGCCAGTCGCGCGGGGCGTCGATCATGAGCGCCGTGACCTCAGAGAGCTGCAGAAGCGGCGGCGGGGTCTCGTCCTGCCAGTCGGCCAGCCCCTTGCCGGTGGTGGCGAGCACCTCCCAGGCGCGCTGCACCCGGGCGGGGTTCAACTGGTCGATCCGGGCAAGGGTGGGGGCGTCAAGCTCGGCCAGCAACGCCTCCGGGCCTTCCTCGGCCATGCGGGCATCGGCTTTGGCGCGGATCTCGGGCGGGGTCAGAGGAATATCGGCCAGCCCTTCGGTGAGGGCGGTGAAATAAAGCCCGGTGCCGCCGACGATGATCGGGCGCAGCCCGCCCGTCAGGATCGGGGCAAGGTCGCGCAGCCACTGGCCAACGGAATAGTCCTGATCGCCCGGCACATGGCCATAGAGCGCGTGCGGGGCGACCTCTTCTTCCATCGTCGAGGGCCGGGCGGTAAGCACCCGCCAATTGGCGAACACCTGCAGCGCATCGGCATTCACCACCACGCCGCCCTGAGCACGCGCAATCGCCAGCGCCAGCGCCGATTTGCCCGAGGCGGTTGGCCCGGCGATCAGCACCGGGCGGGAAGGAGAGATGTCGTCGATCAGATCGCGCACAGGGCAGCCTTTTGTGTATTTTCCAAAACAGTGGGTTTCCACGTTGAACCCGAGGGGGTTTTCCCTCATTTTGGCGCGAGCTTCCAGTGACCCGCAAGACATGGCAGGAAAATGACAGATTCATCCCCCGAGACCGAGATCGAAAAAACCAAATACAGCCGCGTTATGCTGAAAATTTCAGGCGAGGCGCTGATGGGAGATCAGGGCTACGGGCTGAACCCGCCCACCGTGCAGCGCATCGCCAATGAGGTGAAGCGGGTGCAGGAAATGGGCGTCGAGATCTGCATGGTCATCGGCGGCGGCAACATCTTCCGCGGGCTGCAAGGCTCGGCTCAGGGGATGGAACGCACCACTGCCGATTATATGGGGATGCTGGCCACCGTGATGAACGCGCTCGCGATGCAATCGGCTCTGGAAGGGCTGGGCGTGTTTACCCGGGTGATCTCGGCCATCCGCATGGATGAGGTTTGCGAGCCCTATATCCGCCGCCGCGCAGTGCGCCACCTTGAGAAAAAGCGGGTGGTGATCTTTGCCGCCGGCACCGGCAACCCCTATTTCACCACCGACACCGCCGCGACCCTGCGCGCCAGCGAAATGGCCTGCGAGGCGATCTTCAAGGGCACCAAGGTGGACGGGGTCTATGACAAGGACCCGGTGAAATACCCCGATGCCAAGCGCTACGACAAGGTGACCTATGACGAGGCGCTGGCGAAACGTCTGGGGGTGATGGATGCCTCGGCGATTGCGCTGGCCCGCGACAACAATTTGCCGATCATCGTGTTCAGCCTCGATGAGCCGGGCGGCTTCCGCACCATTCTGGAAGGCGATGGCACCTATACCACCGTGGTTGGCTAAGCCGCTCTGGCGCGGATGCGCCTGACCTGAATTTTGATGCCCGGTTCCGCACGCAGCGGGCCGGGCGTTTTCGTTTCCCGGCTTCCCGATCCCGCAAAGCCGATTGCAGCGAATCCTTCGCCCTGATACCTCCATTCCCGGAGATAGTTATGGGAGATAACAAATGCAGATTTCCGCGAACACGCCGCTGGTGGTGACCGGGGGGGCTTCTGGTCTGGGCGAAGCGGTGGCACGGGCCTTTGCAGCAGCGGGCGCGCCGGTGGCGCTTTTCGATCTGAACGAAGAGCGCGGCGAAGCGGTGGCGGCCGAGCTGGGCGGGGTGTTTGCACGCGTCGATGTGTCGGACCCGGAAAGCGTGCGCGCAGGCTTTGCTAAGGTGCGGGCGCATCAGGGGCAGGAGCGGGTGCTGATGAACTGCGCGGGCATCGGCCCGGCGGCCAAGACTGTGTCGCGCGGCGTGGCGCATGATCCGGCGCTGTTCATGAAGGCAATCACCATCAATCTGGGTGGCAGCTTCAACTGCGCCAGTCAGGCCGCCGAAGGCATGGTCGCCGCCGAGGCGCTGAACGAGGATGGCGAGCGCGGGGCGATCATCAACACCGCCTCTGTTGCTGCCTATGACGGGCAGATGGGGCAGGTGGCCTATGCCGCCTCAAAAGGTGGCGTGGTCGGGATGACCCTGCCGATGGCGCGCGATCTGTCGCGCGACGGGGTACGGGTCAACACCATTGCCCCCGGCATCTTTCTCACCCCGCTGCTGCACCAGTTGCCGCAGGAGGTGCAGGATAGCCTTGGCGCACAGGTGCCGTTCCCCTCTCGCTTGGGCAAGCCCGAGGAGTTTGCCGCCCTCGCGGTGCATATTGCCTCGAATTCGATGCTGAACGCCGAAGTGATCCGGCTGGATGGCGGCATCCGCATGGCGCCCCGCTAAGCCCAACCAGCTCGCCCGTAGGCACGACGGGCGACGCCCGGCCCTCCCCACGGGAGGGCGTATTCTGACGCTGCAATTAGAAAATCAGGCGGGACAATTGGGGCGCGGCGCGTGACTAGATCGCCGCACAACGCCCACCCAGGGTCGGGCGTCGCCCTAGTCTTTTTGCTCCTGCCGCGCCGCTTTCAAAGCGCGGGCGAGGGCGCAGAAGTGCTCGACGTCGATCTCTTCGGCGCGCGAGGTCGGCTTGATCCCGACCCCGGTCAGAATGTCTTCGATCTCGGGATGCAGCCCCCGCAGCGAGGCGCGCAGCATCTTGCGACGCTGCTGAAAGGCGGTGGCGGTGAGATGCTGCAAAACCGCCGGATCGGCGGCGAAGCGCGGTTCGGGCAGGGCGGTCAGATGTACCACGGCCGAATGGATTTTCGGCGGCGGGGTAAAGGCTTCGGGCGGCAGCTCCATCACGATCTTCGCATCGGTGCGCCACTGGGCGAGGATGGCGAGGCGGCCATAGGCCTTCGACCCCGGTGCCGCCACGATGCGCTGCGCCACTTCTTTTTGGAACATCAGCGTCAGGCTCTGCCAGAACGGCGGCCAGCTGGCGGGTGTGAGCCAGCGCACCAGCAATTCGGTGCCGACATTATAGGGCAGGTTCGAGACGATGCGGATCGGCGGGGTCAGATGCGCGCGCGGATCAATCTCCAGCGCATCGGCATTGATCACTTCGAGCTGCCCCGGATAATGCGCGGCGATCTCGGCCAGCGGTCCCATGGCGCGGCTGTCTTTCTCGACCGCCAGCACATGCCGGGCGCCTTCGGCCAGCAGACCACGGGTCAGCCCGCCGGGGCCGGGCCCGACCTCCAGCACATCGCACTGGCTCAGATCCCCGGCCTTGCGGGCAATCTTGGCGGTCAGGTTGAGGTCGAGCAGAAAGTTCTGCCCGAGCGATTTTTTCGCCACCAGACCATGGCTGGTGATCACCTCGCGCAGGGGCGGCAGCCCGTCAATTTTGGTCATTTACCGGTCTCCCGAGGGCTCATGTCGCGCGCCATGCGCAGGGCGGCGATCAGCGACGCCGGATCGGCGCGTCCGGTGCCGGCGATGTCAAAGGCCGTGCCGTGATCGGGCGAGGTGCGGGTGAATCCAAGGCCAAGGGTCACGTTCACCCCGCCGGCGAAATCCAGCGTCTTGATCGGGATCAGCGCCTGATCGTGATACATGCAGATCGCCACATCATAGCGGGCACGGGCGGCGGGGTGGAACATCGTATCGGCAGGCAGCGGCCCGGTGATGTCGAGCCCGTCGGCACGCATGTCATCCAGCAGCGGCGTGATCATCTCGATCTCTTCACGGCCCATATGCCCGCCTTCGCCCGCATGGGGGTTCAGCCCGGCCACGGCCAGGCGTGGGGCCTCGATACCCTGCTGCGATAACGCCCGATGGGTGATGCGGATGGTTTCGCTCAGCAACTCGGGCGTTAGGGCGCCGGGCACTTCGGCCAGCGGAATATGGATGGTCACCGGCACCACGCGCAGCGCCTCGCAGGCCAGCATCATCACCACATGATCGACGCCCGCGAGATGGGCAAGGTATTCGGTATGGCCGGGAAAGGCGAAGCCCGCGCCGTCTTTCAGCGCCTGTTTGTGGATCGGGTTGGTGGTCAGCGCCGCCGCGCGGCCCTGCATGACGAACTGCACCCCGTCGCGGATGGCTTCGATCACATGCGGTGCATGGGTCGGGTTGGCCTTGCCGGGGGTCACCGGCGCACCGAAATCGCGCGCCAGCACCGGCAGGCCGTGGGCCATGGCGCCGGGGGCCTCGGACGGGTCGACTATCTCGGCAATCGGAGTGCCGCCGGGCAGGTGGTCGGGATCGCCGATCAGGAAAAAGCTCAGCTCATCCTTCACCACGCTCCAGGCCTTGGCGGCAATCTCGGGACCGATCCCCGCCGGCTCGCCCGAGCTTAGCGCAATGGGCAGGGCCGACATCAGTTCAGATATTCGACGCGGGCGTTGGCGCGTTGCTTCTCAAGGAAGGCCTGCGCCATCGTACCAACCCGGCTGGCACGGATATTGTTGCCAATCATCGTTTCAGTGACCGAACGCGGCAGTTCGTTGCCCCGCGCGCAGACCATCAGCACCGCCATCGCACCGCCCGAGGTGGTAACGTTCCACGACATCTCGCCGGGATCGAGCTGCGCCAGTTCGGCGGCATAGGTGGCGGGCAGCTGGCTTTCGGGCAGCTCTTCGCGCACCAGTTGCTCGGGCTTCAGGCCACGGGCGATCGGGTAAAGGTCATCGCATTGCAGCGCCCGTTTGCGGATGGATTGCGCCTCGGCAACATTGCCGCTGCTTTGCCCGCCGGGCAGCAGAAGGGCGGCATATTCCACCATCTTGCGCGGGGTCGCGCCGGAAACCTGTTCACGGTCGCGCATGAAATAGATGCGGATTTCGCCATTGCCCGCGATCACCCGGCTGGTCTGGCCCGGTTTCAGCCCGCGCACGGCAGCAGTCACATTGGGGGGCAGGGCCGCGACATCGATCCAGTCCATCGCGCCGCCCATATTGCGGCTGGTTGCGGTGGAAAACCGCGATGCGGCGTCGGTAAACTCGGCCTCGTCAAGCCCGAGAAGCCGTTTGGCCCGCGCCATCGAGGCTTTGCGGCTGGCGGCATCGCCCGCAGGCAGCACGATTTCGCTCAGCAAAACCCGCAGCCCTTTCGGGGTGACCGATTCCGCCATCGCCTGCTGCACTTCGCTGCGGCCAACCGTGACTTCCGGCAGGAAGGTTTTGCGCACGAAGTCGCGCCAGGTAATCCCGGCGGTGACGAAATCGCGGAAGGTCTCGGCGGCAACGCCCTTCTGGCTGATATATTGCAAAAACTGATCGGTGCTAAGGTTCCCGCGTGCGGCAAATTCCGTCATCGCGGTCTCGACCGCCGCGCTGTCAACGGTGACGTCGGCCTTCTTGGCCTCGCGCATCTGGATCACTTCGCCGATCAGCTGATCCGCCGCCAGGGCGCGCACATCACCCGGGGCGCCGAGGGCAGAGAGAAAGGCCATTCGCTGGTTCAGCTCGTATTGGGTGATCACCGCGCCATCGACGCGGATCGCCGGGCTGTACTGGCTCTGGGCATGGGCCATACTGGCGGTCAGGGCGACGCCCAGGCAGAGGGTTAGGGCAAGGTGCCGCCGAACGGCCTCCCCCGCGCCGATGAAACCGCGGATCAACACTGCCGTTTTGCTCATCTTCATTCCCAGCTCTTCTCGTTCAATCGCATCACAGATGCCGGGTTCCCCCCCGGTTCGGGGCTACATTAGTCGAGGATCGGACAGGGCGCGAGGGGGAATTATGCCAAGGGACGCGCGCGAGACAATTCGCCCGGGCGGGGGAACGTCGCGGTAAGCGTTTCAACCGGCGATCCGGGGGGCTGGTCTTCGCCCGGGGGCAGGGCTAGGGTCGGGCAAAATGCCGGGCGGCCTGATGGCCCCGGCTCAGCTAGCCATATTCCAGGAGTTCTTCATGACCGACATTCTTGCCCCTTCCTTTATTGCGCTCGACATCGACTCGCTGGCCGGGGCCGAGGGCCGGGTGGTGGTGCTGGCCGAAAGCGCCGAGCAGCTTGATAAGGGCGCGCGGCGGGTCAACCGGCTGACCAAGGGTGCGCTGGTGCGTCTGCTCGAAAGCAAGGCTTTCGCCAAGGCCAAGATCGGCGATGCGGTTGAGCTGGCCTGGCCGGTGGGCATGGAAGCCGAGGCGGTGCAGGTTGTGAAGATCGACCGCAAGATGAGTGCCGATGACGCGCGCAAGGTGGGCGGCGCAATCGGGGCGGCAGGTCACGACAAGCCGGTTCTGGTGCTGGCCGGGGCGCATCGCCATGTGCCCGAGATCGCGCTGGGGGCGATGCTGCGCGCCTATGAGTTCAAAGATCACAAGACCGCCGATGAGGATGACAGCGGCGCGGGCAGCCTGACTTTGGCGGTGTCGAAACCCGATGTGCTCAATGCGCAGGCCGATGATCTGGTCGCGGTGGCCGAGGGGGTGTTTTTCAGCCGCGATCTGGTGAACGAACCCGCCAATGTGCTGACCACCAAGGAATTTGCCGCCCGCGTTGAAGCGCTGAGCGCCTTTGGCGTCACCGTCGAGGTGCTTGAGGAAGACCAGCTGGAAGCGCTTGGTATGCGTGCGCTGCTCGGGGTCGGACAGGGCTCGGCCAGCCCCTCGAAAGTGGTGGTGATGGAATGGAAGGGCGGCAAAGAGGGTGATGCCCCGCTGGCTCTGGTTGGCAAGGGCGTGGTGTTCGATACCGGCGGGATCAGCCTGAAACCGGCGGCGGGCATGGAAGACATGACCATGGATATGGGCGGGGCGGGCACCGTGGCCGGGGTGATGAAAACCCTCGCGATGCGCAAGGCACCCGCCAATGTGGTCGGGCTGATCGGTCTGGTCGAAAACATGCCCGGCAGCAATGCACAACGCCCCGGCGATGTGGTGCGCTCGATGAAGGGCGACACGATCGAGGTGATCAATACCGATGCGGAAGGCCGCCTCGTGCTTTGCGACGTGATGTGGTACGCGCAGGAGCGTTTCAGCCCGGTGGGTATGATCGACCTCGCCACCCTGACCGGCGCCATCGTGATCGGGCTCGGGCATGAGAATGCCGGTGTGTTCTCGAATAATGATGATTTCGCCAAGAGCTTCCTCAAATCCGCTGAGCAGGAGGGCGAAGGCTTCTGGCGGATGCCGCTGGGCGCGGGCTACGATAAGCAGCTGAAATCGCGGGTGGCGGATATGAAAAACGTCGGTGGACGCCCGGCAGGTTCGATCACCGCCGCGCAGTTTCTCAAACGCTTCGTGAAAGACGATACCCCGTGGATCCATCTCGATATTGCCGGGGTGGCCTCGATTTCGGAAAACACCACGCTGGCTCCGAAAGGCGCCACCGGCTGGGGGGTGCGCAGCCTCGACCGGTTGGTGCGCACGAGTTATGAGGGCTGATGGTCTGAGCCATGGGTGAAGCGTACTTCTACCACATGACGATGACGCCGCTTGAGGCGACCTTGCCCGTGCTTCTGGGCAAGTCGCTTGAGGCCGGGTGGCGCGTTGCCGTGCGCGGGGTAGACGAGGCGCGGCTGGACTGGCTCGATCAGAAGCTCTGGCTGGGGAGCGATGAAAGCTTTCTGCCTCATGGCCGCGCGGGCGGGCCGCATGATGCCGATCAGCCGGTGCTGCTGACCCTTGGTCAAGCGGTGGCGAATGGCGCCAACTGCCTTGTGTCCTTCGACGGGGCCGAGGTGACGCCCGAAGAGGTTGGCGCGATGGAGCGGGTGATGATCCTGTTCGATGGCAACGATCCCAGCGCCGTAGATGCCGCACGCGGCCAGTGGCGCGAGCTTACCGGCGCGGGCTGCAAGGCGAAATACTGGAGCCAGGAAAGCGGCCGTTGGCAGATGAAGGCCGAAAGCTAGGGCGCTAATTGTAGAGGGGAAACGGGTGGCGCCCGACCCTGGGTGGGCGTTCAGCCGAGTATGAGCGATCAGCCGTGCCCCAAAGCCTCCTTGCCCGAGATGCTGTTTGCCGAGTTTCCATACGCCCTCCCGGGGGGAGGGTCGGGCGTCGCCCGTCGTGCCGACGGGCGAAGAGGTGTCGCTTATAGCCACCGATCCGAGGTCAAACGTCACCTTTCGCGGCCTCTACCGCGTCAGCACCAGCCGGTCATTGGCGATCTCGATTTTTGAAAACCGCCTGAGATAGGACATGCCCAGCAGCGAATCCTCCATCTCGCCGCCATTCACGAACACCTGCACATTGCGGTCGGTGATCGGGCCGAGGCGCAGCGTGTCCACCGTTGCCAGCGCGGTGCGCACCATGCCGTTGGCGGTTGTGGCAGAGCCGGAAAAGGGCAGGCTGGCGAAGTCGATCCCGACCCGCGCGGCATCCGCTTGGGTCAGCACCACATCGCTGGCACCGGTATCGACGACGAAATGCACCGGTTCGCCGTTGAGATCGGCGGTCAGGTAGAAGTGCCCGTCAAACATCCGGGGCACCTCGATCTGGCCGCTTCCGAGCACCGCTTGTCGTGGGGCAAGGTCGCGTTGGATATCCGACCACAGCCCATATCCGGCAATCGCGCCGATAAAGATCAGCCCCCAGACGGCGGCCTGCTGGGCGAGCTTGTTCCAGTTGCCTCGGTTCTGCGCGAGGAAATAGCCCAGCACCGCAGCGCCGAGGATGACGAGATAGGAAAGCCTGCCGATATCATAGCTGTTCATTGCACCGATATAAGCATGGCAACCGGGCGGGCAAAGGTGGCAATCAGCCGATCAGGCCAAAATCTGCCAGACCGTCGAGCACGAACTGCACCGCCAGCGCCGCCAGCAGCATCCCCAGAAGCCGGGTCAGCACGTTGATCCCGGTTTCGCGCAGGATCCGCTCAAGCAACCCGGCTGAGAGGAAAAAGGTCAGAACCACCGAGAGCACGGTCAGCATCACCAGATGCACCGCCAGAAGCTCCATCCAGCTCTGGGTTTGCCCGGCCAGCAGGATCATCGTGGCCATAGCGCCAGGTCCGGCAAGAAGCGGCGTGGCCAGCGGAAAGACCGAAGGGTCCTCCGCCGTGGCGATCCCGGTTTCCGACTGGTCCTTGCGGCGCTGGCTGCGGCGTTCAAACAGCATGTCGAGCGCGGTGAGAAACAGCAAAATCCCGCCCGCAATGCGGAAGGCCGGCATCGAAATGCCAAGGAAATCCAGCACCTTTTCGCCGAACAACCCGAACAGGGTCAGCAGAAAGGCTGCCACCAATGCGGCCCTGAACCCGATGGCGCGCCGCGCGGAAGCGCCCGCGCCCTTAGTGAGCGCCATAAAGATCGGCGTGAGACCAATCGGGTCGATCACCACAAACAGGGTGACAAAGGTAGGGATGAGCAATTCGGCGTTCATATCCCCGCCCTAGCGGACCGGGGTGAAACTGGCAATGGGGGGCGGTGGCACGGGGCAGAATAGGGCGCGACCCGTGCGGCCTTACCCTACCGCCACGTCCAGCTTTTGCTGCGCGGCCACCCACATCGCTTCGGCTTTATCGAGCCCTTCCATCACTTCGGCATATTTCTTCTGCCAAACTTCCATCTCACCGATGCGATCACCTTCGTAGAGCATCGGATCGGCGAGCTTGGTGGCGAGTTTGCCGCGCATCTCTTCCAGCTTGCCCACCCGGGCCTCGCATTTGCGCACGTCGCTGCGCAGGGCAAGGATCTCGTCGCGGCTGGCTTTTTTCGGCGCGGGCTTCGACTTTTCGGCCTTGGCGGGCGCGTCGGAAGACAGCAGCAATTTGCGGTAGGCCTGAAGATCGTCGTCAAACGGCGCCACGCGGCCACCTTTCACCAGCCACAGCCGGTCGGCCACCATCGACAGAAGGTGCATGTCGTGGCTGACCAGAACCACCGCCCCGGAATAGGCGGTGAGCGCTTCAACCAGCGCTTCGCGGCTTTCGATATCAAGGTGGTTGGTCGGTTCATCGAGGATCAGCAGATGCGGCGCGTCGAGCGTGGCCAGCAGCAGCGTCAGGCGCGCCTTCTGCCCGCCCGAGAGGCGGCTGACCAGCGTATCGGCCTGCTCGGCCATCAGGCCAAAGCCCGAAAGCCGGGCGCGCCATCTCGCTGGGCCTTCGCTGTTGCGCAGCCTGCGCAAATGGTCAATCGGGGTTTCGTCCGAGCGCAGCACATCCATCTGATGTTGGGCAAAATAGCCGATGCGCAGCTTGGTCGAACGGGTGATGCGGCCCGAAAGCGCTTCAAGATCGCCCACCAGAAGCTTCGCCAGCGTCGATTTCCCTTCGCCGTTCTTACCCAGCAGCGCGATCCGGTCGTCCTGATCAATGCGCAGGTTCAGATGGGTCAGAATCGGCTTGCCATCATAGCCGACGCTCGCGCCTTCAAGGTTGATGATCGGCGGCGACAGTTCTTCGGGTTCTGGGAACGAGAATTTGCGCAGCGCCGCTTCCTGCGGAGTCGAGGTGAGCGTCAGCTTCTCGATCATCTTCAGTCGCGATTGCGCCTGCTTGGCCTTCGAGGCCTTGGCACGGAAGCGGTCGACGAAGCTTTGCAGATGCTCTTTGCGCGCTTCGGTCTTGCGGTTCTCGGATTCCGCCGCCGCGATCCGCGCCGCGCGGGTTTCGGCAAAGGTATCGTAGGGGCCGGAATAATAGGTCAGCTTCTTGTCTTCGAGATGCAGGATCCCGGTCACCGAGCGGTTCAGAAGCTCGCGGTCGTGGCTGACGATGATCACCGTATGCGGATAGCGGATCAGGTAGTTTTCCAGCCAGAGCGCGCCTTCGAGGTCGAGATAGTTGGTCGGTTCGTCGAGCAGCAGGAAATCAGGCTGAGAAAACAGCACCGCCGCCAGCGCCACGCGCATCCGCCAGCCGCCGGAGAAATCCGAACAGGGCCGGGCCTGTTCGACATCGTCAAAGCCAAGCCCTTTCAGGATCGAGGCGGCCCGCGCCGGGGCCGACCAGGCATCAATATCGGTCAGCCGCGTCTGAATTTCGGCGATCCGGTGTGCGTCGCTGGCATGTTCGGCTTCGGCGAGCAGGGCCGCGCGTTCGGTATCGGCGGCCAGAACCGTATCGGCGAGCGAGATGTCCGAGGCCGGGGCCTCTTGCGCCACGCCGCCGATCCTTGCGCCTTTCGGCACCGAGATCGAGCCGGTTTCCAGTACGATCTCGCCTCGGATCAGGCGAAACAGGGTGGTTTTGCCCGTGCCGTTGCGCCCGACAAGGCCCACCTTGTGGCCATCGGGGATCACCGCGGAAGCGTGTTCGATCAGCGGGCGGCCCTCGATCGAATAAGAGATATCATCAATGCGTAACATGTGCGCGGAGTGCCAGAGGGGGCGGGGCGTGTCAATCGACCCTGATAGGCGCGCGCGGCATGTTTTGCGGGCAGGGCGGATTGCCCCCAACCAGCACGAACCGACCCCCTTCCCATTGCCGTATTCCCGTGCTAGCAGGCCCGCGAGATTTCACCGGGGTTTCCCGACAGTACATGAGGACCGACATGGCCATTCAACGCACCTTCTCCATCATCAAACCCGATGCCACCAAGCGCAACCTGACCGGCGCGATCAACGCCAAAATCGAGGCCGCTGGCCTGCGCGTCATCGCCCAGAAGCGTATCCGCATGACCCAAGCCCAAGCCGAAACCTTCTACGGTGTGCACAAAGAGCGCCCCTTCTTCGGTGAGCTGGTCGAGTTCATGATCTCCGAGCCGGTGGTCGTGCAGGTTCTGGAAGGCGAAAACGCCATCGCCGCCTACCGCGACGTGATGGGCGCCACCAACCCGGCCGATGCCGCTGAAGGCACCATCCGCAAAGACTTCGCTCTGTCGGTTGGCGAAAACTCGGTGCACGGTTCCGACGCTCCGGAAACCGCCGCTGAAGAGATTGCCTATTTCTTCTCGGGTCTGGAACTGGTCGGCTAAGCCACCGTTTCAATTGAGATGCGAAGGCCGTGCGGTAATCCGCGCGGCCTTTTCTTTTGGCGATGCGCTAGCGGAAACGGGAAAAGAAGCTGAAAGCCGCAGCAGCGCCGTCAATCTCCTGCGTGGCCGGGCCAATGGCCAGGCCCACCGGGCTGTAGGGAGCATCGCCGGGCCAACGATGCCCGCCGCCATGGATGCGATAGGCCTCGACCGCGCCAACGCGGCATCCCAGCCAGAGCTGACGCTCGACGCTGGTGCCGTCTTCGCGGCTGTCATAGGTCCACTCACCGCTCGGCGCGCCGCAGCCCTTATGCGCGGTCAGATAGGCAAGGGTTTTGTCAAAGCTCAGGATCGCCATCTCATCAAAGGGGCCGGACGGGATGTTGCCCCCGAGAAACGGTACGATCGGGTCGGCGGTGCCATGGGCGATGAACACCCCTGCGGGCAGCGCCGTCGCGCAGTCATCGATCAGCGCTTCCGGCAGTTCCATCCCCACCACGCCAATGGCACGCAGAAGCCCCGGCTGTGTGCAGGCCAGCTCAAAGCTCATCAGCCCGCCCTGGGAAAAACCGACCGCGAAAATGCGGCGCGGGTCAATCTCGGCACGGGCCTTGGCCTCGTCGATCACCTTGTTGAGATAGCTCAGATCATCGCGCGGCGGCCAGATCTGCGACTCCCCCAAGCCTGCGCCGACATCCCAGACCATCTGATAGGCCCATGGATAGGCAATGACATAGCCGTACCTGTCGGCCAGCGTTTCCAACCGCTTCTGGCTGACCCGGCGCATGCCATGGCCGGTTTCAAATACCCCATGTACGGCAAGGATCAGCGGTGCGGGGCCGGTCAGCCCCTCCGGCACATAGAAGCTGGCCTGACGGGTGAGACCTTCGAATTTGAAGGTGAGTTCACTCACCCCGGCGCGCGCAGGCGCAGCGGCGAAGGCGAGAAGAAGCAACAAGGGTAGAAGGCGGCGAAACATTGGGGGAAATACCATAAAGCTGAGGAGGGACGACGCTATGAGGGCTGCGTCGGAGTGTCAATCTTGGGTTGTGTTCATCGGCACGCGAACGCCGATCTCGTCAAGGATCCGCTCGATCCCCGGAATGGTCTGGGGCTGGCTGGCTGCGACAATCGCATCGAACCTTTCGCGCAGCGCCGCCTTTTCGGCGCCCTTACAATCGTTCCACGGCCGCCCCATCAGCCCCATCACCATGGCGTAATAGCCGATGAAATGCGGCTTACTGCCCGCCGCCAGCAGTTTGGCATAGGCGGCATCGGGGCCAAGGTCGCGCAGGGTTTCAGCAGAATCGATACCCGCCCGCGCAAAAGACGCGTCAGAGGCGGGGCCGAGATTGCGGATTGAAGAGACGGGCGCGTTCATGCCCCGATCATATCCCGGGCCGAAAGGCAGTGAAAGCCCCGGTTAGAACATCGCCCAATCTGTGAACACCGGCTTCGCCTCTGGTTTCGCGCTGGGCGGCTTCGGGGCTTTGGCCTTGATTTCGGGCGTTTTTTGCGGCGGTTTCTTCGCCGGTTCGGCGGGCTTTTTCGGGGCAGGATAGGTCGGCATTGCAAGCTCCTTCATAACGCCGGGACGCGCTGCCCGGATTTGTGGTTCCAGTACCCTCTGCCCCCTCTTGCCGGGAGGTCCGTGCCGCCAGCATTCGCGAGAAATATGAATGAACCCCGACTGAACGGTGACAATAGGGGGGCAATTTTTGCTAGCGTGGTTAAAAGTCGTTCAGACAAACGTTGCAAATGAAACGAAATGATTGACGAGGTCGCCTTCGCCCTTATGATGCGCGGCGGATCGTGATCGGGAGGAGCGTGCGTTTTGAACAATATCGTCTGGCAGCCGGTGGAAGAGCTCGCGGCAAGCTCTGCAATGGCGCAATTTGCGCGCGACGTGGGGATTGATCCCGCCGATTATGATCATCTGCACCGTTGGTCGATCTCGGACCTCGAAGGTTTCTGGTCAAAGCTCTGGGATTTTGCCGGGATCATCGGCGAAAAGGGCGATCAGGCCTTCCGCGCCGATCCGGCTGACTGGATGATGGGCGCCGCGTTCTTTCCCGATGCGCAGTTGAATCTGGCCGAAAACCTGCTGCGCCGCAGCGGCGATCAGGTGGTGCTGGTGGCGCGCGACGAGGCGGGCGAGCGCGATACGCGCAGCGCCGATGCCCTGCGCGCCGAGGTGGCGCGGGTGGCCGATGGGCTGCGCGCCGTGGGCGTCGGCAAAGGCGACCGGGTGGGCGTGGTGCTGCCGAACCGGATTGAAAGCATGGTCACGCTGCTTGCCAGTGCGGCGATCGGCGCGGTCTGGACCTCGTGCTCGCCGGATTTCGGCAAGGCCGCGATTGTTGACCGGATCGGGCAGGTGCGCCCGAAAGTGCTGATCGCCCAGCCGCGCTATCGCTATGCAGGCAAAGTGCACGACATTTCCGAACGGATCGGTGAGATTGCCGGCGAAATTCCGGGGCTTGAGCATCTGGTTCTGGTGGGCGAGGGCGATGTGACCAGCCCTGTGGCCAGCACGAATTATGCCGATTTCGGCGATGCCGCCGCGCCGCTGGCTTACACCCGCGTCGGCTTTTCCGATCCCGCCTATGTGCTTTACACCTCCGGCACCACGGGGGCTCCGAAAGCCATCGTGCACCGCACCGGCGGGGTGCTGCTGAACCAGCTGAAAGAACATATTCTGCACAATGATGTGCGCCCGGGCGACCGCTTCATGTGGTATTCCAACAATGCCTGGATGATGTACCACTGGTCCGCCGCCGTGCTGGCGACCGAGGCGCAGCTGGTGATTTTCGACGGCGCGCCGATGCTGAAAGGTGCCGACGGGCTCGATGGATCGCTGCTGTGGAAAGTGATCGAGGAAGAGGGGCTCACGCATATGGGCGTCTCGCCCAAATACCTCGCCACCCTCACCGATATTGGCTACCGCCCTGCCGCCAGCCACGATCTGAGCAGCCTGCGCTGGATGATGTCGTCGGGCAGCCCGATGGCGCCGTGGCAGTTTGACTGGGTGCGCGACGAGGTGCGCCCGCAGGCCGGGCATGTGTCGCTGTCCGGTGGTACCGATCTGATGGGCTGTTTCCTCACCGGAGCCCCCACGCGACCGATCCGGCGCGGCGCAATGTCGGTGAAGACGCTGGGCATGGCCACCAATGTGCTCGACGATCGCGGCGCGCCGGTGGTGGGGCGTCCGGGCGAGCTGGTTTGCACTGAACCCTTCCCCTCGCAGCCTCTCACTTTCTGGGGCGAGAACGGCGATGCGCGCTATCGCGATGCCTATTTTGCCCAACGTCCCGGGATCTGGACCCATGGCGACCATGCCGAGATCAACGCCGATGGCTCGGTGGTGATCCATGGCCGCTCGGATTTCACCCTGAACCCGCAGGGGGTGCGGATCGGCACCGCCGACATCTACAACATTTGCGATACCTTCCCCGAAATCGCCGATGCGGTGGTGTTTGGCCGCCCGATCCCGGGCGATGAAGAAATCGTGCTCTGCCTCGTGCCCGCCGAGGGGCAGGCGCTGACCGCCGATCTGGCCAAACGCCTGCGCGTGAAGCTGCGCGACGAATGCTCGCCCCGCCATGTGCCCGCCGCGATCTATCAGGTCTCGGAGGTGCCCTATACGATCAACTCGAAACGGGTCGAGGGGGCTGCGAAAGCGATGGCAACGGGGGGCGAGGTGAAGAACAAAGCTTCGCTGGCCAATCCGGAGTGTCTGGAGCAGTTTGCGCGGCTTGAAGGGGCGCTTTAGGGGGCGGGCGTTGCCCGTCCTGCGGCCGGGCAGGGAGGTCGGCAGTCTGAGCGCAGTCTGAGAATAGCCAAATTCCTTCGCCCGGTGGGAACCGCCGGGCAGCGTCCGACCGCCCCGTCGTGCCAGAGGCACGCTTTCAGCGTGACGGGCGGACGCTTCTCGTCCCCCCGCGGTCGGTCGATGCCCTCAGCATATAGATCGACGCCCTGTAGAGCGCATTCGGCTCTATTTCCCCGGCTTGATCCCGAGTTTCGCCAGCCGGTAATCGAGCTTGGCGCGGGTCAGGCCGAGGGCGCGGGCGGCGGCAGAGACATTGCCCCCGGCTTCGTCCATCGCGCGCTGGATCGCTTCGGTTTCGATATCCTGCAAGGTCAGCCCGCTGGCTTGCCCGTCCTGGGCCGAGCGGCGCACGATCTTGCCGGTGGCGTGCAGCCCTTCGACAAAAGCGGGCATTTCCTCGATGCCGGTGAACAGGTGGGAGATGTCCACATCGCCCCCCGGTTCGGCATAGATCACCCCGCGTTCGATCATGTTCGACAGCTCGCGCACATTGCCGGGGTAATCGTAGCGCAGGAGCATATCCATCGCCGCGCCGGAAAGCTGGCGGATCGGTTTGCCATGGCGGCGGGCGTGCAGGCGGCGGAAATGGTCGATAAGCTGGGGCAGGTCATCGCGCCGGTCGCGCAAGGGGGGCAGCGCGATGGGCAGCAGCGACAGCCGGTAGAACAGATCGGCGCGCAGCTTGCCCGCATCGAGCGCGGCGCGCGGGTCGTCGCCGGTGGCCGAGATCAGTCGAAAGCCCGGTTTGTGATCGTCGCGGGCGTCAAGAAGCGTGACTAGCCGCCCCTGAAGCGGGATCGGCAGGGCCAGAATATCGTTCAGAAACAGCGTGCCGCCTGCCGCGCGTTCGATGGCACCGCCGGGGGCGAACAGATCTTCTTCAGGATGGCCGGTATCGAAGATGCCGCAATTCACCACCGCGAAAGGCCCATTGGCCGCGCGTCCGATCTTGTGCAAGCGGCGGGCAAACAGCTCTTTCCCGGTGCCGGGATCGCCCAGAAGCATCACCGGCTCGTCATAGCCCGCCACCCGTTCGAGCAGCCGTCGCGCGCGTTCGATGGCGGCGGATTTTCCGAGGATCGCATCGGGATCGGCCACTTCTTCCTGCGCTTCCGGCAGGGCCACCGGCGGCGTCCAGGGCTTGGAACGGGTCTTGGCGCGGGCGAGGCCAAACTCTTCCAGCTCCGGCACATCATCGCCCCAGGCGGCGGCGTTGCGCCCAATCACCACGCAGCGCTCGGCCCCCTGCGCCATGCATTCGACCTCGCGAAAGATCACCGGCTGGCCCAGCAGGGTCGAGGTATAGCCCGAGGGCATACCCACCTGCATCCAGCAAGCCGGTTTATCGGATAGCCCGAAATGGCGGATATGCTCGGCGGCCTCGGTGCTGTCATGCCAGTGAAACTCGCCGTGATAGTGCCCGCGCGCCACGTCGAACTCAAAGCGCTTGGTGGTGACCTTCACATAGCCTTCCATCGTGTGCAGGCGCGGCCCGGCGGCGAGCGCATTGGTCAGGTCATCCTGATGAAAGCGCTTGGTGACCAGCTCGGCCAGCTCGACCCCTTGCTGCCAGCCGGTCTTGCGAAACAGGCTGGCGGCGGGTTCAAGCCCTAGCGCCTCGATCATCGCCCGGCGCAGATCGCCCAGAACCGAGGTCTGAAGCAGCACCATACGTTCGTCATTGAGCCAGATCCGCCCGTCACCCAGCGCGAATTGCAAGGCGCCTGCCAGATCGTTGAGGGTCGGCGGCGCGCCCTCCTCGAGCAGGGCACTATCGCCCCGCGCCAACATCCGCGGCGCGCTTTTCGAGGCTTCCTTGAGAGAGATGCGTTTGGTCATTTTCAGATTTTCATGAATTCAGAATTTGAATTTCAGAAATACATGAAATCTCTGCATGTGCAAATTTTTTAGAAAGCCTCTAAAAAACAGGGGGTTTTCGGCAAAAGTGTCGCAGCGTCACTTTTTCCTTGATTTGGTCCGGCGCAAATCGACTCATCAGGTTCGTCATTTGGGAGGGTGGCGTCGGCCTCACCGAAAACCACGAGAATAACGGGCAAACTCGCGTTTGTCCGAACCGTGAGGTGATGCCGCGAAGACCCTCAGTCTTTGGGAGGAAAACATGGACGGATCGGCACATAACTTTCTTGATACGGCCAGCTGGAGCGGCATGATCTATTCCGGCGGCTGGGCTGCGGCCAGCGGTGGGGCAACGGATATTCTCGCCCCCGCCGATGGCAGCGTGATCGAGCGCATCGGCAAACCCACCCCGGCGGATGTGTTCAAGGCTTCGGCGGCTGCTGCTGCAGCGCAACCGGCCTGGGAAGCGACCCCGCCGCATCAGCGCGCGGCGATCCTGAACAAGGCCGCCGATATTCTTGAGGCCAATGGCGGCGAGCTGATGCCCTGGATCATCCGCGAAAGCGGCTCGATCCCGCCGAAAGCCGGGATCGAGATTGAACACAGCGCCGGTTTCCTGCGCGCGGCGGCGGTCGCGGCGGTTGAGCCTGCTGGCCGGATCATCCCCTCGCTCGATGGCCGTCACGAAGAGCTTCTGCGCGTGGCCCATGGCGTGGTGGGCGTGATCTCGCCCTTCAACTTCCCGCTGATCCTGTCGATCCGCGCGATTGCGGCGGCGCTGGCCACCGGCAACGCCGTGGTGCACAAGCCCGATCCGCGCACGCCGATCACCGGCGGCGTGATCATCGCGCGCATCTTTGAAGAGGCAGGCCTGCCCGAGAACCTGCTGCACATCATCCCCGGCGGCGGCGATGTGGGCGCAGCGATGTGCGAAGATCCGAATATCGCCATGGTGTCCTTCACCGGCAGCCCGGAAGCGGGCTCGAAAGTGGGCGAGGCCTGCGGGCGTAACCTGAAGAAGGTCCAGCTGGAACTCGGCGGCAAGAACGCCCTGATCGTGATGGACGACGCCGATTTTGATGCGGCTGCGTCGAACGCCGCCTGGGGTGCCTGGCTGCATCAGGGCCAGATCTGCATGGCCACCGGGTTGATCCTCGCCCCCTCGGCGATGTCTGACAAGCTGGCGGAAGCCCTGACCGTGAAAGCCGGCCATCTGCCGGTGGGCGATCCGACCAACGAACAATGCGCACTTGGGCCGCTGATCTCGGGGCAGGAAGCCAGCCGGATCGAAGGCATCGTGAATGAGGCCGTCGCCAAGGGCGCGACCCTGCATATCGGCGGCAAGGCCGAGGGCACGATGTTCCCCGCCACGGTGCTGTCGGGGGTGAAACCCGGGATGCGCGCCTTTGAAGAGGAAATCTTTGGCCCGGTCGCCGTGGTCGTGGGCTACGACGATGAAGATCACGCGGTTGAACTGGCGAATATGTCCGATTTCGGCCTCGCCGCCGGGATCATCGCCAAGGATACCGGCCGCGCCCGCGCCCTCGGTAACAAGCTGAAGGTCGGCCATCTGCACATCAACGATCAGACCGTGGCTGCGAGCCCCCATGCCCCGTTCGGTGGCCGTGGCCGCTCGGGCAATGGCAGCCGCATTTCGGGCCCCGCGATCTGGGAAGAGTTCACCCAATGGGTCTGGGTCACCTCGCGCCCGGAAGCCGTGGTCTACCCGTTCTAAGACGCTGTGAGACAAGGAAAATAACATGAAAATCAAAGCAGCAGTTGCCCGCGAGGCGGGCAGCGATCTCAGCATCGAAGAGCTTGATCTGGAAGATCCGCGCGATGACGAAATCCTCGTCAAAGTGGTGGCGACCGGGGTCTGCCATACCGACCTCGTGGTGATGGCAGGCCATCTGCCCACCCCGATGCCCGCCGTGCTCGGCCATGAAGGCGCGGGCATTGTCGAAAAGGTCGGTAGTGCGGTGACCAAGGTGAAGCCGGGTGATCACGTGGTGATGAGTTTCAACTCCTGTGGGGGCTGCCCCTCGTGCCACGAGCACGAACCGGCCTATTGCTATGAGTTCTTCCCGCGCAACTTCTTCGCCACTCGTCCCGATGGCACCGTGGCGATTTCGAAGGAAGGCGAAAGCATCCATTCGAACTTCTTCGGGCAGTCCTCCTTTGCCACCTATGCGCTGTGCCACAGCGTGAACGTGGTGAAGGTACCGGAGAGCGCGCAGCTCGATCTGCTGGGGCCGCTGGCCTGCGGCATCCAGACTGGTGCTGGCGCGGTGATGAACGCGCTGAAGGTGAAGGCGAGCAAGAGCTTCGTGGTCTTCGGCTCGGGCTCGGTGGGCCTGTCGGCAGTAATGGCGGCCAAAGCCAGTGGTGCCAGCACCATCGTGGCGGTTGATCTGAATGACAGCCGCTTGGAAAAGGCCAAGGAGCTGGGCGCAACCCATGTGGTGAATGCCAGCAGCGACGGCGTGGTCGAGCAGCTGCGCGAAATCGGTGGCTTCGGCATCGATTATGCGCTCGACACCACCGGCCTGCCGCCGGTGATCCGTCAGGCACTCGATGCTCTGGCCCCGCGCGGCACCTGCGCCATTCTTGGTGCGCCGATGCCGGAAAGCCAGATCTCGGTCGACAACACCGATTTCATGTCGTTCGGCAAAAAGCTGATCGGAGTGGTCGAGGGCGCGTCGCAGCCCGATACCTTTATCCCCGAGCTGATCGAGCTCTGGCAGGCGGGGAACTTCCCCTTCGACAAGCTCGTCACCTTCTACGATTTCGATGAGATCAATCAGGCCGTCCATGACAGCCATGCTGGCACCGCGATCAAGCCGATCGTGAAGATGGGATAAGCATTGCTGCGAGGGGCGGGGCAATCCGCCCCTCGCAGGCTTCAGGAAGCACCTGAACGAGACACGCCGGGTGCCGGGGGAGGCGTCCGCGTGGCGACAACCAGCGAACAGGGAGGATGACCATGTCGGTCGAACAGCTTTACCAGATACTCGAAATGGGCGCGCAGAACCCGCCGCCGGAAAATGGCAGCCCGCAGGACATGCGCGACTGGTTTGAGGCGATGATGGAGCCGACGCCGGTGGCCGAAGAGGTGCAGGTCGAGTCGGTGATGGTGAACGATCAAGAGGGCGAATACCTGCGCCCGGAAGGGACCGCCGAGGGCAAGCTGATCATCTATATCCACGGTGGCGGCTGGCTGTTTGGCTCGCCCCGCTCGCATCGGGTGATCGCGTCCAACCTGGCTCGTGCGGCTGGGGCTACGGTGCTGTCGGTGCAATACCGGATGGCGCCCGAATTTCCGGCCCCCGCAGGCCATGACGACGCATACGCTGCCTATGAATGGGCGCTGGCGCAGGGCTATGCCTCTGAAAACGTGGCCGTATGCGGCGACTCTGCCGGTGGCAACATGGCGCTGTCAGTGGCGGTTCGGGCCCGCGATAGCGGCATCGGGGCGCCCGCTGCGCTGATGCTGATGTCGCCGGCGCTGGATCTGGCGGGCGAAGGGGCCTCGCATCGCGAACACCCCGACGCACCGCTGGTCGATGCCAATCTGATGGGTGTGTTCAACATGCTGCTGCTGGGCGAGCGTGACCGAAAATCGCCCGAGGCCACGCCGTTTTACGCCGATATGTCTGGCCTGCCGCCCACGCTGATCCATGTCGGCACATGGGAAATTCTGCGTTCCGACAGTGAAACCATCGCTGCCCGGATGCAGGCGGCTGGCGTGTCGGCTGATCTGAAAATCTGGGATGGCATGTGCCACAATCACCAGCTTTTCGCGCCGTTCCTTGAGGAGGGGATGGCGTCGCTTGAGGAAGCTGGCGCGTTTCTGCGCAGCCAACTCGGCTGAGCAATAGCGGCGCGGGGAGAGGAGCCTCGCGCCGCCAATAAATCCAGGGAGGATAATATGGAAAACGAAACCAAAAACACCGGCATCTCGCGCCGCTCATTCAACCGTCTGCTGGGGGCTGCTGCGGCAACGGCCAGCGTGCCTGCCTTTGCTGTGCGCGCCTTTGCCTCGGGCGAAGACACGATCAAGATCGGCTGGGTTGGCCCGCGCTCTGGCCCGCTGGGCATTTTCGGCGAGGCCGATGCCTGGCTGACCGACCGCTTCAAGGAAGTAAATGCCGGTGGCGTCGAGATCGGCGGCAAGACCTACGGGTTTGAAGTGATCCTGGCCGATACCCAATCGGACCCGGTGCGCGCCAGTCAGGTGACGAAAGACCTGATCAACGCCCATAACCCCGATATCGTCATCGCCAGCTCGACCCCGGAAACCACCAACCCGGTGGCCGATGCCTGTGAAGCGGCGGGCGTGCCTTGCGTCACCACCGTGGCGCCGTGGGAAAGCTTCTTCTTTGGTCGTGGCGGTGTGCCGGGGCAGCAAACCTTCAAATGGACCTTCCATTTCAGCTTTGGCGCCGGCGACTTCCTGACCGTCTATCAGGACCAGTGGGGCAAGATCGAGACCAACAAGAAGGTCGGGATGCTGATGCCGAACGATGCCGATGGCAACGCGGTGCGCGCCAACCTGATGCCCGCGCTGCAGGCCGCCGGGTTTGAATGCTTCGATCCCGGCCCCTATGAAAACGGCTCGTCGGATTTCTCGAACCAGATCAACTTCTTCAAGAAGAACGGTGTCGAGATCATCAACACCTTCCCGTTCCCGCCCGATTTCCCGGTGTTCTGGCGTCAGGCGGCGCAGTTCGGCCTCGCCCAGCAGCTCAAGGTCATTCAGGTCGCCAAGGCCGGTCTGTTCGCGGCCGAGATGGAAGGGCTGGGGCAGCTTGGCTACGGTGTGGCCACCGGCGCCTATTGGCACAAGGACTTCCCAACCACATCGCCCGCGCTCAACCTCTCCAGCGCCGATCTGGCCTCGGGCTTTGAAGATGCGGTTGGCAAGCAATGGACCCAGCAGCCGGGTGCCAATGCCGCGCTGCTCGACGTGGTGATGGCGGCGTTTGCGGCTTCGGGTGATCCGAAGAACAAGGAAGCCGTGGCGGGCGTGATGCCGACGCTGGTGGCCGATACCGCCGTGGGCAAGGTCGACTTCGCCAATGGTCCGATGCCCGGCATCGCGGTGACCCCGATCGTGGGCTGCCAGTGGGTGAAGGCCAGCGACGGCCCCTATGAGTTCGCACTGAACGTCACCGGCAATGCGATGGCCCCCGATGTGCCGATCACCGCACCGCTGACGCCCTACAAGATCGGCGGCTAAGGCCAGCAGGGCGGCTCACGGGGAGACCTGCGGGCAGATCACGTATCGGGAGGCGCGCCACGGTGCTGCGCCCCCGATCAGCGGCAGAAGGGCACAAAGATGCCCCTGCCGCCCTTCATATTGGGAGGCTGAGGAATGGCTCCTCTGGATACAGCGCCTTTGCTTGCGGGCAGGGGCATTCACAAATCATTCGGCGGGCTGAAAGCGCTCGATAACGTCGATTTCCACGTCTACCCGGGCGAGGCGGTGGGCATTGTCGGGCCGAACGGCGCGGGCAAGACCACCCTGTTTGGCGCGCTGGCGGGCACGATCCCGGCCACATCGGGCCATATCCATCTCGACGGGCATGACGTGACCGGTTTTGGCGCCGAAAGCCGCTGCAAGATGGGCATCGCCCGCACCTATCAGGTGCCGCGCCCGTTTCTGGGCATGACGGTGTTTGAAAATGTCCTGGTCG
Source organism: Paracoccaceae bacterium (assembly GCA_050290705.1). GTDB lineage: Bacteria > Pseudomonadota > Alphaproteobacteria > Rhodobacterales > Rhodobacteraceae > Sinisalibacter. The sequence continues at coordinate 219,898 of JBNKIC010000026.1, forward strand.
CGGCGCGGGCCGGGGGCGGGCAGCATAAGTCCGAAGCGGTGGATGCGTCGGCCGAGCTGCTGGAACGCACCGGGCTGAAACAGCTCGCCAACCAACCCGCCGGGGCGCTGGGCCTCTTGGATCGCAAGCGGCTGGAAGTGGCGCGTGCGCTGGCGACGAAACCCCGCGTGGTGCTGCTCGACGAGATCGGTGGCGGGCTGACCGAGGCGGAACTGGACGAGCTGATCGTGCTCATTCGCGGTCTACGGGCCGAGGGGCTGACGGTGGTCTGGATCGAACACATCCTGCACGCGCTTTTGAAAGTGATCGACCGGCTGGTCTGCATGGCGGAAGGCCGGGTGCTGGCCGAGGGCGATCCGAAAGCGGTGATGGATGATCCCGAGGTGCGCAGCGCTTATCTGGGGAGTGATCCGGAATGAAACGGCTGACACTGGAAAATATCACCGCGCGCCATGGGCTGATGACCGCCGTGCGCGATCTGTCATTCGACGTGCCCGAGGGCGAGGTGCTCTGCGTGGTTGGGGCGAATGGCGCGGGCAAGACCACGCTGATGCGCACCATCGCGGGCGCGCATGTGGCGGCAGAAGGCCGGGTACTGGTTGGCGGCGAAGATGTAACGGGGCTTTCCGCCTTTGCCCGGGTGCGCGCCGGGATCGCGATGTCGCCCGAGGGGCGTCGGCTGTTTGCCGACATGACCGTGCGCGAGAACCTGATGATCGCGGGCGAAAACGGCCGGAAAGGCAATTGGACGCTCGACAGCGTCGTTGCGGCCTTTCCGCAGATCGAACCCTTTCTGAACGCGCTGGCCGGGGGCCTCTCTGGAGGGCAGCGTCAGGCAGTGGCGATTGGCCGGGCCCTGATGGCAAACCCGGATATTCTGCTGCTCGATGAGGTCTCGCTGGGCCTGTCACCCGCCGCTGTGGAAGGGGTCTATGACAGCCTCGGCAAGCTGAAAGCGGCGGGCAGCATGACCATGGTGATTGTCGAGCAGGATCTGGCCCGCGCCATGAGCTTTGCCGATCACATCATCTGCATGGCCGAAGGGGTGAAAGAGCTGGACGGCAAGCCAGAGGCTTTGAGCAAAGCCGCGATCACCCAGGCCTATTTCGGAATTCATGAAGGGGAGGCGGCACATGTTTGACGGGCTCTTGCAAGCCGTTGTGCAGGGCATCCTGCTCGGCGGCTACTATGCCATTGTCGCGGCGGGGCTATCGCTGCTGTTCGGCGTGGTGCGGTTTATCAATCTGGCCCATGGCGATCTGACCGTGCTGGGCGCGATGCTGGTGCTGTTCATGGTCGAAGCTCTGGGCATTCCGACCCTGCCTGCGATCATCATCATGCTGCCGATCATGGCGGCCCTTGGTTGGCTGATGCAGCAATTCCTGTTTGAACGCGCGCTGAAAGGCGGGTTCCTGCTGCCGATCCTGACCACCATCGGTCTGGGGGCGGCGCTGCAAAACGGCATGTTCGGGCTTTTCGGCTCCAATACCCGCTCGCTTGGCGCCCATATCGGCAGCCTGTCATGGTCGAGCTGGTTCCTGCCCGGCGGGATCATTCTGGGCAAGCTGCCGGTAATCATCTTCGTCACCGCCGTGGTGGTTCTGGGCGTTCTGCATCTGATGCTGACGCGCACAAGGCTGGGCCGGGCGATCCGCGCCACGGCCTCGGACCCGGAAGCGGCCGAGCTTTGCGGCGTGGATGCGCGCTCGGTGCACCGGGCGGCGGCGGCGATTGCCGTGGCTCTGGCCGCGCTTGGCGGCGTGTTTCTGGCGATGCGCGCGCAGGTCACGCCCTATTCCGGCCCGGCGCAGCTGATCTTTGCCTTTGAAGCCGTGGTGATCGGCGGCATTGGCAGCCTTTGGGGCACGCTGATCGGTGGCATCATTCTGGGCCTCAGCCAAGCGCTGGGCGGGCTGTTATCGGCGCAGTTTTCACTGCTGGCCGGGCATGTCGTGTTCCTCGGCATCCTGATCTGGCGGATGTCATCTGAGGGCGCACATAACCATGGCGGCTGGAAGGCCGGGCTACAGGCGCTTCTGGGCGTCTCGGCCAAACGCGAGGCCAAGAGGCTGAAAGCGTTCAAGGAAAGGACATCGTCATGAGCGAGCATCTGCAACCGATTGCGCCGCGCGATAAGCGACTGATCCTTGGTGGGGCCGGGCTGGTGGCTCTGCTGGCACTGTTCCCGATGTTCACCAGCGCGCTGGTGGTGGACAAGCTGACGCTGCTGTTCATCTATATCCTGCTGGCGGTGATGTGGAACCTGCTGGCGGGCTATGCCGGGCTGGTCTCGGTCGGGCAGCAAGCCTTTGTCGGGCTGGGCGGCTATGCGATGATGCGGCTGGTCGAGGCGGGCGTGCCGCCATTTCTGGCGATCTTTGTCGGCGGGGCTTTTGTGATCCTCGCCGCCTGGCCGCTCTCGTGGTTCGTGCTGCGGATGAAGCCCGGGGAGTTTGCCATCGCCACCTGGGTGCTGGCCGAAGCCATCCGCTCGGTGGTCACACTGGATCCGCTGGTGCAGGGCGAAACCGGGCGGTCTATCGTGGCGCTGAATGCCTATGATCCCGATCTTCGCCGCAATGTGATCTATCTGGCCGCGCTGGCCGTGGTCGGGGTGATGCTGGCGCTGAGCTATCTGGTGCTGCATGGGCGGCTGGGCGGCGAAAGCCAGGCGATCCGCGATGATGACGAGGCCGCGGCTTCGGTTGGCATCTCGACCTTCCGGGTGAAACAGATCGTCTTTGTTGCCACCGCCCTTGGCTGCGCGCTGGCGGGCACGCTTTGGCTGTCGAGCGCGATCACCTTTCAGCCGCGCACCGCCTTCGGCATCCAGTGGTCGGTCTTCATGCTGTTCATGGTGCTGGTCGGTGGGCTTGGTAGCTTTCTCGGCCCGATCCTTGGCGCGGTGCTGTTCATGGCGCTGCAAGAGCTGTTTGGCGATTTCGGGGCCTGGTATCTGGCCGGGCTGGGGATCGTCGCGATCCTCTTCGCGCTCTACCTGCCGCGCGGGATCGTTGGCTTCATGACCGACCGCATGGGCTATGAGCCGCTATCCATGCGCAAGCTCTTGAAGATCTAACGCCAAAGATCTGAAATCACTGGGGGCGCCACTGCGGCGCCCCCGTTTTCTTAGCCGCCCTTCACGCGCTGCATCAGATAGACTTCCGCGTCCTCAGGCACCGCGACATTGCGGCCATTCACGATCTCACCATCCACCGCGACGGATATGCCCGCCTCGAAGATCGGCCCGAGCCCGGGATAGGTGGCGGCCAGCCCATCAAGGATCTGGCCAACCGTGCCGGGCGCGACCTCTATCCGCAGCGCGCCATCGGTAAAGCGGCGCAGCCCCGACCAGAGATTGACCTCAACCATTGTCCCCGGCCTTGAGGGCGGCGAGCAGGCGTGGCGGGTTGATCGGCAGATGCCGCACCCGCGCGCCCGACGCCGCCGCAATGGCATTGGCCACGGCGGGCAGGGGCGGGGCGATGCCGGTTTCGCCAACCCCGCGCACCCCGAAAGGATGGCCCGGATTGGGCACTTCAACGATCACCGTGTCGATCATCGGCAGGTCCGAGGCAACGGGGATGCGGTAATCGAGGAAGATCGGGTTTTGCAGCCGACCATCTTCGCCGTAAACATATTCCTCGTTCAGCGCCCAGCCGATGCCCTGCACCGCGCCGCCCTGATACTGGCCTTCGACATAGGCCGGATGGATCGCGCGGCCCGCATCCTGCACCACCAGATAGCGCAGCACCTTGGTGTGGCCGGTTTCGGGATCGACCTCGACATCCACCACATGGGTGCCGAAGCTCGCGCCAACCCCGCCGGGGACGCCCTGCCAGTGGCCCGCAATCGGCCCGCCGGTGGAACTCATCTTACCGGCAATCTCGGCAAGGCGCATCGGCGGGAATTTCCCGGCATTGGGGCCTGCGGGCTGGGCCGCACCATCGACCCATTCCACCGCATCGGGGTCGATATCCCATTCCACCGCCGCACGGCGGCACATTTCGCGGATCGCCTCTTCGGTGGCCAGAACGGCGGCCTTGCCGCTGGCGAAGGTGGCGCGCGAGCCATGGGTCGGCTCGTTGATGCCAAGCGCCCCGGTCTCGACCACGTTCACCCGCACCTGGTCGTAGGGAATGCCCAGCGTTTCGGCCACCATCAGCCCGATCGAGGCGCGGCTGCCGCCAATATCAGGCGTGCCCACCGCAACCTGCGCCGAGCCGTTCTCGGCAATCGCCATCGAAACCGAGGTATCGCCATTGTGGTTGAACCAAAAGCCGGTGGCGACACCGCGCCCCTGATTGGGGCCGAGCGGGGCGGCGAAGTTCGGATGCGCTTTTGCCGCTTCCAATACCTCGACCAGTCCAATGGATTTGAACTTCGGCCCATAGCTTGCCCGGTCACCTTCGCGCACCGCGTTTTTCAGCCGGACCTCGATGGGATCGAGGCTCAGCTCGCGGCACATCTCGTCAATCAGGCTTTCCACCGCAAAGGCGGCCATCGGCGCGCCGGGGGCACGGTAGGCAGCAGCTTTCGGGCGGTTGGCCAGCACGTCATAGCCGATATGCTGCACGGCGGACAGCTTGTAGGAGGCAAAGGCGCAGTTCAGTGCCATATCCACTGGCGAGCCGGGGAAGGCGCCGCCTTGCATCCGGAACTCCGCCCGCGCCGCCGTCAGCGTGCCATCGGCCTTCATCCCGATTTTCACATCCATCGAGGCCGATGCGGTGGGGCCGGTGGCGCGCAGCACGTCGGCCCGTGTCATCACCAGCTTCACCGGTTTGCCGCCCGCCTTTTTCGACAGGGCCAGCGCCAGCGGCTCCATGAATACCGTGGTCTTGCCGCCAAAGCCGCCGCCGATTTCCGAGGGCGTCACCCGCAGCTGTGCGGTTTCGATCCCCAGAATCGAGGCGCACATCCAGCGCACATACCAATGGCCTTGCGTGGTCACCCACATCTCGCCCTTGCCATCGGCACCGAGCTGGCCGACGCAGGCCTGCGGCTCGATATAGCCCTGATGGGTGGCTTCGGTGCGGTAGGTCTGTTCGCGCACCAGATCAGCTTCGGCAAAGCCCGCCTCCAGATCGCCGCGCCCGAACTCCATGTAGCGCACCACATTGGGCGGCATGCCCTCGGGCACGGTCGCATCGGCCGCCCCCGGACGGATCGCTGGGGCGTCGGGTTTCATCGCCTCATCCACATCGGTGACATGCGGCAGGATCTCGTATTCGACTTCGATCAGCTTCGCCGCCTCCTGCGCCAGCAGTGCCGAGGTTGCGGCCACGGCGGCCACCGCATGGCCATCGTAAAGCGCCACATCGCCTGCCATGGAGTTTTCCTGCAGGTTCCAGTCTTCGCCGGTCAGCCCATCAGGGAAATCGGCGCGGGTGACCACCGCCTTCACCCCGTCCAGCGTCAGCGCTTTCGAGGCGTCAATTTTCTTGATCCGCGCATGGGCATGGGGCGAGCGTACCACCGCGCCCCATAGCATCCCGGGCAGCGAAAAATCGGCGCCGTAGCGGGCGCGGCCGGTGACCTTGTCCAGCCCGTCCGGGCGCAGAACCCGCGTGCCGACCTGTTTGAATTCGGGTTTCACGTCGTCTTTCGCCATCAGGCCGCCCCCCGCATTTCCGCCGCCGCATCGAGTACCGCGCGGATGATCTTGTCATAGCCCGTGCAGCGGCACAGATTGCCTGCGAGCCAGAACCGCACTTCTTCTTCGGTCGGGTCGGGGTTCTGGGCCAGAAGCGCTTTTGAGGCGACCAGAATGCCCGGGGTGCAGAAGCCGCATTGCAGCGCCGCATGTTCAATGAATTTGCGTTGCAGCGGGTGCAGGCTGCCATCGGGTTCGGCCATGCCTTCGATCGTGTCGATCCGCTTGCCCGCGACCTCGACCCCAAGCACGAGGCAGGACGAGACCAGCCGCCCGTCGAGCAACACCGAGCAGGCCCCGCAATCGCCGGTGCCGCAACCTTCTTTCGAGCCGGTCAGGCCGAGATGGTCGCGCAGGCAATCCAGCAGCGTTTCGCGCGGATCGGCCAGAAACTCGACCGGATCGCCGTTCACGATGGTGGAGATATGGATCTTGGTCATGTCGCGTCTCCTTTGGCGCGGGTATAGGCGATCTGGGCCACCCGGCGGGCCAGAACCCCGGCGATCTCGATGCGGAATTCCGCCGTGCCGCGTTTGTCGCTGATCGGGCGGGCGGCGGCGCGGGCCGCTGCGGCCATCGCTTCAAGGGCTGCGGCATCACCATTGGTGCCGATCAGCGCCTTGGCTGCCTCGGGCACCACGATCACCGTGGGCGCGACCGCGCCGAGCGCCACGCGGGCCTCGGTGATCTTGTCGCCATCGCGGCGCAGGCTGACCGCGCAACCGACCACGGCAATGTCCATTTCACTGCGCGGGATAAAGCGCTGATAGGCGTCGCCGCCCTGTTCGCCGCGCGCGGGCAGCAGAATGGCCGAGATCACTTCGCCCGGATTCAGTACGGTCTTGCCCGGTCCGGCTGGCACCTGTTCGGCGGCCAGAATGCGGGAGCCCTCAGGGCCGGTGATTTCAACCGTCGCGCCTGCGGCCACCAGCGCGGGCACGCTGTCGGCGGCGGGCGAGGCGTTGCACAGATTGCCGGTCAGGGTGGCGCGGCCTTGCACTTGAGTCGAGCCGACCAGCTCCATCGCCTCGACCACGCCCGGCCAGTCGCGGCTCAGGGTCTCGTGTTCGCCCAGCTCGGCGCCGCTCACCGCCACGCCGATCCGCCAGCCGCCATTATCGTTGCGGCGGATATCTTTCACGCCGGGGATGTTTTTCAGGTCGATCAGGTCGTCCGGCGTGACCAGCCCGGCGCGCATCTGCACCAGCACATCGGTGCCACCTGCCAGAAATCGTGTCATCCCCGACGCTGAGGCGGCGATTTGGGCGGCCTCTTCGAATGTTGTCGGGCTGTGGTAGCGCATCATGCAAACCTCTCGCTGTCTGAACCTGACCAGACTACTCACATAAGCGCGGCTGTCGATGGGGGAAATTGAATCTGGGGCGGATCAGCACCGCTCAGCGCAGAAAAAGCGGGGAGTCGGTGCTGGAGGTCATGCGCCTAAGTGTAGGGAAAGGCGTCAATTTACGGAGTTTTTCCCGATGGAAGCCATCCCGTGCCGGGCCGATCAGGAGCAGACGAGCTTGCGCACCGCCTCATTGACCGGGTTGGCGGCGATCTCGGCAGGGGTGCCTGCCTGCGTCACATGGCCCTCGGCCAAAATCACCAGCTGATCAGCCAGATCGAAGGCTTCTTCGCGATCATGGGTGACGAAGACGATGGTCATCCCGGCGCGGTCATGCAGGGCGCGCAGATCGCGCCTGAGATCGCTCCGCACCTCGTGATCGAGCGCACCAAAGGGTTCGTCGCAGAACAGCAGATCGGGTTCCACCGCCAGCGCGCGGGCCAATGCCACACGCTGCCGCATCCCGCCCGATAGCTGCCGGGGCAGTTTGTCGTGATGGGCAGGCGCCAGCCCGACGGCGCTGAGTTGATCGCTTGCGCGGGCCAACCGCTTGGGTCGGGGCAGGTCGAGGCCCGACAGGCCAAAGGCGACATTGTCCAGCGCGCTGCGCCAGGGCAGCAAAGCGGGGTCTTGAAAGACCACGGCCAATGTCTGCGCGCGGCGGTCGATCTGGCCGGATGTCGGCGCCAGCAGCCCCGCCGCCAGCGCCACCAGCGTGCTCTTGCCACAGCCTGACGCGCCCATGATCACGGTGATCTTGCCCGCCGGGAGGCTCAGATCGAGGCCCGACAGCACTTCAGGCCCGCCATAGCTGAAATGCACGTCGTGAAAGCTAAGCGGGCTCATCGGCGATCCTCCGGCTGGTCGCGCCAGCGCCACAGGTGACGGCCCAGCGGGTTGAGCAGGCCCCGGTCGATGGTGATCAGCACCGCCACCAGCACCAGCACCCAGGCCATGGTGGCGGCGGTATCGACCTGCACCCGGGCCTTGGCCAGCCCGTCGCCGATCCCGCCTGCGCCCGCCAGAAGTTCGGCCATCACCGCCACTTTCCACGCCATGGCGAGGGTGGAGGAAAGCACCGGGAAAAGCTGCGAGAGCATATGCGGGCCGTAAAGGTGCCACAGCCGCGCGGTGCGGGGCACTCGGAACACCCGCGCCATGCGCAAAAGCGCGGGATCGATGCTGTGCACGCCCTCAACGGCGGCGGCAAAAGTTAGCGGCGCGCTGGCCACCGCCACTGTGAACACCACCGCAAGGCTGCCCCCGAACCACAACAGCGCCATCACCACCCAGGCAATGGCCGGAACCCCGAGCAGCAGCACCGCCACCGGCTGCAGCGTGGCGCGCACCGCTTCGCGCGCGCCCGCCAGCGTGCCCGCGATCACGCCAATGCCCGCCCCCAGCGCCCAACCCGCCAGCGCATGGCCCGCAGTGGCGGCCAGCGCCGGGGCGACCAGCCCGCGTGCGGTCATCTGCCAGAGCGTTACGGCGGTTTCGTCGATCCCGGGCAGAATTATTGCGCCATAGCGGGCATGGCCAAGCTGCCAGAGCCCGGCCAGAAGGCCGAGCCCCACGAGGCCCCAGGGCCAGGTTTTTCTGCGCTCGGCCAAATCTGTGTCAGCCCCAATAGAACCCGTCATCTGGCAGTTTACCGCCAATGATGCCGGGGTCCATCTCTGCCAGATTGGTGAAGTAAAGCTCGATATCGGCTTTCGCTTCGGCGGCAGAGGCCACGTCGAGATGGGTATAGGGCAGGGATTTCGCGATGATCGGCGCGGGCAGGCCCAGAGCCGGCGCGGTTTCGGCGCCTGCCTCGTCGGGATGGGCGCTGACCCAGGCCCCGGCCTCGACACAGGCGGCATGGGCGGCGGCGACCACGTCGGGGGCGCTGTCCAGAAACGCTTCGCTGACCGCAAGCCCGACCTGCGGAATGCGCGCCCCCCGGCCGGTATGCTGGCCATAGACCTCGGTGATATCGAGCGCGCGCACCAAGGGAATGCCCGCCTGACCGGCCTTGATCAGCGCGGCGGTGGCGGCGGGTTCGTGCATCACCGCCACATCGGCCCGGCCCGAGAGGAACAGCGGCACAGTTTCGGCGGGCGAGCCGACATAATCGAGGGTGACATCGCGGTCGGGATCAAGCCCGGCCCACCGCAGCACCATGCGAAACAGCAGATCGGGTGCCTCGTTCTTGTTCGACAAAAGCACATGCTTGCCCGCCAGATCTTCGATCTTGGTCACGCTTTCATCGCGCGCCATCACATAAAGCACGCCCCAGGTGATCACGTTGACCATCCGCGTGCCTGCGCCGCGATTGTAGAAGGTCGAGGCGGCATAGGTTGACGAGGCAAAAAGCTCGAACGCGCCCGAGGCGATGCCCGCCCGAAGCTGGTCGGTGCTTTTCCACGCCTCAAACCGCGCGCCGGGGGCGGCGGCCTGCAGCCCGGGCAGGGTGACGGCATGGGCAAAGATCGCCGAGGGCGAGGCGGGAATGCCCCAGAGGGTGAGCGGCTCGGCGGCAAAGGCCGGTTTGGCCAGACCGGGCAGCAGCGCGCCGGTGGCAAGGCCAGCGAGTCCGCGCAGTACGTCTCGCCGCTGAAGAGCGGGGGTTTGGATCGAAAACATTCTATGTCCTTTTTACCTGGCTGAGGGGCGGAGGAGGGTGGTCAATAGACCACCGACCCCATGGTGATCGCGTCCCAGATTTCCTTCACGGTATGGTTCATCTCGCGCCGCCGGTTTTCGTACTGCGTATGCAGCAGCTCATGGGCGAGGTGCGAGTTTGGCGCGTCGAGATAGTCACGATACAGCGCCTGAACCTGCGGGTTGTTGTGCGACTGGCGCACCTTGGCCTTGCTGTCGATGCTGTAGATCGTTTCGCGGCGTTTCTGCGCCAGTGGCAGATAGGCTTTCTTCGAGCGCAGCGAGCCGCCGCCATCGACACAGCCGCCGGGGCAGGCCATGACCTCGATGAAGTCGTAGTCGGCCTCGCCTGCGAGCACCTTTTCGACCAGCGCGCGGGTGTCGCCGAGCCCGTGGACCATGGCGACCTTCACTTCGCCAATCGGCCCGCCCAGATCGACCGTGGCCTCGCGCACGCCTTCAAAACCGCGCAGCTGGGTCATCTCGATGTTTTCCAGCTCATGGCCGTTCACCACCGCGTAGATGGTGCGCAGCGCGGCTTCCATCACCCCGCCGGTGGTGCCAAAGATCGCCGCCGCCCCGGAATAGGCGCTCATGAACGGGTTATCAAAGCTGGAGGGCTCCAGCGCCCCCAGATCAATGCCCTCGCGGCGCAGTAGCCGGGCAAATTCGCGGGTGGTCAGCACCACATCGGTGTCGGGCCGTCCGTCTTCCATCAGCTGCGGGCGCACCGCTTCGTCTTTCTTGGCGACGCAGGGCATGACCGAGATCACCCGGACCTTTTCGGGGCTCACGCCCATCTTTTCAGGCAGATAGGTCTTGGCGATCTTCGACAGCACCTGCTGCGGCGACCGGGTGGACGACAGCAGCGGCAGCACTTCGGGATAGTGCACTTCGGCGAAGTTGATCCAGGCCGGGCAGCACGAGGTGAAGGTGGGCTTGCGGCCTTCCTTCAGCCGCCCGAGTAGCTCGGTGCCTTCTTCCATGATCACCACATCGGCGGCGAAGTTGGTATCGAGCACCACATCCACGCCGATTTTGCGGCAGGCGGCGATGATCTGCCCTTCGACATTGGTGCCCGCGGGCATGCCAAACTCTTCGCCGAAGGCCACCCGCACGGCGGGGGCAAACTGCACCACGGTGGTGATCTCGGGATCGCAGATGAAATCCAGCGCCTTGTCGGTTTCGTCGCGCTCGCCCAAGGCGCCGGTCGGGCAGACCAGCACGCATTGGCCACACGACACGCAGGTGGACTCGTCATAGCTGTCGGCATTGCGCAGGGCGACCATGCGGTCGATCCCGGTGCCTTCCATCACCAGCGCATCCACGCCCTGGAAATTGCGGCAGATCGCGACGCAGCGCTGGCAGCGCACGCAACGGGTCATGTCGCGGACCATGGCCGGAGAAGACAGATCGACCGGGCGACATTCGGTGCGGGCGCGGTCGAAAAAGCGGTTTTCCTTCAGGCCGACATATTGGGCGAGGTCCTGCAGCTCGCAATTGCCGTGGCGGATGCAGGTGGCGCAATCCTGCAAATGGTCGGCCATCAGCAGCTCGACCTGCAGGCGCTGCATGTCGCGGGCGCGGTTCGAGCGGGTCTGCACATCCATCCCCTCGCGCACCGGGGTGTTGCACGAGGTCACGATCTGCGGCTTGTCGCGCCCCTCCTGCAAAATCTCGACCACGCAAACGCGGCAGGTGCCGGGGGTGTGGTCGATGTCTTCCAGCTCGCACAGCGTCGGCACATAGATGTCGTGCCGCCGGGCGCAGGCCAGGATGGTTTCGTTGGGAAAGGCGCGGCAGGTCTGGCCATTGATGGTCAGTGATAGGGTGGCCTCGTCAGCCGGGCGCGTTTCAACAGTGTCAGGGCTGCACATATCAGGCGGCTCCTTCCGGGATCGGATGTTGGGTGACGACGGAGTAGATGCGGTAGCAACGCAGGCAACGCTGCGCCTCGGCATAGGCATCTGCGGGGCTGATATTCTGTTCCACCTCTTCAAACATGTGCTTGCGCAGATCCGGGTCGAGTTCGGGGTTATGCACGCGGTAGGCGTTGCGCACCGGGGTTTCCGACACGTCGCTGGCCAGGAACCTGTTCGCCCCAATCAGCTGGCGCATCCGGGAGCGTTTGAAAAACCGCACCGATCCCCGCTGGATCCAGTCTTCGATATTACGCGCGGCCTTCAGCCCGGCGGCCATGGCGTAGATCAGCGTCGAGGGGCCGGTCACGCAGTCGCCACCGGCAAACACGCCGGGGCGCGAGGTGGCAAGCTTGTCATCCGCCTCGACACAGCGCCAGCGATTGAGCGCGACGCCATCGGTCTCGATCCGGTCGCCATCTTCCACCTGCTGGCCGATCGCGGCGATCATCACATCTGCAGGCAGGATCTCTTCGCTGCCCACAATCGCACTGACCTTGCGCCGCCCGCTTTCGTCGGGTTCGGACTGCTCCATCCGCGCCACTTCAATGCCGAGGATCTTGCCGTTTTTAGTGATCACCCGGGTCGGGTTGGTCAGCGTGTGGAACTCGACGCCTTCTTCTTTGGCCGCCTTGATCTCGTCAGGGTCGGCGGGCATGTCGTCAAGGGTGCGGCGATAGATGACATGCACCTTCTTGGCGCCGAGCCGAATGGCCGACCGCACGCAGTCCATCGCCACGTTGCCGCCGCCCACCACATAGACCTCGCCGTCAAGATCGAGTGTCTGTGTGCCTTCAACGTGATCGTGCACGCGCAGCAGAAAGTCGATGCCGCTGAAATAGCCGTCGCGGGCCACGTCTTCGCCATCGGTGCCGAGCTTCGAGCCTTCCTGACAGCCAAGGCCCAGGAACACCGCTTTGTAGCCCTGCGCGAACAGGTCGTCGGTGCTGAAATCGCGCCCGAGCTGCTGGCCGAACAAAAAGCGCCCGCCAAGGCTGACGATGATATCGGTCTCCAGCGCCAGCGTGTCTTTCGGCAGCCGGTAGCTGGGAATGCCGATCTGCGCCATGCCCCCGGCCTGGTTCGATTTCTCGAACACATCCACATGATAGCCGCGCAGCAGCAGGTGATAGGCGCAGGAAATCCCCGCCGGACCCGCCCCGATGACCGCGACGCGCATGTTTTCGTCTAGCGGTTGGCGGATCATGTCGCGGCTGAATGTCAGCGCGTTGGGGCCGCTCTGCTGGTCGGCCACGTAACGTTTGAGGGTTTTGATCCCCACCGCGTCATCGACAAACTGGCGCCGACAGGCCTGTTCGCAATAGCGCACACAGACCCGGCCACAGGTCGAGGCCATCGGGTATTTCTGCAAGAGCACGCCCAGCGAGCTTTCGGGTTTGCCGTCGCGGATATAGTCGATGTAGCGCGGCACATTGACCTTCGACGGGCAGGCCTCGATGCAGGGGGCGGTGACATAGGTCATGCCATGCTGCGCCGGAATTGGCCGGTGCGACTCGATCTCGCCTTCCAGCCGGTCGCGGAAATGCTCGAGCGCGCCCAAGAGCCCGACCGCGCAGGTCTGGCCGAGCCCGCAAAGCGAGGTTTCCTTCATCTGCTCGCCGAGCATTTTGATCTCGTCGAAGTCGAGCGAGTTGTCGAGCCCGCGCCGCATCTTGTCGAGCGCATCGCGCACCAGAACGGTGCCCATCCGGCAGGGCGTGCAGGCGCCGCAGGATTGCTCGGCGGCCTTCGCCATGTAGTGATAGAGCGCATCGACAAGGCTGGTGCTCTCGTCGAACATGAAAAACCCGCGATCGCCGATAAAGGCCCGGATCGGGTTGCCGTCATCGAACATATCGAAATTTGTCAGGGCGACATCTGTGGTGCCGCCAGTGGATGGCTCTGTTTCCTTGCCGTAGGCAACGCCATCCCAGACCCCGAACACAACTTGCGTCATTCTGGTCATTTCCTTCCAAAGGGTGTCCCCCGTGGCAGCTGTTGCTGTCACGGTCGCCTATGCCACCCCGCAGGTGCAGCACTCCTCCCTTGGCGCCGCCGCCGGTCTCGCACATGGCTCGGCCATTGGCCTTGATCTATCGCAATTTTGGGGCGGGGAAGGATCAGGCGGCGGGCAAATCACACAAGGGACGATGCAAGGCAGGACGTGTTCGACGACATCAAGATGTTCTACATTCAATAGGCAAGCACACGAACAACGGCATGCTGTCGCCCGTTGACTTCGAAATCAGACAGCTCAAACTGAACGAGGCAGGTTTCTGGGAAACCAGGGGCACCTCATTGTTTCGAAACTCGACGAGCAGACTTACGGGGCTCGTTATGGCCAAGACGATTTCAAACCCGTGATTGCCCGGCCATTTGCGACCATCGCTCTTTGTCGTGTGTAACGCCTTCCCCACGGTAATGGCGTGATGTAAAAGGTGCGTCTTTACGAGGGGAGCGCGCATGACCGATTTTCTGCTTTTGGCTTTTGTTTTCCTGGCGGCTGGCGTCATTGCCGTTCCTGTCGCGTCCAGGTTGGGGCTGGGATCGGTGCTGGGATACCTCGTCGCCGGGATCGTGATCAGCCCGCTTCTGGCCCTGCTGCATGTCGATGTGGTGTCGATCCAGCATTTCGCTGAATTTGGTGTCGTGATGATGCTGTTTCTTGTCGGGCTTGAGCTGGAGCCGAAGCTGCTTTGGTCGATGCGGGCCAAGCTATTGGGGCTTGGCGGTGGACAGGTTGGGCTGACCACCCTCGCGGTGATGGCCGTGGCCATGCTGTTTGGCCAGACCTGGAGCGTCGCCCTGGCTGTCGGGCTGGTATTCTCGCTCTCCTCCACCGCGATCGTGCTGCAGACACTGGGGGAAAAGGGACTGCTCAAAAGCGATGGCGGGCAGTCGAGCTTTTCGGTGCTCTTGTTCCAGGATATCGCCGTCATCCCGATGCTGGCGCTGTTGCCGCTTCTGGCCCTGCCCGAACTGGTCGAGGCGATGTCGCATGGAGCGGATGGCGAGGCCGGGCATGGCGCGTCGCTCAGCCTTGTCGACGGACTGCCGGGCTGGGGCGTTGGCATTGTGACCCTCGCGGCCATCGCCTTTGTCTATGTGGTCGGCTCCTACCTGACCGGGCCGATTTTCCGCTTCATCTCGGGCGCGAAACTGCGCGAGCTTTTCGTCGCCACCGCGCTGATGATCGTCATCGGCATCGCGCTGTTGATGTCGCTGATCGGGCTTTCGCCAGCGCTTGGCACCTTCCTCGCCGGTGTGGTTTTGGCCAATAGCGAATACCGGCACGAGCTGGAAAGCGATATCGACCCGTTCAAGGGCCTGCTTCTGGGCCTGTTTTTCATGACCGTCGGCGCGGGGATCAATTTTGCCCTGCTGTTTGATAATTTCGCCGCCATTCTGGGGCTGGCGCTGGGGTTGATGGCACTGAAAGCTGCGGTGCTTTACGCCCTTGGTGTGATCTTCAAGATCGAGGGCAGTGATCGCTGGCTGTTTGCCCTCGGGCTGGCGCAGGCCGGTGAGTTTGGCTTTGTGCTGCTGTCCTTCACGGTGCTCAATGCCGTCATTCCCGCCATGCTTGGGGATCAGCTGCTCTTGGTCGTCGCCATGTCGATGCTACTCACCCCGGCACTGTTCATCCTCTACGACCGGGTGATCGCGCCGCGCTTTGTAGCGGCGGAAGAGCGCGAGATGGACGAGATCGAAGAGCATAGCGACATCATCATCGCGGGCCACGGGCGCGTCGGCGGGATCGTGGCGCGGATGATGCGCGCGGCGGGGATGTCGCCGACAGTGATCGACTACAGCTCGGCCCAGCTGGAAATGCTAAAAAAATTCCACGTGCAGGCCTATTACGGCGACGCCACCCGGCCCGATCTGCTGCATGCCGCCGGGATTGATCACGCCAAGCTTCTGGTCATTGCCATCGACGACAAGGACAACACGACCGAGCTGACGAAATACGTGCTCAAGCACTATCCGGATGTGCATGTGATCGCCCGCGCCATGGACCGGCCGCACGTCTATGACCTGTGGTTTGCGGGCTGCCGCGACATTATCCGCGAAACCTATGACAGCTCGCTGCGTATGGCGCGTTCTTCGGTCGAGGCGCTTGGCTATAGCCGCGAACAGGCCGAAGAAATGGTCGAGGCCTTTGCCGAGATGGACCGCCGCTCGATGGTGATTGGCGCGGAGCATTACGACCCGGCGATCCCGCTGGAGGATAACGAGGCCTATGTGTCGACGGTGCGCGCAAATTTCGGCGATTGGGAGCAGGAGCTTGGCGCGCGCATGAAGTCGATCATGGGCAGGGCCGCGTCTTGAGCGAGACACAGGCAAAGTTCCTGTCGGGCAATCTGACCGGCCATATCATCGCCATGTCGCTGACCTCGGCGGTTGGGCTTCTGGCGCTGTTTCTCGTCGATTTTGTCGACATGCTGTTCATCTCGATGCTCGGGGTGGCCGAGCTTGCCGCCGCTGTGGGCTTTGCCGGATCGATCCTGTTTGTGACGACCTCGATCAGCATCGGCATGGGGATCGCGGGCGGCGCGATTGTGGCCAAAGCCTTGGGGGAAGGCCGCGAGGCCCGCGCCAGCGAGGCGCTGACACATGTGATGGCTGTCGGGGTGATCTTTGCGCTGCTCATCGCGGCGCTGATTTTTGCCAATCTCGAAGGGCTGACATCGCTGGTCGGGGCAAAGGGGCTGACGCAGGATCTGACGATTTCCTATCTGCAAATCCTGATCCCAACCATGCCGGTTCTGCTTGTTGGCATCGTCGCCTCGGCGGCTCTGCGCAGCCACGGGGCCGCGCGGCTTTCCATGCTGGTCACGCTGGTGGCCGGGATCGTGAACGCGGTGCTGGATCCGATCTTTATCTTCGTGCTGGATATGGGGCTTGATGGCGCTGCGATTGCTTCGGTCATTTCGCGCATTGCCATGGCGGGGGTTGCGCTTTGGTATATTCAGCGCAGCTATGGCGGGCTCAAGGCCCCGAGCATGGCCGCGCTGCTGCCCGACTTCAAACCCATAGCCAGCATCGCCTTTCCCGCGATCCTCGCCAATATCGCCACCCCGATCGGCAGCGCCTATGTAACCCGCGCGGCGGCAGAGTTTGGCGAGGCGGCGGTTGGTGGGATGGCGATCATCGGGCGTCTGACCCCCATCGCCTTTGCGCTGATCTTTGCCATGTCCGGCTCCATCGGCCCGATCATCGGGCAGAACTTTGGCGCAGGCCGCCATGACCGGGTGCACGAGACCTTCAATCGCAGCATGGTGCTGATCGTGATCTATGTGATCCCCGTTGTCGCCGTGCTGTTCCTGCTGCGCGCACCCATCGCGGATCTGTTCAAAGCCGATGGCGAAGCCCGCACGCTGATCTATCTGTTCTGCGGTCCGCTATCGCTCGCGTGGATCTTCAACGGTGTCATCTTCATCGCCAATGCCGCCTATAACAACCTCGGCCACCCGTTCTATTCCACCTGGGTCAATTGGGGCCGGAATACCTTGGGTGTCTTTCCCTTCGTCTATATCGGCGCGCAATTCTGGGGCGCTGGCGGCGTTTTGGTTGGCCAGATCGCAGGTGGGGTGGTGGTGGCCATCCTGTCGTTCTTGCTGGCCCAACGGGTCATGCAAAAAGCCGAGCGCAACCAGGTTATCCTGCCCGAGACCCCGCCGATTGTGGACCGGCCTTTCACAATCGCCAACCACCGCAGATAGGAAATTCACCTCTTTTGAAGGTCACGCCGCAGAAATGCGACCATTCGCTGAAGGTCCGCTTCGGCCCGTAAACCGGCCATTGGTCATGATCGAGCATCCGGGAAGACAAGTGAAAAACCAACGGCAGCCGATGCCCCAGCGCTCATCCGGTTGCAAGCCGCCCTTCGAACAAGGCGCGCTGTTCGGTTATCTCGCGTTGCATATGCTCACGGAACAACCGCACGCGTTTGGTGCGCCGTAAGTCGCGGTGATAAAGCAACCACAGCCCCAGATCGTGCTTTGGCTCAGGTTCGCGGAACCGGCGCAATGACGGCTCGCTGTCGCCCATGAAGCAGGGAAGATAGGCCAGCCCGGCCCCGGCTTTCAGAGCTGCAAGCGTAAGCAACGTGTCATCGACATAGAGATTGTGGTCTTTGTCCGGGCAGGCTTCTGAGGTCCAGGATATGTGAAAGCCACAGCATTCGATCCCCAGCCATTTCTCCTGCACGTCGCCTGCCTGCAAACGGGCACAATAGTCGCGCGATCCATAGACAGCTGAGGCAACCGTGGTCATTTGCGTGCCGATCAGGGTGTCCAGCGGCGTATTGGTCAGCCGGATGGCGATATCGGCGTCGCGCTCTGCCAGCTTCACGAATTTGTTCGTCACCTGAATATGCAGCTCAATCTTCGGATAGCGTTCGCTGAACCGGGTGAAGATCGGCATCAAAACCGTGGACGCCATGTTGTTGATCGCCGACACACGCAGCTCGCCCGTAGCATCGGCATCGTGCCCGCTCTGCGCGCCCTCGAATTCAAGGATCTCGACCTCGATCTTGCTGGCCGAGAGTTTCAGCTCTTCACCGGCTTCGGTCAGCTCATAGCCGGACGTTTTGCGCTCAATCAGCCGGGTGCCGAGCTGTTCTTCCATTGATCGCAGGCGTCGGGACACGGTCGAGTGCTGAACACCCAGCCGCTTTGCGCCGCCACTGATCGAGCCCGCGCGGGCGATGGCCAGAAATATCCTCAGATCGTCCCATTGCATGCTGAACATCCGGGTTTGTGCAATTTTGCAAAATCGTCGTCGAAATTCTGCGAATTGTCCCAAGTCTGACGTTAGGTCACCCTTCTGGCAATGAAAACTGCACAACAAGGAGCGAGACGATGGGAGTACCTCAACAGGTTTTCGATCCGGTTGCCTTCAAGACAACCACCTTAAATCAATGGGATGGGGCGGCAGATGCCTGGAACCGGTGGGCGCCGCTGCTGACACGCTGGTTGGGCCCGGCAACTGAGCTGATGCTCGACATGGCCAATGTAAGCCAAGGGAGTCGGGTGCTGGATGTTGCGGCCGGGGCGGGCGAACAGACGCTGGCAGCGGCCCGACGCACCGGACCGACGGGATATGTTCTGGCCACTGATTTGTCACCGGTCATCCTCGAACATGCCGCTGCCAATGCCAAATTGGCCGGGTTCACTCATGTCGAAACCCAGGTCAAAGACGGCGAATCCCTTGCCGAGATCGACGCCGCCCCCTTTGACGCGGTGATTTCGCGGGTTGGCCTGATTTACTTTTCCGACCAGAACAAGGCGCTGAGCGGTATGCGGGATCACCTGCGCCCGGGTGGGCGTATCGGGGCGATCACCTATGCGGCGGCCGATCTGAATGGGTTCTTCTCGGTGCCCGTTGGCATCATTCGCCGGCGTGCTGCACTGCCTGCACCGCTGCCCGGCCAGCCCGGCCCGTTCAGCCTCGGGGATCCTGATGTGCTGGCGCAGCGGTTCATTGATGCTGGCTATACGGATGTGCAGATCGAGCGGGTTCCTGCCCCGGTGCGTCTGAAATCCGCCCTCGAATGCCTGCAATTCGAACAGGAAAGCTTTGGTGCCCTGCATCAGATGATGGGCGGTTTGTCCGGGCGCGAACAGGACGAAGTCTGGGGCGAGATCGAAGAGGCGCTTGGTGCGTTCGAAGCAGAGGGCCGGTTCGAAGGTCCCTGTGAATTGCTGGTCGCATCGGCGGCGAAGTAACCGCCCAGTCCTCAACCTTTCAGGAGAAACCCAATGACGAAAATTGCCGTTATCCAACAGCCTCCGGTCTATCTCGACCTTGAGAAAACCATGGGGCGTGCCGTCGATCTGATCGAAGAGGCCGCGCGGGGTGGGGCCAATATGATGGTCTTTCCCGAAGCCTGGTTCCCGGGCTATCCAACCTTTGTCTGGCGCCTGCCGCCCGGCGCTGGAATGGGCAAGACAGACGAGCTTTATGCCCGCCTGCAAGCCAACTCAATTGATCTTGGCCGGGGCGGGATGGCTCCCTTGCAGGAAGCCGCGAAAGAGCATGGCGTGGTCATTGTTGCGGGCTATCAGGAGCTTGATGGCGAGGTGAGCGGCAGTACCCTGTTCAACAGCTGTGTCATCATTGATGCCGATGGAACCATTGCCAACAACCACCGCAAGCTGATGCCGACGAACCCGGAGCGTATGGTCTGGGGGTTCGGCGATGGCTCGGGGCTCAATGTTGTAGAGACCGCTGTTGGCCGGGTCGGTGCGCTGATTTGCTGGGAAAACTACATGCCGTTGGCCCGCTTTGCGCTCTACGCCCAGAATATCGATATCTACGTGGCCCCCACATGGGACAGCGGTGAAACCTGGCTCGCCACGATGCAGCACATCGCGCGCGAAGGGGGCTGCTGGGTGGTGGGGTGTGCGACGGCCCTGGAGGCGTCCGATATTCCCACCGACATCCCGCATTATGACGAGTTGTTCCCGAACAAAGACGAATGGATCAACCCCGGCGATGCGGTGATTTACAAGCCCTTCGGTGGTGTCCATGCCGGGCCGATGCGCCGCGAAAAGGGGATTCTGTTTGCCGATATCGACGTGGACGCCGCGCGCGCATCGCGCCGGAAATTCGATGTTAGTGGCCATTATGCCCGTCCGGATGTCTTTTCGCTGAGCGTCAACCGCTCAAGACAGCCGCCGGTGACATTCACCTGAACCGCCCGCTCACGCCAATCTATCGGCGTTTCAGGGCCGCTAAATCTTTGCGCGCAACCTGTTCACCAGCAGGTCGTCTTGCAGGATCACGGCCTTGATCGCGGAAAGCTCGCCGACATCCCAATTGGCGCTCAGGTATCGCCCTTTGGCCCAATCCGCACCGCCGGAACAGAGCCAGACAGAAAAACATGCGGCCAGCCCCGGATCGTCGACAAGATATTCATGCATGTGCTTGGGCATGCTGTGCCCAATGTCGGTCGCAACGCCACCGGGGTGCATGGCAAAGCACTTGATCCCATCCTCGTCGTGATCGCTCTGCACGAACTCGCACAGACGGTTGATCGCATGTTTGGAGGTTTGGTAGTCGGACGCGCCGGGCATCACAAACTGCGCCCCAATTGAGGAGAGAAGAATGAGGTGGCCGCCGCTGCACTCCTCGGCCGCCCATTTTCTGGCGCTTTCGATAAGATGGGGCAGGGTGTAGCGGATAACGTGATAGCTCCCTTTCACATTGACTTCCCAATTGCGCCACCAGCCTTCCGGGTCGCTTTCGCCGATTTTGACCCACGGCCCAAGGTAGCCTGCATTGGCATCGGCCACGTCAATGCCGCCGAATTGCGCAACGCAATCGGCGACAGCGGCCTCAACTTGGCTCGCATCCGTGACATCGCAGACCGCGTAGGCGCATTGGGTCTCAGGATTGGCCTGTTGCACGAGCTTTTGCGACTGTTTGAGAGCCTCCTCAGAGCGGGCTGTCAGATAGACGGCCAGGGCACCCGCCTCTGCAAAAGCCGTGGCGGTGGCTTGGCCGATCCCCTTTGAGGCGCCGGCAATAAAGATGACCTTGCCTTTGGCACTGTCTTTCAGCTTCGTTTGCGGATCAATCGCATCATAGCGGTCGTGATGCGCCGTGAGGTCGAGGAATTGAGACTGAATGGACGACATGAAAACACTCCGAGCGTTGGTTGAGTTCAACATAGCCCCTCCCACGCCACCATGCCTGCCACTTCCTCCGATTGATCTGCCTAATCCTACGAAAAGATGATTGGAGTGCTGCATCTCGTGCGGAATTTGCTAGAGTTTCCTTCGAGGAGACACAAATGGACCTGTCACACCTGATCACGCTGTCCACCCGGTATCACATTGATGAAACAGCCAACTTTCCAGCGTTGCCCAACCTGACCATCTATAGTCGAGATGAAGTCAGTGCAAAAAAGGCCGAGATTTACGAACCTGTCCTGTGCCTGATCCTGCAAGGCAGTAAAGTCACCTCCATTGGCGATCAGTGCGTGGAGCTATGCCCAGGCTCGGCGCTTTTGGTCAGTCACGACCTCCCCGTTATGTCTCAGATCACCAGCGCCAGCCGAGAAAAGCCCTATATCGCCGTGATTCTGTCTCTTGATATGTGGTTGGTTCGAAGCCTGCATGATCAGGTTGCGGGCACCGCCCCACGAAACACCGCGGCGCATTCGCTATCGGCTTGCCCGGCCGATCCTGCGTGGCTTGACCCGCTAATCCGATATTTCGAGCTGATGGACAATCCGATGGATGCGCAGATTTTGGGGCCTTCGATCTTGCGCGAAATTCACTATCGCCTTTTGCTATCGCCAATCGGCGGGATGCTGCGCCGCCTGCTGATCGCCGATGGCCGTGCCAGCCGTATTGCCGAGGCAATTCATCTGTTGCGCAGCGAATTCCGATCACCGCTCAGCGTGCCTGATCTTGCAGGTCGCGCGGGGATGAGCGCCTCATCCTTTCACACGCATTTCAAATCGGTCACGGGCACGACGCCGCTGCAATATCAAAAAGACCTCCGCCTAATCGAGGCACGGGCGCGGCTGGTTGAAAGAGGGCAGTCCGTTTCCGAAACCGCATATGCCGTGGGCTACGAAAGCCCGACGCATTTCAGCCGCGACTACAACAGAAAGTTCGGTATGCCGCCCAGCCGGGATGGGGTCGTTTAAAACAAAACTGCCCCATAAGTCGCTATACGAACTAGAGCCTCCAATGCTTTAGCCGCTCTGATGTCCCATTTTATATGACGACGGACAGTTCAGCTGCGCGAGAAAGCAGGCCGCGCCGGGGCGGTGATGCTGGCCAGAGTGGTGGCGGAGCATGGCTCCGGTGCGCATAGGGTTTGGGAAGAGCTGTTCGAGGTGCCTTGGAGGCGGGATGAGGGGGAGGCGGTGTCTATTTCCGGCGCGTGATACGGCGAGCGCCTAGGCTTCATACGGCTCGATCAGCTCCGGCCCTTCTGCAGTGCTTTGCCCAACCGCCGGACCAACCTGATGCGCCCGCAACCGGGCGGCGTCGATCTGGGCCAGCTCATCCAGAGGCGCCCCTCCCAGCCAATCTTCATAGGCTGTCGCAGCCAGTATCACCGGCATGCGCGGGTGGATGTCGGCAATCGGCTCCATCGCTAGCCGGGTCATGATGGCGAAACTCATCCCGGAGAAATCGGGCAGAGACACCTGCGACCAGAGCCCGGCAAAACAGATCCCAGGCTCGTTGGTTTCGACACTGATATACCAAGGTTGCTTGGCGCCCTTCGGGCCGTTCCATTCGTAGTACCCCTGAGCGGGCACAAGGCAGTGGGCGTTTCGATATGCGTCACGGAAGAAAGGTTTCCGCGATGCGTCCTCGGAGCGGGCGTTAAACACCAAAGGGGCTTCGGAAAGCGGTTTCTTCCACCAATGTGGCACGAAGCCCCAACGGGCCAGCTCCAGCGCGCGGACCTCGCCAGAGCCGACGACAATCGGGGCAAGGCTGGTGGGCGGGATGTTCCATCGGCGCCGTCTTGGCTCTTCCGGCGGAGGCGGAGAGGCCTTCCCGGTCAACCAGTCATGATATTGCTGCCAAGTCATCGACCCGGACACGTAACGACCACACATTTGCGCAGGATACACCGAATTCGGCGCAGGCGAAGGTTGAAAGGGGCGGCAGGCCTGTGCACGTCTCACCGCCCCAGCTCCCGTTCAGGAGCATCGTCAGGTGCTTTCGCGCCCGTCCAGCCGTGATTGCAGCCAATCCAGCACTTCCGCCTCAACCCATCCCACCCGGTTCGGGCCCAGCTGTACCCGCTTGGGGAATAGGCCTGCCTTCTCTAGGCGGGCAACATGTTGCGGCGAATACAGGACCAACTCCTTCAGCTGGCGTTTCGAAAGCAACCTCATCACGATCTCTCCATGATTGAAGAGCATCGCGATGCCCTAGGTTACGACATAGCCCAGGCAGAAGAAGGGTATGGGTTGGCAGAGATTTGGGGAAGCTGACCGTTGGGAGGTGAACATACCACACCCTGAAAAACCGCCCCTGAACGTCGTGATCGAAGAGACTAAAAAGAGACTAAAAAGAACAAAGGCTTAGAGATTTCTCTCTAAGCCTTTGAATTCTATGGCTCCGGCGGTAGGGATCGAACCTACGACCAATTGATTAACAGTCAACTGCTCTACCGCTGAGCTACGCCGGAACACTGTGAGGGCTGATTTAGCGACATGGGTTTGTGCGCGCAAGGGGGCTTGTGCAGATTTTTCCATCAGAGGCGCGCAAATTTTGCATCCACCGAAAGCCGGGGCAGGGCGCGGGTCAGGTTGCGGCCTGTCAGGTCGATTAAATGGGCAAAGATATTGCGCTCGGCGGCGGGCAGAAGGGCGGCGGGGGTGTCGGTGTAAATCTGCCGGGCGAGGCTGGCGAGGTCGGCCGGGCCCGCCGCCAATGCGGCCAGGATCGCCGTCTCGCGGTCTTTGCGATGCGCGATCAGCCAGGCGAGTCGCTGGGCCGGGTCGATAATCGCCGCGCCATGGGCGGGCAGGAACAATCGGTCGCGCCGCGCCGCCAGCCGCGCACAAGAGGCCAGAAAGGCGGTGAGGTCGCCATCGGGGGGCGAAATCAGCGTCGAGGCCCAGCCCATCACCAGATCGCCGGTCAGCACCACGTCATCCAGGGCAAAGCACAGATGGTTGGCCATATGGCCGGGGGTGTGCAACGCCTCTACCACCAAACCGCCCAGGTCGAGCCGCTCGCCATCGCCAAGGCAGATATCGGGATGAAAGCCGTGATCGACCCCTTCGCCGCCGCCGGTCAGCCCCTCGTCGGCCAGCGCCTCCATCACCGCGCTGCGCCCGGCCTCGGGTGGGCCGAAAGCGTAAACCTTCGCGCCGGTCGCCTCGGAAAGCGGACGGGCGAGGGGGGAATGATCCAGATGCGCATGGGTGACGAGTATCTGCGCCACCCGCTCGCCCGGGGCTAATCCTGCCAGAATCGCCTGCATATGCGCGGGCAGGGCTGGGCCGGGATCGACAATCGCCACATCGCCTTCGCCCAGCACAAAGGTATTGGTGCCCCAATAGGTCATCGGCGAAGGGTTCGGGGCCAGAATGCGACGGATGCCGGGGGCAATCCCCTCCATCACGCCCGGTCTGGGGCTGGTCTCTGTCGTTGCGCGTGTCATGGCGCCACATGAACCCGTGAAGCGGGCGCTTGGCAAGACTACATGAGGCGAGATTTGGTAGGCCCGGAGGGACTCGAACCCCCAACCAAGGCGTTATGAGCGCCCTGCTCTAACCAATTGAGCTACAGGCCCACCGTGACGCCTTGACTAGGTTGCCGCCGCGCGGGGGTCAAGATGGTAGGGCGGTCGGTTCAGCCCCGGAACCGCCCTGTTGGAGCACGCAAACACGCGCCGGGGCTTTCTTTTGCATGGGGCTTGGCGTAAAGCACCCCCAAGCAAAACGGGGGCCATCATGACCGACGGAAAGAACGGAATCACCTATGCCGATGCGGGCGTGGATATTGACGCGGGCAACGCGCTGGTGGAGCGGATCAAACCGGCCGCGAAGCGCTCAAACCGGCCCGGGGTCATGGCCGGGCTTGGCGGCTTTGGCGCGCTGTTCGATCTGAAAGGCGCAGGCTACAACGACCCGATCCTTGTGGCGGCCACCGATGGCGTGGGCACCAAACTGCGCATCGCCATTGATACCGGCATTTTAAACACGGTCGGGGTCGACCTTGTGGCGATGTGCGTGAACGATCTGGTCTGCCAAGGGGCAGAGCCGCTGTTTTTCCTCGACTACTTTGCCACTGGCAAGCTTGAGGTCGAAGAGGCCGCGCAGATTGTCGAAGGCATCGCCGATGGCTGCGTGCAATCGCGCTGCGCCCTGATCGGTGGCGAAACCGCCGAGATGCCGGGCATGTATCACGATGGCGATTTTGACCTCGCGGGCTTTGCCGTGGGCGCGATGGAACGCGGCTCCGTGCTGCCTGCGGGCGTGGCCGAGGGCGATGTGCTGCTGGGGCTGGCCTCGAACGGGGTGCATTCCAACGGCTACAGCCTGGTGCGCAAACTGGTCGAGCTGTCGGGTCTGGGTTGGCAGGCTGATTGCCCCTGGGTCGAGGGCAGCCTTGGTGAGGCGCTGCTGGCGCCCACACGGCTTTACGTCGTGCCTGCGCTCGACGCGCTGAAGGTGGGCGGAGTACACGCGCTGGCCCATATCACCGGCGGCGGGCTGACCGAGAACCTACCCCGGGTTCTGCCTGAAGAGCTGGGCGCGCTGATTGATCTCGATGAATGGGATCTGCCGCCGGTGTTCAAATGGCTCGCCGGTATCGGCGGGATGGAACAGGCCGAAATGCTGAAAACCTTCAACTGCGGCATCGGCATGGTGCTGGCGGTTGACCCGTTACAGGCCGCAGCCGTGCGCAAGGCGCTGGAGGCGGCGGGCGAAACGGTTCACCAGATCGGGGTGATCCAGCCCGAACCCGGCATCCGCTATATCGGGGACCTTCTGTGACCAAACGGGTTGCCATTCTGATTTCGGGCTCTGGCTCGAACATGGTGGCACTGGCCGAAAGCATGGTGGGCGACCATCCGGCGCGCCCGGTTCTGGTTCTGTCGAACGTGCCCGATGCCGGGGGGCTGGATAAGGCCCGGGGTTTGGGTATTCCCACCGCCGTGGTCGATCACCGGCCCTTTGGCAAAGACCGCGAAGCCTTCGAGGCCGAGCTGACCCGGGTGCTGGAAGAGGCCGCGCCCGATATCATTTGCCTCGCCGGGTTCATGCGCATCCTTACCCCCGCCTTCATGGCGCGCTGGCAGGGGCAGATGCTGAACATCCACCCTTCGCTTTTGCCGAAATACAAGGGCCTGCACACCCATGAACGCGCGCTGGAGGCGGGCGACAGCGAGGCAGGCTGTTCGGTGCATGAGGTGACAGCCGAGCTGGATGGCGGGCCGATCCTTGGGCAAGCACGGGTGCCGGTTCTGCCGGACGACACCCCCGACAGCCTTGCCCAGCGGGTTCTGGGCTTGGAGCATCCGCTCTATTGCGAGGTGCTGCGCCGCTTTGCCTCGGGCGACCGGACCCCGGTGTCGCTGCCCTGACGGCGGCGAAGTGTGACGTTCTGGGCGCGGTTGGCGGGGCGGGGGAAAGCTTGCACCCGGCTCCCCTTTCCATTTTCCCCAATTCCCGATACATCTGGTGCACAGGCGCAAGAGCATAATTCAAGAAGACGAGCATGATCACCATCACCACGACCGAGGCTCTGGCCGAGTATTGTAGCCGAGCTGCCGGACAGGATTACGTAACTGTCGATACCGAGTTTCTGCGCGAACGCACTTATTACTCCAAACTCTGCCTCGTGCAGCTCGCCATTCCGGGCGACGCCGAGGAAGACGCGGTGCTGGTCGATCCGCTGGCCGACGGCATTTCGCTTGAGCCGCTTTACGAGCTGTTTCGCAACGAAAACGTGGTGAAGGTCTTCCACGCCGCGCGGCAGGATCTTGAGATTTTCTATGTCGATGCCGGGCTGATCCCCGCACCGATGTTCGACACGCAGGTTGCGGCGATGGTCTGCGGCTATGGCGATCAGGTGGGCTATGAAACCCTGGTGCGCCGGATCGCGCGCGCCCAGATCGACAAAAGCTCGCGTTTCACCGACTGGTCGCACCGCCCGCTGTCTGAGGCGCAGAAGAAATACGCGCTGGCCGATGTGACCCATCTGCGCGACGTCTACGAGGCGTTGGCCGCCGAGCTTGAACAGACCGGGCGCGGCGCCTGGGTCGAGGAAGAGCTGGCGGTGCTGACCGATCCGGCCACCTATCGGGTTGAACCTGCCGAGGCCTGGATGCGGGTAAAAACCCGCACCAATTCCGGCCGCTTCCTGGCGATCGTGCAGGAGCTGGCGCGGTTTCGCGAGGCCTATGCGCAATCGCGCAACGTGCCGCGTTCGCGGGTCTACAAGGACGACGCGCTGCTTGAACTCGCTTCGACCAAGCCTGCCGATATGAACGCCCTGAACCGCTCGCGCCTGTTACTGCGCGAGGCCCGGCGCGGCGAGATTGCCGAAGGTATTCTGGCGGCGGTGAAGGCCGGGCAGGAGATGGAGCAGGATAAGATGCCGAAAGCTCCCGAGAATGGCCGAGACAAGCTGCAGGTAAACCCGGCGCTCGCCGATCTGCTCAGAGTGCTGCTGAAAGCGCGCTCGGAAGACACCAAAGTGGCGCAAAAACTGATCGCCTCAGCTTCTGATCTTGACTTCATCGCTGCCGGGCAGCGCGACGTTCCGGCCCTGAAAGGCTGGCGGGCAGAGGTGTTCGGTGACGATGCGCTACGGCTCTGCGAAGGCAAGCTGGCGCTGGCGGCCAAGGGGCAGAGCGTGAAGGTGATCGAGCTGTAAGCCAGCCCGGTCGCACGATCACGCCGCCTTAGCCTCATCCAAACTCAGAAAATACCCTTCGGCTCAGCGCCGGACGGTCAGCACGTTCTGCGCGCCGACAACCTTGATCTGGCGCACATCGCGCAGAATGTTGCCGGGAATGAACGCCGCCACATCAACGCTGCGGGTATAGGGCGTGCCGGTGCCCTGATTCCAGTAGGGCGGCGCGATGCGGAATGTGTAGGTGACAACGCCATCCACCGGACGGCCCTTGTTGTCGGCCAGCAGTTCCGCCTGCCAATAACCGATCTCGGGCGGCAGGCCGGTGGCGTGCACGATGGCGCCTGCAGTGGTGCGCTCAACGCTCAGCGCGGTGACCTGTGCGACCATATCGCGCGGATCGCTATCCGTGGGCCAGCCTCCGGCCGGTTCGACCGCCACCGGCTTCTCGTCGCCCGTTGTTGCGGCTGAAAACCATGTCAGTGGGTTCAGGTTCAGCCCGCTATCGCAAGCGGACAGGCCAAGAATAAGGCTGAGTGCAGCAAAAATACGGGCCGTCATGATCTTCCCCCGGTGGTCCTGATCCTGAGTAGCGCAGGCGGCGGGCTTTGAAAACCCGGCATCTGCGGGCTGGACCTTTTGGCCGCGACTTCATAGGTGAAGGAAGGCTTGGAAAAGCCGGAAATAAGGAGAGGTGCCCATGGCCAGCGAGGCGTTTGAAGCGATTGTCGAGGATTTCGAGTTTCTTGACGATTGGGAAGATCGCTATGCGATGGTGATTGATCTGGGCAAACAGATGGTCCCGCTTGAGGATGCGCTGAAAGTGCCCGCCACCAAGGTGGATGGCTGCGCCAGTCAGGTCTGGCTGGTGCCGCGCATCGACGATGGCACCTTCTACTTTGCGGGCGATTCGGATGGCCTGATCGTGCGCGGTATCATCGCGGTTCTGGGCGCGCTCTATAACGGGCTGCCAGTGGCCGAGGTCCTGCGCACCGATGCACAGGCCGAGCTGGGGCGGCTGAAGCTGGAAGAACACCTGTCAGGCCAACGCTCCAACGGCTTGCGTGCCATGGTCGAACGTATCCGAAAACTGGCCGCCGAGGCGGAATAGGGCTTAAAGCGCTGCAATCGCCGGGGCGAGGTCGCCATAGCCGGTGGCGCGGCGCTCATAGGCAAGGCCAAGCTGATCCGCAGCGGCGCGGGCGCGGGTATCGAGCTCGGGGTCGTCGGTCTGGGCCAGATAGACGAGCTTTTCGTAATTTCCGAAATAGCTCTCCCGCAACTCCGGGTAACGGTCGAGGCCGAGCGGTTTGACCACGAAAGCCTCAAACTGCCGAGCCAGGAAGTCGGTTAGATAGAAGGCGGTGAACTCATCGCGGGAGGCAAAAAGCTCGTTGCCTTCGAAAAAGCTGTAGCAATGCGGGCCTTCCAGCATCTCCACCCCGTGGCGTTCGCAGACCTTGGCAATCTCGCCTCCTGAGCCACAATCGCCATAGGCCACGAAAATACTGTCGTAGCGGTCACGGTGCCGCAGAATCGCGACGTCGAGCAGGGGGGCAATCTGGTCGGGCGTGCTGTGCAGGATCGCAGGCAGGCAGGTCAGATCAACATGGCCGAGCCCGTTTGCCTCGATCACCGCCATCAGCTCGCGCGCCAGTGCGCCGCAGCCGAGGAGTAAAACCCGGTTGGTTCCGGGGGCGGGCTGTATCGGGGGCGTGGCGTTCATTTCAGCTTCACCGCAGTGCCATAGGCCAGAACCTCTGAGGCGGCCTGAGTGATGGTTGAACTTTCAAACCGCACGGCGAGGATGGCATCGGCACCAAGCGCTTTGGCCTCATCGATCATCCGGTCGAGCGCCTGTTCGCGCGCGCCGGCCAGAAGGGCCGCATATTCCTTGATTTCTCCGCCAACGATATTGCGCAGGCCCGCCACGAGATCGGAGCCGATGTGTTTGGCGCGTACCGTCGAGCCGCGTACAAGCCCCAGCGCTTCAATCTCGCGCCCGGGCACAGTTTCCGTTGTCAAAACCAGCATCACTTTTCAATCCTGTCGTAATGATCGTCTTCGCTATTTGTCAGACGCTCAGAAATCACGCGCCACAGAATATAGCCCACAAGTGCTGCTGGGAGAAGGGCAAGCCATGCGAAAGGCACGGCGAGAGCAGATAGCGCCAGCGCCGAGACCCAGACGGTCATACCAATTCCAACCAACACAACCAAAACAATGAGAACGATTTTATCCAGCGGCATCGGTACCTCCAGCTCTAATCTGCGCGTCAGCCAAGCCTATGGCAAGGACCAGTTTCGGATTCAGCGATCGAGCGCTCACTCTTTCGGGCGCTGGCCAAGGGCGCGCACCGCAATCGTTGCAAGCATCACCAGCGGCATCAGGGCCATGAATGTCTGACCGTTCAGCTGGCCCGAGGCCGTCGCGGCATAGGCCACCCAAACGGTGCCACCCCCGGCAAGGATCACCAGGGCAAGCAGAAAGACATAGCGGATTATTGGCATGACGAACCTCCTCTGCGCCAGATAAGCATCCGGGCGGCGAGGTAAACCCCTGTGGTGTCACCGTTTCGTCAATTGGTGGGGGATCTGGGCGTGGAAGGTGAACGGGATATCCCCGTTCACCTATCTTTTGTAGGCTTAGCCTGCCATCTGGTTGTGACGGCGCGCGAGCATCGTTTTCGCGGTTTCCACCGTCACGGCCGCATCGCGGCAATAGGCATCGGCGCCAATGGCCTTGCCGAACTCTTCGTTCAGCGGCGCACCGCCGACCAGCACGATGTATTTGTCGCGCAGGCCTTGGGCCTCAAGCTCGTCGATCACCACTTTCATGTAGGGCATGGTGGTGGTCAGCAGGGCGGACATGCCCAGGATGTCGGGCTGTTCGCGCTCAAGCGCTTCCAGGTAGGCTTCGACCGGGTTGTTGATGCCCATATCAAAGACCTCGAACCCGGCGCCTTCCATCATCATGCTGACGAGGTTTTTGCCGATATCGTGGATATCGCCTTTCACCGTGCCGATGACCATCTTGCCCATTTTCGGCGCGTCGGTTTCGATCAAAAGCGGTTTCAGGATCGCCATGCCGGCTTTCATCGCATTGGCGGCCAGCAGCACCTCAGGCACGAACAGGATGCCGTCGCGGAAATCTTCGCCGACAACCTTCATCCCCGACACCAGAGCGCCGGTGAGAATGTCATAGGGCGTCCAGTTCCGGCTCAGCAGGATCTGCGTCGCTTCTTCGATTTCGTCTTTGAGACCATCGTAGAGGTCGTCATGCATCTGTTGCACAAGTTCTTCATCGTCGAGTTCGGAGAGGATCAGATCGTCTTCTGCATCCGACATGCGGCACATCCTTCATCTGCGGGCAGGACCCGGCGTTTATAGCTCTACCCATTTCGCCAAAATGTCGCGGCTGGACTGGCCGATTTGCGACATGCGCGGGCTATTCGCCGACTTATAGCGCCGGTTACACGCAGGTTTGAGTGAAAAATTCTCATCGCGATCATGAACACGTTGAATATGTTCTTGTTATGTTCCATCTTTTGCCGATGATGAGCGATGAAATCACCCACAGGCCGCCTGAAACCCGACGGGGCCGGGCGGCGGCCAGCAATGAGACCGGCCGGTTCGAGGCATTGTCGCGAGTCGCCGTGCGCGATGGCTGGGAGATCGAGGAAGAGCTGCCAAAGCTGCGCACCGAGGTCTCGCATGAGCGCCCACGTTCGGCGATCGTGCGCAACGGCTCGCCCGATCTGCCCTTTGACCGCTCGCTCAACCCTTATCGTGGCTGCGAGCATGGCTGCATCTACTGTTTTGCCCGGCCCAGCCACGCCTATCTCGGCCTGTCGCCGGGGCTGGATTTCGAAACCCGGCTGGTGGCGCGGCCCGGGATGGGCGCGGTGCTGGCAAAGGAGCTCAGCCGCAAGCGCTACCGCCCCGCCGTGCTGGCCATCGGCACCAATACCGACCCCTATCAGCCCTTGGAAAAAACTGAGCGGGTTATGCGCGAAGTGCTTGAAGTCCTTCATGATTTCCGCCACCCGGTGGCGATTGTCACCAAGGGCACGCTGATCGAGCGCGATCTTGATCTTCTGGCGCCAATGGCGGCAGAGGGGCTGGTGCAGGTGGGCATTTCCGTCACCACGCTGGACGCAAAACTGGCCCGCGCGATGGAGCCTCGGGTGCCCACACCCGCACGGCGGCTGGCGGCGATTCGGGCCCTGTCTGAGGCGGGCGTGCCGGTACGGGTGATGGCCGCGCCGATGATCCCGGCGCTGACCGATCCTGAGCTTGAGGCGATCCTTCAGGCCGGGGCCGAGGCCGGGGCGCGGATGGCCTCTTGGATCATGCTGCGCCTGCCGCGCGAGGTCTCGCCCTTGTTTCAGGATTGGCTGGGCGAGCATTTCCCCGACCGGGCCGGGCGGATCATGGCGCGGTTGCGCGAGATGCACCGGGGCAAGGATTACAGCGCCGACTGGCACCACCGGATGCGCGGCGAGGGGCATTATGCCGAGCTGATCGGCCAGCGCTTCACGCTCGCGGTGCGGCGGCTGGGGCTTGCGACTGAAATCCAGCCGCTCCGCACCGATCTCTTCCGCATTCCACCCCGACCCGGCGACCAGCTCAGCCTGTTCTGACCCGGATTAGCCCCGGCTTAGCGCGGAATGATCGCGCCGGGCTGACCGATCACCCGCATCGCCAGCGCATGACCCTCGGCCATCGCCTGTTCGGTGCTCTGCTCATGCAGGATCGCCGCCAGAAACCCGCCATTGAAACTGTCACCCGCCGCGGTGGTATCGACCACCCGGTCGGCCTTGGGAAAGCGCTGCACTTCGATCTCGGGATTCAGCGCCAGCGGCCCCTCGGCCCCGCGTTTCAGCGCCCCTTCGCTCAGCCCATAGCCGCGCAGCCGCGCCAGCGCCGCCTCCGCATCGGCATCGCCGAACAGCGCCTGTTCGTCATCAAGCGAGGGCAGGGCGATATCGGTGATCCCCCAGGCCGCCGCGATGGTGTCGCGCGCAACGGCGGCGCTTTCCCACAGGCGCGGGCGATAGTTGCTGTCAAACGCCACGCGGGCCGGGTGCGCGGCCAGATGGTCCAGCAGCGCCTTGCGCCGCTCCGGCGGCAGGATCGCCAGGGTGATGCCGGACAGATAGATCAGATCCATCCCCTCCAGCGCGCCGAACCCGTCTTCAAACAGGCTGCGCGCCGCCGACTGGTCGCGCCAATAGGTAAAGCTGCGCTCGCCCGCATCGTCGAGCGCGATGGCATAAAGCCCCGGCAGCCGGTCAGGATGGTGGCGGATGCAGGACGTACCCACGCCCTGCGCGCGAAAAAACGCCTCCATCCGGGCCGAAATCGCGTCGCGTCCCAGCACGGTGACAAATTCGACCTCGCCCGCGCCCGCCAGAGCGCGGCTCAGATAGACCGCCGTGTTGAACGTATCGCCCGCAAAGCCGATCTGATGATCGCCCGCGTCGATATTCAGCTCCACCATGGCTTCGCCCACGCAAGCAACCTGCATCTTGTTTCCCTCGTTCTTTCGCAGCCCCTAAGGCCGTGTTTTGTGTTGTTGTGTTGGTGCCCTTATCGGCCTTTGCTCAGGGCGCGACAATTGCCGTTCTTGGGGCACGGCGCCGCAGGTCAGGCCCTGACATGCTCCAGCGCGCGGATGACCCCGCGCAGCTCGGCCAGCCCGCGCAATCGGCCAATGAGCGGATAGCCCACAACCGCGCCGCGCGCGGCATCGCCCAGCATTTCCTGCCCATGATCAGGGCGGAACGGGATGGCGTGATCGGCGCGGCCATCGGCGCGGCGGCGCGCCTCTTCATCCAGCAGCGCCTTGATCAGTGCCACCATATCGGTGTCGCCCTCCAGATGCGCCGCCTCTTCAAAGCTGCCATCGGCATCTTTGTGGACATTGCGCAGATGAGCGAAATGCACGCGCGGACCAAAGCGGCGCGCCATCGCGGGCAGGTCGTTGGTCGGATGTGCCCCGAACGAGCCGGAACACAGCGTCAGCCCGTTGGCAATGCTATCGACCGCGCCAAACACCCAATCCACATCTTCGGCGGTTGAAACCACCCGGGGCAGGCCCAGAATATCGCGCGGCGGATCGTCGGCATGCACGGCCATGCGAATGCCCAGCTCTTCCGCCGTCGGGATCACTTCCTCAAGGAAGCGCTTGTAGTTGCTGCGGATTTCGTCGCGCCCAATACCATCGTAAAGCGCCAGTGCAGCTCTCAGCCCGTCGATGTCGTAGCGGTCAAACGCCCCCGGCAGGCCCGACATGATCGCGGTAAGAAGTTGCGCGCGGTCGTCCTCGCTGGAGGCTTGGAACCACGCCCCGGCGCGGGCCACCACGTCGGACGTGTAATCCGCCTCGGCCTCCGCCCGGCCCAGCATGTGAAGCTCGAACGCCGCCATCTTATGCGCCTCGAAGCGCAGGCAGGTCGAACCGCTGGGCGTGGGGTGCCTCAGATCGGTGCGGGTCCAATCCAGCAGCGGCATGAAATTGTAGCAGATCACCTTCACGCCCTCGGCGGCCAGATTGGCCATCGAGGCGCGATAATTGGCAAAAAGCTCGGTCAGATCTCCGTCGCCGCGCTTGATCCGTTCATGCACCGGCAGGCTTTCCACCACTTCCCATGTCAGTCCGGCAGCTTCGATCATCTGCCGCCGCTTCGCAATCGCCTCGCGTGGCCAGACCTCGCCATAGGGGATTTCATGCAGCGCGTTGACGATCCCCGTCGCGCCGGTTTGCACAATCTCCGAAAGGCCGATCTTGTCGTAATCCGGGCCGTACCAGCGCCAGGTCTCGATCATTTCACCACCTCTTTCAGAGCGCTTTGCGCGCCCAGTTCGATCAGCGCTTCATAGGCGGCGGTCACGGGGGCTTGCAGGGCAGGGGCCAGTTCTGCCGGGAACACATCGCGTAGGCTCAACAGCGCGGCCACCTTGCCTGCGGGGGTATCGGCGCTGTCAGAAAGCGTTTTCAGCTTGTCAGCCAGCGGATCGCGCACATCAATCGGCGCGCCGCGCTCATCAACCCCGCCCACGTATCGCATCCAGGCCGCAATCGCGAGCATCAGCCCCGGCACCGCGCGCCCGGCGGCGATGCTGTCGGCTACCGTGCCCAGAATGCGCTGCGGCAGCTTCTGGCTGCCATCCATGGCGATTTGCCAGGTCAGGTGGCGAATGGCCGGATTGGCGTAGCGGGCGTGCAGAGCGCTGGCGTAGTCGGTGAGCGACACGCCGGGCGGCGGGGTGAGCGCGGGAATGATCTCGCTTTCCCAGAGCTGCTGCACGAAAGCCGCAAACACCGGATCGCCCATGCAATCGGAGATGGTTTCATGCCCCGCCAGATAGCCCAGATAGGCCAGCGGTGAATGGGTGCCGTTGAGCATGCGCAGCTTCATATGCTCGTAAGGCGTCACGTCTGCCACCAGCTCAGCCCCGACCGCGCCCCAATCGGGCCGCTCGCCGCCGACGAAATCATCCTCGATCACCCATTGCCGGAAGGGCTCATGCACCACCGGGGCCGCGTCATGGGCGCCGATCATCGCCTCGATCCGGGCAATGTCTTCGGGCTTGGTGGCTGGCACGATCCGGTCAACCATGGTCGAGGGGAAGCGCCCCTCGGCTTCGATCCACGCGGCAAGGGCGGGGTCGATCTCGCCCGCCAGCGCCAGCACCACCGCGCGCACCACGCGGCCATTGTTCGGCAGGTTATCGCAGCTCAGCACGGTAAAGGGGGTAAGCCCCGCTGCCCACCGCCGCTCCAGCGCGCGCACCAGAAAGCCGGGGGCCGAGCGGGGCAGGGGCGCCGCAATATCGTGCTCGATATCCGGATGGGCGCGGTTCAGCCTGCCGCTGGAGGGTTCGTGGCAATAGCCCTTTTCAGTGACGGTCAGCGACACGATCCGCGTGGCGGGGTCGGCCATCAGCGCCAGCACCGCTTCCGGGTCTTCTGGGGCAACCAGCACGTCGCGCACCACGTTGATCGTGCGCGCGGTCTCACCTTCCGGGGCCAGCTCCAGCGCCGTATAGCACCCACCCTGTGGGGCCAGCGCATCGCGGATATCTGGGCGGCGCAGCGAGACGCCGGTAATGCCCCAATTGCCGCCCGAGGCCGCCATCGCCTCTTCGGTGTAAATTGCGCCATGGGCGCGGAAAAACGCCCCGAGCCCGAGATGGACGATGCCATGGTCGGGCGCGGGGGATTGGCGTGTGAGCCGGTTAGCGGGCAAGCCAGCCTCCATCGACATTGATCACCGCGCCATGGATGTAGCGCGCGGCGGGGGAGGCCAGAAACGCCGCTGTGCCAGCGATATCCTCAGGGTCGCCCCAGCGGCCAGCCGGGATCCGTTCAAGGATGGCCTTGTTGCGCGCCGCATCTGCGCGCAGGGCTTCGGTGTTGTTGGTGGCGATGTAGCCGGGCGCGATGGCGTTCACATTGATGCCCTTCGCCGCCCATTCATTTGCCAGCACCTTGGTCAGCCCGGCCACGCCATGTTTCGACGCGGTATAGGAGGGCACACGAATGCCGCCCTGAAAGCTCAGAAGCGAGGCGATATTGACCACCGCCGCCGGGGTGCTGCCTTCGGCTAGCGCCGCTTTGGCAAAGGCCTGCGTGGTGAAGAACAGCGCTTTCATGTTCACGTCGATGACGGCGTCCCAGTCAGCTTCGGTGAAATCGAGGCTGTCATCGCGGCGGATGATCCCGGCATTGTTGACGAGGATCGAATAGCCTTCGCCCGCGAAGGTGTCTTTCGCCGCCATCGGATCGGCAAAATCCAGCACCACGCTATCGGCCACGCCGCCCGCAGCGGTGATTGCTGCGACGGTGTCGTCGCAGCTTCGCCGCCCCGCACAGGTCACGCGCGCGCCCTGACTGGCCAGCGCCACGGCAATCGCCGCGCCGATACCGGTATTGGCGCCGGTCACCAGCGCCCGGCGTCCGGTGAGGGAATAATCGGTCACAGCAGGTCTCCGGGCTGGTGGAAGTCCATATCGGTGTAGTCGACATTGTCGCCGGCCATCGCCCAGATGAAGGTGTAGGCGCCGATCCCGGCCCCGGCATGGATCGACCAGCTGGGCGACACCACGGCCTGTTCATTGGCAACGACCAAATGCCGGGTTTCGGTAGGCTCGCCCATGAAATGCATGACGCGCGCTTCCGGGGCCATACCCCAATAGAGGTAGGCTTCCATCCGGCGATCATGGGA
The DNA here is from genome assembly GCA_050290705.1 of Paracoccaceae bacterium. Lineage (GTDB taxonomy): Bacteria > Pseudomonadota > Alphaproteobacteria > Rhodobacterales > Rhodobacteraceae > Sinisalibacter. The sequence continues at coordinate 257,045 of JBNKIC010000026.1, forward strand.
GTGGGCGGGCATGGTGTTCCAGACCGAGCCATCGACAAGCTGGGTATAGCCAAGGATCAGCTGGCAGCTTTCCATCACCAGCGGGTGGATGAACTGATAGATCACGCGCTTGTTGGAGGTTTCCGAGGCGCCGAGCTCAAGCTTCGCGGCCTCACCGATCTTCACCAGCTTGTTGGGGTAGGTGGCATGGGCCGGGGCCGAGGTGATGTAGAAACGGCCATTCCCTGCAAAACTCACAGCCCCGGTGCCTTTGCCCAGATAGAGCACATCGCCCTGATCCAGCGTCCAGCTTTCGCCATCGGCGCTGACAGTGCCAGTGTCACCGATATTGACGATCCCCATTTCGCGGCGCTCAAGAAAAGTCGCGGTTTTGGTCTCTTCGACCTTGTCCAGCACCAGACTCCCCCCGTCAGGCACGGCACCGCCGATCACCATCCGGTCGTAATGAGTATAGACCAGACGAATTTTGCCATCGGCAAACAGCCCCTGGGCCAGGAAATGCTTGCGCAGCGTTTCCGTGTCCATGCCCTTGGCATGGTCGGCATGAACGGCGTGGCGGGTTTCAACACTCAGCATAACGTATCCTTTCAGAGAAAATCGGCACAGCGCGGGGGGGAGCTGTCGATCAATTCGCCCGGCTCAAGGCACAGACAGTCATGCCCCGCTTCCGATGGGATAACAAAACGCGCATCCGCCTCAACCAGAAAACTTTTTTCATCACCCGTGAAGCAAAAGCGCCCCGATTTGCCGTAGATAGCCTGCATCGCACCCTCCTAATGAAACAGCGCCGGAAGCCACAGCGACAGGGCCGGAACATAGGTGACCAGAAGCAGGGTAAAGACTGCTGCGGTATAGAACGGCCAGATCGAGCGCATCACCGTCCAGATCGGCACCTTGCCCACCGCGCAACCGACGAAGAGCACGGCGCCCACCGGCGGGGTGCACAGGCCGATGCCAAGGTTCAGCACCAGGATCACCCCGAACTGCACCGGATCGACACCGAAATGGGTGGCAACGGGCAGGAAGATCGGTGTGGTGATCACGATCAGCGGCGACATGTCCATGAACGTCCCCAGCACCAAGAGCACCACGTTGATCATCAGCATAATCACCAACGGGTTTTTCGAGATCCCTTCGAGCACATGCACAAGCCGGGTCGGCACCTGAAGATAGGCCAGAAGCCAACCGAAGGCGGCAGCCGAGCCGATTACCATCAGCACCATCGCCGTGGTTTTCACCGCCCCCATCGTGGCTTCGACAAAGTCGTTCCATTTCAGGCTGCGATAGACAAAGAGCGTGACGAAAAGCGCATAGACCACCGCGATATTGGAGCTTTCCGAGGCGGTGAAAATACCGGAGCGGACACCACCAAAGATGATCAGCACGAGGATCAAACCGGGGGCGGCCGACCATAAAAGCTGCCCCAATGCCCGGCGGCCCGGATAGGGCTCGGTCGGATAGCCGCGACGCGACGCCACGAGATAGGCGGCGACCATCAGCGACCCGGCAAGGATGATCCCGGGCACGATCCCGGCGGTGAACAGATCGGCGATCGAGATTTTGCCACCCGCCGCGATCGAATAGATGATCATGTTATGGCTGGGCGGGATCATCAGCGCGATGATGGCCGCGACCACGGTGATATCAACCGCGTAATCAACGCCGTAGCCACGTTCTCGCATTTGCGGCACCATCAGCCCGCCGACAGCGCTGGCATCCGCCGCCGCCGAGCCGGACACGCCGCCGAACATCACCGAGGCCAGGATGTTCACCTGCCCCAGCCCGCCTTTAAAATGGCCGACAAGGGCGCCGGCTAAGGCCACCAGCCTTCGGGCAATATCGCCGCGGACCATCAGGTCGCCAGCATAGACGAAGAACGGGATCGCCATCAGCACGAAGACCGAAACGCCGGAATTCAGCCGCTGAAACACCACCACCGGCGGCAGACCGAGATAGAGCACCGTGGCAAAGGACGAGGCGCCAAGGCAGAAGGCCACCGGCGTGCCGATGAGCAGCAAAAAGGTGAAGGTCCCGAATAGGATCCAGAGTTCCATGCTCAGCCCTCCTGCGGCCATGTGGCGTCGGGGCCGCCATTGGGATCGGCGTCATCACCAAAGCGGGCGGTCGGAAGACCTGCGGCGCGCCGCGCCAGCCGCTCAATGCTGAAGATGATCATCAGAGCGCCGCCAAAGACCAGCGGCATGAAATCGAACGCGCCGGAAATGCCCAGCGAGGGCAGTTTGTTATGCGCGGTTTTTTCGGCCAGTTTCAGACCGTAGAAGACCATGCCCGAAGCAAAGGCCATGATCACCAGATCGGAGATCGAATAGAGGATCAGCTTGCCGCGCCGAGGCATCACATAGAGCAGCACGTCAAAGGCCAGATGATAGCCTTCCCGCACCCCCACCGCAGCGCCCAGAAAGATGAACCAGCCCATAATCATCACCGCGCCCGGTTCGGTCCAGGGCAGCGAGGAATTGAGCACGTAGCGCACGAAGACCTGAGCGAAGATGATCGCGGTCATGAAAACCACGCCCGCCGCCGAGACCCAGAGCCCGGCGCGCCCAAGCAGATTGGTATAGTGCGCAATGCGCATCATGGTTGCCTGCACGGCGACCTCCCCAGAAACAGCGTGGCGCGCAGAGAACCCCCGCGCGCCACAAATGTCAGTTGATCATTCGGTGGCCTGAATGCGGGCAACCAGATCCTGCAGCTCAGGCGTGGTCACGTATTTTTCGTAAACCGGCACCATCGCTTCGATGAAGGGGGTCTTGTCGATGTCCTTGATTACCTGCACACCGGCCGCGAGCACCTTGGCTTCGGAATCGGCTTCGCGCGCCGTCCAGAGTTCGCGCATCTTGCCGACGCTTTCCTTGGCCGCGTCGCGGACAATCGCCTGATCCGCGGCATCCAGCTTGTCCCACGAGATCTTCGACATCACCAGAACTTCGGGCACGATCAGGTGCTCGTCCAGCGTGTAGTAGCCCGCAACTTCGAAATGCCCGGAGGATTCGAACGACGGCCAGTTGTTTTCGGCCCCGTCGATCACGCCGGTCTGGATCGAGGAATAAACCTCGCCATAGGGCATCGGGGTGGCATTGGCGCCAACCGCCGACACCATGTCGACGAACAGGTCCGACTGCATCACCCGGAATTTCATCCCGGCAAGGTCGTCCATCGAGGTGATCGGGTGATCGCTGTTGTAGAACGACCGCGAGCCGCCATCGTAAAAAGCCAGACCGATCAGGTCATGCGGGCTGAAGGCGTCGAGGATTTCCTGCCCAATCGGGCCATCCATCACGTGGTGCATATGCTCCACCGAGCGGAAGATATAGGGCAGCGACGGAATCTGGGTTTCCGGAATGATGTTGTTGAACGGCCCAAGCGAAACACGGTCAAGGTCGATTACGCCGAACTGGGTCTGTTCGATCGAGTCCTTCTCTTCACCCAGCTGTGCCGAGTGGTAGACTTCGACGCAGATGCGGCCATCGGTGCGCTCTTCGACCAGCTGCCCCATGTATTTCACCGCCTCCACGGTGGGATACCCGTCGGGGTGCGTATCGGATGAGCGCAGCGTCACGTCGCAGGCAAACGCCCCGCCTGCGAATGCAACACCAGCCATCAATGTGGCAAAGGTTGTCAGTTGTTTCATATTATCCTCCCTGAGTTGGCTCGTCAGAGCCGGTAGGCTTGTTTTGCAAGCCGGTGAGCAAGGTCTTGGATGACCTCGTTTGCCTCGTCCTCGCGCAGCCGCCCGGTGGCGACCAGCGTGGCGAGGAAGCCCGCATCGACACGGCGCGCCACGTCATGGCGGGCCGGGATCGAGGTAAAGGCGCGGGTATCGTCGTTGAAGCCGACGGTGTTGTAGAACCCGGCGGTTTCGGTGGTCATCTCGCGGTAGCGCCGCATCCCTTCCGGGCTGTCATGGAACCACCAGGCCGGGCCGAGTTTCAGCGCCGGATAGACGCCCGCCAATGGTGCCAGCTCGCGGGCATAGGCGGTTTCATCCAACGTAAACAGAATGATGGTGAGCGAGGGCTCTTCGCCAACCGCGCTCAAGAGCGGCGCCAGCGCGCGCACGTAATCGGTGCGGGTCGGAATGTCATAGCCCTTGTCGCGGCCATGGCGGGCCAGAACCGGGCCGGAATGGTTGCGATAGGCGCCGGGGTGGATCTGCATCACCAGCCCGTCTTCAAGGCTCATCCGCGCCATTTCGGTCAGCATCTGGCCACGGAAGGCGTCTCGCTGTTCCGCATCCGCCTTGCCCGACAGCACTTTGTTATAGAGCGTCTCAGCTTCGGCCTGAGGCAGGTTTTCGGTGCGCGCGGTGGGATGGCCATGGTCGGTGGAGGTCGCTCCATAGCGCTTGAAATAGGCCCGCCGCGCGCGATGTGCCTCCAGATAGGCCGACCAGGACGTGGTGGTCTGCCCGCCAAGCGCACAAAATTGCTCGATATTTTCCTGGAACCCGGCGAAATCCGGATCGGTCACCGGGTCGGGCCGATAGGCGGTGATCACCCGCCCGGTCCAGCCGCTTTCGCCCAGCATCTTGTGCCATTTCAGATCGTCCAGCGGCCCCTCGGTGGTGGCGATGACCTCGATATTGAAGCGCTCGAACAGCGCCCGAGGGCGGTAATCTGGTTGGGCCAGACATTGGGCGATGTGGTCGTAATACATATCGGCCGTATCAGCCGAGAGCGGCACGTCGAAGCCGAAGACCGTCTGGAAGGAATGATCGAGCCACATCCGCGAGGGCGTGGCGCGCAGCAGGTGATAATGCGCGGCGAACAGGCGCCAGATCTTGCGCGGATCGGTTTCAACCGGCCCGCCATCAAGCCGCGGCACCCCCATCGCTTCCAGCGGCACGCCTTGGCTGTGCAGCATCCGGAACACGTAGTGATCGGGCACCACGAACAGCTGGGCAGGGTCGGGGAAGGGCTGATCTTCGGCAAACCAGCGCGGATCGGTATGGCCGTGCGGCGATATGATCGGGGCATCCGCAACCGTATCATACAGCGCCCGCGCAAGGCCGCGCGTTTTCGAATCTATGGGAAAAAGCCGATCTGCGTCCAGAAGTGCCATAGTATCCGCGTTCTCCCCCTGCTAAACGCTCGCGGATAGACAAGCTCCGCGCTGATAGACTAATATGCTAGTATGCGCTTCGTCAATGAGGAAAGCCGATGACCGAACCTGTCAGCCTGCCGCAGATTGATCTGACAACCCGCCCGTCGGTCGCAGATCAGGTTTTTGACGAGTTGAACCGTCAGATTCTCTCGCTGGAACTGAAGCCCGGCGCGAAGCTGTCAGAGATTGAGGTGGCCAAGGCGATGGGGGTGTCGCGCCAGCCGGTGCGCGATGCGTTTTACCGGCTGTCGAAAATGGGCTTTCTGCTGATCCGTCCGCAGCGCGCCACCACCGTTTCACTGATTTCCTCGGCGGCGGTGTTGCAGGCCCGGTTCATTCGCACGGCGCTCGAGCTGGAGGTGATCCGCGTGGCGGCAACCCGGTTGGGCGAGGCCGATCTGGAGGTGCTTGACGCGATCCTGCAGGCGCAAGAGGTCAGCGTGGAGAATGACGATCACACGGCGTTTCATGAGCTTGATGATCAGTTCCACCGCGAAATCTGTCAGCGCGCCGGGCTCAGCTTTGCCTGGGAACTGATCGCCGAGAACAAGGGCCATATGGACCGCGTGCGGCTGCTGAGCCTGAGCTTTGCCTCGCGCGATGCCTGGGAAGATCACCTGCGGGTGCTGGCCGCGTTGCGCACCGGCGATCCGGACGTTGCCGCGGCTGAGATGCGTCGCCACCTGACGCGGATCCTCGAACAGATCCACCGCATCCGCGACGACAATCGCGACTGGTTTGCCGACGAATAAAAAAGCCGCCCCTAGGGGCGGCTTTTACGTGGTCTTGCGAAACTCTTCAGCTCGGACGGCGGCGTCCGCGACGCTCGCGTTTCGGGCCATCATCATCCGGGTCAGTGCCATCGGTGCTTGACGAAAAGCCGCCGAGCTTGGCGGTGATCTCGTCCAGCGTCGGTTTGCTGCTGGCGATGGGACGAGTTTCCAGCGCCGCACGCATCGCCACCAGATGCTCGGCGGTGGTGCCGCAGCAGCCGCCGATGATCTTGGCGCCGCAATCGCGCGCCAGCACCGCATATTCGCCCATCAGCTCGGGCGTGCCGTCGTAATGGATGTGGCCATGCACGTATTTCGGGATGCCGGCATTGCCCTTGGCGATGATCGGGCGTTCGGTGCCCGAGGCGGCAAAGCCCAGAATGGTGCGCAACAGGTCCGAGGCGCCAACGCCGCAATTGGCACCAAAGCCAATCGGCGGGTTGGGCAGGGCTTCCACCAGCGACGCCAGATCGGTCGAGGTGACGCCCATCATCGTGCGCCCGGCGGTGTCAAAGCTCATCGTGCCGCACCAGGGCATTTCGGCCAGCTCGGCCGCGCGCGCGGCGGCCTTGTATTCGTCGGGCGAAGAAATGGTTTCGGCCCAGAGCACATCGACGCCGCCCGCTTTCAGCGCCTCGGCCTGCTCGTGGAACATCTCCACCGCACCGTCAAAGCTCAGAGGCCCCATCGGCTCCATGATCTCGCCGGTCGGCCCCATCGAGCCCGCCACAACAACCGTGCGCCCCGAGGCATCGGCCACTTCGCGGCCCAGTTCGGCGGCGATGCGGTTCAGCTCGCCCACCCGGTTCTGCGCATCGTGCAGCTTCAGCCGGGCGGCGGTGCCCCCGAACGAGTTGGTCAGGAAAATGTCCGAGCCCGAATCAACCGCGCCCTTGTAGAGCGCGCGGATATTGTCGGGTTCCGACACGTTCCACAGCTCCGGCGCTTCGCCCGCGCTCAGCCCCATGTTGAACAGCGTGGTGCCGGTGGCGCCATCGGCCATCAGCCACTCTTTTTCCGCCAGCAGACGGCTCAGCGCATTGGTGTGGGGCATGGGAAGGCCTTTCCTGAAATATACTGCGCGCTACCTGCCAGAAAAACCGCCGCCACGCAAATCTGATTGCTTCATGAAGATCATGAGCGGCGATCCGTCGCCCCCGGGAAAACGGGGCCGGGGCAAAGGGCAGGGGGCACGGCACGGGGCATAAAAAAGACATGCGGTGCCAAGGCATCCGCATGTCTTGATTTCATAGCTCCGGCCAGCGCCGCGCCGTGGCGCGCTCCAGCCCCGGAGGCCGCTTACTTTTGTTCGCTGACGATCGCCGAGCGTACCGCTTCCAGCAGCTCGGCGCGCTTGGCGCGGACGTCTGCTTCCGAAGACAGCTCGCCCAGATCACCGGCGACCTTACGGATCACGTCTTCGTGCCCGGCTTCTTCAAAGTCGCTGCGGATCACTGCGGCCACATAGGCATCGACATCGTCGCCCGATTTGCCAAGCTTCTCCGCCGCCCAGAGCGCCAACTGCTTGTTGCAGCGGGCCTCGGCTTTGAAGTTCATTTCCTGATCATGCGCGAACATGTTTTCAAAGGCATTTTCGCGGTTGTCGAAGGTGGTCATGGAAAGGTCCCTTGCTTCTTCCTCTCCTTTCATATGCCTGTCCGTCGCCTCGCAGGCAAGACAGTGAGCGCAATCATAGCTAAATCGCTGGCCAAAAGCCGGGGGCGCGCGAGCTTGCGGGGCAGTGCCTGTTGCACTATACGCGCGGAAAAGGCGGCCGATCCGCCCCCGCGCGGCAAAGGGATTTCCATGGCACGACGCAAGAAACTCTACGAAGGCAAAGCCAAGATTCTCTATGAGGGCCCCGAGCCCGGCACCCTTGTGCAATATTTCAAGGATGACGCCACCGCGTTCAACGCCGAGAAACGGGCCACCGTCGAGGGTAAAGGCGTGCTCAACAACCGCCTGAGCGAGTTCTTCATGACCGGGCTGGGCAATCTTGGTGTGCCGACCCATTTCATCAAGCGTCTCAATATGCGCGAGCAGCTGATCCGGCAGGTCGAGATCATCCCGCTGGAAGTGATCGTGCGCAATTTCGCTGCCGGGTCGATCGCCAAACGGCTGGGGATCGAAGAAGGCACGCCGCTGCCGCGTCCGATCGTCGAGTTTTCCTATAAGGACGACGCGCTCGGCGATCCGCTGGTGCCCGAGGAATATATCATCGCTTTCGGCTGGGCCTCGCAGCAGGATCTGGATGATATCGTCGCGCTGGCGCTCAGGGTGAACGATTTCATGTCGGGCGTGATGTTCGGCGTCGGCATCAAACTGGTGGATTTCAAGATCGAGATCGGCCGGATCTGGGATGGCGATTTCATGCGGCTGATCGTGGCCGACGAAATCAGCCCCGACAGCTGCCGTCTGTGGGACATCGAAACCGGCCAGAAGCTGGACAAAGACGTGTTCCGCCGCGATCTGGGCAACCTCACCGATGCCTATACCGAGGTTGCGCGTCGTCTGGGCGTTCTGCCCTCGAACGTGACCCACGCTCCGAAACCGACGCTGATCAACTGATCCTGCATCGGTGCCGGTACGCGGGAGCTTTCGCGTGCCGGTGCCTCAGGCCACAGCCGAGAGGGGCGTGGCCAAAGCCTCGGCTGACAGCACGGGCTTTTTGTTTTTCGCCAAACGCCGCGCCAGAGATTTCTGCACCTTCATCGGCGGCACCAGCCGTGCCGGGCAGGTGGTCGGAGCGCCGGGCACCAGTGCGCCGGGAATGGTCCGGGCAATATCGTCCAGCGCCGCCGCGCCCAGCATGTTGCGGCTATAGGGCCCCAACAGCAGCGATTCCGACGGCGCGCCATTGGCAGTCACGATGGCGTGGCGGTCAAACAGCAGGTGGTAATAGGTGATATCTTCCTCAGGCAGGCAGGTCTCGATCCCCGGCATCTCGGTCAGCGCGATGGCCGCGATCAGCACTTCGTCAGCGCCGGTCATGCGTCGCGCCACTAGATTGGCGGCCAGCATCCGGTGCTGGCGTGACACCAGCAGATCCTGATGCGGCAGCCCGCCGCCAAGCGCCCCGGCCTGAATGCGGATCGGGCGGCGTTTTGGATTGCTCAGCATCTCGGCATGATCCACTGGGGTCATGCCCTTCCAGCGCAGCGGGCGCGGGCCTTCACTTGTGTCAATCAGATCGCCCGGCTGCAGGCTTTCAATCTTGCGCGACCCGTTGGGGGTCGCGATCAACGTGCCTTCGACGAAGCAGGTCAGGATCGTCACATTGTCAATGATCGCGCCAAGGCTCTCGTCTATCCCCAGCTCGGTAAAGCGTAAGGTGTAGGTTCCTGCTGAGGAAAAGGTGACCGGCAGCTCATAGGTGCTCCAGTTCGCGTCGGTCGGCGTCACTGTTGTGTGTGCGATCACCGCGCCGTTGCTGTCGAGCACGTCGATGGTGAAGCCTTCAATCCCGGCATTGCCCAGCGACTCGGTTCGCAGTGCAGAATCGACACTCACCGTGGTAGCCATCGGATCGGTGACGGTGAAGCTCTGCTCCATCACCGTGGTCTGACCACCATGCCCGTCCATCTCGGCCACGGCATTGGTCGAACCGTTTTTCAGATAGGCATCTTCGGAATAGGTGGTTTCAAGATCGGTGCCTGTCCAGCCGGTGCTCTGGCCGGAAAAGTCGCCGTTGATAATCAGGTTGGTCGGGGCCATGCTCTCTCGAAATCTGCGCGCGCATTAAGGTTAATGATTTGTTAACCATTTCATCGGGGGGGAATGAGGCCATCTCGTGGCGCAATTTCAGCTTCTTCACGAAAACCACCGCCCGACCGAATTGCGCCGAAACTGCAGGAATTGCTGCTGGGGGCATCTTGCCTGACCTGGCTATCAGGGGTATCAGCGGGTGAAATTCGCCTATATCTGTTTGCCGTACCGTCGCGACAGAAAACCTGGGAGCTAGCCGATGAAAGTCCGTGTCGATGTCATGCTGAAAAACGGGGTTCTCGATCCGCAGGGGGAGGCCGTGCGCCATGCGCTGGGCTCGCTCGGGTTTGACGGCGTCGATGGCGTGCGCCAGGGCAAGGTGATCGAGCTCGATCTGGCCGAAACCGATGCCGCCAAGGCCGAGGCCGTGGCCCGCGACATGTGCGAAAAGCTGCTCGCCAACACGGTGATCGAAAGCTACGCGGTCGAGGTTCTCTGACCGATGCGCGCGGCGCAACTCACCGGCTGGCGCGCGCCGCTTGAACTGGTCGATCTGCCCGATCCCGACTGCCCCGAAGATGGTGTGGTGCTGCGGCTCTTGGCCTGCGGCATCTGCCGGTCGGACTGGCACGCCTGGACCGGCTCTGATTCTGACGTTTCTCTGCCGCATGTGCCCGGGCATGAATATTGCGGTGAAGTGGTTGCGGTTGGGTCTGCCGTGCGCAGCTGGGTGCTCGGCGACCGGGTGATTGCCCCCTTCATTCTGGCCTGCGGGCAATGCCCCGATTGTGCCGCCGGTCATCAGACCATCTGCGCCAATCAGGCGGTGCCGGGCTTTACCCAGGCCGGGGCCTTTGCCGAGATGATCGCGGTGCCCCATGCCGATGCCAACCTCGCGGCGCTGCCCGAGGGGATGGACCCGGCTCTGGCTGCGGGTCTGGGCTGTCGGGTCACCACCGCCTGGCAGGCGCTGACCGACCGTGCCGCACTTGCCCCCGGCGAGTGGCTGGCGGTTTGGGGTGCGGGCGGTGTCGGGCTGTCGGCGTTGCTTTTGGGCCGGGCGCTGGGCGCACGGGTCGTAGTGATGGATGTGGTCGAGGCCAAACTTGACTATGCAAGCGAGCTGGGCGCCGATCTGGTGCTGGATGCCGCCGCGCCGGACGTGCTCGACCAGCTCAAGGCCGCCACCGGCGGCGGGGCGCATGTCGCCGTTGAGGCGCTGGGGGTCGAAGTCACCACGATCAACGCCATGAAATCGCTGCGTAAACTTGGCCGTATGGTGCAGATCGGTATGCCCGCAGGGGAACATACCAACATGACCCTACCTTGGGACGTGCTCTATTCGGGCCAGCTTGCCATCTATGGCACGCGCGGTATGCCCGGGCATCGTTACCCGAGCCTGTTCAATCTGATTGCGGGTGGTCATGTCGACCTCAACCCGCTGATCGCCCGGCGCGTCGCTCTGTCCGACGTTTCTGCCGAACTTGCCGCCTTTGACGGCCCGACCCCTCCGGGTGTGGCCGTGATCACCGACTTCAGCCGCTGAAAGGACTGTCCAGATGAAAGCCGCCGTCATTGTTTTCCCCGGCTCGAATTGCGACCGCGACCTCGCCACCGCCTTTGAGCGGTCCGGCGCCGATGTGACCATGGTCTGGCACAAGGACGATCACCTGCCCGAAGGCACCGACATCGTCGGCATTCCAGGCGGCTTTTCCTTCGGTGATTACCTGCGTTGCGGTGCCATCGCGGCGAAGTCGCCGATCTCGCAAAGCATCGCGGCCCATGCCGGGCGCGGCGGCTATGTACTGGGGGTCTGCAACGGCTTTCAGGTGCTCACCGAAACCGGGCTGCTGCCGGGCGCATTGATGCGCAACGCCAATCTCAAATTCATCTGCAAACCCGTTGATCTGAAAGTGGAAACCACTGACAGCGCCTTTACCTCGGGCTATGGCAAAGGGCAGGTGATCACGGTGCCGGTGGCGCATCACGATGGCAATTACAACATCGATGCCGAAACCCTCGCCACCCTGCGCGGCGAAGACCGGATTGCCTTCACCTATAGCGACAATCCCAACGGCTCGACCGCCGATATCGCCGGGGTTCTGTCGGCCAATCGCCGGGTGCTCGGCATGATGCCGCATCCCGAACGCGCGGTGGACGAGCTGCATGGCGGCACCGATGGGGTGGCAATGTTCCGCTCGCTGACCGATGCGCTGGTTTCGGCCTGACTTGTAGGTCCCCCCGCCGCAGGTGTATTCTCGCCCCATGGCCAGATCCAACGCGCCTGTAGCGCCTGACGAACCGGAAAAAACACCCGCCGCCCGCCCGCGACAGCGGATGTCGGTGCGCGTGCGGCTGGCGCTTCTGGTGCTGATCTCGATCGCGGCGGCGGTGATCTGGGTGTCGAACGACTGGCTGACCCGGCGCTACACCGAAACCACCCGCTCGCGCGCCGAGCTGCGGCTGGCCCTCTATTCCGGCAACCTGATGTCGGAACTGCAGCGTAATTCGGTGGTGCCGTTGCTTCTATCGCGCGATCCGGCGCTGATCGGGGCGCTGAATTCGAAAGACTACTCGGCCTCCTCGGCGCGGCTGATCACCTATCGCGACGAAATCGGCGCGGCGGCTCTGCTGCTGCTGGACGAGACCGGGCGCGTGGTGGCGGCGACCAATCGTGAAAAACTGGGCTCTACCAATCGCAGCGCGCCCTATTTCGTCAATGCGATGCGCTCGTCCGATACGGTCTTTACCGTCGCCCAGCTTGAAACCGGTGCCTACGGCTTCACCTATGCGCGCAAGATCCAGGTTTCGGGCGGGCTGATCGGGGTGATCGTGGTCGAGGTCGATCTCGGCAAGTTCGAAAGCAGTTGGGCGGGCATTTCCGACGCCGTCATGGTGACCGACAGCGAAGGCCAGATCATCCTGACCACCGAGCCGAAATGGCGCGCCCAGGACGAGGCCGACGCGCTGTTGTCGGTGCCCGCGAACCAGGCGATCGAGCGCGCCATCCGTGCCACCGCCCGCTGGGCCTCGCTGCCGGGCGATGCGCTCTTTGCCGGAAATTCGGTGATCCGCCAAACCGTGCGCATTCCGTTCCAGGGCTGGCGGATGACCTCTTTCACCGCCTACACTTCGGTGCGCGAGCGGGTGAATGGCGTTTTGGCGCTTGAAATCATGGGCTTTGCCATCCTGCTGGCCGTGGCCTTTTACGTGATCAGCCGCCGCGCCACCTCGCGCTCGCTGTTCTTCCAGCTCGAATCCGCCGAATTGCGCAAGCTCAACGAAGCGCTCAGTCGCGAGGTGGCCGAACGCAAAAAGGCCGAGGCCAACCTGCAGGTGGCCGAACAGACGCTGGCGCAAAGCTCCAAACTTGCCGCCCTTGGCGAAATGTCGGCGGCGGTCAGCCACGAACTGAACCAGCCACTGGCGGCGATGAAAACCTATCTGGCCGGGGCGAAACTGCTGTTGCAGCGCAAACGCCCCGAAGAGGCGCTGTCGAGCTTTCAGCGCATCGACGACCTGATCGACCGGATGGGGGCGATCACCCGCCAGCTCAAATCCTATGCCCGCAAGGGCGGCGATGCCTTTGAGCCCATCGATGTGCGCCAGTCGGTTTCGGCGGCGCTGAGCATGATGGAGCCGCAGCTCAAGCGCCGTCAGGTGCGCATCACCCGCAACGTGCCGCGCGCCCCGGTGATGATCGAGGGCGATAAGGTGCGGCTGGAACAGGTGCTGATCAACCTTCTGCGCAACGCCATCGACGCCACCAAGCTGGTCGATGCGCCGCAGGTCGATATCCTGCTCACCGCCGACGATGACACCGCGCGGATTTCGGTGCGCGACAACGGCCCCGGGGCCGAGGATCTCGATAAGCTGTTCGAGCCGTTCTACACCACCAAATCCCCCGGCGACGGGGTTGGGTTGGGGCTGGCGATCTCGTCGGGGATCGTCACCGATCTCGGTGGGCGGTTAACCGCTCGAAATGGCACCGAAGGGGGGGCTGTATTTGAAGTAGAGCTTCCTATCTTGAAGAGTGATAAAACGATTGAACATACGGGCGCCGAAGCCGCCGAATAAGCGGAACGCGCCCGGTTCGGGGGGATAGCCCGAACAACAACGCCCAAGGGGGCATGAGGGTAAAAGCAATGGCACAGGCAATGAAAATCGCAATCGTCGATGACGAACAGGATATGCGGCAGTCGATCAGCCAATGGCTTGCCCTGTCGGGCTTCGACACCGAAACCTTCCCCTCTGCCGAAGAGGCGCTGAAAACCGTGGGGCCGGATTACCCCGGCGCGGTGATTTCCGACATCCGGATGCCCGGCATGGACGGGATGCAATTTCTGAAAAAACTGATGAGCCTTGATAGCTCGCTTCCGGTGATCATGATCACCGGCCACGGCGATGTGCCGATGGCGGTCGAGGCGATGCGGGTCGGGGCCTATGATTTCCTCGAAAAGCCGTTCAACCCCGACCGGATGACCGAACTGGCCAAGAAGGCCACGCGCGCGCGCCGGATGACGCTCGATGGCCGCGCTCTGCGCCGCGAGCTGGGCGATGGCAGCACGATCATGAAAAAGCTCATCGGCGCCTCGCCGGTGATGGAACGGCTGCGCGAGGACATTCTCGATCTCGGTCAGGCCGACGGTCATGTGCTGATCGACGGCGAAACCGGCACCGGCAAAACCCTCGTGGCCCATGCGTTGCATGCGGTGGGGGCCAAGGCCGGACGCAAATTCGTGGTGGTCCGCGTTGACGGGCAGGACGAAGACGATCTGGGCACCCGGCTGTTTGGCCCGATGGAAGAGGGCGGTCAGCAGCCCTATGTGGAACAGGCGCGCGGCGGCACGCTGGTGCTGGAAGGCATCGAAGCACTGCCCGCGGGGCTTCAGGCCAAGCTTCTGTCGTGGATCAACGAACAGGGCACGCCGCCGGAAACCCGCGTGGTTGCCATCTGCAACATGCAGGAGGCCGGGAACACCTGCGAAGACGCGCTGCGGACCGATCTTTACTACCGGCTGGCGCAGATGAAGATCACCCTGCCGCCGCTCAGAAGCCGGGGCGAAGACATCCTGATGCTGTTCACCCGCTTTGCCGATCAGTTCGCCGATGAATATGGCTGCGCCGCGCCGGTTGTGGCCGCTCAAGAGGCGGCGCAACTGTTGCAGGCGCCGTGGCCGGGCAACATTCGCCAGCTCATCAACATCGCCGAACGCGCGGTGCTGCAAAGCCGTCGTGGCACCGGCACGATCTCGTCGCTTCTGATGAACGATCACGACGATGTGCAGGCCGCGACCATCACCAGCGAAGGCAAGCCGCTGAAAGAATATGTGGAAGCCTTCGAGCGGATGCTGATCGACAACACCATGCGCCGCCACAAGGGCTCGATTGTCGGGGTGATGGACGAGCTGTGCCTGCCGCGCCGGACCCTGAACGAGAAAATGGCGAAATACGGGCTGCAGCGTTCGGATTATATCTGAGCCTGTGGCCCCGACGAGAGGCCCTGACTAGCTTCGGCGCGCCTGCTTGGCAGCGCGCCCGCCACGCCTGCGTTTGTGCTCAACTTCACGCGCGGGCAGGGCGGCCATGATGTCGGCGCGTTCGGCGTCGCTGAGGCGCGTCCAGCCTGCGATTTCCTCCATCGTCCGATGACAGCCGACGCAGAACCCGCTTTCGGGGTGCAACACGCAGAGCTTCACACAAGGCGAGGCGATCTCGGTCATAGATGGCGCATCCGGTCCAGCGCGCCTTGAAGGATATAACTAGCGGCAACGTTGTCGATGATCTCGGCCCGGCGCGCGCGCGAGGTGTCGGCCTCCAACAGCGCCCGTTCGGCGGCCACGGTCGATAGCCGCTCGTCCCAATAGGCGATCGGCAGCCCCAGCGTGCGGTCAAGATTGCGGGCAAAGGCGCGGGTCGACTGGCAGCGCGGGCCTTCGCTGCCATCCATATTGCGCGGCAGCCCCAGAATCAGCCCGCCGATCCGGCGATTCTCGATGATCTCGGCCAGTCGCGCCGCATCGGCGGTGAATTTCTTGCGCCGGATCGTTTCCAGCGGCGTCGCCACCTGCCTGAGCCCGTCCGAGACCGCAACGCCAATGGTCTTGTCGCCGTAATCCAGCCCGGCCAGCGCCACGCCGGGGGCGAGCTGGGCGGCAAATTCGGCGATATCGTCGTAGATCATTCCAGCGCCCCGGCACCTGCAGCAGCACCCCGGATCTGCTGAAGAGAGGCCGGATCGCCCGCAAACACCTTCTGCGCATCGGTCCAGACCACCTTGGCATTGGCGGTTTCGCCCAGCTGGCCCAGAAGGGTCAGAAGCTCGGCCCATTTCTCTGGTGGGCCGCCCGCGCTGACCAGCTCGTTGGACAGCTCTTGCATCCTGGCGCGAAGCTGTGCCGTCTGGTCCTCGGCTGCCGAAGACGGGGCAGGGGTGGCGTCCTCTGTTGTCGCAGGCGCGGCCGACAGATCGGCGGGCGCCGACAACCCAGCCTGTTTTGCGGTGGCGTCGATCAAGGCCAGATCGTCGGGATGATCGGCAAAGCGCGTCTGTGCTTCGGCCCAGATCTCGGCGGCATGGGTCGCATTGCCCTGAACCGCCAGCGCATTGATAAGCTTGGCCCATTCCGCCGCGGTGCCGCCTTCGCTGGCCAGCCGTTCCTCGAGCTGCGACACCATCGCATTGATCATCGCGGCGCGCTCTTCGGGGCTCATATCCTGGGCGGCGGCCATATCGGCAGCGCTTGGCCCGGCACCTGCAGCCCCGGCGGGCATGGTTGCAGGCGGGGTATAGTCGACCCCGGCCATCGCCGCGAGCTGTTCGATCTGCGCGGCAATCGGCCCCACCCAAGGCGCGGTGGGATCGGATTTTTCCAAGAGATCGCGCCAGATTCGGAAAGCCACATCGGGCCGCCCGGTCTGGGCATACATTAGCCCGGCATAGAAATGCGCCACCGGGTCGTCTTCATCCAGCTCCATCGCCGTATTGATCGCCTGTTCGGCTTCGGGCGAGACATAGCCCCCCGCCGCCAGCACCAGAAGATCGGCAAAATTCGAATAATCCGAGGCGGTTGCGCTGTCGCCCTTGAGGGCCAGAACCTGTTTCATTGCCGCTTCGGCGGCCCGGTAATTGCCCAGTTGCGATTCATGCGAGGCCAAAAGTGTCTGCCCCTGCAAATCATTCGGATGCTCGGCCACGGCGGCGCGCAGCTTGTCGATCAGATCGAGATAATCCTGCGGCGCGTCGGCGGGCGGTCCGGCCCAGATAGGTTGCTGGGCCTCGGCCTCGTCCTGGCTCGGCCGCGAGTCGCGCAACAGCTTTGCCGCTTCGATCCGGCCTTCAATCGGCATATCCCAATAGCCCGGCGCGCCCATGTCAGAATAAAGCGCCATGCTGCCGACCAGAACCAGAGCGCCGACAAAGCTAAGCGCCAGCCATGTCAGCTTTTTCGGCGCCCGCCCGCCACTCTCTCCGGCTTGCGCCTTGCGGTCGGCCTCCAGCAGACGGCGCGAGATTTCCACCTTGGTGCGCTCGGCCTCGTCCGGGCTGATCACCCCCCGGGCCAGATCGCGCTCCAGCTCTTTCAGCTGATCGCGATACACCTGCATATCGTAATCGGCCGTCGCGGCGGCGCGGCTTTGCGCGGTCAGCAGAACATAGCCCAGAATGGCAATCGTGGCAGCGGCGGCGGTAACCGCCAAGATCCAGAACCCCATGGTCCCTCCAAAGCGTTTCCCTTCCTCTACAGAAGCAGGGCGTACTCTGGAACCCCCTGCGACGACCCGCCCACCTGCCCAAAGCCGATATCGCAAATCTGTGATGTCGCATTTTGCCTCTGTTGGGCCGCTCATCGTCTTGGCAGGGCGGTACGAAACGCTATTAGTCGATCCAGGATCAGCCCCGGAGGACTCGGATGAGACGTTATTCCGCATTCGCAATCGCCCGCGAGGCGCTGCGCTATCATTCCGGGTGGGAACGCGCCTGGGCAAGCCCCGAGCCGAAAAAACGCTACGATGCGATCGTAGTGGGCGCGGGCGGGCACGGCCTTGCGACCGCATATTACCTTGGCAAAAACCATGGCATCACCAATGTTGCGGTGATCGAAAAAGGTTGGCTGGGCGGCGGCAATACCGGGCGTAACACCACCATTATTCGCTCGAACTATCTGCAAGATCCCTCGGCGGCGATCTACGAAAAGGCGCGTAGCCTTTACGAGACCATGAGCCAGGATCTGAACATGAACGTCATGTTCAGCCCCCGTGGCGTGATCATGCTGGCCCAAACCCATCACGAGGTTCGCGGCTATCAGCGCACGGCGCATGCCAACGCGCTTCAGGGTGTGAAAACCCGGTTCATCGGCCCGGAAGAGGTGAAGCGGCTGGTGCCGATCATCGAGCTGAAAGGCCCGCGTTACCCGGTGATGGGTGGCTTGCTGCAAGAACGCGGCGGCACCGCCCGCCACGACGCCGTGGCCTGGGGCTATGCCCGCGCCTGTTCGGGCATGGGGATGGACATCATCCAGAACTGCGCCGTCACCGGTGTTGAAACCGAAGGCGGTCAGGTCAAGGCGGTGAACACCACCAAGGGCCGGATCGAAACCGGCAAACTGGCGATGGTTGTGGCCGGGCACAGCTCGGAACTGGCCGAAATGGCCGGGTTCCGCCTGCCGATCGAAAGCGTCGCCCTGCAGGCTCTGGTCAGCGAACCGATCAAGCCGGCGATTGACGTGGTGGTTATGGCCAACACGGTGCACGGCTATCTGAGCCAGTCCGACAAGGGCGAACTGGTCATCGGCGGCGGCACTGACGGGTTCAACAACTTCACCCAACGCGGCAGCTTCCACCATGTGGAAGAAACCGTGCGCGCACTGGTCGAAACCTTCCCGATCATCTCGCGGCTGAAAATGATGCGCCAATGGGGCGGGATCGTGGACATGACCGGCGACCGCTCGCCGATCCTGTCGAAAACCCCGGTTGGCGGCATCTATGTAAACTGCGGCTGGGGCACCGGTGGCTTCAAGTCGATCCCCGGCTCCGGCTGGGCGATGGCCGAACTGGTGGCGAAAGACGCTCCCGGCCCACTCGCTGCCGATTTCGGCCTGAACCGCTTCAAAGAAGGCCGTTTCATCGACGAATCTGTCGCCGCTGGCGTCGCGCATTAGGAGTTAGACATGCTGATCTTGGATTGCCCCTATTGCGGCATCAAAGCCGATGAAACCGAGCTGACGGCCGGTGGCGAGGCGCATCTGAAGCGCGAAACCGTGGGCGCCTCCGACGAGGCCTTCGAAAGCTATCTGTTCGATCGCAAGAACCCCAAGGGTGTTCATTTCGAGCGCTGGCGGCACGCCGCAGGCTGCGGCAAGTGGTTTCACGCCGCGCGCAACACGATGACGCTTGAGGTCTACGGCACCTATTCGGCGCAGACCACCGAACCGCCCGCCGATCTGGTGGCCACAATCAAGAAAAAAGTCCCGGGCTGGGAGGGGTGGAAATGAGCACACGGCTTGAAAATACTGGTCGGTTGATCGACCGCAGCCAGCCTGTCAGCTTCCGTTTCAACGGACGGCGCCTGCAGGGCTATGCGGGCGATACGCTGGCTTCGGCGCTGATGGCGTCTGGCCAGATGATGATGGGGCGCAGCTTCAAATATCACCGTCCGCGCGGGGTTCTGGCCTCGGGCGTGGAAGAGCCCAACGCACTCGTCGGCCTCGGCGCCGGCGCGCGTTACGAACCGGATCAGCGCGCCACCACCACCGAGCTCTTTGACGGGCTGGAAGCGGTGAGCCAGAACCACTGGCCCTCGCTCGAGTTCGACATCGGCGCCATCAACAACCGCCTCGCGCGGTTCTTGCCGGCCGGGTTCTACTACAAAACCTTCATGGCCCCGCCCTTCGCCTGGGCGAAGCTGTTTGAGCCCTTCGTGCGTCAATCGGCGGGCATCGGTAAAGCGCCGAAACAGTCCGACTCGGATACCTACGAATACCTCTACGCGCATTACGATGTGGTCGTGGTGGGCGGCGGTGTGGCCGGTCTGGCTGCGGCGCGCTCTGCGGCGGCGAGCGGCGTGAAAGTGCTTCTGGTCGAGCAATCGGCGCATTGGGGCGGGCGTGCCCCGGTCGATGGCGGCGAGATTGACGGTCAATCCACCGAAGCCTGGATTGAAGCGGCGCTGGCCGAGCTGGAAGCAGCTCCGAACGTGACCCTGCGCAGCCGGATGATGGCCTCGGGCGTTTACGATCATGGTTATGTTCTCTGCTACGAGCAGGTGGGCGATCACCAGCCGGATACCGGCGCGCCGCGCCACCGGCTGTGGCGTGTCCGGGCGGGGCAGATCGTCACCGCTACCGGCGCACTGGAACGTCCGCTCTCGTTTGCAGGCAACGATATTCCCGGCGTGGTTCTGGCCTCGGCTTTCCGCGACTACCTCATCAACTGGGGTGTTGCCGTGGGCAAGCGCGTGGTCGTGGTCACCAACAATGACGATGCCTATCGCACCGCTCTGGCGGCGAAATCCGCTGGGCTTGATGTGGCCGCTATCGTTGATGCCCGGCCCGAAGTGAACGGTCCGCTGCCCGCCGAGGCGCGTGCCGCCGGTATTCGGCTGATGGAAGGCCGCGGGATTGCCAAAGTGCATGGCGGCAAAGTCGTCACCGGCGTGAGCGTGGCGCTGCAGGATGGCGCTGGCGGTGCAGGCGAAGAGATTGCCTGCGACGCGGTAGCGATGTCGGGCGGCTGGTCGCCGGTTGTGCATCTGTGGTCGCATTGCGGTGGCAAGCTCACCTGGGACGACGCAGCTGCGATGTTCCGCCCCGATCTGAACCGCGCCCCCACCGGTGCCGATGGCGCTGCCTTCGTGATCCCGGCAGGGACGGCCACGGGCGCATTGTCGCTGGCTGATGTACTGGTCAATGCCCATGACGCGGGCAAGGCAGCAGGTAAAGCCGTTGGCGGCAAGGCGCATCGCAAAGCCGCGCCGAAAGCCGTGGCCGAAGACATGCAGCCGATCCGGCCGGTCTGGGTGATGCCCGCCAATGCCGGACCCGAGAAACGCGCCAAGATGTGGCTCGATTTCCAGAACGACGTGAAGGTCTCCGATGTGCAGCTTGCTGCGCGCGAGGGCTATGAAAGCGTCGAGCACACCAAGCGTTATACCACGCTGGGTATGGCGACCGATCAGGGTAAGGTGAGCAATATCAACGGTCTGGCGGTTCTGTCCGACGCGCTTGATCGTCCGATCCCGAACACCGGCACCACCACTTTCCGCCCGCCCTATACCCCGATCAGCTTTGGGGCGATCACCGGCGAGGCGCGTGGCGACCTGTTCCAACCGATCCGCCGGACCCCGATGCATGATTGGCACGATAGCCATGGTGCGGATTGGGAGCCGGTTGGCCATTGGCGCCGGATCTATGCCTATCCGCGCGCTGGTGAAACGGTGGAAGCAGCGGTGAACCGCGAAGTGCTGAACACCCGCGAAAATGTCGGCCTTCTGGATGCTTCGACCCTGGGTAAAATCGTGGTGAAAGGCCCCGATGCGGGCAAGTTCCTCGATATGCTCTACACCAACATGATGTCGACGCTGGCCCCGGGCAAATGCCGCTATGGCCTGATGTGCTCGGAAAACGGCTTCCTGATCGACGATGGCGTTGTGGCGCGGATCGACGAGGATACCTGGCTTTGCCACACCACCACCGGCGGTGCCGATCGCATCCATGCCCATATGGAGGAATGGCTGCAGACCGAATGGTGGGATCTGAAAGTGCATACGGCCAACCTGACCGAGCAATATGCCCAGATCGCCGTGGTCGGCCCGAAAGCGCGCAAAGTGCTGGAAACGCTTGGCGGCATGGATGTGTCGAAAGAAAACCTGCCCTTCATGCAATGGATCGAAGGTGAGCTTGCAGGCATCCCGGCGCGGATCTTCCGGATCTCGTTCTCGGGCGAGCTGAGCTATGAAATCGCCGTGCCGGCCTCCCAGGGTCAGGCGCTGTGGGACAAGCTCTATGCCGCTGGTCAGGATCACAGCGTCATGCCCTATGGCACCGAATGCCTGCACGTTCTGCGGGCCGAGAAGGGCTTCATCATGGTCGGCGACGAGACCGATGGCACGGTGATCCCGCAGGATCTCAACCTTGGGTGGGCACTGTCGAAGAAGAAAGAAGACTATATGGGCAAGCGCGCGCAGCAGCGTTCGCATATGGCCGATCCGAACCGCTGGAAGCTTGTCGGGCTTGAAACGCTCGATGGCTCGGTGATCCCGGATGGCGCCTATATTGTCGATGCGGGGCGCAACGCCAATGGCCAGCGCAACACGCAAGGTCGGGTGACGTCGAGCTACTACTCGGCCAACCTCAAACGCGGCATCGCCATGGGTCTGCTCCGGCATGGACCAGACCGGATGGGCGAAGTGGTGACGATCCCGGTGATCGGCGGCGACGCGCTGAAGGCGCGGGTTGTCGATACCTGTTTCTACGATAAAGAAGGGGCGAAGCAGGATGTCTGAGGCTGTATCCGCGCTGAACGGCGCTGCGTATGAAGGCTATTGCACCGTCACCGATGCCGGGCTGACCGGCATGGTCACGATCCGAGGCGATCTCGAAGACAAGGCCTTTGCGGCTGCGGTCAAAAAGGTTTCCGGGCTCGGCGTGCCGGGGCAGGGCGAGATTGTGTCGAAAGGCGAGACCCGGCTTGGCTGGCTGTCGCCTGACGAGCTGATGCTCTTTTGTGCCTATGATGAGGCCGCCGCACTGGCTGCGAAGCTGACCGAGGCATTTGCGGGCAGCTTTGCGCTGGCGGTGAATGTCTCCGATGCCCGTGCGGTGTTCCGGGTTAAAGGGGAGCGCGCACGCGAAGTCTTCGCCAAGCTCAGCCCCGCCAATCTGGCACCCGAAGCCTTTGCCCCCGGCCAGATCCGTCGGACCCGGCTGGCACAGGTGCCCGCGGCCTTCTACATGCTGGATGAGCAGAGCTTCGAAGTGATCGCCTTCCGCTCGGTCGGCGTCTACGTGTTCGACCTGCTGTCGGTCGCTGCAAAACCCGGCAGCGAAGTTGGGGTGTTTTCGCTGTAAGCGACCCCTTTACGCGCGGGGACACCTCCGCGCGTTATTCTTTCTATGCAGGCTATCCTTGGCCCGCGCTGCTTGTCCGTTTCCGGGCAAAGGCGCGGGCCATCGGCTTTCCGGGGGCATTTGCCCCCCATTCAACCGGTTTGCATATAAGTTTCTGCCTGCGACATCTTGACCTTTACCCGTCTCACGGCCCATTTAGTACCTGAGAGAAATCGTCAGAACAGGGGGTTACCCATGGCATTTGAACTTCCCGCCCTTCCTTACGCGCATGACGCGCTCGCCGATCTGGGCATGTCGAAAGAGACGCTCGAATATCACCACGATCTGCACCACAACGCCTATGTCACCAATGGCAACAAGCTGATCGACGGCACCGAATGGGCCGATAAGAGCCTCGAAGAGATCATCAAAGGCACCTATTCGAAAGAAGCCGTTGCCCAAAACGGTATCTTCAACAACATCTCGCAGCTCTGGAACCACAACCAGTTCTGGGAAATGATGGGCCCGGGCGAAAGCAAAATGCCGGGCGAGCTGGAAAAAGCTCTGGTTGAAAGCTTCGGCTCGGTCGAGAAATTCAAAGACGAGTTCGCCGCCGCCGGTGCTGCGCAATTCGGTTCGGGCTGGTGCTGGCTGGTGAAAGACACCGACGGCAGCCTGAAAGTGACCAAAACCGAAAACGGCGTGAACCCGCTCTGCTTCGGCCAAACCACGCTGCTGGGCTGCGATGTGTGGGAACATTCCTACTACATCGACTTCCGCAACAAGCGCCCGGTCTACCTCTCCAACTTCCTCGACAAGCTGGTGAACTGGGAAAACGTCGCTTCGCGGATGTGATCCGGCGCCACGATATGCTTGCGATGCGGCCGTCCTTTGGGGCGGCCGTTTCATCTCTGCCTAGTGAATATCGCGCGACATTAGCGGACCAAGGGTGAAATCGGTGAACCGCGCCTGAAAGCCCGCGCGTTTGGGCGAGCAGGCGGTCGGACCGATCTCGGCTACGGCGTCGGCGGGGAAGGGGGCAAGGCGCGCCATGCGGTAGTGGCTCTCACCCTGCCGGTATTGCACGAACAATGCGTCGCCCATTCGCGTCAGCCGCAGATCGACCGGGCCACGGCTGGCCAGCGGCGTGGTCGACCAGTCCGACTGCCCGTTGGTGATCACCACCGAAAACTGGGCCAGCCCGTCGGACATTTCCACCCCGGCCTTGATCCACAGCTCCGGCCCGGCCCTGAGCATGATTCCGGCCTGATCGTAGAGCGCATCATAATCGCCCGCAAAACTCAGCGTGGCGGTGAATTCCGCCGGGGCCGGGGTCAGCAGCGCATGGCCGCTATCGGGGGTAAAGCCGTAATAGGTTTTCTGCCAGAAATCGCTCGCTTCGGCGGTGGTGATTTCCAGACTATCTGCAGAAACCCGCGCTTCGGGCGGCTCGTTCAGCCAGCGCATTTTGGTGAAATCAGGCATGAAACAATCCTTTTGCGCAGACCCTAGCAGGTTGCGAGCGGCGTGACAGGCGGAACTCTGTCGCAGCCTGCATTGACCATACCCTGTCGCTGGGGAACACTCGCCTTTTCACAGTGAGGTTGCCGATGTCCGATCAACAAGTCAGCTACAGTGCCGCCTGCCATTGCGGCGCGGTCGCCTTCACCGTCACGCTGACAGACGGGCTCAACACCGCGCGGCGCTGCACCTGCTCCTATTGCCGGATGCGCGGGGCAGTGGCGGTTTCGGCCTCGCTTGATGGGATCACCTTCACCAAGGGGCAGAATCACTTGGCGCTGTATGAATGGGGTACCAAAACCGCCAAGCATTATTTCTGCCCAACCTGCGGGATCTATACCCATCATCAGCGCCGCTCGAACCCGAATGAGTTCGGGGTGAATGTGGCCTGCCTTGAAGGCGTCAGTCCCTTCGATTTTGCCGAAGTGCCGGTGAATGACGGGGTGAACCATCCGACCGATAGCGGCGGGCCGCGCCTTGCCGGGGTGCTGCGGTTCATCCCGAGCTGAGCATTTCGAACAAAGCTAAACTTACAGCTAGCCACGGAAATTGGCTTGCGGCTGTCGCGGCCCGCGGGCTTTATGGCGCCAGCGAACGGGGCAGGGCAATGAGCGACACCACCAAAGGCATTCTGGCCATGATCGGCGCCACCTCTGTTTGGGGGCTGTCGGGGCTGTATTACAAGCTCTTGGCAGATGTGCCGCCGCTTGAGGTTCTGTCGCATCGCACGCTCTGGTCGCTGGTGTTCTTCGGGCTGCTGCTGGCCTTTCGCGGGCGGCTGGGCGAAGTGCACGCGCTGCTGTCACGCCGCCGCAATATCGCGCTGGTCGGCTTTGCCGCCGTGGCGATCTCGACCAACTGGTTTCTGTTCATCTATTCGATCCAGTCCGGCCATGCGGTCGAGGCGAGCCTTGGCTATTACATCTTCCCGCTGGTGGCGGTGCTGATGGGGGTGGTGATCTTTGGCGAACGCCTGTCGCGGCCCAAGCTGGTTGCCGTGGCGCTGGCCGTCATCGCGGTGGGCGCGCTCACCTATGGGCTGGGCGTCGCGCCTTGGATCTCGCTGGCGCTTGCGGTCACCTTCGGCGCTTATGGCGTGGTGAAAAAGGGGCTGGCGGCCGGGCCGACGGTGTCGGTGACCACCGAAGTGCTGCTGCTCGCGCCATTGGCGCTGGTCTGGCTCTACGGCGTGCATGTGCTGGGCTGGACCGGCATTGTCGGGCGCGCGGGCGGGATGTTCGGCCATGACCTCGCCACCAGCCTGCTTCTGGCTTTCTCCGGCGTGATCACCGCCATTCCGCTGATGCTCTTCACCACCGCCACCCGCCGCCTGCCGATGGGCACGGTGGGGGTGCTGCAATATCTCAACCCGTCCCTGCAATTCGGCGTGGCCACGCTGGCCTTTGCTGAGCCGGTCACCGGCTGGCACTGGGTCGCCTTCCCGCTGATCTGGGCGGCGCTGATCATCTATTCGGTGGAAAGCCTGCGTCAGGACAGGGCGGCGCGCAGGCTCGCCCGCAGTGCGGCCACATCGGGCACCACCTCGATATAGCCCGCCAGCGACGGCGCGGCGAAGCCTTCGTCGATCACATGGTCGATGAGGCCGATGAGCTTGTCCCAATAGCCTTCGGTGTTGAGCAGGTAGACCGGCTTTTCATGCAGGCCGAGCTGGCGCCAGGTGAGCACTTCGAAGAACTCGTCAAGCGAGCCCGCGCCGCCCGGCAGCACCACCACCGCGTCGGAATTCATATACATGACCTTTTTGCGCTCATGCATGTTTTCGGTGATCACAAAGCTGGTCAGATCGCGTTTGCCCACCTCGTGGCGCAGCAGATGCGTGGGGATCACCCCGAAGGTTTCGCCGCCCGCCGCCTGCGCCGCATTCGCCACCGCGCCCATCAGCCCGACATCGCCGGCGCCATAGACCAGCCGCCAGCCTTCTTCGGCCAGAATCGTGCCCAGAGCCGTGGCATCTGCCTGATAAGCGGGCTTGGCCCCGAAACGTGAGCCGCAATAGACACAGATTGACGCAGAATGACCGGACATGAAGCACCTTTTAGGAGAAGCCTTTTGACCGGGTGTAGCCCGGTTGCTAGATTGCCTCAAGCGCCTGCCGCAAGAGCGGGCCATGAAGGGGAACAATATCATGGGCGGCAAATTTCCGGCTTGGGCTGGCTGGCTGTTAGGCGCGGTTGCCATTCTGGCGCTGATCATTCTGGGGTGGCTTCTGTTCGCCCCGAAACCCGAGGCACCGGCGGTGACCTCCGAGGCGGGCGAAACCGCTGCGCCTGCAGCACCCGCACCGGCGGAACCGACCCCCGCGCCCGTTGAACCTGCGGCTCCCGCACCGGAACCTGCGGCACCGCCTGCCGCCGCTGAGCCTGCCCCGCAGGCTGAAGCCACCGCTACCCCCGAAATTCAGGGCATGGCGCCGCGTTTCGATCTGGTGCGGATCCCGCCCGATGGCAATGCGGTCGTGGCCGGTCAGGCCGAGCCGGGCGCCGATGTGGCGGTTCTGGTTGATGGCGACACGGTGTTTTCGACCAAATCCGATGCCTCCGCGAATTTCGTAGCACTTTTCAGCCTCGATCAATCACCCCTGCAACGGGTGATGACGTTGGAAGCCCGGCTTGCCGATGGCACCGTGCTGACCTCCGAGCAAAGCGTGATTATCGAACCTGCGGTGATGGTGGCTCTGGGCGATGAGCCTGCCCAGCCTGCCGCGCCCGCGCCGGAGGCTCCGATGCCTGCCGTGCCGGAGGCCGATCAGGCCGCGCCCACGCCTTCCGAACCGGGCACTGCCCCTGCACCGGAACCGGAGCCCACGCCTGCGCCCGAGGCCGAACCGGCCGCCCCGCAGCCGGACACCGATACTGTGGTGGCCGATGCCATCCCGCAGCCCGCCGCCCCGCGCGTACTTCTGGCCGGGCCGGAAGGTGTGACGGTGCTGCAAGACAACAATCCCGCCGCCCAGCTTTCCATCGACTCGATCGCCTATGACAACGAGGGCGAAGTGGCGCTGACCGGGCGTGGCAAGGGCGAAGACCAACTGCAGATCTATCTCGACAACACCCCGGTGCGCAGCACCCAGATCGGAGCGGATGGGCAATGGCGTGCGCCGCTGCCCGATGTCGATACCGGCGTCTATACCCTGCGCGTCGATGCGCTGGGGCCGGAAGGCGATGTGACCTCGCGGGTTGAAACCCCGTTCAAACGCGAAGAGCCCGATGTGCTCGCCGCCGCCGCCGAACAGGCCGCCGCAGCCGGGCATCCGCTATCGGCGGTGACCATCCAGCCCGGCAATACGCTCTGGGCGATTGCGCGCGGCCGTTATGGCGAGGGGATCCTCTATGTGAAGATCTACGAGGCCAACAAAGATCAGATCCGCGATCCCGATCTGATCTATCCCGGTCAGGTCTTTTCCCTGCCCGAGGACGACACTCCGAACAACTAGTCTGGCCCGCGCGCCAGGTTGAGACCAGAGGGCATCCGCCCTCTGGTCTTTCCGCGTTTTTGATCCTACCTAGAGCGGGATCCAAAGGAGTGACGGCATGAGACGTGGTGGTGGACGACCGACTGTAAGCGACGCACGGGTTTCCGGTGCCCAAAGCGGGCAGGGCTGGCGCACGATCAAACGCACAGCGCCCTATCTCTGGCCCAAGGGGCAGACGGAAATGCGTCTGCGCGTGGCCGTCGCCATGGCGTTCTTGTTGCTGTCGCAGGTGGTGGCGGTGATCAACCCGCAGTTCTACAAGGCTGCGGTTGACCATCTGACCGATCCCGCCTCGACCAGCCCGGCCTGGATGCTCGCCACCGGCGCGCTCGGCCTGACCATAGCTTACGGCGTGGCGCGGTTCCTTTCCGTCGGTCTGCCGCAGCTGCGCGATGCGATCTTTGCCAAGGTGGCCCAGCGGGCACTGCGCGCGATGGCGCTGCAAACCTTCGAACATATCCATGCTATGTCGCTGCGCTATCACATCACCCGCAAAACCGGCTCGCTCAGCCGGGTGATGGAACGCGGCGTGAAGGGGGTAGAGTTCCTGCTGCGCTTCCTTCTGTTCAACATCATCCCGCTGTTCATGCAGCTTGCTCTGGTTGCCGGGATCTTCTGGTATCAGTTCGATGTCTGGTATCTCGCCGTGGTGGTCGCCACCGTGGCGCTCTACGTGATCTTCACCTTCCGGGTCACCGAAGTGCGGGTGAAAATCCGCAAGCAGATGAACGATCAGGATGCCGACGCGCATCAAAAGGCCATCGACAGCCTGTTGAACTTCGAAACGGTGAAATATTTCGGCGCTGAGGCCCGCGAGGCCAGCCGCTACGATGCCGCCATGGCGGGCTATGAAGGCGCGGCGGTGAAAACCTCGCAATCTCTGGCCTTCCTCAACGCCGGGCAAAGCCTCATCATCACCGCGGGCCTTGTCACGGTGATGATCATGGCGGCGTTTGGTGTTGAAGCTGGAACGCTGACCGTCGGCGATTTCGTCATGGTCAACGCCTATATGATCCAGATCACCATGCCGCTGAACTTCCTGGGCTCGGTCTACCGCGAGATCCGCCAGGCGCTCACCGATATGGGCGAGATGTTCGAGCTGCTCGAACAGCCCGCCGAAGTCACCGACAAGCCCGGCGCGCCGGACCTGAATGTCACTGGCGGGCATGTGGAATTTGACACGGTCAGCTTTGGCTATGAGGCCGCGCGCCCGATCCTGCACGGCATTTCGGTCGATGTGCCCGCAGGCCATACCGTGGCGCTGGTTGGCCCCTCCGGCTCGGGCAAATCCACCATCGGGCGGCTGATGTTCCGCTTCTACGACGTGGTCGGCGGCGCGATCCGCATCGACGGGCAGGATCTGCGCGACGTGACCCAAACCAGCATCCACGACGCCATCGGCGTGGTGCCGCAGGACACGGTGCTGTTCAACGACACGATCCGCTACAACATCGCCTATGGCCGTGATGGTGCCAGCTTCTCGGAGATCGAAGCGGCGGCAAAGGCGGCGAAGATCCACGATTTCATCATGAGCCTGCCGGACGGTTACGATACCACTGTGGGCGAACGCGGGCTGAAACTGTCGGGCGGCGAGAAACAGCGCGTCGGCATCGCCCGGACGCTGCTCAAAAACCCGCCGATCCTGCTCCTGGACGAGGCGACCTCGGCGCTCGATACCGAGACCGAACGCGACATTCAGGACAGCCTCAAGGCCATGGGCAAGGGCCGCACCGTGATCACCATCGCGCACCGGCTGTCGACCATCGTCGATGCCGACCGGATCGTGGTTCTGGAAAGCGGCGTGGTGACTGAAGAGGGCACCCATGAGGCGCTGCTCGCCCATGGCGGCAAATACGCCGCGATGTGGGCGCGTCAGGCCGCGGAAGAAGACGAGGCAGCAGCCTGAGGCGGCGCTGCGCGGCGCTATTCGGCGGCGCGCAGCGGGTCTGACGAGGTACCGTCCTCGTCGGGGTCCGGGCTATCATCCGGCTCCGTCGGGGCGTCATGGCCGCTCTCGCGCATCACCGATTGCAGCGCATCAAGATCGGGCGCCTCGTCGCCCTCATCGGGTTCACTGCTGGCATCTTCGTCCCAGACAAGCTCGCCCATCGCGCTTTTGCGCGCGGTACGGGCCAGCGCCAGATCGCGCGCCACCCGCGACTGGCGGCCGGACACCAGCGCCCTGAGGCGGGCGACCGAGCCATAGGCGCCTTTCTCGATCCAGACCCTCAGCGCCAGCATGGAGGGGGTGAAAACCAGCGTCAGCACGGTGGCAATCCCGAGGCCAAACACCACGGCAGTTGCGAGCTGTTTCCACCACAGCGCGGTGGGGGCATCGATGGAATAGCCGCCATTGACGAAATCAAACGACAGGCCAAACATCATCGGCATCAGCCCGGCCATGGTGGTGATCGTGGTCAGAAACACCGGGCGGATCCGGTCCTGCGCGGTGCGCGCAATCGCCTCCAGCCGGGGCATATAGCTGGAATAGTCCTGATAGGTGTCGATCAGCACGATATTGTTGTTCACCACAATCCCCGCGAGCGCGACAACCCCGGTGCCGGTCATGATGATCGAAAACGGCTGGCCCATCACCAGCATCCCCACCAGAACCCCGACGGTGGACAGCACCACCGCCAAAAGCACCAGCACCGCATTGTAAAAGCTGTTGAACTGCGCCAGCAGGATGATGAACATCAGAAACAGCGCCCCGCCAAAGGCTTTCGACAGAAACGCCATGCTGTCATTCTGCTCTTCCTGATCGCCGGTCCATTCCCAGCTCACACCGGCGGGCAGCGGATTGGTGTCGAGCCATTTGGTCAGCTCGGCAATCCGCTCGGTCGGGGTCACGGGAATACGGGTATAGGTACCCGGGGCCTTGGCGATCATCCGGTCGGCGGCGTCTTCGCTCATCACCTGACCTGCATCGTCCGGCCCGGTGGTCAGCCGTACCAGATTATCGGCCACGCCCGCCTTCACATCGTAAAACCGGCTCTGATCCACCCGGTCGATCTGGGCGAGCCTTGGCACCGGTTTGCGGGTGATGAAATTCGACAGCGGCACCAGCCCCACCGGAGTGCGCAGCTTCAGGCTGTCTAGGGTCGAGAGCAGCCGGTCGTCCTCCGGCAGGCGCACGCGAATATCAATCTCCTGATCCGAGCCCTGAATGCGCATCGTGTCGAGCAACAGCCCGTTGGTGACCAGCTGCACCATGCCGCCTACCGTGGCCACATTGGTGCCGTAGCGCCCGGCAGCCTCGACATCGACATCCAGCTGCCAGTCCAGCCCGGGCAGGGGGCGGCTGTCTTCGACATCAGTGAGGCCCGCGATCGCGTCAAAACGGTCATGGGCAAGCTGCGCAGCCGCATCAAGCTGGGCCCAGTCATCGCCTTTCAGCCGCAGATGCACCGGCTTGGCCGAGGCCGGACCCATCACGATGGGCAGCACCTCAAAGCGCACGCTGGGCAGGGTGGCCAGTTTCGCCTCGACGGCCGTCACCACGTTTTGCCCGGAATAGCTCGGATCGACCACGCGCTTTTCGTATGGAATGAAGCCGAACAGCCAGCCCTGACTGGCCGTCACTGGCCGCTCTTCCCAGGTGGTGGTTTCAATCTGCACTTGCCCGATGGCATCGCGCGGGCCAGAGGCCCCGGCGGTATTGGCGCGGATGCCGCCGCTACCGGCAAAGGCAAAGGTGTTCTTCACCCCCGGCACGGCGCGCACCGCCTCGTCCACCCGACGCACCATCGCGTCTTTTTCCTCGATCGACAGATCGCCCCGGGCGCGCACATAGACAATCGCTTGCTCCGGCTCGACATCGGTAAAGAAGGTCGTGCCCTTGTTGTACTTGCCATAGGCCTGGAAGGTGCCGATCACGAAGGCGACGATCAGCGCGATGGTCACGAAGGGCATCACAGGATTGCCCGCAATCGCGGCGGTAAACTTGCCAAAGACGCTGCGTTTGTAGCCCCCCAGCACCGGAACCGGCGCCTTGTGCCGCTTCACCGCATCAAGGCTCACCGTGGTGGCCACCGCGAACAGGCTGAACAGCACCAGCCCCGGCAGCTTGGCGGCAAAGCCGGTGGCGCTGCTCGCAAACAGATAGCTGGGGTTGATCAGCTGCAGCGCGCCAACAAACAGCCCGGCCGCCGAAATCAGCACGATGCCAAGGCGCAGGGGCAGGGGCAGCGGGCGCAGATTGTCCGCCACATGATCCAGCGCCCGGCTCAACCGCCCGGCAACGCCCCCCATCACCGGCAGATAGATCAGCGCCACAAACAGCGAGGCCGAGAGCACATAGATCAGCGTCATCGGCAGCATCTTCATGAACTCGCCCGACACCCCGGGCCAGAACAGCATCGGCAGAAAGGCGCAAAGGGTGGTGGCGGTCGAGCTGACGATGGGCCAGAACATCCGCTTGGCCGCTTCCACATAGGAATGCATCGGCCCGACGCCCTCGGAAATCCGCTTATCGGCATATTCCACCACCACGATGGCGCCATCGACCAGCATCCCCACCGCCAGGATCAGCCCGAACATGACGATATTGTTCACGCTGTAGCCCATCACGCCAAAGAGCGCGAAGGTCAGTAGAAACGAGGTGGGAATGGCAAAGCCCACAAGCAGCGCCGAGCGCAAGCCGAGGCTGGCCAGCACCACGATCATCACCAGCGCGATGGCGGTGATCACCGAGCTTTCCAGCTGCTTGACCATGCTCCCCACCGAATGGCTGTTGTCGTTCGACTCCTGCACCTGCACCGCCTCGCGCAGCGGCTCCGGCCAGCCCAGCCGCTCGCTTTCGATGGCCGCACGCACCTGAGCGGCGGCGTCGATCACGTTGAAGCCTTTGCGCTTGACCACCTGCAGGCTCACCGTGGTGGCGCCGTTGAACCGTGCGGTGCCATTCCGGTCGGCAAAGGTCAGCCGGATTTCGGCCAGATCGCCCAGCGTCACGACGCGATCGCCGTTCACCTTTACCGGCAGGGCATAGATATCCGACACGGTGTCGAAACTGCCGGGGATCTTGATCGAATTGGCGCCCGAGGCGGTGGTGATCTGCCCAGCGGCAATCAGCTGGTTGTTCTGGGTCACCGCCGCGATCAGCTCGCCCGCCGTGACGTTATAGGCTTCCAGCTTCAGCGGGTCGATATTGACCTCGACCATCTCATCGCGCGAGCCGGTCAGATTGGCCTCCAGCACCGCGTCGATCCCTTCCAGCCGGGTCTGCAACCCCTGCGCCAGCCGCACCAGACTGCGCTCGGGCACATTGCCGGTCAGGTTCACCACGATGAACGGGAACTGCGAAAAGTTGAATTCGTTGACGGTGTATTTGTCCGACCCGGCCGGAAATTTCGCCTCGACCGCATTCATCTTGTCGCGCACATCGGCGATGGTTTTCGACTTGTCCCAGCCGAACTCGAACTCCATCACCACCAGCGCATAGTTTTCGGCGGCGGCGGCGCTCATCCGTTTCAGCCCGTCAAGGCTGGCCATTTCGGCTTCCATCGGTTCGACCAGCAGGCGCTCGCTGTCTTCGGCGGAAATCCCGGGGAAGGGCACCGAGATGAACAGCGCCGGCACTTCGATATCCGGCTGGCCCTCTTTCGGCAGGCTCACATAGGCCACGCCCCCGGCGATCAGGGTGAGAATGATGAAGGCCAGAACCATGCGCGCACGCTGGGCGGCCCAGTCCACCAGATGGGTCATGAGCCGGGTTCCCGCATCGTCACATCAAGCACCACCCCGTCGGTCACGTAGTCCTGCCCGACCACGATCACCCGCGCGGTTTCGGGCAGACCTACCACCCAAACCCCGTCGCGGCTGTCACGCAGCAGCTCGACCGGCACGAACCGGGCAATGTCCTGCCCATCCTCGGCCACCGCGATCCGCACCCCCAGCGTGCCGGCATCGTTCAGCGCCAGCACGCTTTGCGGCACCAGATGGGCGCGTTGCCCGGCGGACTGGATGGCAATCTCGGCGCTTTGCCCGTCACGGACCGACAGATCGGCATTGGCCAGCTCGGCTTCGATGCGGAAGGTATGGGTCTGCGGGTCGGCACTGCGCGAGACAAAGCTCACCGGCGCCGCCACCTCGCGCCCCGAAGACAGCCGCGCACCCAACAGGGCGCCCACGGCCACCCGGTCAATATCGGCCTCGGCGACATAGCCCACCAGACGGATCGGATCGAGATCGACCAGCGTGGCGCAGAGCCCGCCGGGTTGAAGCAGGCTGCCGGGCGCGGTGGTTTCGCTTTCCAGCACCGCATCAAACGGCGCGGTGATCTTGGTATTGGCGATGTCGCGGTCGATATTGGCCAGCGCGGCTTTCGCGCTTTCCACCACGGCCCGCGCCGCAATCACCCGGGTTTCAGCGGCATAGCCTTGCTGCGACAGCGCTTTCGCGTTGCTGAGCTCGGTCTTGGCCTGATCCAGCGAAGCCTGTGCCTGCGCAAGGCTGGCAGCCCTTGTGCCCATATCAATCTCGCAAAGCAGATCGCCCTTGCGTACCTCGGTGCCTGCCGGGATCGGATCAGAGATCACGCGGCCCGAAGTCTCGGCCATCAGCGCCACTTTGCGCGCCGCTTCGCTGCGTCCACGCAGCATCACCGCGCTGTCAATTTCGCTGGCGCTCGATTCGACCGCGATCACCGAAACGCCGGTTTTCATCGAAATGTTGGGCGGGGTGCTGTCATCGGGGGCGGAGGCCTCTACCGGGGCAGGATCGTATCCGGCAAAGCGCAAAAGTGTTTCGCGCTGGAACACCAGCAGAAACAAAACAGCAATAGCGCCAAGCGCTGTCAGGATCGAGGCAATACGCATTTAACACCGTCACAATTAAGCGGTTCTGACACCCGCATCTAATGAATATAAAAATAGGTACTTCACGCTTTTGTCACAACACCTGCGCGGGGCGGAATGTGCTTCTGTTGCAGGTTAACCCCCGGCTGCCCTTGGCAAGGATTGCAGCTTCGCGTTAAGAAGAGCCGAATAATGGGCGGAGACACGTGGTGAGCAATCCCGAATCCTTCATCGACGAGGTGACCGAAGAGGTCCGGCGCGACAAACTGTTTGCCGTGCTGAAGAAATATGGCTGGATCGGCATCGCTGGGGTGATTGTGCTGGTTGGCGGGGCCTCGATCAACGAGTGGATGAAAGCCCAGGCCAAGGCCGCTGCCGAAGCGGCAGGCGATGAGATCCTGAGGGCGGAAGCCAATAGCGACCTCACCCAGCGACTGGCGGCCCTCAATGCCATCAGCACCGAAGGCGATGTATCCGCCGTGGTGGGGCTGATTGCCGCAGCCGAAAACGACGATCCCGCCAAAGCCGCCGATCGGCTTGCCGGGATTGCCGCCGATGCCACGCTGCCGCAGCTTTACCGCGATCTCGCGGGCTTCAAGCGCGCCACCCTGCCCAACAGCTCGCTTTCAGCCGAAGAGCGTGTGGCTGGGCTGGAGCCGCTGACCACGCCGGGCGGGGCCTTCCGGGTGCTCGCCGAAGAACAGATTGCGATTGCCGAGGTTGAACTTGGCAAGAAAGACGAGGCTATCACCCGGCTGCAGGCCCTGCTTGTCGATACCGAGGCCTCGTCGGCCTTGCGCAAGCGCGCGTCTCAGTTGATTGTGGCGCTGGGTGGTACACCGCAAACCGGCGCCTGATGCTGGCCGGTGATCCGCCGCACAATGAATGGCAGAGCTTGGGGGGCAAGCGCGTGAAACAGAATAAGGCGATGCAGAAGCTGGTTCTGCTCTCTGCTCTGGCACTTGGGGTTGCGGCCTGTGATCAGGAGCTGATCCTTGACGGTCTGCGTGAAGACCTTCGTAGCCCGGGCTATGATGTGAACGATCCCAATGCGGTTGCCGCTGCCGAAGCGGCCGCAGCCGAGGCCGATGCGCCCTTTGCCAACCTCTCGCGTCCGGCCAATATGGGCGCGGCTGTGACCGTGGGCAGCTGGCCGCTCCGGGGCGCCAATGCCGCGCACCAGCTTCCGAATGCCACGCTGTCGGCCAGTCCGGCGGTGATCTGGTCGGCCAAGGCCGGCGACGGCAACGGGCAGCGCGCCCGCATCACCGCCGAGCCGGTCTCGGACGGCGCGCATGTTTTCACCATGGACAGCCACACCACGGTTTCGGCCCATACCCTGTCGGGTGGCGCGGGCTGGCACACCGATATTTCCGCCATCGGCGAAAGCGCCGGGTCGGGCACGGGCGGCGGTCTGGCCTTGGGCGACGGCAAGCTCTTTGCCACCACCACCTTTGGCGAGCTCGTGGCGCTTGATCCGGCCTCCGGCGATATCCTCTGGCGGCAGACCCTCACCGGCGCGGCCAGTGGCGCGCCCACCGTGTCGGGCAATCAGGTTTTCGTGGTGACCGGGGCCAGCATGGCCTACGCGCTCAACACCAATACCGGCCGGATCGACTGGCAGCTTTCGGGCCTTGCCGGGCAGGCGGGCATGGCCGGTGTCGCGGCTCCGGCCGTTAGCGGCAACCTGGTTCTGACCCCGCTCGCCAATGGCAGCCTTCTGGCGGTCGATTCGCGCAGCGGTACAGTGAAATGGGTGTCGAAACTGCTCGGCAGCCGCAACGGCTCGGGTCTTGGACTGGTGCAGGACTTCACCGGTGAGCCGGTTGTGGCCGGTGGCACCGTCTATGCAGCGAATGCCGCTGGCCAGACCGAGGCGATCTCGCTGGCCAATGGCGCGACCCGCTGGTCGGTTGAAGAGGGCGCTCAGGGCACCATGGCGGTGGCTGGAGGCGCGCTCTATTTCGTCACCGACGAGGGCAAGCTGGTGCGGCTTTCGGCCCAGAACGGCGCCAAGGTCTGGTCGGTCGATCTGCCGCATTACGTAAGAGAAAGCGATCTTAGCGGTCGCAAGAGCATCTATCCCGCCTATGGCCCGGTCATTGCGAATGGGCTGCTCTGGGTGGCCTCGGGCGATGGCAATCTGCGGGCCTTCAATCCCGCCGATGGCAGCCTTGCCGCCAGCATCGCCCTGCCGGAAGGCGCGGCCAGCCGACCGATCACCGTATCGGGCCTGATGCTGATGATGGGCGAAAAAGGCAATCTGCTCGCTTTGCGTTGAGTTGGGCGGCGGCATGGTGTAACTGGGCGGCTTGACGTTCATTGGACCTATACCATGTCTTTCACTCTCGCCATTGTTGGCCGCCCGAATGTGGGCAAATCCACGCTATTTAACCGGCTCGTTGGCCGCAGGCTCGCGCTGGTCGATGACCAGCCCGGGGTGACCCGCGACCTGCGCGAAGGCGAGGCGCGGCTGGCCGGGCTGAAATTCACCGTGATCGACACGGCGGGGCTGGAAGAGGCCACCGATGAAAGCCTTCAGGGCCGGATGCGCAGGCTCACCGAACGCGCCGTGGAAATGGCCGATGCCTGCCTGTTCATGATCGACGCGCGCGCCGGGGTGCTGCCCACCGACGAAGTCTTTGCCGACATCCTGCGCCGCAAGAACGCCCATGTGATCCTCGCCGCCAACAAGGCCGAGGGCCGCGCCGCAGATGGCGGGCTGATCGAGGCCTGGGGGCTGGGGCTGGGCGAACCGCTGCGTCTCTCGGCAGAGCATGGCGAAGGGCTGGCCGATCTGGCCGCCGCGCTGATGCCGATTGTCGATGAGATGGAAGAGCGCAGCGCGCGCATCGCCGCCGAAGCGCCGGAAACCGATGTGGCGGTGGATGACGATGACGAGGACGAAGGCCCGCGCATCCCGACCCGTGCCAAACCCTTGCAGGTGGCCGTTGTCGGACGACCCAACGCGGGCAAGTCCACTCTGATCAACACCCTGATTGGCGAAGAGCGGCTGCTGACCGGCCCCGAGGCCGGGATCACCCGCGATGCTATTTCGCTGGCCTTCGACTGGGACGAAACCCCGGTGCGCATCTTCGATACGGCGGGGATGAGGAAAAAGGCGAAAGTCCAAGAAAAGCTTGAGAAATTGTCGGTCGCCGACGGGCTGCGCGCGGTCAAGTTTGCCGAGGTTGTGGTGGTGCTGCTTGATGCCGCCATCCCGTTCGAGCAACAGGATCTGCGCATTGCCGATCTCGCCGAACGCGAAGGCCGCGCGGTGGTTGTGGCGGTGAACAAATGGGATGCCGAAATCCACAAGCAGGAAAAGCTGAAAGAGCTGCGCGAAGCCTTTGAGCGGCTGTTGCCGCAGCTGCGCGGGGCGCCGCTGGTGACGATCTCGGCCAAGACCGGCAAGGGGCTCGACCGCCTGCATGATGCGGTGATGCGTGCCCATACGGTCTGGAACAGCCGCGTTTCGACCGCC
This sequence comes from Paracoccaceae bacterium, assembly GCA_050290705.1. Lineage (GTDB taxonomy): Bacteria > Pseudomonadota > Alphaproteobacteria > Rhodobacterales > Rhodobacteraceae > Sinisalibacter. Next base: position 294,988 of record JBNKIC010000026.1, read on the forward strand.
AGGCTCAACCGCTGGCTGGAAGGCATGATCGCCTCGCATCCGCCGCCCGCGCCGGGCGGGCACCGCATTCGCCTGCGCTACATGACCCAGGTTAAAACCCGGCCGCCGGGATTTGTGGTGATGTGCTCGCATCCCGACAAGCTGCCGCAAAGTTATTCTCGCTACCTTGTCAACGGCTTGCGCGATGACTTTGATATGCCCGGCACGCCGATCCGGCTCTATATGCGCAGTCAGGCCGATCAGAACCCGTTCAAGGACCGGAAAAAATCCACCCCGTCGCGGCTGCGTAAGCATATGGGCAAACCGCCCGCGAACGAACGCTGATCCGGCGAAACTAAAAGATAAAGAAAGGCGCTCAACCTGTTGGTTCAGCGCCTTTTTCTTTAGCAGATCCGGGGAAGTTGCTCGCCCACCAGCATATCGACAATCCGCGCGCCGCCAAAGAGGGTGCGCATGGTCACCCGGCCCGGCGTGCCCTCAGTGGCTCTGCCGATGATCACCGCGTCGCGTCCTGCTTCAGTGCCGCGTATTGCGGCCAGCGCCGCCTCGGCCTGATCCTCCGGCGCGAACAGCACCAGCGTGCCCTCATTGGCGAGGTAGAGCGGATCGAGGCCAAGGATCTCGCACATGCCCTTCACCTCGGCCCGCAGCGGCAGCGCGGTCTCGTCAATCTCAATGCCAATCCCCGCCGCCTCAGCCATTTCATTGAGCGACGAGGCCAGCCCGCCCCTGGTGCAATCGCGGGCCGCACGGATGCCGGGGGCGGCCTCCAGAGCGGCCTCCATCAACCCGTTCAGCGCCTGACAATCGGTGCGGATGTCGGCAGACAGCGCCATATCGCCCCGCGCCGCCAGAATGGCCGCGCCATGATCGCCCAGCACCCCGTTTACAATCGCCACGTCACCGGGCCGGATCTGGCCCGCATTCAGCTCGCGTCCGGGTGGGATCACCCCGATCCCGGCGGTGTTGATGAACAACTTATCCGCCGCCCCGCGCGCCACCACCTTGGTGTCGCCGGTCACGATCTTCACGCCCGCCTTGGCCGCCTCGGCCTTCATCGTCGCCACCACGCGTTTCAGCAGGGCAATCTCGCAGCCTTCCTCGATGATGAACCCCGCCGAAAGCCACAAAGGCCGCGCGCCGCCCACGGTCAGATCATTGATCGTGCCGCAAATCGCCAGCTTGCCAATGTCGCCGCCGGGAAATTCCACTGGCGTGACCACGAAACTATCGGTGGTAAAGCCCAGCCGCGCGCCGGGTTCCTGCAGGGCGGCATCCATCAGCCTTGCCTGATCTTCCATGCTCTCCGGCTCGAACGCGCTGGTAAACACCTCTTCGATCAGATCCCGCATCGCCTTACCACCGCCGCCATGGGCCAGCGTTACGTGGCTATCCCTCAGTGCCATTGCCTGCCCCTTATTCCGCCGGTTCTTCGGCCCGCGCGCCGCCATATTGGTAATAGGCCGCACAAGCCCCTTCCGAGCTGACCATCAGCGCCCCCAGCGGCATTTCCGGGGTGCAGCCCCGGCCGAATTGCGGGCACTGAACCGGCTTCATCCGACCGGTCATCACCGCCCCGCATTCGCAGCCCTCAGGCTCTTCCACCTGCCGGGCCGTGCCGGCGCCATAGCCGATCTTGAACTTCTCTTCCGCGTCAAAGCCCGCATATTTTTCCCGGATGCGCAGACCCGAGGCGTCAATCTCGCCCAACCCCCGCCATTCAAAGCTCGGGCGCGGCTCATACACATCCTCGATGGCGGCAAGGCTGACGGCATTGCCATGTTCCGGCACCACGCGGGCATATTGGTTTTCCACCTCGGCGCGCTGGTCGCGGATCTGTTCCAGCACCATCTTCACCGATTGCAACAGGTCGATGGGCTCGAACCCGGCCACCACGATGGGCTTGCCATACTCCTCGGCGATGAAGTCATAGGGGTGGATGCCGATCACCATCGACACATGGCCCGGCCCGATGAAGCCATCCAGCACCATATGCGGATCATTCAGCAGCGCGCGGATCGGCGGCGGCACTGTAATATGGTTGCAGAAAACACTGAAATTCTTGATAATTTCGCGTTCGGCCTGCTGGATGGTCAGCGCGGTCGAGGGCGTGGTGGTTTCAAAGCCCAGCCCGAAAAACACCACCTCGCGGTCGGGGTTGCGCCGCGCCAGTTCCAGCGCATCAAGCGGGCTGTAGACCATGCGAATATCGGCGCCATCGGCCTTGGCCTGAAGCAGGCTCTTCTTGGTGCCCGGCACCCGCATCGCATCGCCGAAAGTGGTGAAGATCACCCCCGGCTGTTCGGCCAGCATCACGCATTCATCCACCCGGCTCATCGGCAGCACGCAAACCGGGCAGCCGGGGCCGTGGATGAATTCGATGCCTTCAGGCGTCAGCTTGTCGAGCCCGTAGCGAAAGATCGCGTGGGTATGCCCGCCGCAGATCTCCATGATATGCACCGGCTTTTCCTTGGTGGCGCCGATCTCGTCGCAAAGGCTGTGGATCACCGCGAGCAGGGCGCGCGCGGCTTTCGGGTCGCGAAATTCCTCGGCATATTTCATCCGCGCCCCTCCAGCGCGTCCGCGCCCGCAGCCATGGCGGCCAGCGCCTCCTGCGCCTCGCCCAGCTCACGCAGCACCTCGAGGGTGGCGGAGGCTTCAGCCTCGTCGATCAGGCTCATCGCAAAGCCGACATGGATCAGCACCCATTTGCCGATCAAGCCTTCCAAAGGTCCGTCGGCCACCGGCGCCATGTTCACTTCACGCCGCACGCCCGACACATCGGCCAGCGCCATCAGCCGGGCCTCGTCGGTGATCTCGACGATCTGACCTGGAATTCCCAGACACATGATGCGTTCCTCCCGAACCGGCGCGCCCGCGGCGCGTTTCAGGGCTTGCTCTTCCGGGTGATGCTAACGGATCGGGCGATGCCCCGATAGGGATCACCGCCTCAGCTTTGCTCCGACAGCCCCGCTTAGCGGCGCGTTTGGGCCGTTGCGCGGCGTTCGATGGGCTTGCGCAGGCTCATCAGCAGCACCAGACCGGCAGCCAGCACCGCCATCAGCGTGGCGGTGAGCATGAGATGCGCCATCAGATGCCCGGCGGCACCATCAGCGGCCGGGTGGCCCGGATGGGCGAGGGCAGGGCTGGCATAAAGTGCCACCAAAGCGATCAGTCGTTTCATGTCCTGTCCTTTCAATGCGGCGCGGCCCGATGGCCGGTGCCGCCGAAGCGGTTTCACAGCGCAGAAAGAACGGCCGCGCATCACGACATGCCACGAGGGGAAGCAAGGCATGACGGCATAGCTGGCCGTTCTTCCTGTTCACCCTCTCTATGATCCGCCGGGCCTCAGCTGTCATTGATCCCGATCAACCGCCGTTCAGTGTGAGTTCGGCGAACGCAGCCAGCGCGGCGGGATCGGCGGCAATCTCGGCACTATAGGGGCCTGCGAAGGCCATAAAGGCGGCAAGGGCGCTTTCGGGCACCGGCACCAGCACCGGCAGCCCGGCCTCCAGTGCCGCAGCGATCAGCCCGCGCGTGCCGCCACCGTCTGTGGCTTCGTGTTTGCCGAATTTGTTGATCAGAACCAGCGTCCCCTCGGGGGCTGTGTCGAGGTCGCGCCGCGCCCGCTCCACCGCCATTTCCAGCGCCTCGGGGTTCAGCCTGCAACTGGTCGCGCCGGGGCCGAGATCCTGCCAGATGTTGATCTGCGCCCCCTCAGGCAACAGCCGCACCGTCCGGGTGCAGGTTTCGGCGCGCGCCGGCTCGGCCACCAGCCCCGCCACCGGCCTGCCAGCACGGATCAGCGCCTCGGCCAGCCCGGTCATCAACCGTTCGGCCTTACCGCGTTCGGCATAGGTGAAAAAGCCAAGGCGCATGGCGGGGTCCATTCACTCTGCCGGGCGGGCGTTCCGCCGGGCTCGAATTGCTGTATATCAAAGACAAGGGCGTGCGGGCAGGCCGAAATGCACAAGGCCTCGGGCGTGGTAAACGGTGACGGGCGTGATCGCCGCCCAAGCGTGAAGGAGGAAAGCATGTGTGGAACCTGCGGCTGTTCGGACCCGGCCAATGAGGTCACGCTGAAAGACCCTGAAACCGGCAGGCAATCGGTGCTGCGCGGCGGTCATGACCACGACCATACGCATGATCATCCTCACGACCACGGCCATCACCACGACCACAGCCATGATGGCAAGGGGCGGGTGATCCCGCTGGAACAGGCGGTTCTGGCCGAGAATGACATGAACGCGATGCGCAACCGGGGCTGGTTCGAGGGCCGGGGCATTCTGGCGCTGAACCTCGTCAGCTCGCCCGGTGCGGGCAAGACCACACTTCTGGAAGCCACGATCCGGGCGCTGGCCGACAGGGTCGAGATCGCGGTGATCGAGGGCGATCAGATGACCTCGAACGATGCGGATCGGATCATCGCCGCCGGGGCCAAGGCCTTGCAGATCAACACCGGCGCGGGCTGCCATCTTGAAGCCGATATGGTCGGCACCGCCGCCCGCCAGCTCGATCCCAGCCCGGGGGCCATGGTGATGATCGAGAATGTCGGCAATCTGGTCTGCCCGGCCCTGTTCGATCTCGGCGAACGTATGAAAGTGGCCATCGTCTCGACCACGGAAGGCGACGACAAGCCCCTGAAATATCCGCATATGTTCCGCGCGTCAGAGGTGGTTCTGGTCAACAAGCTCGACCTCGCCCCCTATGTGGATTTCGATCCCGAGCGGATGATGGACAATATCCGCGCGGTGAACCCCCGGGCGAAAATCTTCCTGCTGTCCGCGCGCAGCGGCGAGGGGATGCAGGCCTGGTTCGATTTCCTCACCGTTCTGCACGCCGGGTAGCGATGCACGAATTATCGCTTTGCCAGAGCCTTATCCGGCTCATCGAAGACCAGCTCCGACAGGAGCGCGGCGCGCTTCGGGTCACCGAGGTGGCGCTGGAGATCGGCGCGGCGGCGGCGATCGACCCCGAGGCGCTGCGCTTCGCTTTTCCCATCGCCGCACGCGGCACCCCGGCCGAGGGGGCGGCGCTGTCGATCAGCGAGGTGCCCCTGCGCCTGCGCTGCACCGCCTGCGGCCATATCTACGCGCCCGAACCCGGCCCGATGGCGCTGTCGGCGCCGTGCCCGGATTGCGGCGCGGTGATGCCCGAGCTTCACAGCGGCGACGGCCTGACCCTCAGCCAGATCCGGGTGGACGACGGTCACTAGCTGTACTTCACCTGGGGAATGGAACGTGTTAGGGCAGGCGGCCTTGAAACCGAGCTGTTGGAACCGGCCCATGGCTATGCCCCAGACCCACACAGAGAAATTCGCCCCCACCCGCGCCGCCGCGCGGTTGAGCGTGGCGCCGATGATGGACTGGACCGATCGGCATTGTCGTTATTTCCACCGGCTGATGAGCCGCGAGGCGCTGCTTTATACCGAGATGGTCACGGCCCCGGCGCTGGTGCGGGGCGGGGCGCTGCATCTGCTTGCCTATAATGCCGAAGAACATCCGGTGGCGGTGCAGCTCGGCGGTTCTGACCCTGCCGAACTGGCCGAGGCCACGCGGCTTTGTGTGGCGCAGGGCTATGACGAGGTGAACCTCAATGTCGGCTGCCCCTCGGACCGGGTACAATCGGGCACGTTCGGGGCTGTGCTGATGACCCGTCCTGATCTGGTGGCCGACTGTGTGGCCGCGATGCAGGACGCTGCCGATGGGGTTGATGTCACGGTGAAATGCCGGATCGGCGTGGATGATCAGGTGGCAGAAGAGGTTCTGCCCGCGTTCCTCGACAAGATCCGCACCGCCGGGGTGACCCGGGCCACCATCCATGCCCGCAAGGCCTGGCTTCAGGGGCTGAGCCCGAAGGAAAACCGCGATGTGCCGCCGCTGGATTATGATCTGGTGCATCAGATGAAGCGCGAGTTTCCCGACATGCACCTGTCGATCAATGGCGGCATCGCCACGCTGGATGAGGCGCGCGCGCAGCTTGCGGCGGGGATGGATGGGGTGATGATCGGGCGGGCGGCCTATCACGATCCGGCCTCGGTGCTGCTGGAGGCCGACGCGCTGATTTTCGGGGACACCCCCGCCGCGCAGAGCGCCCATGACATCGCCCGCGCCATGCTGCCCTATATCGAGCGCCATCTGGCTGCGGGCGGCAAGCTCCACGACATCACCCGCCACATGCTGGGCCTCTTCACCGGCCGTCCCGGCGCACGCGCCTGGCGTCGGGTGCTGTCGGAAGGTGCCCATGGCGCCGGGGCAGGGCCGGAGCTGGTGCTTGACGCGCTGGCCCGGGTGCCAGAAGAAGGCGGGACCGACAGAAAGGACGCCTACTAATGCCCGATATTGCAACTCTCGTACCGCTGGTGCTGATCCTGCTCGCCATCGGCGCCTTTGCTGGCGTATTGGCCGGGCTTCTGGGCGTCGGCGGCGGCATCGTTCTGGTGCCTGCCTTCTACTATCTGTTTTCGGGGCTTGGTTATGAAAGCGGCGAGTTGATGCAGGTCTGCCTTGCCACCTCGCTCGCCACCATCGTGGTGACCTCAATCCGCTCGGTGCGCTCGCATAATCGCAAGGGCGCGGTGGAATGGCCGATCCTGAAATCCTGGGCGCCGGGCATCATGATCGGGGCAGTTGTCGGCGTGTTGGTGGCTTCGGGCCTGCGCTCGGCCACGCTGCAACTGATCTTTGGCTGCCTCGGCTTTGCCATCGGGCTCTACATGCTGTTCGGCAAGGCAAGCTGGAAGCTGGCCGATCAGATGCCGGGCGGCTGGCGGCGCGCAGTGATGTCGCCGATTGTGGGTTTTCTCTCGGTACTGATGGGCATCGGCGGCGGCAGCTTCGGGGTGCCGATCATGACCCTGTCGGGCGTGCCGATCCATCGGGCCGTGGCCACCGCAGCGGGCTTTGGCCTGACCATCGCGGCCCCCTCGGTGATCGGCTTTCTGTTCGTACAGGTGAACGGTGCGCCGCCCTACACGATCGGGGCGGTGAATATCCCGGCTTTCCTCATCGTCATCGCGATGACCACCACCACTGCGCCGCTTGGGGTGAAGATCGCCCATGCGCTCGATCCGAAACCGCTGAAACGGGTGTTTGGCGTGTTCCTGACCATCGTCGCGCTGAACATGCTGCGCAAGGCCACCGGACTGTTTTGAAGTCGGGATTTTCTGAGGTTTTCTGAACGGGTCGTCGTAAAAAAGCGCCCGCCGCAAGCGGCGGGCGCCAGAGGATCAAAGATCAGCTGGCAGCTTCTGGTTCCGCGGGATCTGCCCGGAACACGATGCCGCAGTTCTTCTCGTTCGACCTGGCTTCGAGCGCATCCATTTCGCCCTTCAGCCGCGAAAGCTCAGCCGCATTGGCTTTATCGCCTTTGATGAAAAACGCCGCCGGCCAGAACAGCACGATGGCAACGGCGGTTGCAGCCGCGTCATCCTGCGCGTTCTTGTCCTGAACGCCCGACAGTTCCGAAGTCCGCGCCGCAACACGGCGAGCTTCGGTGTCAATCTGCCGACAGCTCAGGTGTTGATAGGTGAGCGGCGATACGTAGGTTGCCTGAACTTCGTTCGATTTTTGTGCGCAACCTGCCAAGCTCGTAGCGCCAAGCAGCGCCAGTATAATTGCCTTTTTCAAGGTTTAGTCCTTCCGATACACATAAGTTGTGCCGTTACCCCTTAACTCAACCGAGATACTCTTTATGCAAACGACCTCGCCCGCATAGCGACTCGGCCATGTTCGGTCAAATCTTTGTGAAATATCAAAAGTATAGGTCGGATTGCGGCGATGCTTCGAGATGTCGCTTGTTCGTCTGGCCCTGATGGGCAACAGTCGCCAGTGTTTCGCCCGCGCCGAATGCATTCCCTTTTTTGAATGGATCTGGCATAGGATGGCCGAACGGCAGAAGAAGGATAGCATCATGGCGCAGCAACCCCCGGCCTTTACCGCCCAGCAGAATAAGCGCGTGCCGCGCTGGCGGGCGATGCCCCCGGCGATCTTTCCGCCGGTTCTGGGCGCGTTCGGCCTTTCTGCCGCATGGGCGCGCAGCCACGACGCCTTTGGCATTCCCGCAGGCATCGGTCAGGCGCTGATGGGGGCGGTGACGCTGCTCTATCTCTATCTACTGTTCACCTATCTGGCCAAACTCGCCGCCCGGCCCTCGGTGCTGGTAGACGATCTGAAAGTGCTGCCGGGGCGGGGCGGTCTGGCGACGATGTCGATGGCCGGAATGATGCTCGCCGTGGCGGTGCTGCCCTATTCGCAGGCGGTGGCTTCGGGCGTGCTGGTGCTGGCGCTGCTGATGCACGCGCTCACGCTGGTGCTGATCGTGAAGGCGCTGCTGACCGGCCCATCCGAGGCCCGCAGCGTTACCCCGGTCTTTCACCTCACCTTCGTGGGCTTTATCGTCAGCCCCTTCGCGGCGCTGTCGCTGGGCTGGATGGGTTTTGCCACTGTTGTGTTCTGGGCCACGATGGTGGCTGCCGTGGTGATCTGGCTAACCTCGCTGGTACAATTCATTCGCAAAGACGTGCCCGCGCCGCTGCGCCCGCTTCTGGCCATCCATCTTGCCCCGGCGAGCCTTCTGGGTTCGGTCGCGCTGATGCTGGGCATGGGGCAGGTCGGGCTGGGCTTTGGGATCTTCGCGATCCTTATTCTGGCGCTTCTGCTGATCCGCCTGCGCTGGCTCATCGCCGCCGGGTTCAGCCCGCTCTGGGGCAGCTTCACCTTTCCCATCGCCGCCTTCGCCTCGCTGATGATGATGCTGGGCGCGGCGGGCTATGGCGAGCTCTTCCGCATCCTTGGCGGTCTGGCGCTGGTCGGGGCCAGTTTCCTGATCCCGTGGATCCTGGTGAAGGTCGGGCAGATGTGGCTGAAGGGCCAGCTGGCCGCCAAGACCAACTCGGCCGTGGCCTGAGCGCTCCCAGAAACGGGCGAGGGTGTCACCCTATCGCCCGAATAGCGCTGCAAGCGCCGGGCGAGCGCCGGTCCGGTCGGGCGGACTGGCGCTTTTGCGGGTTTTCGACACGCAGCAAGGCGGGCAGCTCGTGGCTTGCATAAATGGCGTCGCTCCGAGCGCATGGATGCGCCACTCCCCGGACCGGCGCGCGCCCTGATGCAAAGCAGCACATCGCGCTTGGCGTCGCGCAGAAACCCTGCTATCACAGCGCCATGAACGTGAACCGCAACATCATCATTTGCTGCATTACCTGCTGACATCGTCACGCGGGCCGTTCTTCTGTTTCCTCTCTCTACCGAAGTTGCTAAGCCCGCCGCGGGAACCTGCGTGCGCAAGGAACATCATATGGTCGAGATCAAATTTCATAACACCGCGACACGGGCCAAAGAGCCGTTTGTGCCACTCGATGAAAAGAATGTGCGCATGTATGTCTGCGGCCCGACGGTCTATGACCGCGCGCATCTGGGCAATGCCCGCCCGGTGGTGGTGTTCGATGTGCTCTTTCGGCTCTTGCGCCATGTCTACGGCGAAAACCACGTAACCTACGTGCGCAATATCACCGATGTGGATGACAAGATCATCGCCCGCGCCAACGAGAGCGGCCGTGAGATCGGGGCGATCACCGAAGAAACCGGCCAGTGGTATCGTGACGATATGGCGGCACTGGGTGCGCTCGATCCGAGCTATTCGCCCCACGCCACCGCGCATATCCCGCAGATGATCGAGATGATCGGTGAGCTGATCACCCGCGGCAATGCCTATGAGGCCGAGGGCCATGTGCTCTTCGCGGTGGAAAGCTATGAGAATTACGGCGCGCTGTCGGGCCGTTCGGTCGATGACATGATCGCCGGCGCCCGGGTGGAAGTGGCCCCCTATAAACGCAACCCGATGGATTTCGTGCTGTGGAAACCGGCGAAGGACGATGAGCCGGGCTGGGATAGCCCCTGGGGCCGTGGCCGCCCCGGCTGGCATATCGAATGCTCGGCGATGAGCTATGAGATTCTGGGCGAGAGCTTCGATATCCATGGCGGCGGTAACGATCTGCAATTCCCGCATCATGAAAACGAGATCGCCCAGTCGAAATGCGCCCATCCGGGGTCCGGCTTCGCCCGCTACTGGCTGCATAACGAGATGCTGCAGGTCGAGGGCAAGAAGATGTCCAAAAGCCTTGGTAACTTCTTTACCGTGCACGACCTGTTGGAGCAGGGCGTCCCGGGCGAGGTGATGCGTTTCGTCTTCCTCGGCACGCATTACCGCAAGCCGATGGACTGGACCGAGAAGAAGCGGGAAGAGGCGGAAGCCACCCTGCGCGGCTGGCGGCGTCTGTTGAAAGATGCCGAACCGACCGGACCGGATGAAGATGTGGTGGCGGCGCTGGCGGATGATCTGAACACCGCCGGAGCGCTCGCGCGTCTGCACGCCATGGCCAAGGACATTGCCGCCAACCCGCAAAAGGATTGCTTCTATGAGAAGGGCACGATGCTCGCCTCGGCGCAGCTTCTCGGGCTGCTCACGGACGAGCTTGCGGGTTGGGATGAGGGCGTGGATCTGTCGGGCCTTGCCGGAAAGCTCGCCTCTGTTCGCGCTGCGGCGATGGAGAGCAAGGATTTCTCTGCCGTTGATACGCTGAAAGCGGCGCTTGTGGCGGCGGGGGTGGAAGTGCGCATGTCGAAAGACGGCGTCGAGCTCATGCCCGGCACCGGTTTTGATCCTGCCAAGCTGGAGGGGCTGTAATGCGGTTCCACGAAACTCAGAGGGCGCTGCCCGACCGTGCCGCCGGGCAAATCTATTCCATGAAAGGGCTGCGTCATGACTGAACGCCTCTACATCTACGACACCACCCTGCGCGATGGGCAGCAGACGCAGGGGGTGCAGTTTTCGGTTCCGGAGAAAATCGCCATCGCCAAGGCGCTGGATACGCTGGGGGTGGACCATATCGAGGGCGGCTGGCCGGGGGCCAACCCGACCGACAGCGATTTCTTCGAAGCAAGACCGCAGACCCGCGCCACCTTCACCGCCTTCGGCATGACCAAGCGGGCAGGGCGTTCGGCCGCCAATGACGATGTGCTGGCGCAGGTGCTGAACGCGGGTACCCCGGCGGTCTGCCTTGTCGGCAAAACCCATGATTTCCACGTCACCACGGCGCTGGGCATCACGCTTGAGGAAAACCTTGAAAACATCTCGGCCTCGGTCGCCCATCTGGTCGCCTCCGACCGCGAGGCGCTGTTCGATGCCGAGCATTTCTTCGACGGCTACAAGGCCAATGCCCCCTATGCGCTCGATGCGGTGCTGGCCGCCTACAAGGCCGGGGCGCGCTGGGTGGTGCTTTGCGATACCAATGGCGGCACCCTGCCATCCGAGATTGCCGACATCACCCGCGCGGTGATCGAGGCGGGTATCCCCGGCGATCACCTTGGCATCCACTGCCATGACGATACCGGCAACGCGGTGGCAGGCAGCCTTGCCGCCATCGACGCCGGTGCGCGTCAGGTCCAGGGCACGCTCAACGGTCTGGGCGAGCGCTGTGGCAATGCCAACCTGATCTCGCTGATCCCGACGCTCTTGCTGAAAGAGCCCTATCGCAGCCGTTACGAGATCGGCGTCACCGAGGCGCAGCTGCTCACCCTGACCAAAGTCTCGCGCAAGCTTGATGACATCCTCAACCGGGTGCCTTTGCGCTCGTCGCCCTATGTGGGCGCCTCCGCCTTTACCCATAAGGCCGGTCTGCACGCCTCGGCGATCCTGAAAGACCCCTCGACCTATGAACATATCGAGCCGGGGCTGGTGGGCAATTCCCGTCTTGTGCCGATGTCGAACCAGGCCGGGCAATCCAACCTGCGTCGGCGTCTGGCCGAAGCCGGGATTGAGATCGACAAGGGCGATCCCCGCCTTGGCGAGATCCTCGACGAGATCAAGCGGCGCGAAGACGAAGGCTATGCCTATGACGGCGCGCAGGCGAGCTTCGAGCTGCTGGCCAACCGGATGATCGGCAAGCTGCCGGAGTACTTCACCGTCGAACGCTACCGGGTTACGGTCGAGCGCCGCGACGAAGGGCATCTGTCCGAGGCGACGGTGGTGGTGAATATCGGCGGCGAACGGCGGTTGTCGGTCTCGGAAGGGATCATCGAAGACGGTTCCGACGGCGGCCCGGTCAACGCGCTGTCCAAGGCGCTGTTCAAGGATCTCGGCCCTTATCAGGAAGTCATCGAAGCGATGGAGCTGGTGGATTTCAAGGTGCGCATCACCAATGGCGGCACCGAGGCGCGCACCCGTGTTATCATCGACTTTGAAGATACCGAGGGTCACCGCTGGTCGACCGTCGGGGTGTCGTCGAACATAATAGACGCCTCCTTCGAGGCGATGCTCGACGCGATCAACTGGAAACTCCTGCGCGACGGCACCACGCCGATCCGCGGAAACTAAACACCGGGGGCGCTGTCATGAGCCTTGAAGCCTGTGCCAAGCTGGTATCGCGCGGCGATCCTGACAGGTTTCTGGCCGCGATGTCGGTGCCGCCTGATGTGCGCGCCCGGCTGTTGCCGCTATATGCTTTCAACCTTGAGCTTGCCCGCGCGCCCTGGGTGGCGCGCGAGCCTCTGGTGGCGCGGATGCGGCTGCAATTCTGGCACGATGTGCTGGATGAAATCGCCGATGGCAAACCCGCCCGCGCCCATGAAGTCGCCACGCCTTTGGCTGAAGTGATCGCCGAAACCGGCCTGCCGGTGGCGGTGCTGCACCAGATGGTCGAGGCCCGGGTGACCGATATCGACCGTGACCCCTTTGCCGATGCTGCGGCGCTGAACGCCTATCTCGACGCCACCACCGGCACGCTGATCTGGGCTTCGGTTCTGGCGCTGGGCGGTCGGGACGCGCTGGAAGTCCCGGCCCGTGCGGTCGGGCTGGGCTCTGGCTTGGCCAACTGGCTTCTGGCCGCGCCGGAACTGATGCGCCGGGGCTGGCAGGCGCTGCCGCCGGATCTGACCGATCTGGTGGGCGATGCGCGCGTGGGCTTGGGCGAGGCGCGGCAGGTCCATTTTGGCGAGGCTCTGCCCGCTCTGCGCTGCGCCTGGCGCGCCCCGGGGATTCTGGCCCGCGCCGCCGACGATCCGGCGGCGATCCATGAAGGACGGCTGGAAGAAAGCGAGCTGTCGCGCCGTGGCACGCTCTTGATGAAAAGCCTGATGGGGCGCTGGTAGGCCGGGGCAGGCATATCGCCGCATTCAGGCCGGTTCCCGCCGGGTAAGGCCCGGATCGGGCAAAGGTGTTTTGACCCTCCGCACAGGCTCGCGTATAGAAACCCGCGTAGGCATTCCGGGGGTGCGCGTGCTTCGATTTATTCTGGGCTTTATCGGCTCGATCTTCACCTGGCTGACACTCGCCATGTTCATGGGCGCGATCACGGTTGGCGGGGTGTTCTGGATGTATTCCAGAGATTTGCCGAGCTATGAGCAGCTCGCCAATTACACCCCCCCTATGATCAGCCGGATCTATTCGGGGCAGGGCGCCTTGATGGACGAGTTCGCCCATGAGCGTCGTCTCTACACCCCGCCCGAAGAAATCCCTGATCTGGTGAAATACGCCTTCATCTCGGCGGAAGATAAAAACTTCTATCACCACCACGGCTTCGACATGCGCGGCATCATCGCGGCGGCGTTGCAGGCGGCCAAAGGCGGGGGCGTGCGCGGCGCTTCGACCATCTCGCAGCAGGTGGTGAAAAACTTCCTGCTCTCCGGCGACCGCAAGGCCGAACGAAAGATCAAGGAGCTGATCCTGTCGGTGCGGCTCGAAAACGCGCTGTCGAAAGACGATATCCTCGGCCTCTATCTGAACGAGATCGACCTTGGCGTGCGCTCCTTCGGGGTCACCGCCGCCGCCCAGAGCTATTTCAACAAGACGCTCGACCAGTTGACGCCCGCCGAGGCGGCGTTTCTGGCGATCCACCCGAAAGCGCCCTACAGCTACAACCCTGCCCAGCACTATGATGCGGCGTTCAAGCGCCGCAACTATGTGCTGAAAGAGATGTTTCAGAACGGCTATATCGACGAGCCCGCCTATAACGAAGCGGTGGCCTCGCCGATCCGCACGGTGCAGACCGGCGATATCCCCTCGTTCCGCTCAACCATGCCGCCGCGCGACTACTTCACCGACGAAATCCGTCGCCAGCTTAGCCGCAACTTTGGCGAAGACGAGTTTTTTGCCGGCGGCCTGACCATCCGCGCCACCGAAGACCCCGAGCTGCAAATCGTCGCCGCCCATTCGCTGCAGAAAGCGCTTGAGGATTTCGACCGCGCTCAGGGGGCCTGGCGCGGCACCGGCAAAACCATCGACCCGGCGACGCTGGATGACGGCACCTGGGAGGCGGCGCTTTCCGATCTTCAGGTCGCGCGCGACATCACCCTCGACGGCGAATGGTACGTGGCCGCAGTCGATAAGGTTGATGATCAGACCCTGACGCTCAAGATCGAAGGCCAGCCCGAGCCCGCGCCGTGGGAAGTCCCGCGCAGCGACATCAAATGGATGAAGGGCGATTTCCACGACAATTTCCATCGCGGCGATGTGGTGCATGTGCGCAAGATCACCAAAGGCGATGACGGCACCGGCGAATTCGTCAACTGGTCGCTCCGGCAGGTGCCGGAAGTGCAGGGCGGTTTCATGGCGATGGACGTGAACACCGGCCGCGTGCTCGCCATGCAGGGCGGGTTCAGCTACCAGAACTCGGTGTTCAACCGCGCCACCCAGGCCACCCGCCAGCCCGGCTCCAGCTTCAAACCCTTCGTCTATGCCTCGGCGCTCGACAGCGGCTTCACCCCGGCCACGATCATCATCGACGCCCCGGTCGAGATCGACACCGGCGCCGGCGTCTGGCGCCCGCAGAACGCCTCGCGCAAATTCTACGGCCCGACCCCGCTGCGCACCGGCATCGAGCATTCGCGCAACCTGATGACGGTGCGGATCGCGCAGGAAGTCGGGATGGAAACCGTCGCCGCCTATGCCGAGCGCTTTGGGGTCTACGATCACCTCGATCCCTTCCTCGCCAACGCGCTGGGGTCGTCGGAAACCACTCTGTTCAAGATGGTTGCCGCCTATGCGATGTTCGCCAATGGCGGCGAGCGGGTGGAACCGACGCTGGTTGACCGGGTGCAGGATCGCTGGGGCCACACGATCTACCGTCACGATCAGCGCGCCTGCGATGCCTGCCAGGCCGAAGACGTGCCGGAAGGCCAGAGCCCGCAGATCATCTCGAACCGCGAGCGGATGATGAACGCGATCACCGCCTATCAGCTCACCTCGATGATGCAGGGCGTGGTGCAGCGCGGCACGGCGGCAGGGGCGGTCAACCTGCCGGTGCCGGTGGCGGGCAAGACCGGCACCACCAACGGCTCGCATGATGCCTGGTTCATCGGCTTCACCTCGAACCTCGTTGCGGGCTGCTATATCGGCTACGACCGGCCGCGCACGATGCCCCATGCTTCGGGTGGCCATACCTGTGGCCCGGTGTTCCAGCGCTTCATGACCGAAGCCATCAACAAATACGGCGGCGGTAAGTTCAAAGTGCCGCCGGGCGGGCATTTCATCAAGATCGACCGCTATTCCGGCGCGCGCCTGCCGGACGATGCCACCGGCGAGTATGTGCAGGCCGAATATTTCCGCGACGGCGAAGAACCGACCTTCGGCATCGCCTTCGATGGTGGCTTTGCGATGGGCTCGAACCTGCCGCTGTTCCTGCCGGGCGAGGGCGGCGACCGGTCCGGCGATCAGTCCGGCGCCCCGATTGCCACCTTGCCCGACGATGGTCGGGCCAGCACTGGCAGCGTCGCGGCGGGCGGCCTCTACTAGCCCAAACCACTGCAAATAAACTTTTTTCACGCGCATCGCAGAATGTGCGTGCAATCTATGCGGGAATTGTGAAACTGGGCCTCGGTGCACTTTCGCCATTGTCAATTGGCGCTTGGTGACCTTATGTAGAGGTGAAGGTGGTCCGGACGCAGGTCCGAAACCGCCCGACAGTTTCGCTGGCCATCAGGCCGAGGCATGAAATCGCCCGGTGATGTGTCCAGACCGAGAGGCGGCCGAAAGGCCGAAAAGGCCAGTTTGGCCAAGTAATTGCCCACCCGTCCTGATGGATTGGTGTGGCCTTGAACAGACCCAGAGCGTTCTACGTTGAACGGGTCGGAGAAGAACCGAGATGAGGCGCGCAGGACAGGCACAAGCTGGAGCAGAGGCCATTGGCCTTCGGCCCGCCGTGATGCTGCCCGTGCCAATCCTCGCCCAGACAAGCCATTCCCTTCCAACCGCGCCGCCTCTGGTCGCACGGCATGGCCGGAATGCATTGAGAGAACATGGCAAAAAAAATGCTCATCGACGCCACGCACGCGGAAGAAACCCGCGTTGTTGTGGTGGACGGCAACAAAGTCGAGGACTTCGACTTTGAATCGGAAAACAAGCGTCAGCTAGCCGGAAACATCTATCTCGCCAAGGTCACGCGCGTGGAGCCGTCGCTCCAGGCTGCCTTTGTCGATTACGGCGGAAACCGCCACGGTTTCCTGGCCTTTTCGGAAATTCATCCCGATTATTACCAGATCCCGGTCGCTGACCGCGAAGCGCTGCTTGAAGAAGAGCACGCCTATGCCGAGGCCATGGCCGCGGAAGAGGAAGAGCGCGAGAAGAAAGACAAGTCGCGCGGGTCTTCCTCGCGGTCGCGTCGTGGCCGGGGCCGTGGACGCTCTGAGCGGGCCGAGAAAACCAAGTCTGACGACGCGGTGACCACCGCCGAGGCCGCGCTGCCCGAAAGCATGGATGTCATCGACTTCAGCGATGAAAGCGACGAGGCCAATGTGGTTTCGACCGCATCCGAAGCCTCGGAAGCGGCAACGCCCGAAGCTGCGCCGCAAGCTGCTGAAGAGGCAAGCCCGGCTGACGCCGCCGCGCCGCAGGATACTCCTGCCGAGCCGGAAGCCGCCGTGCAAGAAGACGCCGTGCAAGCCGAAACTGCTGACGAAGCAGAAGCGGAAAATGGTGATGCGGCCGAGGCGGCTCAAGATGGTGATCAGGACGATAACGATCACGACGACGATGATCAGAACGACGATGACGATGACAAAGACATCGAATCGGTCGCCGAAGAAGATGTGAGCGAAGAAATCCGGTCGCGCCGCAAACCGCGTCCGCGCAAATACAAGATTCAGGAAGTCGTCAAAGTTCGCCAGATCCTGCTCGTGCAGGTGGTGAAAGAAGAACGCGGCAACAAAGGCGCTGCGCTGACCACTTACCTCAGCCTGGCTGGCCGTTACTGCGTGCTGATGCCCAACACCGCACGTGGCGGTGGGATTTCCCGCAAGATCACCAATGCCGCCGACCGCAAGAAGCTGAAAGAAATCGCCTCCGAGATCGACGTGCCGAAGGGCGCGGGTCTGATCATCCGCACCGCTGGCGCTCAACGCACCAAGGCCGAGATCAAGCGCGATTACGAATATCTGCAACGGCTCTGGGAAGAGATCCGCACGCTGACGCTGAAATCGGTGGCGCCTGCGAAGATCTATGAAGAGGGCAACCTGATCAAACGCTCGATCCGCGACCTCTACAATCGCGAGATCGACGAAGTTCTGGTGGAAGGCGAAGAGGGCTACCGCGTCGCCAAGGACTTCATGAAAATGATCATGCCGTCCCACGCCAAGAACGTGAAGCATTACACCGACGCGCTGCCCGCTTTCGCGCGCTATCAGGTCGAGAGCTATCTCAGCTCGATGTTCAACCCGGTGGTGCAGCTCAAATCCGGTGGCTACATCGTCATCGGGGTGACCGAAGCGCTGGTGGCGATCGACGTGAACTCCGGCCGGGCCACCAAGGAAGGCTCGATCGAAGAGACCGCGCTGAAAACCAACCTTGAGGCCGCCGAAGAAGTGGCGCGCCAGCTCCGGCTGCGCGACCTTGCCGGTCTGATCGTGATCGACTTCATCGACATGGAAGAGCGTAAGAACAACGCCGCCGTCGAGAAGCGCATGAAAGACAAGCTGAAAACCGACCGTGCCCGCATTCAGGTGGGCCGGATCTCGGGCTTTGGCTTGATGGAAATGAGCCGTCAGCGGCTGCGCCCCGGCATGATCGAGGCCACCACCCAGCCGTGCCCGCATTGCCACGGCACCGGGCTGATCCGCTCTGACGATAACCTCGCGCTGACCATCCTGCGCCAGCTTGAAGAAGAAGGCACCCGTCGCCGCTCGCGCGAAGTGCTGCTGAAAGCGCCGCTGGCCATCGTCAACTATCTGATCAACCACAAGCGCGAACACATCGCTCAGATCGAAGCGCGCTATGGCATGGCGATCCGCATCGAAGCCGATGCCTTCCTGATCTCGCCCGATTTCGAGATCGAGAAGTTCAAGACCGCCACCCGTTCGGTGCCGGAAGCCACCGCGCCGGTCGTGTCGGCCACCGCCTCGCTGATGGAAGACATCGACGAGGAAGAGGTCGAGGTCGAGATCGAAGAGGCCGCCGAAGTTGCCGAGACCCCCGACGCGGGCGATGGCGAAGAGCAGCCGAAGAAAAAGCGTCGCCGTCGGCGTCGCCGGTCGCGCTCGAAATCGTCGCAAGAGCGTGATGGCGAGTCGATGAACGAAGACGAAGCCGAAAACGGCGAGTCTGAGGCTGTGGAAGCCGACGCGGGCCAAGCGGAAGAGGCTGTGGCCGAAGCCGCTGCGGAAGAAGCCACCGAAGAGGCGCCGAAGCCCAAACGCCGCCGTGCCAGCCGCTCGCGCAGCAAGAAGTCTGAGGATGCCCCCACCGAAGAGGCGGGTGCCGCATCCGAGGGTGACACCGTAGAAGCACCGGCCGAAGCCCAGACCGAAGCCGAAGCGCCTGCCGCTGAAGCCGAAGCCGAAGCGCCGAAGAAACCGGTGCGCAAACGGGCCAGCCGGGCCAAGAAACCCGCAGCCGAAGCACCTGCGGAAGCGCCTGCGGAAGAAGAGGGCGAGGCCAAGCCGAAACCCCGCCGCGCCCCGCGCAAGAAGCCCGCGCCGAAAGTCGAGGCTGAGGTCGCCGCTGAGGTAGCCCCGGCAGAAGCGGTCGCAGAGCCCGAACCGGCCCCCGCGCCGGAACCCGTGGCCGCACCCGAGCCCACGCCTGAGCCCGCACCCGAACCGGTAGCCGAAGCTCCGGCGCCCGAGCCGGTGGCCGAAGAGCCCAAGCCCGAAGGCCCGAAGAAAAAGGGCTGGTGGTCGCTCACACGCTGATTGACAAAGGGCCGGGATCTTCCCGGCCCTTCTTTTTACGGCTTCCGAAACATTCGTTCGCGCGGATGTGACTATCTGACAGGTGACGTCGCCGCCCCGGACAGGTAGGGAAGATCTCATGTTTGGAATCGACATCTTTGACGCAGCTCTGCTGCCCTCCATGCTGGTGGCGCTGCTCGCCGGGCTTGTCTCCTTCGTCAGCCCCTGCGTGCTGCCCATCGTGCCGCCCTATTTGGCCTATATGAGCGGCGTGTCGGTCAGCGAGATGTCAAAAGGTGGCAACGCCTCGCGCAAGATGCTCACCGCCGCGCTGTTCTTCGTGCTCGGCCTCTCGACGGTATTTTTGTTTCTGGGCTATGGCGCGGGTGCCTTTGGCGGATTTTTCATCAAGGCCCAGACCACTCTGGCCATGGTGGCCGGGGTGATCGTGATGATCTTCGGCGCGCATTTCCTCGGCATCTTCACCATTCCCTTCCTCAACCGCGAAGCCCGCTTTGATGTCGGCGACAAGGGCGGCTCTGCCTTCGGGGCCTACGTTCTCGGCCTCGCTTTCGCATTCGGCTGGACCCCTTGTCTTGGCCCGCAACTGGGCGCGATCCTTAGTCTTGCGGCGATGGAAGGCTCGGCATCACGCGGGGCATTTCTGCTGGCGATCTATGCCGCCGGTCTCGGCATTCCCTTCCTGCTGGTCGCGGCCTTCTTTCCGCGGATGCAGGGGCTGATGGGCTGGATGAAGCGCCATATGGAACGGATCGAGCGGATCATGGGCCTGTTGCTTTGGACAATCGGGCTCCTGATGCTCACCGGTGGTTTCTCGTCCTTCTCCTATTGGTTGCTGGAAGTCGCACCGGGCCTGCAAAACCTCGGCTGATCTGACCGCGCTTACAGCCTTATCATTGCCGCGTTTCCGGTCTATCGTGCCGGAAAGTAACGCATAACCGTGAGAGCATGAGCAGTCCCGCCGCCCAGAATCCAGCCCAGGAAGTCAAGCGTCGCCGGGTGTTCTACATCCCCGGCTATGATCCGATTCCCGCCCGCCGCTACCGTGAAATGTATCGCAGCGAGGGCGCCGAGCAGGCGCGTATCTCGGGCTATCAGATTGATCTGATCGGCCGTCAGGGCGCTGGCGCCTATGGCTGGCAGGTCACCGCCCAGATCGAAGGCCATTCGACCGAAGCGGAGTTTGACGTGTTGGTCTGGTCCGACATCGTCAAAACCTCGATGGATCGCGGCATCGCCCAAACCTATCTGCTGATGGCGCGCACCGCCTGGACCTATATCGCCTCGGGCACCCTGCGCCGGTTGATGTGGCTGCGCAAAGGCCCGATCATTGCCGCGCTCTACCCGGTGGGAATGCTGATCCTGCAAGCCATCGTGGCGCTTCTGCTGGGCTGGATCGCCGGAAGCCTCAGCTCTTGGGCGCTGCGCAGCCTGATCGGGCTGGTCTTTGCCGGAGACTGGGTTGCCTTGGTGGGGCGGCTGGCGGGCTGGGCGGTATTCGCCACGGTTCTCACGCTGGTGCTGCGCTATTTCCGCAAGGTCGATAACCGGCTCTATGTCTATTACCTGATGCACGACTACGCCTATTCGGCGGCCTCCAACGGGGCCAACCCACCCGAGCTTGAGGCGCGGATGGCCGCATTTGGCGATCAGATTGCCGAGGCGCTGGAAAGCGATGTCGACGAAGTTCTGGTGGTCGCCCATTCCTCGGGCGTGCATCTGGCGGTGTCGATCCTTGCCGATCTCATCCGCGCCGGTCGGGTGCCTAAGGGGCGGACAAAGCTCGCCTTTCTCAGCCTCGGGCATGTAGTGCCGATGGTGTCGTTCCTGCCCGGTGCCGACCGGCTGCGGCGCGATCTGCACGACCTGTCGAAGATGGACAATCTCACCTGGCTCGACGTTTCCGCCCCCGGCGATGGCGGTGCCTTCGCGCTTTGCGATCCGGTCGAGGTCTCGGGCGTCGCCCCCGCAAAGGGCAAACGCTGGCCGCTGGTCATTTCTGTCGCTTTCACCCAAACCCTCAGCCCCGAGCGCTGGAAGGCGCTGCGCTGGCGGTTTTTCCAGCTGCATTTCCAGTATCTCTGTGCTTTCGACCGGCCCGGCGATTACGACTATTTCCGCGTCACCGCCGGCCCCCTGACGCTCGCCACCCGCTATGAGGGCCGCGTCCCGTCGAAAAGCCGCATTGACGTTCCTGCCTCGAAATACACAAACATGGCGCCATGATGCTGCCGCCCAAACCCCCGTCGCGCCCTCGCAAGGTCAGCCTGCGCAAATATGCAAAGCTGTTCCGGCAAGACATCCTCTCGGCCCAGCCGGGGCACCTCTACCGGGCCTGGATGGCCGAGTTCCGCACGCCATTCTTTCGCTCTTACATGTGCAACGATCCAGGCCTGATTGATCTGGTGCTGAAAGAGCGCCCCGACGACTTTCCCAAATCCAACCGCATCCGCGAAGGGCTGGCGCCGCTCTTGGGCAATTCGGTCTTCGTCACCAATGGCGAGACCTGGAAGCGCCAGCGCCGGATCATCGACCCGGCTTTCGAGGGCGGACGGATCAAGGACACCTTTCCGGCGATGTGGGATGCCGGGGTGGCGGCGGTCGAACGCCTCAAAGCCCGCGCCGATGGCACCCCGATCGAGATCGAAGCCGAAACCAGCGAAGTCGCGGCGGATGTGATCTTTCGCACCCTGTTCTCCATCCCGATTGATCACGGTGTGGCGCGCGAGGTCTTTGCCAAGTTCAAGGCCCATCAGCGCGCCCAGCCGGTGCTCAATCTCGGCGCGCTTCTGCCGCTCCCCAACTGGGTGCCGCGCTTTCACAGCCGCGAGACCAAGCGCACCGCGCGCGAGATCCGTGCCCTGATCACCGCGCTCACCGCCGAGCGGATGGAAAAGATCAAGGCAGGCACCGCCCCCGATGACCTCGCCACCAAGATCATGACCACCCGCGACCCAGAAACCGGCGAGGTCTTTGAGACTGAAGAGATGGTCGATCAGGTGGCGATCTTCTTTCTCGCGGGCCACGAAACCTCCGCCTCGGCGCTCGCTTGGACGCTCTATCTGCTCGCCATGTATCCCGATTGGCAGGATCGGGTGGCCGAAGAGGCCACGCGCGAGTTCGAACCCGAGAAAATCTATTTCTCGACCCTGAAACGCCTGCGCCTTGCCCGCGACGTGTTCCGCGAGGCGCTGCGGCTCTATCCGCCGGTGCCAATGATGGTGCGCGAGGCGACCCAGTGCGAGCATTTCCGCGACCGCGACGTGCCCCCCGGCGCGCAGATCGTGCTCAGCCCTTGGCATCTGCATCGGCATGAGCGGATCTGGGAGCGGCCTGATGAGTTTGATCCGGCCCGGTTCGACACCCCCAATGGCAAGCAGGGGCTGCGCGAGGCCTATATGCCGTTTTCCGCCGGGTCGCGGGTCTGCACCGGATCAAGCTTCGCCATGGCCGAGGGGCCGCTTCTGCTGGCGCTTCTGGTCCGCGCCTTCCGCTTCGAGCTGGTCGAGGGCAAACCCGCGATGCCCGTAGCGCATCTGACCGTGCGCGGCAAAGACGGGATCTGGCTGAAGCTCACCTCACGGGATTAGCGGCGGGCGAAAGCGGGGCAAAACGGCCTCAAACGGCGCAGATGTGCGAAACCGCCGTTAACTTTATTGTTAAATAAAGACAATAGGTTATCTATATGGGCGAGTTCGCCCATCCTTCGCACGCCCTAGTCCTGCTTCCACTCCGGCACGCGTTTTTCGATGAAGGCCTGAATGCCCTCCGCCGTATCCGGCTCCAGCATATTCTCCACCATCACCGCCCCCGCCAGCTCATAGGCCGTGGCCAGCTCCTGACCGATCTGGGCATAAAATCCCTGCTTGCCGAGCCGCAAGGCCGGGCCGAGCTTGGCCGCGACTTTCTGCGCCAGCGCCATGGCCTCCACCGTCAGCGCCTCAGGGGCGACCACCCGGTTCACCAGCCCCACCTCGCGCGCCCGGCCCGCGTCGATGAACTCGCCCGTCGCGGCCATTTCAAAGGCCAGCTTGCGCGGCACGGCGCGGGCCAGCGCCACCGCCGGGGTCGAGCAGTAAAGCCCCAGATTGATGCCGTTCACCCCGAACCGCGTGCCCTCCGCCGCCACGACCATATCGCAGCTCGCCGCCAGCTGGCAGCCCGCCGCCGTGGCAATGGCGTGGACCTCGGCAATCACTGGCTGGGGCAGGGCGGGGATCATCTGCATCACCGCGCTGCAGCGGGCAAACAGCCCCTCGTAATAGCCGCGCCCGCCATCGGCCGCGTTGCGCTGCGCCTGCATCTGTTTCAGGTCATGCCCCGCCGAGAAGGCTTTGCCATTGCCCGCGATCACTACTGCGCGGATGCTCTCATCCCCGCCGATCTCATCAAACGCCGCCGTCAGCGCCACCAGCATCTCGTCCGACAGCGCGTTCAGCGTGCCGGGGCTGTTCAGGATCAGCCGCGCCACCGCGCCATGGGTTTCACGGATCAGAATCGTCTCAGACATGGGGCCTCCCTCGGTTCTGGCAACGATAGCCCGCCATATCCGTTTTCGCAAAGATGACGCGTTGACGGCATGGGCCGGTTTCGGTCACGCTTGGTTTACAGGATCAGGGAAGGACAGGTCATGAGTGAGGCGCCGCAAAACCGGCTCGAAGAGTTTCCAATCACCTTTTTCGCCATCGTCATGGGGCTGATGGGGCTGGCGCTTGCGCTTCATGCCGCCGCCCCGTTCTACCCGTGGGTCGAGCCACTCACCCTGGTCATGATCTTCGTGGGTATCGCCGCCATGGGGGTGATCAGCCTGCTCTACCTCGCCAAGGTCATGCGCTATCCCCGCGCCGTGGCGGCAGAGTGGCATCACCCGGTGCGGCTGGCCTTTTTCCCGACGATCACCATCTCGCTTTTGCTCATCGCCACGGCGCTGGAGCCGCAATTTCCGCGCGTCGCGCCCTATCTCTGGCTGGCGGGCATAACCGGGCAGGGGGTGCTGACGCTGGCGGTGATTTCCGGCTGGATCAGCCATCGCAGCTTTGAGGTCGGGCACCTCACCCCCGCCTGGTTCATCCCGGCGGTGGGCAATGTGATCGCGCCGGTCGCCGGGGCCAGTATGGGCTATATCGAGCTGTCCTGGGCGTTTTTCGCGGTCGGGATGCTGTTCTGGGGCTTGTTGCTGACGCTGGTGATGAACCGGCTGATCTTTCACGATCCGATCGCAGCGCGGCTGTTTCCGACGATGATGATCCTTATCGCTCCGCCCTCGGTGGCCTTCGTGGCCTATGTGAAAATGACCGGCGGCGTGGTCGATGGCTTTGCCCGCGCGCTGATCTATATCGGCTATTTCTTCGCGGCGCTGGTGCTGGCGCAGGTGCCGAAACTGGTGCGCATTCCCTTCGCGCTCAGCTGGTGGGCGCTGTCCTTCCCGCTGGCAGCCCTCTCCATCGCTTCGTTCCTGTTTGCCCGGATCGAAGGCGAGCCGTTCTTCCAGCGCCTCGGCACCGTGGTTCTGGTGCTGCTGGTCGCGGTGGTGATCGGCCTTGCCGGACGCACCCTGATCGCCATCCGTCGTGGCGAGATCTGCCGGGCGGAATGAGAAACGGATAGGGCTGACGCCAAAGCGCCTAGATCATCCCCCTTCGCCCGGCCCATAGGCCGGGTGGCGCCCGACCCTCCCCACGGGAGGGCGCATGGCGACTTTACCCGTAACACGTCGGGCGTTGAGGCTTTGGGGCGCAGGAGGTGGCCGATGCTCGGCACAAGCCCTCCCAGGGTCGTGCGCCACCCGGCGGCGAACGCTCGACCTTCCCCTAAAACAAAACCGCCCGGCACGGGGCCGGGCGGGTATCTGTCTCGCTGGGTTCAGCCGTTACGGCAGCAGCTTTTTCACATAGCCGGGCAGGGCGAAGGCGCCCAGATGCACTTCCGGCGTGTAGTAATCGGTCTCGATCCCGGCAGCGTCAAAGCGGGCCTGAAGCTCCTCGAGGCTCACCTGCCGCGCGTCGCCATCCGTACCCCAGCCAAAGGCCATCGGCCCGCCGGTATAGGTGGGGATGGTGGCCAGATAGCAGGTCCAATCGGCAAACAGCGCCTTGAAGGCCCGCATGGTGTTGGTCAGCTCGTCGCCCTGCATGAAGGGCACACCGTTCTGGGTCGCCAGAATACCGCCCGGGGCCAGCGCGCGTTTGGCGTGGCCGTAGAAGGTGTCGGTAAACAACACTTCGCCGGGGCCAACCGGATCGGTCGAATCGACGATGATCACGTCAAACCCGCCTTCGGTGTTGCGGATGAACTCCGCCCCGTCTGCGATGACCAGCTCAAGACGCGGATCGTCAAACGCCCCTTGCGAGAGCGTCGGAAGATAGGTCTGCGAAAACGCCACCACGCCCGCGTCGATCTCGACCATGGTCACATGCTCGACGCTGTCATGTTTCAGCACTTCGCGCGCCATGCCGCCATCGCCGCCGCCGATGATCAGCACCCGCTTTGCCGCGCCATGGGCAAAGATCGGCACATGCGACATCATCTCGTGATAGATGAAATTGTCGCCCTCGGTGGTCTGCACCACGTCATCCAGCGTCAGCACCCGGCCGAAGGTGTCATTCTGAAACACTTTCAGCCGCTGATGCTCGGTTTCGCTGTCATAGAGCATTTCACCGATGCGCAGCGATTGCGCGTAATCGGGATGCAGCTTTTCGGTTGACCAGTCGCTCATGCCACCGCCCCGGTCGGCAGATTGACCAGCCCGTCGCCGCGCAGCAGCTCTTTGACCCGCACGTCGTCGGTGGCAAAGGCGTGTTTCAGCACGTCGATGGCGCGCCAGGGCTCGGCATCGCCGCACATGAACACGTCAAAGGCGCCATAGCCGATCTCGGGCCAGGTGTGCACCGAGATATGGCTTTCGGCCAGCACCGCCACACCCGACACGCCCTGCGGCGAAAACTTGTGGGTGTGGATATGCAAAAGCGTGGCCTTGCAGACATCGACGATCTCGCGGAACGCAGTTTGAATGCGCGCCTCTTCGTCCAGCCCGATGCCGTTCACCACCTCAAGAATGAGATGGGTTCCGGCAAAGACTTTGCCATCGCGACGAATGAAGTGATCGTCGCGGGACTCGTCGAAAATGTCACGGGCAATAACAGTATTGGTGGGGCAAAGCCCACCGCGATTGGTGTCTTCCTCTTGGGCGCCTGTTTCCAGACCGATCCCCAGTTGAAAGAGGTTGGCGTCTTTCATGGCGCTCCCCTTCGTTCCAGTAGATTTAGAGTGGTTTCCCACCCGCGGATCCAGTCGGTCCCTTAGCGCCCCCCCGATACCTCGAAGTTGGGATCGGTCCCGAAAGTGATGCGGGATCTATGGGAGTGGCGACATCAATTCAAGTTATTTTTTCATAATGCGGTGAATGCGAAAAAAATGGCCGGGGACAAGCCCCGGCCCAGGAAGAGTCGCGCGGCCAGACCGAGGCCGCGTGACGGGGTCTTGTTCAATCGCGCCAGAACGGCTGGCTGGCCTCGCTCCAGGCATCGTATTTGTCGACGCCGATATCCTCGCAAAGATGTGGCGGCAGGCGCTTCAGCGCCTTGCGAGTTCGTGCGTGGGTGGACCATTTGGTTACGGTCACGGCGACACGCAGCGCCACCACTGCCAGAGCGGGCAGGGGGGATTGAGTGTCGAGATAGGCGAGGGCGCTGTGCCGCAGGCTATGTCCGTGTACCATAATGGCCTCCAGAATTGTATTGATACATTGTAGCGGAGGTGCTACGGGAGTATGGATACAATCGGGTATGCATTGGCACAATGGAAATATTGTAATGGATACAATTCTGCGGCGCACTATGGCTAAGGGCACAGGGCCGAAATATCAGCGCCTTGTGAACGGGGTCGAAGCCTCGATCAAAGCGGGCAGGCTGAAAGTGGGCGACCGGTTGCCGCCGGTGCGCGAACTGGCCTGGCAGCTTGGAATTACCCCCGGCACGGTGGCGCGGGCAGTGACAATTCTGGCGCAAAAGGGCGTGGTGGAAACCGCCGTGGGGCGCGGCACCTTTGTGGCGCCACCGCCCACACCTTTGTATGAAGATGACTGGTCGCGCGAAGAGCAGACCGAGCCCTATCGCCCGTTTGTGCTGAGAGAAGACTTGAACGCTCAAGATGGGCCGCTGCGCCTGCTGGCGCCGCGTCTGCCCGATATGGGCCAGAGCGAGGCGATCCGTGTGGCGATGATTGGGGCGGCACAACTGCCCGCGGAGCAGTTGATGAACTATCCCACCCGGCAAACTCTGCGCGGGTTGCAGGCGGCGGCGCTGGATTGGTTTTCGGACCGCGATCTCGGGCCGCTATCGGTTGATGATATTGTGCCAACGCATGGCGGCCAGAATGCCATCGGGCTGATCCTGCAGACCATCCTCACTGGCCCGGAGCCGGTGATCCTGGTCGAAGAACTGTCTTATGCCGGGTTCCGTCGGGCGGCAGAGGGGTTGCGCGCCCGTGTCATTCCCGTGCCGATGGATGAAAGCGGCGTGCTGCCAGAGGCGTTGGAAACCATCGCCCGCCAAACCGGCGCGCAGGTGTTCTGCACCATGCCGGAAGTGCACAATCCCACCTGCATCACCACCCCGACCGAGCGGCGCGAAGAGGTTGCCGCCGTCGCGCGGCGCCTTGACCTGCAATTGCTCGAAGACGATTGCTACCGGCTGAAAAGCTCCGTCAACCCGAGCTATCGCAAGCTGCTGCCCGAGCTGGCCTGGCATGTCTCGTCGATTTCCAAAAGCACCAGCGCAGCCCTGCGGATTGGCTTCGGGATCGCGCCAAAGGGGCGGGCCGGTGAATTGCGCCGCAGCGCCGAGTTCAGCTATTTCGGCGTGGCGCAGCCGCTGGCTGAAACCGCGCGATTGTTCTTGATCGACCCGCAGCGCGATGGTCTCGAACAGAAGGTGCGTCAACGGATTTCCGATTATCTTCATGTCGCTGTGAACGTTCTCGGGCGGTTCGACATTTCCTGGCAGGAAGATGTGCCTTACCTGTTTCTAAGTCTGCCGCGTGGCTGGCGGCCCTCGGCCTTCTGTCAGGCGGCCGAGGTGCGGGGGGTGCAGATCCGCTCGGCCGACGAATTTGCCCTGCGCGATGGCCATGCGCCCTCGGCAGTGCGCATTGCGGTAAACGCGCAGGTGCCGCTGGAGCGTTTCAGCACCGCCATGGAGGTGCTGGCCCAGCTGCTCGACAACCCGCCTGAGCAGATCAGCGTGTGAAACATGGGGTAATATAATACCTAATTTGTAAGCCATTGAAAACTAAATGAATATCGCAAACATCTGCGCTTGACTGTGCGTCGGAAACCTCTAGAAACACGCCATCCGAAACCCATCAAGGGCCGATGAACATGAAAACCTTTTCTGCAACCCCTGCAGATATCGAGAAAAAGTGGGTTCTGATCGACGCTGAAGGCGTTGTTCTGGGCCGTCTTGCCTCGATTGTCGCCATGCGTCTGCGTGGCAAACATAAGCCGAGCTTCACCCCGCACATGGATTGTGGTGACAATGTCATCATCATCAACGCGGACAAGGTCCAGCTCACCGGCAAGAAGCGCACCGACAAAGTGCACTACTGGCACACCGGTTATCCGGGCGGCATCAAGTCGCGCACGGCCGGCCAGATCCTCGAGGGCAAGTTCCCCGAGCGCCTCGTCGAAAAAGCCATCAAGCGCATGCTGCCGGGCAACCGTCTGAGCCGCGTCCAGATGTCGAACCTGCGTGTCTATGCTGGTGCCGAGCATCCGCATGAAGCGCAGAACCCGGAAGTTCTCGACGTTAAGTCGATGAACAAGAAAAACACGCGTGAGGGCTGACCATGGCTGAAGAGATCAAATCGCTCGACGAGCTGAATGCCGTGGTCGAGGGTGTTGACGCCCCGGTTGCGGAAGCAATCCGTGCCCCGCGCGAACCCGTTCGTGACTCGCTGGGCCGTGCCTATGCCACCGGCAAACGGAAAGATGCGGTTGCCCGCGTCTGGATCAAGCCGGGCTCCGGCAAGGTCGTCGTGAATGGCAAGGAAATGGACAAGTACTTTGCCCGTCCGGTGCTGCAGATGATCCTGCGCCAGCCGTTCACGGTGGCCGGTGTCGAGAACGAGTTCGACGTGCACGCCACCGTCAAGGGCGGCGGTCTTTCGGGGCAGGCCGGTGCTGTGAAGCACGGCATTTCGAAAGCGCTGCAACTCTATGAACCCTCGCTGCGCGCCGCGCTGAAAGCCGCCGGCTTCCTCACCCGCGACAGCCGCGTGGTGGAACGGAAGAAATTCGGTAAGGCCAAAGCCCGTAAGAGCTTCCAGTTCTCGAAGCGCTAAGCGCCTCGCGATATGCATTGGAAAGGGCTGCCTTCGGCGGCCCTTTTTCTTTGCCGCAGGATCAGAATTTGCGATTGCGGGGGCGTGGCCAATCGCCTATATCCCCGCCTACGGCACCCGTAGCTCAGCTGGATAGAGCGCTGCCCTCCGAAGGCAGAGGCCATAGGTTCGAATCCTATCGGGTGCACCATCACTCCCACCCCTTGTTTTCAACGGTATAAGCCGTTGTCGGGTGCGCTGCGAAACCCTCTGATTTTCAGCTTGTCACACTCTGGTCACACCAAGAGGAGTTTTGACATGGCCACAATCAGAAAACGCAACGGCAAGTGGCAGGCACAAGTCCGCATCAAGGGGCACGCCGCACGTACCAAATCTTTTACTGCCAAGCGCGACGCGGAACGTTGGGCACGGCAGACAGAAGCTGAACTTGAGGCGCCAGCGCTGCAGGGTGGCCGTAACCCGACCCGCGATCCGCGATCTCCGGTTTCATGACCTTAGGCACGAAGCGGTGAGCCGTTTTTTCGAGATGGGATTGAGCGTGCCCGAGGTCGCTCTTATCAGCGGTCACAGGGACCCGCGTATGCTGTTCCGCTACACCCACCTTCGGGCGGAAGACCTCGCCAAGAAGATGAGGGATTTAGTATGAGACGCATTTCTAGAAACGTAGCTGTCCTGGTGTTAAGCTTCTGCCTGTCTCCGCAGCACCTATTCGCTGACGTGCAGTGCAGTTTCACGACCCGGTCGAGTGTTGACGGCACCATCAAAGTGCATGGCGCATCATTCAGGGTACGCCGCGAGGGTGACCAGCAGCTACTTGAGGCCGGTTTTAGTAACGGAAGCTGGTACTCGTATGGCCGCGTCCTCCAAGTGCCTGCGGACGAATTCACCATCTACCTACATGTGCCAGGAACCGACGAGGAGCTTGGCGCAATGGTCGAATTGCTCACGGTCCACGAAAGTGGCCGTGCGTCTCTTCTGATGCACCACGGGTTGTGGGGGAATTTGTCACAGTATCAAAAGGCTTGGACGTATCAGGGGGAATGCTCGGTCGATCCGTGAGATGTTCTCGGGCGTTCGCTCTCATGTTTCGTGACACCCACGATTAGCGCAGCACAACAAGTGTATGAGATGCTCTCGTGCATGCTGCCATCGAATATGCTGGCCATCCACACTTCGGCCCACGCGAGCCAAGCCGAAGCAAAGAAATTCGGGGGCCACGTTGCCACCTATGTGGAGGCCAATGGAACCACATCACAGGATGATCTCGTTCATGCGCGGGTGGTGATCTGCACCCATGAGGCATGGATCAACGAGGGTCTGGCCGATGACAACCGTGGCATTCGATACCATGTCACCGGGCCAAGGAAGAATGTGTTCGTGGATGAATTCCCCGATACGGTGCGCACTGCCGATTTGAGACCAGCTGACTTTCATGCGCTCGCCGATGAACTTGAACGCTTCTCGGCATCGGAGCAGGTTGCTCAGATCGCTCGCGAGTTCGCAACTTCCCTGAATGGCCTTTGCACAGATTGCACGACACGTTTTGACTGCGTACCGGCGCTGTCGAGTGTTCAGTCGGAGGCGCTGGCTGCGTTCGATCACGACCATCTGAACAACAATGAAAAGGAACGGAACAAACGAACATGGGGAGCCTTTCAAGCCGCGCGCCACGGTCACGCGTTTGTCGCTCGCACGGGCTGGAATTCTGCCGAGGCCAAAGGACAAAAGCGGGTGGTGACCTACTCGGATGTGTTCCGCTCGCATCCTGGGTTGATCATCCTGGACGCGACTGGTGACCTTGAGGTGCGGGTAGGGCACACGGACATCTTCAAGGTCCATGACGCCCCTAGGGTTAAATACCCGAACCTGGACATCACCAACCTCGAAATGCCCGATGAATTCGCCAAGACCGGCGTGACCAGGATGCCGTCCGAAACAGCTACTCGGTACACTCGGTGGATTGTGGACCAAGTCGGGCGGGCGTCGCCTCTGGACCGCAGTGTGCTCATTGTCGTTCACAAGGCTGTTGAACCAGGCGTTCGGGCTGAACTGGCTCGAGTGGCAACGTCGACGGATGGTCCGATGGTTACTCATTGGGGGTGTGATGTTGGATCCAACGAATACCGCGAGTGCAGTTCGGTCTTCCTCTTCTCGGAGTTTCATCAACCGCGCCACGCTTACCTTGCAAAATGGCTCGGGAGCGTAGGGCAGCCTGCTGATGTAGCCGCTCTGAGGGCCGCGACAGGTCAAACTCCGACAGGCGGGATCAAGGCGGTACAGGAGGCGCACTTGCTTCGCAACTTCAAACAGATGGCATGTCGTGGCACAGCGCGTGCGGTAGATGAGGATGGCAACGCAATGCCTATGCGGTTGTTTACTTCAATGGACAGGAAGCTGCTCGTGCGGAGCCTGCCGGATCTCTTTCCGGGCGCGCCCACTCCGAAGTATATTGCAAGCAACAACAAGCGGCTTGCCTGCAAAGGCAAACGGCTTGCGAACCTTTTGATTGTTGCATGTCAGGGCGGTTCGCGGGTCGGCCTGACAGCAGACGAGATCACCGCTGCAACCGGTATTGCAAGTAAGGACATCAAGCGTGCTTTCCAGAGCCGCGAGTGTGAGGTGATGATCGGCATTGGCTGGGAATTTGTTCCCGGCAACGGGCGTAAGGAGAAGCCACGTCTCGAGTACCTTCCCGTAGGAACTGCCTCGGAGGTGCTCGCATGCGCCGCTTAAAATCTTTGGCGAGTTCCGTTGCAATCACCCGAGATGAGGCCGCCCAGCGCGGCCTTTCGCGTTTCTGGACCGGGTGTGTGCAAGGCGGGGCATGTGGCGGAGCGGTATGTGAGCAACGGGCAGTGTGTACAATGCAACCGCGAACTGGCGGGCCGGAGAGAGCGTGAGCGGGCCGCCAGGGATCCGTCGTATCGGATGTACCGCTCGGTTCACCGACGGTCAGGGCAGTCTCTCTCCGGGCGTTACAGCCCGTCCGAGGCGCTTGGTTGCGACCAGGCCACCTTGCGGCATCACATCGGGGCGAAGTTCTCCGAGGGTATGTCATGGGACCGGTATGGGCAGTGGGAGGTCGATCACGTCGTGCCGCTCTCTGCCGGGCGGTCTCTGGATGAGTTGGTGGCGCTGTGCCACTACACGAACCTCCAGCCGCTCTGGAAGCGCGACAACATCATAAATGGCGGGGCTTAGGCCCCGTCCGCCGTCGCGAGATCAATCTGTCTTCTTTTGGGGCGGAAGTGCGATGCGGCAAGTATGGATGGCAGCAATGCGCAGATAGTGACCTTTGCAAAGTCCAGGCCGCAGGGCCTCGCTGGATGGTAAGGGCGGCCCAAATCAGCCTTTGATCGGTCACGGCAGTCGTTGCAGCGCAGCTTCTATATGCGGACATCGACGAAGCCAAGTGGCGGATTACAACAGTGGTGTAGCACGGCCCCATGCACCTGAAACACATTCTTCGCCAGATCGAGCCCGACTGTGATAATCTCCGACATGACCGCACTCCTATGTGGATTGTTGCAGACCCACCTTGGCACATTGATGCCGTCGGGGGGGCGGTTACATCATCAAAGCCGCGTGCCTATGCGCTCTTGCAGCATATTGAGCTGCACCCCGGAGCGGATGGTGTAAATGCCGTAGCCGTGACGTGGCCCCTTGGAACAGGCCCGCATGCCGTCTGTCATCAGATAATTTAGCGCAACTTTTTTGCGGAAATGACAACCGTATTTCACGGTATCAAAATGTTAACAAAGAAGCGCGAACTGGAAGACAAATCAATCACCAAGTGATAATTGATCCGAATTAAGGAACAATTCAAAGTAAATATTCGAACGAGTGGCGAACAAATGCTCGCTGTTATTAATCATTGCGTAATGATCATTACCTCAAAATACCAGACAAATTGGTGAGTCTCGGCATTGCATTCGCGCGTGCCGCAGGAGGCATGTTATGGAGACATTCAGCCGTCGCCCTTTAGATACAATCTGGGGATCTCATACCGTCAACCAATACAGCTTTGGCGCTGTATTCACGACATTCACCACACTCAAAAACTTTAGCATAGAGAGTAGTTGCTATTCTGGAGAAATAATACGATGGCCGGGCGGATCACTTTCTGAAGACAAATCCGGCGCCAACAAGTTCGACCTCACTTATCCCAATATATACTCATCAGACAGCAGCGGTGGAAACGATAATGGGAAAGGCTTCTCTACGATTCTGGAGTACGCCAACACTCACAATCAACACCTGAGCATGATACTCCCTGTCCTTGACTACTACAAACTGGCAAGCACAGGTGGGGCAAGCCTAACCGAAGCCATATCAAAGCAAACCTCCGACATCAGCTTGTTCCTTGATCGTCTATCCAACTTCCATGATGGCTACTACGACGAAGCCAAGCAATTCCTGGATCGTAACACCATCACTTTCGAAATCGGCAATGAAGTCGATCATCTAGGATGGCAAAATGGCGTCTATGATGACCAGTTGAACTACGGCGCCTTTGCCTACGGCGCTATTGAGGCACTAAAGGGAAACGACAGCGCTCATGATCTCCTGGCCACGGATCATCTGGAGATCGGAGTTCTTACAGGCCTAAATGCCGGAAGCGCACAAAACATTATCGCTGAACTCGATGGCAGCAAGTCTGGGCACGAGAGTGTTTTGGATGATATAGATAAGCTTATCTCTCATTGGGGGCTGAGGTCGAATGCGCAAGGAACAATGTTGCTGGACGACGGCTATAGTGATGGTTGTTCATACGACGAACATGTGAAAACCCTACTTCGGTGGAAGGAAGCTCTGGGAAATCATTGGACAGATATTACCTTATACGCATCTGAGTGGGGTGTGGGCCGTGAAGGGTTCGACGCATGGAATTTTCCCAGCGATGCGACCGATAATCCCTATACATATGTTGATCCCTCAGCGTTGTCCGCAACGGCTCGGGCAGAGTTAGCGATCAACGACATTGGGGCACGACAAGGCGCGGGAACGATTGATGTATACAGCCAACTGATCTCACTTGGTTTTTCCGAGACGTCGCTATGGGGAACGGTAGACCCGGCCATAAACAGCAACTCCTATCACAGCATCTGGGGCAGCACAGCTCCATGGCACTCGGCCTCTGGCATAGCCCCCCTTAGTCATGGCGGAGAAGTTTTGCGTATAATGTCGGAAGACCTTCCCGGAAAGACCCTTCTTGAGGGAAACGTCGACGTTCGCGACGGAACATATGAATGGAACTCGCACTACTTCGATAGGGACACCCGTACGGGTGCGGGAGAAGTTAACAAATATGCCTTTGGTAACAATGAAGAGATTGCAATTTTCCTCACGGTAACAGACATTGATGGATATCTATGCACCAACTCTGGAGAGCTGGAATACAGTGTCGATCTTAGCGAATTTGGAGGGCTAGCCCATACAGCTAATATTCAGACCGTTGGCACCAATTTTATGCTGGATGAATGGCGAGATTTTCGAGCTTCGGCTTTAGAGCCACTAGATATATCTTCAACTGATGAGTATTTATACCGTCGCTTATTTGAAGCTCCTGAGGTAACTCAATCCACTGTTGATCTGTCTGGCACCACTCTAACCTACACCTTCCATTCTGACTTTGAAGTCGCCTGCATAACGCTCGACAGGCAAATAAGCAAAAACGTCAATGGATGGATGCTGGGAACTCCATCTGAAGATGTGATCAATGGCACATCTAGCAGCGATTCAATTCGAACATATGCGAGCAATGACAGTATTCATAGCGGGCTCGGTTCTGATATTGTTTTTGCCGGTTCCGGTCATGACACGATTTACGGAGACGCCGGTAATGACCTGCTTATCGGTCGCGCCGGAAACGATTACATCAATGGCGGTTCGGGGAACGACAAACTCAGGGGCGGGCGTGGTAGCGACATATTGGTTGGCGAAGATGGTGATGACCGCCTGGTTGGGCACGGTGGAAATGACACCCTTATCGGTGGTCATGGGCATGACATTCTGAAAGGTGGCGATGGCTCTGATACATTCGTGTTCACCGAGGATTTTGGCGCTGACAAAATTCGCGACTTCGATACCAGCGCCGATGGTGATGTGCTCGATTTCAGCGCGGTTGTTGACGACTACCAGCAACTGTCGATCGAACCCTCCCATAACGGCATGAATACACAGATATCTGTCATCGGGTCCGACGACTACGTGGTGCTGGTCGGCATTTCACCCGACATGATCGATCTTGATCAGCACATTCTTTTGTAGCGGGAGGAACGACAAAGAGATCGCAGGACCTTAGGGGAGCAGAGCGGTCTCTTTGTTCGAGTTGCGCAGAAACGTCGTCTCAAGCGCAAATGCAAGATACACCATAGGCGCTTCCTTGATACGGAGCAGGGTGAGCTCGACGTCGTATGCCGTACCGTCTCGACGTCGGTTGGTGGCAGGAAAATGAGCGCCTTCCATCTCGGCGGTACCGAAACCGCGATGCAGCTCTCTATCGAGTGAGGTCGTTTCAACTCCTGGCTGGATGTCGGCCAGGGTCATCGACGTAAGCTCAGCGATTGAATATTGCAGATTTTGCTGTGCCCGAGCGTTGACATGACTGATCTTAAGGTCATCGGCATTGAAAACTAAAAACTCTAGCGGCATCCCGCTAAACACTAGTTCAAAGACACGCGCTGAGATTCTTTCCGGCGACATTGGGTCACTCCAATTCTAAGGCCCCACCCCTCGAATTCCCTGCTCAACTTGACCTCGGAAGTTGTTGACCTTTCTGTGAGACAACGACTCAGAAATGCATATTATATCAAGGTTAATATGGTGTTAACTATGCGTTAACGGGCTGCCTGCGAAACCGCTGCTTCATGGCAAGGCTGCTGGAGTGCATCGATGGAATTTGACACACAAGCGGGATTTGGCGATTGGCATTTTGAGAGGGTCATGCGGTGCTGCGGCAGTCAGGTATTGGCATAGCGGTTATGTCACGTTTACTTTAGGACGATTGCTGGCAACGTGATTTCTGCATAGGTAGAACGGATGCCAAGCCCGTCGATCAGCTACAAGCGCCACCGCTTTCCACCACAAATCATTGCGCCCGCCGTTTGGCTCTACGTTCGCGTCAATCTGAGCCTGCGCGAAGTGGAAGAAATGCTGTTGAAGCGCGGCATCGACGTCTCTTACGTGACGGTCCAGGATCCTTGATCCTCTCGCGAACCGGCTCGGGAATGTGGTTCCAGACCCGTGATGAGAGGTGTGGATGAAGTCACGAGCGATCTGGCGCACTCCAGACTAGCCTAATCGACGGTTGGTTTAGTGCATCAGATTGAGGAGGGTTGACCTGAGTATCTTGAAATAACGGCTTCTGATCCAACTCAGCCATCATTTGCTCATCAGGTTGTCTCAGTCCGAATTGAACTGGAAGTGCTCGGAGCATCATATCCAAACGTGGCATATGACTCACTTCCTCCTCAAAAGCCTCGATGGCGTGGCTCAGTGCCTCTGCCGACTCGACCAACCCCCAAATTTCCGCAAATGCCTTCAGCTCACAAGTGGCACTGAGTAATGGCAAAAAGCTGTCTGTCCGCATGATAACTGCCCCCAGTCTTGTGGACACATGTAACAGCATTTTATAGCTGAAGATGGTTAACATAGTATGAAGATACCGTCCTCAATTTTATCCAGCTTAGGTGTTGGTCATCAGGGTCTCCCTAAGGTTCGTGGTTGAAGCGTCGAAACTCCACTTCGACCATACACCTCGATGGCCACCCGGGATTATACCTTTGACGGCGCAGAAATTACACCACGTCCGTGGACGCTACCCGATCTGCGGCGGGTGAATGGCGATCCTAGTTCCAAGTTCCGCGATGGTGGGCTTCATGGGTACGCGCCTACCATCTCCGCTCGCAGCCGCAGCCCTTGACCGGGCGCAATCACCAATCGGTGCCCCAGCACGCCACGCAGCACGCT
Organism: Paracoccaceae bacterium; assembly: GCA_050290705.1. Taxonomy (GTDB): domain Bacteria; phylum Pseudomonadota; class Alphaproteobacteria; order Rhodobacterales; family Rhodobacteraceae; genus Sinisalibacter. The sequence continues at coordinate 332,472 of JBNKIC010000026.1, forward strand.
TTTCACGATGAGTGGTTCCACCCCAAGGTCGATCAGCCGGGTTTCGGCCTCTTCGGGCGAGTTGGTGTGCAGGGTCGAGAGCACCAGCCGACCCACCAGCGCTGCCCGGCAGGCGATTTCAGCGGTTTCCTGATCGCGGATTTCACCCACCATGATCACATTCGGATCGTGCCGCAGGAAGGGGCCTCTGACATGTCGGCTTTCGCGCCATGATGTCCGCGTGTTCGGACCCGCAGCGAAAGTCGGCAACCCGCCCCTCACGTCGGAGGACGCGATCGGCCCAAAGCGGACATCCGATTGCCTTTCCCACGCCGCAGTGCGGCTTCCCCGAAGCGGACGGCCAAGGCCTAGTGTAGCAAAATCGGGACCCATTCCCCCTCCTGATCGCGTTGTGGGCGGGCTTTGGGGTAATGCGTCTCCAGCGGCAGCCCCCTTTCATGGTGCGCCTCAGAATGACTGGTGCGGAGCTTCCAGAACCTGAGAGATGTCGGATGCGACGATGCTGGGCGCTCGCTTGTCGGGCCCGACATCCATAAGATCACGATCTGGGCATAGATACGCAGGAGAAGTAGTGGCGAGGCCACCGGCGGACGGTCACGCAGATCCCTATTCGCATTCGTGGAATGACTGAGAAGCAGTCGCGCTTGCGCCAAGTGCTCCCAACACAAATGCCTGCATCGTCCTTGTCCAGATCTTGATCGAGGGGAGCGCAGATCCAGAGAATAATCCGGCGTTTTGCGTTGACATCACGTGGAGCTGCAAATTAACTTTAGTTAAATTTTGGCGGGCATTTAAATCTCATATTTGTCTTGCAGGGAGATGCAATGCGATATTCTACTCTTTCAATACTCGCTTCTTCGGGCTGCCTCGCAGCGACCGCAGGCACAGCAACGACAATCTCGGAAACCAAGCTGACCGCCAGAGATGACGCGGCTTCCGATATATTCGGCTAGTCGGTGGGGGCGGCCGGCACCACAGCGATCATCGGAGCCTATGGGGACGATGACAATGGTCGCGAAAGTGGCTCCGCCTTTCTCTATGATGCGTCCGCTTCGTTGCCGGGACGCGCTTTTCGCGGCTGTGTGTTAGACGCGGGTCTGGCGACGGCCAACTGACGCGCCGACAAGGGCGCGGGGAGACGGGGGCGATAACGGATTGACGCCGTGCGGCCGGATATCGCGTAGAAACCAGAGGGGGAGGTGCGATCCAGAGCGTGGATAAGTCAGAGGTAGACTCTGCAAATGGTACATTTAGTGAAATATATCCGCGATATATATGATATGAAAATCCAGGACATCAACAAAAATAGATCATTCCACTCGAGGTTAGAAATGCGCATTCCCTATACAATTCTTCTGTCAACTCTATCTTTCGGCCTTGCTGCATGCGGCAGTTCCAGTACCGCAGTCTCTGCATTTGATGATCTTTCGATCAGCAGCAGCAACGACGGAGCTTACATTAAGCCGATCAACCTGAACTATCCGATGCAGACCCATTTTCTGTCGGTCAACGGGCAGTTACCAGTGCCTGACGTTGGCATATCTTGCTTCGCCAGTAGCTATCGCGCTGCAAATTCAATGATTTGCCTTAGCCCGACGGGGAGCACCCATGTCCTGACCCGCACTTACAAGAGCGATGCGACTTTGGCGGATCTTCTCAAGATAAAAAAATCTCTCGCGACTTTGCAAGCAGATATGTTTTCGCTGGTCGCTGCGTCAGGAGGTCAACCGGCCTCATTGACTTCACCAAAAGCAAAAGAAATTGCTAGTGAAGTCGCCAAATTAGATGAAGTTATGAAGAAGAAAAATGTCTTCGTTTTTCGCTGGACGAAAGAGGTCAACACGAACGCGAACGGGAATATCGGAACAACAGCATCTGCTACGTCTGGCGGGAATCATAAAGCAACTGGTCTGGTGATTGTCGCAGGCCTGAGAGTTTCTCAGCTAATGGTAGGGGTAGATGACCTCAATAATAAGTTTGGCAACCTCCCCAAAACGGCGAAGGTCGCGACATTGACTATGGCTGCGGATCATCTTGTCTATTTTGCAAGTAGTGACTTCTCTGCGGCGCTTGATGTGAATGCAAACGGAAACTTTGGGGATAAGTTTACCAACCTGCCTGCCGAAACCAAAATGGCCATGAATGCATTCTTAGCTATCGGAAGTAATCAAGACACCCAAGGCATGTTTTCTGCTCCGGATTCCGTCTCTACGGAAGGGTTGTATGAGAGCTATGCCCAGAGCCTAACAAAACAAATCTTTTATGCAACGATGACCGACATCGAGACACTAATTAAATCAGTCAGTGCTCAGTAAGCAATCAAGACTTAACGCCTTGTGCGTTTATGGTCTGTTATGGCGGTGTTGTGAATTCCGCGTCTGGGCTGAACGGCACTTTCCGGTGGTCGTTTTAACGATGGCTGCGATCTCCGCCCGACTGAGGGTGGAGAAGCGATTCATGATATCGACGTGAATTTGGATTTTGACTATCTGCCGGTCAGCTTCTAGCGACACGATCGCAAGCGCGCGATTGGCGACGGCCACGGTGAGACGTGTTCGCCTACATCGAGATATTCCGCCACCCGAAGCGTAGGTACGCGAGGAACGGGATGCCGTTGTCTGCCGCGTATTCGCACCCGCATCGCCGACCATAAGATCACACGCCTCGACGAGCTCCTCCCCTAGCGCTACGCCACCTTGGCCACGTAATAGGCCGCACCGATACAGCACCAGAGCGTCTTCACCGGACGGTCATGTTGGATCCATCAATGACCATCTTCAACACCTGTGGCCGAATGAAATAGCTATGGGCTTCAAGTGGGTTCTCGGCGTAACCGACGTAGCTATCTCCGTTGGAGAGCAGAACATTCGTCAGGCTCACCCCCGGTAGAACCCAATCGGATGTCAGAGGATAGCCTACAAGGTCGTTTGCATCATTGTAGGCGACCACCGACATGCTGGAGCCGTCGTTCTGTTTGTTGCCCGTTTCACGCAGCCGCTCAATCATAGATTTGAAGGCCGTAGATCCGTTGTCAGCCACGTCACGTTCGGAAGATGCTTCCTTCTGTCCCTTTGCTGGCAACTCCGCCTGCGAGAGTAGTGGAATCTGGTTGGCGGCCATATGAAATGCCCTGACGCTTCCGAGCGATCCGCTGCCGGTGATACTGTTCAAGGCATCCATCATGACTTTCGAGCCGAGTGATTCAGTGACGATAACTGTCGGTGTCGGGTCAAATCTCCGCGCGCCAGAGCATTCTACCTCCTTACCTTGAACGCCCTCATTCGTTCCACCGATGGTGCCTCCCATGAGATCGCAGATAGCCTCCCGATAGGCGGCCCTGAGGCTGTTGCCCCGCGGTCCCGAATAAATCACAGCATCGACTAGACAATCGTCCATCAGCTGGTGCTTGAGCCGGTCATTCAGCTTGGCCCGCGTGATCGGTTTGGTCTGAATACGATTCTCAAGCATATCAAGTGCGTCGTAAGCGGATTGGAATGTCATCCCCCATTTCAGGAACTTGATTTCATACCTGATACCATCACTTCCGGTGAGGTTTACATCATACCTATAAACCGCAGGGCCTGACGCAGTACCATTATATTGCGCGGCGACTTGATATTTTTGAGGATGCCTGTAACCTTTGTCACCGATGATATTCGCGATCATCTCGGCCCGCGCCCCAACCCAATTCTCGGTACCCCTCCCTCCATCATCGATTGCAAGGTGATTTCCGGCACACATGCCGTGGGTCATGATCATGCGCACGACGCCATCAGATCCAGCTAGGTCCCTAGCCCCGGAAAATTCCTGTGCCCCACGAAACTCCGGGTGGCGGTAAGGATGCGAACAGGCACACACGGCTACAAGTATAATGCCAAGCGCCGCCTTTAAAGGCCAATTGAAAAGCATTACTAAAATCCCCCTTAATGTCAAAGACGGTATAAGGCGATCCGCAACCTGTCAATCGTCCCGCCCTGTTCGGATAGCTCATTCGGACCCGATACCTCTGCGTGCGCTTGGCCCATTGTGCTGTCCGTAATGGATACGCAGGACCTGAATTTCTCTTTCTTGGCAAGTTCAGATCAGGTCTTAAACATCGCTGATGCTCGTTTCGCGATAGAGAGAACCTTACGTCGGCGCCGCAAAGTTATAATCCAAGAACCGAGACTCGGGCTGACTATGCTATTCAGACGACAGGCGTGTGGCCGGTATCGCAATTTCAGGTATTTGGTGCCCATAATAGACTCTCGCCCTTTGATTTATCGCCGCACCGCAGCTTCATCAAACCAGCCCCGAAGCGGCCTTTTGTGGCACCGTGCAGCATTGGACAGCACTCGAGGCCAGCTATGCAGGACAAAGCGCTATTTCGCTACGCTTGTGCCAATGTCCGCATAGTGCGACAAAGTGCAGAAAATCCTTACAGCAGAAGGTATAGCTTTGCCAAATAACCGGATTTCATATCTATTTGTCCCGCCAAAACCGGAGGCTTTCGTAGAGCTGCGTTCTGACCGCGGGTGGGGCGAGATAAGCCTCGAAACTGCGTCAGTAGCCTTGAAGCGAAGTGTTATTGATCTGACGGTTTTTGAAGGGGACCGTGTCATCGGCATGGGGCGCGTCGTTGGGGATGGGGTGCTGTATTTCTACCTCCAAGATATCATCGTGCTGCCGACCCATCGGAATCGTTCAATCGGGAGGCAAATCGTTTCAAAGCTCCTGGAAGAGTCATTGGCGCGCGCTGCGACCGGTGCGACGATTGGTTTAATGTCTGCGAAGGGTAAGGAGGCATTTTACCAGCACTTTGGGTTTCAAGAGCGACCCACTGGCCAGTTGGGTGCAGGCATGACGCAATTCGTCTTGTCTGAGTAGCTGACGCTTAAACAGATTGCAGCATCGGTCAATGAGGGCTCAATCTTCTCAGATCAGTTTGGAGCCAGAACGCTATGCGCTATCCGCAACAAATGTGCCCTGCCGCTTCTAGGCAATGCACTGCCTTGGCGGTGTCTGAGGCAGGGATTAAGACGTGTTCACCGTCATATGTGCAGACGACAAAAACACCGATGCCATTGGTAGAAAGTGGCTCGATCAGGGATTGGACAACTCCAGCAGCGTCAAAAGGAAAAGGACCAACCGTGCGCAAGCAAGCCCAACCTCTTTCTGTTTCGACCTCGGCAGGAACGCGGTTTTCGAAACAAACCAAGGTTGTCTCGTCCTCTGAATAAATAGCGGCTTTGAAGCCCAGCCCGCTAAACCATCCGGGAACGTCTGCATTTGCCCTTAGTTGAGAAACAGCATAACGCCCTGGAACGAAGCGGATTTGTAAGTTGTGGTTCAAAAATGGGTCCTCCACAGTTTGACTGAAGAAGGACATTCCCAGCTGTGACGAGCAGCGTCACATGGGAGCTTCATCTTCTAAGATGATCCGTTGACGAAAGTTAGGACATTCTCCCGACAAAGCCAAGCCGACATTCGCGCAGAGCGCAGCATCGGTTGATTTGGGCTCGAAGCAGACACCTTTCGCGATGCAGCATCGCCAGTTGCCTGCAACGCCGCCGCTTTCACTCACGGCCCGAAGCTGCCGTCCGGCTATGCTGTCGATGGTGCGATGCGGCCCGTCAGACCTGACTTTCGCCGCGTCAGAAAATCGCGAGCAAGGCCGGCAACCTATGCCCATCAGCACATTTTGAGGGGCAGGCATGATCAAAATCCATTGCCGCTGATACCAGACCATGAGTTATAGACAGCGCCTCGATTTCTCGCAGCTCCCCGTATTGAAGGCATCCCAAGCCAACCAAGAAAGCCTCATGGTTGGCACACGACAGCGCCAGTTGCGCCGACTTCTGTACAGGCCGAAAAGAAGGATTGCATAAGCCAGTAGAGTTGGACAAACGACGGAGTTGGCCTTTGGCCGCCCTGTATCGCGGTTAATTTGTCCGCGAGCGCCTGCCGACTGAGCGACGAAGTCACAATTACAGCTCGGCGGCGCGCATCCGGCGCCACTCTTGCGCGACGCAGTGCGCCTGCGAGATCAGCGACGTCCGAGCGTATCGTCCGTTGAATTTGGGTTTCTTGATTGGGCGCGTTGTAGGTCGAACCCCACAATCCAAGTTTGCCTGCGAGCCGTTCTTCTGGAAACGACATGTTTCCGAGGTTCTTGACCGCCTGGCTGACCGAAACATGGAAGGGGCTGGCACCGAGAGACAGCGCGCCGTGCTTTGCATGGTAGAAAGAGATTTGCGTGACCCCTGCGCTGTCGGAGACGCCTATGAAGTCAGCCCATTCATCGCCAAGGTCATCGCACAGTAGAATCGGATCGGCAGCGGCAATGTGATCGACAATCGCCCCGAAACTCGAAGTGCCATCGAACGCGGTCTGTGCGGTGGTGAATGCCCCTTTCTCGCTTGTGACGGTCGCCAGCAGCGCGCAGTCGGTGAAGTGGCGCAGAAATGACTCACCCCCGTCCATAAGGGTTTCGTCCCGGAATACCTGACCATCAATGTAGGCCAATCGCACATCCTCGAACAGAACAATGAGTGCATTAATATTATCTAGGTATGCCCGCAGAGGCTGCCGGTTGCCATCTTCACCAAGCGCCTCACCGGCTCTATCCACGTAAACATCAGATAACTGAGGTGAGGACAGGGAGTGGAGAGCGATGCGGTTCTTGTTCAGGCGGATGGATGCTTGCTGGTCGCCTGTCTCGGGGTGGTGTGCCGTTCTGAGGCGGGCACCTCCTTCAATATTCAGGGGCTGGTCAAGGCTTTTGATCAAAGCCGTGAGTTCGCTTCCAGTTAGCTCGACTGCCGTATCGTCGTTCAGGCGGATGAGCCTAATGCCCCCCTCAACCTCGTCCACGGCGTCGGAAAGCTTGCTTGTATCAATTGCCATGGCGATCGGCTCCGAAGCTTCCAGGGCTTCGGTCAATGACACCGGTCGGGCAAAGGACCTGATGAATGGCGAGACGTCCGCGTTATCCACATGAAGCTCTTCGATAACGTTCTTAGCAAAGCTAATGACGCCAGGAAGATCAGTGCGCGCCGAGCGAACGCTAATGCGTCCGGAGCTCGGCGTTGCGGTACTCTGCATGCCATTCGCAACAACGCTGAATGTACGGGGCGCATACCGCCTGCTCCCGGCCGGGCCAACAACATTGGCAAGATCTGGCGCGTCGACGGTTTTGGAGCGCATCGCGTAGGGCGAGATGGACATGTTGCGCATCGTCATGCGTTGGAAAACCGCATCTGTTTTGGCGATTGCGCCTTCGACACGCGCCGTTGCAACCGCCGAGAGGTGAGCCGTCTTGAAGGAGGATGGGAGGTTCAATCGGGACGAGAGAACTGCTGCATAACTTCGATATTCGATCAACAGCATAAATCCGCAAAGGCGCTCTCGTATTGCAGTGTTGTTTTCGAGAAAGGAGGGAGGGCTCTCATATCTAAAGCAAATTGCAGACCAGCGAACGCCGTCGAGTCGTTCACGTGTGTGTTTGAATTCGTTTTGGACCGTAACACCGTGGCTCGCACGAAGCTTCACAAACAAGTCATTGATGGCCTTGTTTGACAACTTCTTTCGAATTGCATGAAAATTTGCAGAGGTTGGAACGGAAAGACCATCTATCATCTAAATTCACCACAAATGCATGCATGCATTGTGTTCAAACCCTTCCTTAGAGTCGAGTCTCGAAAGGTTTTGCAACCGGTCCAAGACGGCTAACATCGTGGCACTTGCTTGAAGCGGAACTCGAGAACGGCCCAGAGCTGCCGTTCAGCTTGCATTGATCATGCTGCGATGCGGCCCGTCATTGCGGTCATTGGAGCATCTTGCGGCATTCCAGGAAGATGAAGGTCGAAAGCGCAGACAAATCGGAAATTCGCCGCCCAGCTATTGGGCGGCACTTGCCAACGTCTTTACGAAAGCCTTCACCCGCTCTATTGAGGTCTCACGCAGGGGAGTCCCGCTTAGGGGACTGAGAGGCTGACAGGGAGCAATCCCGGTGACGCGACCCTTTGAACCTGACCCAGTTGATACTGGCGTAGGAAGCTAAGGGCGCATTGCCATTCGTGGCCTGTGCTACCTGAACAGAAGGCGTATTCCGCCTTCGGCTCCTCCCCACGCTCATCTGGTGTTTTTTGAGACCTGAGCTTGAGGAGCGCCCGACATGAACATTCCAAACCCAAAGATCACCACTGGCGGATTGCCTGCATCGCGCAAGATATATGTCGCGGGTCGCCTGCACCCGGACCTGCGCGTACCGATGCGCGAGATCAGCGTTCATCCCACGGCCGGGGAAGCGCCGCTGCCAGTCTATGACAGCTCCGGCCCCTATACCGATCCTGATGTGACGACCGATATCAACAAGGGGCTGGCACCCTTGCGGCGGGCTTGGATCGAGGCGCGCGGCGATGTTGAGGCCTATGACGGGCGCGAGATCAAAGCGGCCGATAACGGCTTTGCCGAGGGCGAGCGGCTGACGCCGGAATTTCCGATCAAGCCGCGCCCGCTGCGGGGCAAAGACGGCGGGGCTGTCACCCAGCTCGCCTATGCCCGCGCGGGGATCGTCACGCCTGAGATGGAGTTTGTCGCCATTCGCGAAAACCAGTTGCGCGAGCTGGCCCCCTGCCACCGCGATGGCAATGACTGGGGGGCCAATATCCCCGATTATGTCACCCCGGAATTTGTCCGCGATGAAGTGGCGGCGGGGCGCGCCATCATCCCGGCAAATATCAATCACCCGGAGCTTGAACCGATGATCATCGGGCGCAACTTCCTTGTGAAGATCAACGCCAATATGGGCACCTCCGCCGTGACCTCTTCGATGGAGGAAGAGGTCGACAAGATGGTCTGGTCGATCCGCTGGGGCGCCGATACGGTCATGGATCTGTCAACCGGGCGCAATATTCACAACACCCGGGAATGGATCTTGCGCAATTCCCCGGTGCCGATTGGCACGGTGCCGCTGTATCAGGCGCTGGAAAAGGTGAATGGCATTGCCGAGGATCTGACCTGGGAGCTGTTTCGCGACACGCTGATCGAACAGGCGGAACAGGGGGTGGATTACTTCACCATCCATGCGGGGCTGCGCCTGCATATGGTGCCGATGACGGTGAGCCGTGTGACCGGGATTGTGTCACGCGGCGGCTCGATCATGGCCAAGTGGTGCCTGCATCACCACAAGGAAAGCTTCCTCTACGAGCATTTCGAGGAAATCTGCGATATCTGCCGCCAGTATGACGTGAGCTTCAGCCTTGGCGACGGGCTGCGCCCCGGCTCGATTGCCGATGCCAATGACGAGGCGCAATTTGCCGAGCTCGAGACGCTGGGCGAGCTGACCCAAATCGCCTGGGCCTGGGATTGTCAGGTGATGATCGAAGGGCCCGGCCATGTGGCCATGCACAAGATCAAGGAGAATATGGATAAGCAGCTGGAATGCTGCGACGAGGCACCGTTTTACACGCTTGGGCCGCTCACCACGGACATCGCCCCGGGCTATGACCACATCACATCGGGTATCGGCGCGGCCATGATCGGTTGGTTCGGTTGTGCGATGCTGTGTTATGTGACGCCGAAAGAGCATCTGGGCCTGCCCGACCGGGATGACGTGAAAACCGGCGTCATCACCTACAAGATCGCGGCCCATGCGGCGGATCTGGCCAAGGGCCTGCCGGGGGCGCAAAGGCGCGACGATGCGCTCAGCCGGGCGCGGTTCGAGTTTCGCTGGGAAGACCAGTTCAACCTGTCGCTCGACCCGGATACGGCGCGCGCGTTCCATGACCAGACCCTGCCCAAAGACGCCCATAAGGTGGCGCATTTCTGCTCCATGTGCGGGCCGAAATTCTGCTCCATGCGGATCAGCCATGACATCCGTAGCGAGGCCCAGAAAGAGGGTATGGAGGCGATGGCGGCCAAATACCGCGACGGCGGCGATCTGTATCTGCCGGTGAAGGAGGCAGGCGAATGATCGAGATTGCAGGGGGCGGTCTGGCCGGTCTCGCTTCGGCATTGGAGCTGGCGCGATGCGGCGCGTCCGTGCGGGTTTACGAAGCCGGGCCAGAGATTGGAGCCAGCAGCGTCGCGCGGTTTGCAGGCGGGATGCTGGCACCATGGTGCGAACGCGAAAGCGCAGAAGAGCCGGTTCTGACGCTGGGCGCGCAGGCGGCGGAGTGGTGGGCAGAGATCACGCCCGTCACCCGACGCGGCACGCTGGTTGTGGCGCCGCCGCGCGATCAGGCCGAACTGACCCGCTTTTCCAAGCGCACCTCCGGGTTTCGTCAGGTGGAGGGGGCCGAGATCGACGCGTTGGAACCGGCCCTGTCGGGGCGGTTTTCTAAGGGGCTGTTCTTTGAGCACGAGGCGCATCTCGACCCGCGCCGGGCGCTGACGGATCTGGCCGCGGCGGCGGAAGCGCTGGGGGTGGAGATCATCACCGGCACCAAGGCCCCGGATAAGGTCGATCTGGATTGCACCGGCATTGATGCGCCCTTGCCCGAGCTGCGCCCGGTGCGCGGGGAGATGGCCATTCTGCTTTGCCCCGAGATCACCATCACCCGCACTTTGCGCCTGATCCACCCGCGTATGCCGCTTTATCTGGTGCCGCGCGGGGATGGCGTTTTCATGATCGGCGGCACGATGGTCGAAAGCTCGTCAGCCCGAGCGCCCACCGTGCGGTCGCTCTCCGAGATGCTCAGCGCGGCCTTCACCCTGCATCCCGGTTTTGCCGAGGCCAGTGTGATCGAAACCGGCTCCGGCCTGCGCCCGGCCTTTCCCGACAACCTGCCACGGCTGGTGAGCGAGGGCGATACCCTGCACCTGAACGGGCTCTATCGCCACGGCTTCCTGCTCGCCCCCGCCATGGCCGCTCGCGTGGCGCAACACTTCTTTCCCGAGGCATCAAATGAACATCACCGTGAACGCGAAATCTCATAAGGTCGCGGCCCAAACCCTTGCCGCCGCGCTGGAAGAGCTGGGCTTTACCAGCCCGGCCATTGCCACCGCCCTGAACGGCCAGTTTGTGCCCGGCCCGGCGCGTGCCGCCACCGGTTTGCGCGACGGCGACCGGCTGGAAGTGCTGGCGCCGATGCAGGGAGGCTGAGATGCGCATCTATGAGACCGAGATTTCGGTGCCGCTGTTTTTGGGCACCGCACAATACCCCTCGCCCGAGATCCTGAAACAGGCGATCCGCGCCAGCGGCTGCGAGGTTGTCACCGTCAGCCTGCGCCGTGAAACGGTTGATGGCAGCGGCGCCGGGTTCTGGGATGTGCTGCGCGCAACCGACGCCTGTATCCTGCCCAACACCGCCGGGTGCCATTCCGCGCAAGAGGCTGTGACCACGGCGCAGATGGCGCGCGAATTGTTCGGCACTGACTGGATCAAGCTTGAGGTGATCGGCCATTCCGACACGCTGCAACCTGACGTTTTCGCGCTGGTCGAAGCCGCCCGCATCCTCTGCGCCGACGGGTTCAAGGTGTTTCCCTACACCACCGACGATCTGGTCGTGGGGGAAAAGCTGCTGGAGGCAGGCTGCGAGGTGTTGATGCCCTGGGGCGCGCCGATCGGGTCGGGTCAGGGGTTGCGCAATCCGGATGCCCTGCGCTCGATGCGGGCGCATTTTGCCGGGATTCCGCTGATCGTGGATGCCGGGATCGGGCGGCCTTCGGATGCGGTGCAGGCGATGGAGCTGGGGATGGATGCGATCCTGCTCAATACCGCCATTGCCAAGGCTGGCGATCCGATCGGCATGGCCCGCGCCATGGCTCTGGCGGTTGAGGCCGGGCGCGCAGGCTTTGCCGCCAGCCCGATGGAGCGGCGCGACATGGCCGTGCCCTCAACCCCCGTGCTCGGGCTGGCGGAGCTGATGTGATGGAACGGTTTTACCTGATCGTTGGTCATGTGGCGCGGCTGGAACGCCTGCTGCCCCATGGGGTGAAACTGGTGCAACTTCGGATCAAAGACGCGCCCGAGCTTGAAATCCGGCGCCAAATCGCCCGCGCCCGCGATGTCTGTGCCGCGCATGATGCCCAGCTTATCGTGAATGACCACTGGCAGGCGGCGCTGGATCTGCGCTGCGATTTTGTCCATCTGGGGCAGGAGGACATGGATGAAGCGGATTTCGACGCCCTGCGCCGGGCGGGTCTGCGCTTTGGCCTTTCCACCCATGATGAGGCGGAGCTTGATCGGGCCTTGGCCCATGATCCGGCCTATGTGGCGCTTGGCCCGGTCTATCCGACCCTGCTGAAAAAGATGAAATGGGGCCCGCAGGGGCTGGAGCGCGTGACCAGCTGGAAGGCGATGGCAGGTGACACGCCCCTGGTTGCCATCGGCGGGCTGACGCCAGAGCGCGCGCCCGGTGTCTTTGCCGCCGGGGCGGATAGCGTGGCCGTGGTGACCGATGTGCAGCAGGCCGACGATCCCGAAGCCCGCGTTTGTGACTGGCTGAAAGTCTGCGCGTCATGAGCCGCTATGCGCGTCAGATGCTCCTGCCAGAGGTTGGAGCGGCAGGTCAGGCAAAGCTGGCTGCGGCCCATATTGCGATTGTCGGGGCCGGTGGGCTTGGTTGCCCGGTGCTGCAATACCTCGCCGGGGCGGGTATCGGGCAGATCACGCTGTTTGACCCGGATAGTGTCGAAGAAAGCAATCTGCACCGCCAGCCGCTCTACCGAATGACCGATCTGGGCCGTCCCAAGGTGGGGGCTGCGCGCGACGTGCTGAATGCGTTCAACCCCCAGATCGGGGTGACGGCGCGGGCACAGGCCGTTGACCCGGTTTTGGCCGCAGAGCTCGCATGTGAGGCCGATCTGGTGATCGACGCCGCCGATAGTTTTGCCGTGTCCTACATGCTGTCGGATGCATGTTTTGCGGCGAAGACACCGCTGATCTCGGCAAGTGTTCTGGGCCAAACCGGCTATGTCGGCGGCTTTTGTGGCACCGCGCCTTCACTGCGGGCGGTCTTTCCGGACCTGCCAATATTGGGGGCGAGCTGCGCAACCGCTGGTGTGCTGGGGCCGGTGGTCGGGGTCATCGGCGCACTGCAGGCGCAGATCGCGCTGCGCATTCTTCTGGGATGTGATCCCTCCGGGCTCGGCAAGATGCTCACCGCGGATCTTGCTGATCTGCGGTTCGGTGAGTTCAGCTTCATGGGCAGTCCCGAACCGGATGCCGCTTTTCCGTTTATCGCCCTCAGCATGGTGCGGCAAAGCGATCTGGTGGTTGAATTGCGAAGCCGGGATGAAGCCCCCACCCCCCTCACAAAACACGCCACTCGCATGACCCGGACCGAGCTGGCCGTGCTTGCCCCGGTGCCGGACCAGAGGGTGGTGTTGTGTTGCCGATCCGGGCTGAGGGCCTGGCAAGCTGCGAGTGAGCTTCAGGCGCGAGGTTTTGACGACATCGCCCTGATCGCCGCGAAAGCCTGCGCATGAAGAAAATCATGATCATCGGCGGGACCGACAGCAGCGGCGGGGCGGGATTGACCCGCGACGCCTTTACCGCCCGCGCATTGGGCTTTGACGTTCTGCCCATCGTCACCGCCGTAACCGTGCAAACCAATGCAAAGATGATCGACCTGCACTTAACGCCTCCGGAACTCGTGGCGGCGCAGATCAAAGCCGCTCTGGCCACGGACCGGCCCGCTGCCATCAAGATCGGAATGCTGGGGTCAGAGGAGATCGCAATAACCGTTGCTAATGCCCTCTCAGAACAATCCTGTCCGCTTGTCATCGACCCGGTCCTTAAATCCAGTTCCGGCGGGCATTTGATGAATGGGCAACTGCCTCGGAAATTGCAGTCGCTGGCCCGCCTTATCACCCCCAACCTGCCCGAAGCCGGGGCTCTTTCCGGGCAACCGACAGCGGCCACCAATGCCGAAATCACCGCACAGGCGAAAAGCATTTTGGCTCAGGGCGCGCAGGCTGTGCTGATCAAGGGTGGCCATGGCGAGGGCGAAATCTCTGCCGATCACCTGTTTGACGGGGTTGAAAAACACATCCTGAAATCCCCGAGGCTTCACGCCACCCTGCGCGGGACCGGATGCGCCTTGGCGACGGCCATCGCCTGCCATCTCGCTGACAAGCGCGAGCTTTCCAGCGCATGCCGCATGGCGAAAGACTTCGTACACAACGCGATCCGCGATGCCGCCGAATCCAACCGCGATCAGGCCCTTTTGTAGTAATGCTGACAATCGGACCTGTTGAAACATCAGACACTAAGGGCTCAGCACTGACAATCTTCGCAGTCCGGCATCGCGAGTTGTCTGCCCCGCCGCCGCGGTCACTCTCGGCCCGAAGCGGACTCTCGCCCTCTGATTTAACGCCGCGCCGCAGCTTCACCAGATCAGCCATTGGTGCATCGCGCAGCATCTCTACCTCGGCAATGACCGGGGCGCGGACAAACTATACTTTCGCCGCAGCCGTTCCTAAGTCGGCTTCAGTGAAACACCCAATAAAACCAGCGAGCACTCGACACGTTTAACCGGCCTCACCGCTTCTGGATTGCAATATCTCTACTTCCACAAATGCACATTCAAAGTCGTTCCCATTGATAACGTCATGCTCTACACCGATTTCACGAAAGTATGGTACTCCGTTTTTCATCTGGGCTTTGACGCGTTCACCTTCACCGACATCAATCTCAAGAACACCATCAAACAGTGGAATGACTACATAATCATAAGCATGACGATGCCATCCCGTGTTATCGCCACGCTTCTTAAAGCGCCATTCTGTGACTATGACACGATTATTATCAATCGCAACCGTTGAGATGGCTGAACCACTGTCGTTGCACATTGCAGTTCCTCACCAGCAGAAAACGAGGAAATTAGAGCACTATCCCGGAGCTATTACTAGAGCCAGATTTATCGTTTTAAAAGCCCATGTGGTCGCCAGAGAGCCGACATTCGTGCGGCGTGCAGCATCGGTCAATATGGGCTCACAGCCGACCTCGGATGCATCGCAGCATCATGTGATATGATGTCTTGTCAACGTCGGGTTGTCGATGTGGGAGGGCGTGGTGGATCGGAGGATCCATCATGGAAACACCAAACTTACCCGCCATCCGCGCACTGCGCCCAGCCTGGAACAAAGGCCGGATCGTCGGCCAGAAAAGGCCACTTAAGCCCAAACATGTCTGGGCGATCAGGGTGCGGCTGGAGCTGGCCGAGAACCATCGTGATCTGGCCCTCTTCAATCTTGCCATCGACAGCAAGCTGCGCGGCTGCGACTTGGTGAAGATGAAGGTGGTCGACGTCATGGCGTCAGGCCAATTCAAGGAGCGCGCGTCGGTTTTGCAGAGTAAGACGCAGAAACCTGTGCGCTTCGAGATTTCCGAAGGGACCCGTGCATCTTTGGCACGGTGGATGCGGGAGCCGCTCATGGTCGGATCCGAATACCTCTGGCCCGGGCGTTTTCACGAACGGCTTCACATCTCGACCCGCCAGTACGCGCGGATTGTGCGAGAATGGGTGACATCCATTGGTCTGGAGGCCAGCGCCTATGGCACGCACTCGATGCGGCGCACCAAGGTGACGCAAATCTACAAGAAGACTGGCAATTTGCGGGCGGTTCAGCTTCTGCTTGGACATACCAAGATGGACAGCACAGTCAGATACCTTGGCGTTGAGCTTGAAGATGCGCTAGCGATCGCCGAAGCTATCGAAATCTAAGGGCATGGGCCGTCTTCACGGACGGCCCAAAGCTGCCGTTCGCAAGTTCCCATTCAGTCCTCGGCTCCGGAAGGCTGTAGGTGACGTATATGTAGGCGGTCGGTTAGATCAAGGAACGCAGCTCGATCATCCAAAACAAGACGCGCAAACCCGTTCAGTTCAAGGCCTAGGGCCAGTCGGAAAATGTCAGATTGCCCGCATCAGCCTGTCGGGTTTTGCTTTGCCTTCCCTCCTGTCGGAACTGACGCGGGGAAAGACCCGTCGCCCGTTTGAAGAAATGCGAAAACTTGGTGGGGTCGTCAAAGCCAAGCTGATCCCCGATCATATAGATGCTTTCATCCGACTGCAAAAGCCGGGTCGAGGCGTCCAGCAGGGTGCGCTGACGGATCAGCGCAAGGGGCGTGCGCTGAAGCTGCCTTTGGCAGATTTCATGCAGCCGGTCATAGGTCAGGTTCAGCTCGTCGCAATAGGCCGCAACCGGCTTGCGGCTGCGATAGCCAAGTTCGACCAACTGGCGGAAGCGGTTGAGAATGATGCTGTCATTGCTAAAATCGCCCAGATCGCTGGCATCGAGCATACGGCTGGTGGCGATCAGCAACAGCCGCATCAGCGCGGCAACGGCGGTTTGCGAGCTTTTGCGTGGGTCGGTGATCTCCTGCTCCAGCAAGGGCAAAAGCGGCACAATCGTCGCCTCGACCACATCGCGATTGCCGGGGGTTAGGGTCAGGCGGGCAAGGACCTGATCCAGCATCAGGCTTTCCGGCCCGGTGCCAACGATCAGGGATTGCAAGGGGCGTGCAAAGCCGATCAGCCAGGCCCGGGTGCCTGCGGGCACCTGAAGCTCGGCCTCGGCCCCATGCGGCAGCACCATGACGCTGTGGCTGAGGATGTTCAGGGTCTCGCCCGCGCGGATCAGGCTGGCGCTGCCTCGGGTGACGATGGCGATCAGATTGAGGTTGGCAAAGCTGCCCCGACCGGCCGCATAGGTGCGCCCCCGGACGCTGGGCGCGACCGGTTCAAAGCGCAGCATCGCGGCAAGTTCATTTCCCGAAGCCTGATTGGGCATGCAGAAACCCATAAAAGTTCAACATTACCCCAGCATACGTCATTTAGTCGCCGCAGCAATGGCTGCAGACTGTCAGAGGGCTGCCGTATAGGCAGGGGAGGACCGCATGAGTGAGAGAGTGAAAGTGGCGCGCAGCGCTGCTGTCGAAGCAATCGGCAAGGGTGCACCAATGCGGGCTGGCCTGTTTGTGAACGGCCAGATGCAAGCGGCCGAAGCGGGCGAAAGCTTTGAGCGTCTCGATCCCTCCACCGATCTTGTGGCCTCGGTCGCCGCCGCCGGGCGCGCGGCTGATGCCGATCATCTGGCCTTTGTCGCCGCAACCAATTTTGCTGCATGGTCGGCGCTGTCGGGTCAGGCCCGCGCCGCCGTGCTGCGCCGCGCGGCAGAGCTGATCGAGGCCTATGCGCCCCGGTTCGAGGCCAGCATGAGCGCCGAAATCGGCGCCACGCCGCAATGGGTCGCATTTAATCTGCAGGTGGCGAAGGAAACGCTTTTGGCCACTGCAGAGCTGGCTGAAAGCGATATCATGGCCGCGCCGCCAAAGGCCGCCTCGATTGCGGTTCGGGTGCCCGCCGGCGTCTGCCTTGCGATTGCGCCATGGAATGCTCCGGTGGCGCTGGGGGTGCGCGCGATTGCCTACCCTCTGGCCTTTGGTAATACGGTGATCTTCAAAGCCTCGGAGCTTTGCCCCGTCAGCCATGTGTTGCTGGGTGAGCTTTTCACCGAGGCCGGGGTGCCGCCCGGTGTGCTGGGCATTCTGACCAATGCCCCGGAACATGCAGAAGAGGTCGTTGAAACGCTGATCGCCAATCCGGCGGTGCGGCGGGTGAATTTCACGGGCTCAACCCGGGTGGGGCGGATCATTGCAGGCATCGCGGCGCAGCATCTGAAGCGCTGTCTGCTGGAGCTGGGCGGCAAATCGCCATTCATCGTGCTGGCGGATGCCGATCTGGATCAGGCCATCGAGGCGGCGCTGTTTGGGGCCTATCTGAATTCCGGCCAGATCTGCATGGCGACGGATCGGATCATCGTCGACCAGAGCATTGCCGATGAATTTGTCGAACGGTTTGCCGCCCGGGCGCGCGCGCTGACCGCAGGCGATCCGCGCCAGAGCGGCAGCATGATCGGCCCGCTGGCAACGGGTTCGATTGCCGTGCGCCTATCGGCGCTGATCGAAGATGCGGTTGGCAAGGGCGCGGTGCTGCGCGCGGGGGGGGCTGCACGCGGGCAGTTCATGGATGCAACCATCCTCGACCATGTCTCGCCGATGATGCGGATCTATTCCGAGGAATGTTTCGGGCCGATGGTGGGGATCTATCGCACAAGCTCGATTGCTGAGGCAGTGACGGTGGCGAATGACTGCGAATATGGCCTGGCTTCAGCGGTGTTTGGCCGCGATCTGACCATGGCCCGTGCAGTGGCCGATCAGCTTGAAACCGGGATTTGCCACATCAACGGCACCACCGTCGCGGATGACCCCTTCATGCCTTTCGGCGGCGTCAAATCCAGCGGCTATGGCTACTTTGGCGGTGCGTCCTGCAGCGACGAGTTCAGCGAGCTGCGCTGGATCACCACGAAATCCACATAAAACCAAAAGGCCGAAAGGCCAGAACAGGGAGAACGACCATGACTGTAAGTTTTGTCATAAACAACAAGGACGCGACCGCTGCTGCGGGCAAGACCTTTGACCGCATCGATCCGGTGACGGGCGACGTGGCCAGCACCGCCGCCGCCGCCGGGCCTGCGGATGTGGCTACTGTTACCGCCGCCGCAAACGCCGCCTTTCCGGGCTGGGCGGCAACCGGCCCTGCAGAGCGCCGTGCGCTTCTGAACAAGGCCGCCGATATCATGGATGCCAAAGCGGACGCCTTCATCGCCACGATGATTGCTGAAACCGGCTGCACCGCTCCCTGGGCCGGGTTCAACGTGATGTTCGCCGCCGGTCTGATCCGCGAGGCCGCCGCGATGACCACGCAGGTGGGCGGCGAGGTGATCCCGTCGAACAAGCCCGGCACGCTGGCGATGGGTGTGGCCCGTCCCAAAGGCGTATGTCTGGGCATCGCGCCGTGGAACGCGCCGGTGATCCTTGGCGCACGCGCCGTGGCCATGCCGCTGGCCTGCGGCAACACGGTGATCCTGAAAGGCTCGGAAGCCTGCCCGAAAACCCACCGGCTGATCGTCGATTGCTTTGTCGAGGCCGGTCTGCCCGAGGGGGTGGCGAATTACATCTCCAACGCGCCGGAGGATGCCGCTGAGGTGGTCAAGGCGCTGATCGAAGCGCCGAAGGTGAAGCATGTCAACTTCACCGGTTCGTCGGCGGTGGGGCGGATCATCGGCCGTCTGGCGGGTGAGAACCTGAAACCCTCGCTGCTCGAACTGGGCGGCAAGGCGCCGCTGGTGGTGCTGTCGGATGCCGATATTGACGGTGCGGTGAATGCCGCGATCTTTGGTGCCTTCATGAACCAAGGCCAGATCTGCATGTCGACCGAGCGCATCATCGTCGACGAAGCGATTGCGGATGAGTTCGTGGCGAAACTGTCGGCACGGGCAGCGGGCCTGCCCTTTGGCAACCCGCGCGATCAGGTGGTTCTGGGGTCGCTGGTCAGCATCGGCGCGGGTGAAAAGATGGATGCGCTTATCGCCGATGCCACCGGCAAGGGCGCCAAACTGGTGGCCGGGGGGCAGCGCGACGGGGCCATCCACTCGGCCACGCTGCTCGACGGTGTAACGCCTGCGATGCGCATCTATGGCGAGGAAAGCTTTGGCCCGGTGAAATCCATCATCCGCGTCAATGGCGACGCCGAAGCCATCGCCACCGCCAATGACACCGAATACGGCCTCTCGGCGGCGGTGTTCAGCCAGGACATCCAGCGCGCGATTTCGGCGGCCAACCAGATCAATAGCGGCATCTGCCATATCAACGGCCCGACCGTGTCGGACGAGGCGCAGATGCCCTTTGGCGGGGTTGGCGATTCCGGCTATGGCCGCTTTGGCGGCAAGGCGGCGATTGCCGAGTTCACCGATCTGCGCTGGATCACCATCGAAGACCCGAACCAGCACTACCCGTTCTGAGGCTTCTACGGCCCTCAAAACAGAGAGGCGCAGCCCGGATGCTGCGCCTCTTGCCGTTCTGACGGTGACGCCTTAGCCCTTAGCTCTTGGCGATGGCCACTTCGATAAAGGCCAAGCCACGTTTGCCCGCGACATGATCCAGCGCCTCGGCAAAGGCAGTTTCAAACGCATCGGCGGTGCTGGCGTGACGCGCCCAGGCGCGACTTGCCTCGGCCACTTTCACAAAGCTTGGGCTGGGCGACAGATCGGTCAGCGGCACGGCATTGGCGCGGGAGGCATGGCCGTCGGGATAGATATCCAGCACCGATTGCCGCACCGCCCCCCATTCGGCGTTGTTCAGCACCAGCACAATCATCGACAGGCCCAAGGCTTCGGCGATCTGATGGCAGGCGACAGGGTTGGCGAACATATAGGAGCCGTCACCCATGGTGGCGATCACGGTCTTGTCCGGCTGCGCCAGCGCAAAGCCCATCGCGGCAGGCAGGCCCCAACCCAGACCGCCCGAGTGCGGGCCGTCAAACCAGGACTGATGCGTGTCCAGCTGCATCGAGGGCAGTTGGCAACCAAGCTCCGAGAACACCGCCGCGTTCTTGCCTTTGATCCGCTCCGAGACCGTCAGGCTGATCCAGCCCTTGGTCAGGGCCGCGTCCTCGCGGGCAGTGCGGGCGGTGTCAAAGCGCTTGGCCTGCTCGGCAGCGTGGCGGTCCGCAAGGTCCGTGGCGCGGGCGGTCACGCGGGGGGCATGGTCCGGCCAAAGCGGCTCCAGCGCCTGTTCGAGCGCCAGAATGGCGGGCGCAACTTCGGTTGTCAGGCCGATGTCGCAGCGGAAATTGCGCACGCCAGAGCGGTCCTGCAACGGGCGCGGGCCGATCTGGATAACCTGCGCCTCTTCCAGCGGTTCGACCTGAGCGGGCGACCATGGCGCCAGCGCATCAAGGCAGAGGATGACATCGGCGCGGTCCAACAGCGCGCGCGGATCTGGCCCTGCGGCCATCGGATGCGTGGTTGGCAGGGCCAGCTCCACCGCCCAATATTGGCAAACCGCAATCCCCCAACGCTCGGTCAACCGCGAGAGCGCGGCAAAAGCTTCGGCACTGCCCGTGCCGTGCTGGGCAAAGATCACCGGATGCTCGGCCTGCGCCAAAAGCTGCGCCACCTCGGCAATCTGTGTGGCCGTGACGTCAATCACCGCCCCTGCCATCTGCGGGCGACGGGCCGCCCCGGCAGCGGGGATGGTTTCGCTGAGCACTTCGCGCGGCAGGCTGACATAGACCGGCCCGCAGGGGGTCGAGGTGGCAATGCCATGCGCGCGGTCGATCACGTCGAAAATCTGCTCGGGAAAGCGCAGCTCGTAATCCCATTTGCAGGCCTCGCGGACCAGACCCGATTGGTCCAGCATTTCCTGCCCCCAGCCGATCGGCACGGTGCGCGCGCCCAGACGGCCGCGCTCCAGCGTCGGGGTGCGGCCAGACATCAGCAGCATCGGGATATTGTCGCAAGCCGCATTGATCGCGCCCATGGCAGCATTGGCGAGGCCGACATTGGTATGCACCATCACCGCCTGCGGTTGCCCGGTGGCCAATGTATAGCCATGCGCCATCGCTAGCGCGGCGCTTTCAAACGGCACGGTCACGGTTTTCGGCAGCGGGACACCGCCAGCCTCGGCCTCGGATAGGCCTTCAATCACCGGCGGGAAGTCGGTGCCGGAATTGGCAAAGATATAGTCCACGCCAAGCCGCGCCATGCGCGACAAAAGCGCGGCGCCTGCAGTCATCTGGTCGTTTTTTGGGTCAGCTCTGAGCATCGCAACCTCTGTCATTCATTGCGGGGTTAGGCCGAGGCGCGGTAAAGCGCGCTGCTTTCGGTCAGCCGGATCAGCCGGGTGATCAGGCGGTTGGTCTCGACCGGAACCGAGAGCTGATCCCCCAGCGCCACCACCGCGCCATTCAGCGCATCAATCTCGGTCCGGCGCCCGCCATTGCGGTCTTGCAGCATCGAGGGTTCGTGCAGCAGATGATGCGCATAGGCGTGGGACAAAAGCGCATCGACATGATCGCGCGAGGCGGTGATCCCTTTGGCCTGGGCAACGGCAATCACCTCGCCTACCACGGCCGAGGCGAGCGCACGGCCCTCCTCCGATGCCCCCACCGATCCGGGCGTGCCACTGGTCAGCGCGCAAATCGGGTTCAGCGCACAATTGAAGGCGGCCTTTTCCCAGATCGCGGCATGGATATCGGGGTTGAGGCGCGCGGTCACGCCGCCAACCTGCAACAAAGCCGCGATCCGCTCCAGCATCGGGTCGGCCTTGCCATTGGCACTGTAGAAATCCGTCGTCGCCGCCCCATGCGAGGCCACACGCCCCGGCCCCAGAAACTCTGCCGGGGTCATGGTCATGCCGACCATGATGCGATCCGGACTGACAAATTCAGCGATCCTTTCGGCATTGCCGACGCCGTTTTGCAGGCTCAGCACCCAGGCATCGCCGATTTGCCCGGCCACTGCGGACAGGGCCGAGGCGGTGTGAAAGACCTTGGTGAACAGCAGGATCAGATCCACCGGCCCGGTAAATTCCTGCGGGGCGATGGCGCGCATCCTAAGCACCTCTTCCCCCTCATCCAGCGCAAGCTGCAATCCCTGTTCATTCACAGCCGCGACATGCTCTGCGTTGACATCCAACAGCGTGACCTCAGCCCCGGCCTTTGCCAGCCGTGCGCCGTAAACCGAGCCCATCGCGCCCGCACCCAAAACAGCTATTTTCATTGAACCCTCTCTCGCGGATTGGTCAGTGACTGCAGGGCGGTCCTGCAGAATGTGGTCTTTGCGGCCTCTGGTGCCGATTCACTGGTCAAGTCTTGCCCAGCCGGGTTGCGTAAGGGCCGAGATCTGTCAGCACATCGCTGATGGTCTGGATCATCCAGTCATGATCGGCGGCGCGGACGGTCTTGCCGGAGTTCCAGAGCATGCGCACGGTGAATTCGGGCATCTCGAAGGGCAGAGGCAACCAGCGCAAAGCCCAACGGTCTGCAAAGCTTGCGGCGGTGCTGGAAGGAACCACGGCCACAAGATCGCTGGCGCTGACGGCAAAGGGCAGAGCGGTGAAATGCTGCAGATTCACTTGAACATTGGCTTGCTCGATCCCGGCAATGGTGGTCATGCTGGAGGCCTGCCAATGCCCCGACGCGTCGGTGGCCACGACATGACCGCAGGCCAGAAATGTTTCCAGCGTCAGCTCTTGCTGGATCACCGGGTGGTCCGCGCGAAAGATCGCAGCATAGGTTTCGTCAAACAGATCACGGCTGGAGATTTCCGGGTCGTTCGAGGCGATCTTACCGATGGCAAAATCTATCCGGCGCTGCTTCAGCATCGTATCGACCTCGGCCACATCCATCGGCACGATGTCCAGATTGACATGCGGGGCAACCTGCGACAGCCGGTCGATCAAGAGGGGCAGAAAGGTCATCTCGCCCAGATCCGACATCGCGATGGTGAAATGGGCGGGGTCGGTCGCCGGATTGAAAGGCGTGTCGCTGCGCAGCGCCTCTTCAAGTTTCACAATCGCTGCCGCGCATTCGTTGTAAAGGCGCATGGCATGGGCGGTTGGCGTCATGCGCTGCGCATCGCGGATGAACAGCTGATCACCGGTGATGTCGCGCAGGCGAGACAGGGCCTGCGAAACCGTCGGCTGAGACATGTTCAGCTTTCCGGCCGCACTCGTGACCGAGCCGGAATCCACCACGGCGACGAGAATGCGAAGCAGGTTCAGATCATACATGGGTGTCATGGTCAGAGCTGGCCTTGGTTTTGTCAATTCTGCCGCCCTCAAGGGGTAGATGCCCTGTAGGGACAGGGGCAATCCAACTGCTGGCAAGCGTGACGGTGACGCTGTTCGGCAGCTCTGCCGACGAGGTGCCAACGCGGATGACATAGTCACCCGCCGGGGCATGCCAGGCATTTCTGTCGACATCGAAATAGGCAAAGGCCCGCATATCAAGGCTCACCTCCGCCAGCGCTTCCTCCTCCGGGTCAAGTGTGACGGCCTGAAACCCGCGCAACTCTTTGGCGGGGCGATCCTGACCTCTCGGCGGCGAGACATAGATCTGTACAACCGCCTTGCCGCGCCTTGTGCCGGTGTTGCGCACGCTCGTGGTGACCGTGAGGCTGTCGCCCGGTTGCAGAACTGATGCTGAAAGGCGCGTTTCGCCCAGGGCAAAGCTTGTATAGGACAGACCGAAACCAAAGGGGAACAGTACGCCCGCGCCACCCTGGGCATCGTAGTGGCGGTAGCCGATATTCACCCCTTCGGCATAGGTGACATGGCCGTTTTCGCCGGGATAGTTGCCGAAGGTCGGGTTTGCCTCAAGCGATGCCGGAAAGGTCTGCGGCAAGCGGCCACCGGGTTCAGCATCGCCCATCAGCACATCGGCAATGCCGTTGCCGGCTTCCTGCCCCGGATACCAGCATTCAAGAATGGCTGCGACCTTGTCTTTCCACGGCATCACCACCGGCCCGCCGGTTTGCAGCACCACAACCGTGTTGGGATTGACGGTTGCAACCCGTTCGATCAGCTCGTCCTGCGCGCCCGGCAGAGTCAGGCCCGGCAGATCGCGCCCTTCGCTATCCCATTCCGGGGTGCGCCCGACAAAGAGCACGGCAATATCTGCCGCGGCGGCCGCATGCTCGGCGCGCAGCATGCCCTCTTCACCCAGGGGGAAAAACACGCCGACGCGGAAGGCTTGAATGCCGTCCATCACGCCGGTGGTGGAACGGTAATCGACGCGGAAGTGGTAGGTCTTGCCGGCCTCAAGCGCGATCTCGGTGACCCTCTCATCGCCGCCAAAGTCGTAATAGGTCGCACCGGTGGGCTGCCAGCCCTCCCATCCGTCGATCTGCAGTTGGTCGTCGACATAGAGGCGGGCAAGACCGGCATTGGCCAGCCCGAGTTGATGCAGGCCAGTATAGCTGGCGGTGAATGAAAACTCCGAGCGGACGCTGAAGCGGTAGAGATCGACGCCGGGCTCGTGCGAGCCGAACCATTTCGCGTCAGATTGTGGATACTCGCGGATATAGACAGGATCGCCGCTACAATCTTCGGTATTGAAGAAGCTCGAGGTCATCGCGCCCGGCACCACCGGCAAAAGCATGTGGTTTGCACAGCCCACTTCATGGCTGACGGTAATATCGCTGCGGGCCTCTAGGCCTTGCAGCGGGCTGATACGGTAATGGGCGTTCACCCGTGCAGAACCGCCCCCCATGATCCGGGCTTCGGCGGCGTTTGGCCCGATGGCAGCAATGCGCAGCCCGCGCCCTGCAGCGAGCGGCAAGATCCCGTTATTCTTGAGCAGCACAGAGCCCTCGGCGACCGCGCGGCGGATCAGGGCACGATGCGCGGGGATGTTGATGGAGGTTTCGGGCTTGCGCGGCGGCGCGTGGCGCACGCCACTGCGCTCGACCAAACGCAGGATGCGGCGGGCGCCGTCGGTCACCATGTCGAGATCAACCTTGCCCTCTGCGATCTCCGCCAGCAGCTTTTGCCCGCGATAGAGCGCAGGCCCCGGCATTTCCAGATCCAATCCGGCATTCATGCTTGGCGCGACGCTTTTCACCGCCGTCCAGTCTGACATCACCACGCCGTCAAACCCATATTCCTGCTTCAACAGGTCATGCAGTAGCCATTTGTGCTCGCTGGCATGGGTGCCGTTCAGACGGTTATAGGAACACATCACCGCCCAGACCCCGGCGCGAACGGCGGCCTCGAAGGGCGGCAGGTAAATCTCGCGCAGCGCCCGTATCCCGATATCGGAGGACATGGTCATGCGCTGATATTCGCTTTCATTGCCGATGAAATGCTTGATCGTTGCCCCGACTCCACGCGATTGCAGCCCACCGATATAAGCCAGCGCGATGGCGGTGGTCAGGTGCGGGTCTTCAGAAATGCATTCGAAGTTGCGGCCATTAAGCGGGCCGCGATGCAGGTTCACCGTGGGGGCCAGCACGAGGTCGGCCCCTTTGGTGCACGCCTCTTCAGCCAGAGCCGAGGCCACCTCGTGCACCAGCTCTGCATTCCAGCTTGCGCCGAGCGAAATGCCTGAGGGAAAGACCGCCGCTGTCGGGCCATTTTCGGTGACACTGCCGCGCGCACCGTTGGGGCCGTCGGTCATCTTCACGGACGCGACCCCCAGCCGGTCGATTACAGCCGTTTCCCAGAAATTTGCCCCCGACAGCAGGCTGACCTTTTCTTCAAGCGTCAGAGCCGCAAGGGTGGTTTCGACCCAGTATTCGTCCGGTTTCATCGGCATATTCTTTGAATTCCTTACAGACGCTGTGTGCTCTCGGCATCAAACAGTGATGCGCTTTCAAGGGGAAAGCCAGTGACCAGCGTGTCGCCACGGGTGACATCCGGGCTTTTGGCGCTGCTAAGGCGGACCGAGGCCTGTTGCCCGGCGCAGCTGCCCCAAATCACCGTGTCTGCCCCCATCGGCTCAACAACTCTGACCTGCAAATCGAGCGGCAAGAGATCGCTGCCGGGCTCAAGCTCCAGCTGCTCTGGTCGCACGCCCAGGATGACATCTTTCGGGCCGGTCACCGGGGCCTTGAACGCATAGTCGCTGAAATCATAGCCAGGGCCATCATCGAGCTGCAGCAGGATGCGGCCTGCCTCGGTGGACAGGCGCCCCTTGAGGAAGTTCATGCCGGGCGAGCCTACAAACCCCGCCACGAACAGGTTGGCCGGGCGCAGGTAAATCTCTTCCGGCGGCGCGAGTTGCTGGATCACCCCGGACTGCATCACGGCAATGCGGTTTGCCAGCGTCATCGCCTCGATCTGATCATGGGTCACATAGATCATGGTCTTGCCGATATCCTCGTGCAGCGCCTTCAGTTCGACCCGCAATTCGGCGCGCAGTTTGGCGTCAAGGTTCGAGAGCGGCTCGTCAAACAGATAGACATCGGCATCGCGCACCAAGGCGCGACCGATGGCAACACGCTGGCGTTGGCCGCCTGACAGCGCGGCAGGCCGACGCTTCAGATAGGGCGTGATCTGCAGCAAGTCCGAAACCCGCGCCACCCGACGCTCGATCTCTGGCTTCGCCATCTTGGCCATCCGCAGGCCGAAGGTCAGATTGCCTTCAACCGTGGTCTGCGGGTAGAGCGCGTAGGACTGAAATACCATGCCGATGCCGCGATCTTTGGGTTCCGCATGGGTCATATCCTTGTCGCCGATCAGGATCTTGCCGCCGGAGACTTTGATCAATCCGGCAATGGCGTTCAGCAATGTGGACTTGCCGCAGCCCGAAGAGCCCAGCAGCACGATGAATTCGCCATCCTCAATATCGAGGTCAAGCTGTTTGAGGACGGTGACCGCCCCAAATCGAATGTCGAGGTTCTGGATTTTAACGGCTGTCATGGGTCATCCCTTCACTGCGCCAGCGGCGATTCCGCGTACGAACCAACGGCCGGATGCGAGGTAAATTATCAGCGGAACAAGGGCGGTCAGGATCGTCGCCGCCATGTCCACGTTGTAGGCTTTTTCGCCCTGGGTCGTATTGACGATATTGTTGAGCAGAACGGTCATCGGCTGATTGTCGGCCCCGGCAAAGACCAGCCCAAACAGGAAGTCGTTCCAGATATGGGTGGCTTGCAGGATCACGGCGACGATCAGGATCGGCGGCGAAAGCGGCAGGATCAGATAGAAAAAGATCACCCAGAAGCCGCCGCCGTCAACCCGCGCCGCGCTGAACAATTCCTGTGGCAGGCTGGCGTAATAGTTGCGAAACATCAGCACCATGATCGGCATGCCAAAGATCACATGGATCAGAACGATCCCCGGCAGGCTGCTATAGAGCCCCACCTGCGACATCATCCGTACCAGCGGATAAATGAAGACCTGATAGGGAATAAAGGCCGACACCACCAACACGCCAAAGATCAGACCGGCCCCGGCGGGGCGCCAGAATGACAGGGCATAGCCGGTCAGGGCGCCGAGCATGATCGAAAACGTCGTGGCGGGAATTGTGATCCAGAGCGAGTTGACCAACCCGACCGAGACGCCCTTGCAGGTCAGCCCGGTGCAGGCCGATCCCCAGGCCTCCGCCCAGGCGCCGAATGTCGGCAGATGCGGCAAGGCGAAGATCGAAGAGCTGCGCACCTCGTCCATGGATTTCAGCGAGGTCACGATCATCACGTAAAGCGGCATCATGAAGAAGGCGGCGGCAATGATCAGAAAGGCATAGATGCCAATGCGCGCCATAGTTTGTTCAGAGGTCCGTTGCATGGCTTAACCCTCTGTCTTGCGCGCAAGGTGACGGCGCGCGAAATACATCGGTACGAGAATTGCCGTGACCGCCATCAGCATCATGATCGCCCCGGCATTGGCGAGCGCCACGTTCTGGCGGGCAAACAGGTTCTCCATCACGAATTTGGCGGGAACCTCGGTGGCATCTCCGGGGCCGCCGCCGGTGAGGGCAACGACGAGGTCATAGGCCTTCACCACCGAGATCGAGAGCAGAACGGTTGCCGTGGCGACCATCGGCGCGATCAGCGGCAAGACGATGGACAGATAGACCCGCCATTTCGGAATGCCGTCGACCTTGGTGGCATTCCACAGATCGTCATCCACACCGCGCAGCCCGGCGAGCAGAATGGCCATAACCAGTCCACTACCCTGCCAGACCGCCGCCAGCACCAGCACGTAAATGGCGCGGTCGGGGCGCACGATCCAGTCGAAGGTGAAGTTTTCAAACCCCATCCCGCGCATACTGGCCTGAATGCCATAGCTCGGGTTCAACACCCATTGCCAGACCAGCCCTGTCACCACGAAGGACATCGCATAGGGGTACAGGAAGATGGTGCGGAACAGGCTTTCCCCCCGGATCCGCTGATCGATCATGATCGCCATCAGAAAGCCGAAGGCCAGGCAGACAATGATGAACAGGATCCCGAAGGTGAACAGATTCTCGACGGCGACCCGCCAGGCGTGCAGCTTCAGCAGCCGCGCATATTGCTCGAAGGCATTGAAATCATAGACGGGCAATAGGCGAGAATTGGTCAGCGATATGACAAAGGTCCAGATCGTAGATGCGATCAGGCCAACAAGAACGATGATCCAAACCGGCAGCATGGCAAGAGTGACATGCGCCCGCGCAGGCGAAAGTAGGGGCATTGCATCTTCCATTCGGTAAAGGGCGCGTTGCGGCTTGGCACCGCAACGCAAGGGCACTTACGAGGTCGTGCGGGCTCAGTAGCTTTCAAGCACGCCGGCAATCGCGTCGACATAGTCGGCGGCGCTCGCATCGGGATTGACCCAAAGCACCTTCAGGGCAGCGCCCAAAGCGCCGACCTTTTCCGGGGTAAACGGGATCATCAGCGCCGAAACCGAATTGCCATCGGCAATGGCCGCAGCCCCGGCTTTCGCGCAGGCATTGTAGCTGCTGCTATCAACACCGCTGCGGATCGGAAGCGACCCCATTTTGGTGGTGAAACCGGCCTGCACATCGACCGACGTGGTCAGATCCGCAATGCTCGTCTGGGCGTCGGTCAGGCCCTTGCCTTTCAGCGGCATCACCCAGACATCGCCGGTCACCACGGCCGGGGCATTGTTCGGCCCGATCGAGCACAGAACGTCTTCGCCGGGCACCTTGCCAGCGGCCACGATCTCGCCAATCGCCCAGCCCCCCATGAAGAAGAACCCGGCGCTGCCGTCTAGGATCATCTGGTTGGTCTGGTTCCATTTGCGGCCCGAAACGCCCTGATCCGCATAGCCCGGCAGTTTGGCCAGAACCTTCGCCACCGGCATGAACGCCTCCGAACGCACAAAGGCAGCGCCATCAGGTCCGGTAAAGCTGTTCCAGCCCTTGGCCCCAAGGGTCGCGGCCAGCACCGCCCCAAAGGTGTTCATGAACCAGACATCCCGGTCGCCCGCCTGTGCAAAGGGAACGATGCCTGCGTCGCGCAGCTTATCCGCCGTTGCAAAGAACTCGTCCCAGGTCTCGGGCATCTTGGCGCCCACCTTGTCGAGCGCGGCATGTGAGGCGAAAAGGAAGTTGGTGGCCTGCAACTGGATCGGCACGCCATATACATGACCGTCGCGGGTCACGGCAGACAGCACCGAGGCCGGGATCACCGAGGCCCAATCGTCTTTTGCGGCTACATCGTCCAGATTGGCAACCAGACCGGTGGCCACCAGGTTGTCCATATCGGCGCCAAGGTTGAACTGCGCGGCGTCGGGCGGGTTGCCACCGACGATGCGGTTGATCGCAGAGGTCTTGGCGGCGTCGCTCCCGGCAACGGCACGGTCAACCCACTCGCCGCCCGCATCGTTGAAAGCATCCGCGATAACCTTGATGCCAGCGGATTCCGCGGCCGAAGTCCACCAATGCACCACCTCTGCAGGCTCTGCCTGCGCGGGCACGGCAACCACTGCACAAAGTGCCGCCGTGGCCGCACTTGCCATGTATTTTCTAATGTAATTCATAGTGTTTCCTCCCTGTGACTCGAAGAGTTCGGTCTGCCACAAGGATGAGAAAGCCTGACAAGGCTGGGACTCAGACACTCACGCGGACCGAATTCTTGGTGTCCTGCAAGCGTAGTGAGCACGCCTATGGTTCGGCCAATTCGATTTCTTTTGGGGTGTTTATTGCGATTCATTACAGGCTGTCTCGGCCCCCTGCTTCGCAGGGCGCGCTATCCGAGCATCTCATTGATCTGACTTGGTTAATGGCGACCGACGAGATAGCCTGTTTGGCCGATATGGGCCGCCGCTGCGCGGGGGTAGTTTTAACGCAGGGCAGTGCCATCGCCAAAATGATCGTTGTTATGGTTGGCCAATTCGGAGCCCTTCCCCCATGCAAACGATGGGGAGAAGGCTCAGTTGCCGCTGCGCCAGGATCGTGCGCTGGTGCCAAAGCGTTGGCGGAATGCGCGACTGAAATGGGACAGGTCGCCAAAACCCCAAGACAACGCGATATCCGTGACCGAGCGTTTCGCATGCGCCGGATCACGCAGGTTGCTTGCCACCTTCTTCAGACGTTGTTCGGCCACCCATTGACTGGGAGACAACCCTTCGGTCTGGAAAAGGCGCTGCATCGTGCGCAGGCTCATCCCTTCGTCTGCAGCAAGCTGAACGAGATCAAGGTCGGGGTCGCGCAGATCTGCCAAAAGCCTGCGCTTGATCCGGTCCAATCGCTGGGATTGCGCGTCGCTGGGGCCTTCGATGCCCTGCTGCATCGCGGTCGCCAGCATCTGCGCGGTGGCGGTTTCCAGGTCGATCAGGTCTGAATCGGCCAGGTTGGCTCCGTTGGCGACCATCTGGCGAATGAAACCGGTGGCCAGCATTCCCGCCTTTGCCTTGCCGTCGAAACGTCGGGCGGTCAGCTGACTGAGACAGGGCAAGCGCTCGGCCAGCCGTTCGCGCGGCAGGCGCAGGATGATCTGCCGAAACGGGCTGTCGAAGGCCAGACGATAGGGCCGGTCGGTGATATAACAGCCGAAATCGCCGGTCTCCAACCGGGCTTGCCTGCCATCCTGTTCGATAAAGCCATGGCCCTCGGCCTGCAGGGCAAAGAGCACATAATCCTGAGGGTCTTGGCGCAGATGCGCGTGGGTGCGTTCGGTTATCTGTGTCGTCGAATGAACGGTCGATAGGCGGCAGCAATCGGGCACCGGCTCGCTGACATGGCCAAAGAAGCCGTCATCGTTGGACGAGCTTTCAAGACGTACGAAGCGCGACCAAAGTTGCTCGCGCCAAACCTCCCAAGTGTCTTGAGACCTTACCGACACTCCCCAGATCGCCTCCATTCTAGACGAATTGAACCACGATCATTGGTCTTTGTCGTCTCAAGTCAACCGATTTGTCGTGCCACGCAAAGTCATCCGGCGCCGGTCGTGCAGAGATACGTGCCATCAGCTGCGCCGTGAAACCGGGCGATCCAAACAGCCTGGACATGGCGCAGCAACCGATACGAACAGGGAAAATACTACTATGAAACCGATCAAAGCCGCCTGCGTTCAGGCCGCTCCCGTCTTTCTTGATCTCGACGCTTCCATCGACAAGGCTGCTGACCTGACAGCCGAAGCCGCCAAGGCCGGAGCCAAGCTCGTTGCCTTTCCCGAGACCTGGCTGCCTGGCTATCCGTGGTGGATTTGGACAGGTGCGCCTGCCGAAGGCGTGGGCTTTCTGCCGGAATACCATGCCAACAGCATGGAACTGTCCTCGCCGCAGATGAAGCGTCTGCAACAGATTTCCCACGACAACGCCATCACCATGGTCATGGGCTACTCCGAACGGTCCGGTGGCAGCCGCTACATGAGCCAGGTCATCATCGGCGAAGACGGCACCATTCTCCTGAACCGCCGCAAGCTGAAGCCCACCCATGTTGAACGCACCATGTTCGGCGAGGGCGACGGGTCTGACCTTCAGGTC
Organism: Paracoccaceae bacterium; assembly: GCA_050290705.1. Classification (GTDB taxonomy): domain Bacteria; phylum Pseudomonadota; class Alphaproteobacteria; order Rhodobacterales; family Rhodobacteraceae; genus Sinisalibacter. Next base: position 364,678 of record JBNKIC010000026.1, read on the forward strand.
ATCGACAGCGATTTCGGCCGTCTTGGCGCGCTGAACTGCTGGGAACACGTGCAGCCGCTGGCCAAGATGGCGATGTATGCCCAGCACGAGGAAATCCATATTGCTGCTTGGCCCAGCTTTTGCACCTACCGCGATCTTGCCTATGCGCTCGGGCCGGAAGTCAACAACGCCGCCTCGCAGATCTATGCCGTCGAAGGCTCGTGCTACGTTCTCGCCCCCTGTGCCATCGTCAGTCAGGAGATGTTTGACCGGATCGCCGGTGACAGCGCCGAAAAGGCCTATTTGCTGAACCCGCAAACGTCGAAACCCGGCGGCGGCTTTGCGCAAATCTTCGGTCCCGATGGTCGCCCGCTTTGTGAGCCACTGCCGGAGGACCAAGAGGGCATTCTCTACGCCGATCTCGATCCGGCCATGCTCGCCATCGCTAAGGGAGCAGCCGATCCGGCAGGCCATTATTCGCGCCCCGACGTGCTGAAGCTGGTGGTCAACCGCGAAAAGCGCAGCGTGATGGAAGAGCATAACGGAACCGGCGCCTTTACCCCTGTCCCCTATGAGGACGCGGAAGAGGCATAATCCCGCGCGCCGGTCGAGCGCGGTCAGCCTCTCTGTCGTGTGCTCCTACCCTGCGCGGCGAGACGGCTGACCGAGCTGCGACCGGCGAACAAAAGAAAAGACCAATAATCCGTTCGGCGCCTCGTACGGCCGTTTGAGGTGTGTGCGGCAACAATACCCGGAAAACGGGAAGTAAACGCCCACAAAGGGCAAACCAACAGGGAAAAATCATGACACAAATGAAACTGAACAGACGTCATTTCTCCGGCCTTCTGGCTGCGGGCACGCTCTCCCTTTCCGCCCGCGGGGCGTTCGCGCAGGGCGCGGATACCATCCGCATCGGCTTTGTCAGTCCCCGCACCGGGCCTTTGGCTGGCTTTGGCAAAACCGACGGCTATGTTCTGGATCAGATCCGCGCTGCCTTGACCGATGGTATCGAAGTGGCGGGCAAGACCCATGCAGTCGAAATCCTCGACCGCGACACGCAGTCGGATCCAGCGCGTGCCGCGCAACTGGCCAAGGAGCTGATCAACGAGAATATCGACCTGATGCTGGCCGTTTCCACCCCCGAGGTGATCAACCCGGTCTCGGACGCCTGCGAGGCGGCTGGCGTACCCTGCCTGTCTACCGTGATGCCGTGGGAAGCGTGGTATTTCGGCCGAGGCGCCAAGCCGGGCGAGCCGAGCCCATTCAAATGGACCTATCACTTTGGCTTTGGCGTTGGGGAAATCTTCCAAACCTACACATCGACCTGGCCGCAGATCGAGACCAACAAGAAGGTCGGGGTGATGTATCCCAACGACGCTGACGGCAACGCCGTGCGCGCGGTTCTGGCGCCGCAGCTTGAGGCGGCGGGTTATACGATCATCGATCCCGGTGCCTATGAGACCGGCACCACAGACTATTCGACACAGATCGCCCTGTTCAAGGCCGAGGGCGTCGAGATCATCAACTCCTTCCCGATCCCGCCGGATTTTGCCGCCTTCTGGCGCCAGGCGGCCCAGCAAGGTCTCGCCCGTCAGGTCAAGATCATGCAGACCGCGAAAACCGGCCTGTTCCCCTCCGAAATGGAAGCTATGGGATCGCTGGCTGAGGGCATGGCCTCGGCGGCCTACTGGCACCGCGACTTCCCCTACACCTCACCTGTGACCGGGCTGAGCGGCCACGAACTGGCCGACGGCTGGGAGGCCGCGACCGGTGAGCAATGGACTCAGCAGCTGGGCGCGACTTTGTCGCTGCTGGATGCGGGAATCGAAGCGCTGAAAGCGTCGAGTGACCCGCATTCCAAAGCGGCTGTTCGTGACAGCATTGCTTCGCTGAATGTCGTGACCATCGGCGGCACGGTCGACTTCACCTCCGGCCCGGTGCCGAACGTGGCACATGGCCCGATCCTCGGATCGCAATGGGTGAAGGCCACCGAGGGCCCGTTCGAGCTGGACTACGTGCTGGTCAATAACGCGACCGATCCGAACGTCCCGATCGCCGCCAAGCTCATCCCCTACAACGAATGAGCAGGGCATCAGTTCGAGCCGGGCAGGAAGCCCGGCTCACCGGGGAAGGGATCCACAAGTCCTTTGGATCCCTCCCCGTGCTGAACGGGATCGACTTCTCGCTGACCTCGCACGAGGCGGTGGGCATCATCGGGCCGAACGGGGCGGGTAAATCCACCCTGCTTGGCATTCTGGCCGGTGCCACACCGCCCACACGGGGCACGATCCACCTCAACGGCGCTGATGTCAGCGCTCTGCCTGCGCGCGACCGAGCGGCACGGGGGCTGGTGCGCACGCATCAGATCCCCAAGCCGTTCTCGGGAATCACTGTCTTCGAGAATGTCCTTGTCGCCGCCACCCATGCAGGGGCACGGCGCCGGGCCGAGGCCTATGACCTCGCGCTCGACGCGCTCGATGTCTGCGGCATGTTGACCGTGGCCAATCGACCGGCAGAGAGCGTTGGCCTTCTGGATCGCAAGCGGCTGGAACTGGCGCGTGCGCTGGCCACCTCGCCGCGCCTGCTGCTGCTCGACGAGATTGGCGGCGGGTTGACCGATGCCGAGGCCTCCGAGCTGGTGGACACGATCCGTTCCTTACGCGCGCGCGGCATCGGGATCGTCTGGATCGAGCATATCGTCCACATTCTTTTGCAGATCGCCGAACGACTGGTCTGCATGGATGCAGGCCGCATCATCGCCGAGGGGAAACCGGAGACCGTCATGTCTGACCCGGAGGTTGTCTCGGCCTATCTCGGGGGGACGCCGGAATGAGCATTCTGAGTATTAAAGATCTGGATGTGCGCTATGGCCAGTTCCGCGCTGTGCGCGAGGTGAGCTTCGATGTGCAGCAAGGGGAAATCCTCGCGCTTGTGGGGGCCAATGGGGCTGGCAAAACCACTCTGCTGGGGGCGCTGGCAGGGGCCAATCCGGTCAAGGCCGGAACTGTGCACCTGAATGGCATCGACATCACCCATATGCCCAGCCATCAGCGCGTGGCCGCCGGGCTGGCTTTGGTGCCTGAGGGGCGCAAGCTGTTCCTCGATATGACTGTCGAGGAAAACCTGAAGCTGGGTCGCACCGTGGGGCGCGACGGGGACTGGACGGTTGAGCGCATCTTTGAGACCTTTCCCAACCTCGTCAAACGACGCCATGCCGCGACCGGCACCATGTCGGGCGGCGAGCAGCAGGCCACAGCCATCGGCCGGGCGCTGATGTCCAACCCCGATGTGCTGATCCTGGATGAGGTCAGTCTGGGCCTGTCGCCGCTGGTGGTCGATCAGGTCTATGCCTCGCTCGACGGGCTGCTGCACACAGGCACCACGATCATTCTGGTCGAGCAGGATCTGACCCGCGCGATGACCGTGGCGGATCGGGTGATCTGCATGCTGGAAGGCCGAGTGATGCTGGACAGTCCTATGCCGCAGACCAATCGTGCGGCAATCACCCATGCCTATTTCGGAAGCACCGGCGAGGGAGCTGTCGCATGATCAATATCCTTATTCAGGCTGTGCTTCTGGGGGGCTATTACGCGCTGATTGCCTGCGGGCTGGCCTTCATGTTGCAGGTGATGCGGGTGATCAACCTTGCCCATGGCTCGCTCGCTGTGGTCAGCGCCTATCTGGTCTGGCTGCTGGCCGACAGCACGGGGCTTTCGCCCTTCCTCGGGGTGCTGCTGGCCCTTCCGATCATGGGGGGTGCGGGGTGGCTGTTACAGCGCTTGATGCTGGAACGCGCAGTCCGGAGCGGAGAGTTGCTGCCGGTGCTGACCACCTTTGGCCTGGCCATCGTGCTGGACAACCTGATGTTTCAACAGTTTGGCGCGAATACACGCTCTTTGTCGCCCTATGTCGGCGATCTCAGCTGGGAGGCCTTCGAGCTGCCCGGCGGCATCTATGTCGGCAAGTTGCCGGTCTATATCCTGATTGCGGCCCTGCTGATCCTCGGCTCGCTTGACCTGATGCTGAAGCGTACGGCGCTGGGGCGGCAAATCCGCGCCACCGCCGCAGATCCCGTGACGGCGGGGCTGATCGGGGTCGATGCGCGGCGCGCGGCCGGGATTGCCGCAGCTTTGGCGACGATGACTGTGGCAGTGTCCGGGGTGGCCCTCGGCCTGCGCGGCACGTTTGACGCCTATGCCGGGGCGCCGCAGCTCTTGTTTGCCTTCGAGGCTACGATCATCGGCGGTGCGCGATCGCTTTGGGGCGTGCTTTTTGGTGCCATCGTGCTGGCGGTGGCGCAATCCTTCGGCGCGCAGATCCATCCGCAGGGGTTCTTGCTGGGCGGGCATGTGGCGTTTCTCGTCGTCCTGTTCGTCCGCCTTGCGCTGAAAGGCAAATCGCTGAGGCTGACGCATATCCTGCGATCCACTGAAAAAGGAGCGGCGCAATGATCATCCATCGCTGGACCTGGCAGTCCAAACTGACCTTCGCCCTGGCCACCGTGGTCATCCTGGTGCTGGCCTTGGTTCCGAGCTTCGCAACCGGCGGTGTGATCGAGCGGCTCACTGTACTGTTCATCTATGTGATCCTTGCCGCCATGTGGAACGCGCTGGCGGGTTATGGTGGGCTGGTTTCCATTGGTAATCAGCTGTTCTTTGGCCTCGGCGCCTATGCAACGATCCGGCTGGCGAATGCGGGGATCAACCCATTTGCCGCGATGCTGCTGGCAGCCGGGATCGTGGCGGGGCTGAGCTGGGTACTGTCGCTGTTCATGCTGCACCTGCGCGCCGGTGAGTTCGCCATCGGCATGTGGGTTCTGGCCTCGATCGCGCATCTCTGTGTGAACCTCGACCCGCTGATCCAGGGCGAGACCGGCACGTCGCTCATTTCACTCAACGCCTATGCCATCGACGATCGGCGCGTGCTGATCTTCTGGGCAGCGCTCGCGGGCATGGTAGGCCTGCTGGCGCTGCTGTTCGCGGTGCTGCGCACGCCCTCCGGGCTGGCCATGCAAGCGATCCGCGACAATGAAGAGGCGGCGGATTCCATCGGCGTGAACCCGATGCGGACCAAGCGGCTATTCTTCGTATTGGCGGGGTTCGGCACCGCGGTCGCGGGCGCGTTGTGGCTGGCGCAGGTCTCGGCTTTCCAGCCCAAGACGTATTTCAGCGTGCAATGGACGGCCTATATGATCTTCATGGTCCTTGTGGGCGGGCTGGGCCGGTTCGAGGGCGCGATCCTGGGCGCGCTGATCTTCTTCGCAGCCGAGACCTGGTTTGCGGCCACCGGCGTCTGGTATCTGATCGGCCTCGGGGCGGCGGCGCTGCTGTTTTCCCTGCTGCTGCCAAAAGGGCTGTGGGGTTGGATCGCCGCCCGCACCGGCGTCAGCCTGATGCCTCTGGGCTACCGCGTCCAACTTGAAACCCGATCAGAACAAGCCAGGTAACCCGGTGCTTTTGAAACCACTGCTTCCCGCACTCCAAGAGCGGGGAGCAGTGCAATTCTGGGTCGGACTCTCGTCACAAATGGGAAAGAAATCCCATGGCAGGTCTCGGTACCTATTATGTACGGGTTTTGTGAAAACCAATTGAAGTCAAAAAATAAGCCGGGAGGTTCCGGCAAAATCACTCTGAAGGCAGGTGGCGATCATAGGGCATTAATTGTCCGCTTTCACTAGTGCCACCAGTTAATCTGCCGCTGCAGCGAAGGGCAGCTTTCCGCCCCGACCTGCATGAGCAACCTTCGCGCTAGGACGGCAGATAGCGGGTCCGCTTCGGGCTGGCACCGTGCATTCGCTGCGCCACGCATGCACGTTAGCTTCAGGCTTGAGCTGTTGATTGCACCTTGTTGTGGATCATGGCTGCAAGATCGGCATTGCCATTCATCCATCGGGGGCGGTTGGCGCGTCCGGATTGACGAAAATTTCTGCCAGATTTTTTCGAGCTCCTATCTATACAATCGAGCGTGCGAGTTTCCCCCATACCCCCGGTTCGGGCACACTTCTGTCACACTGCGCTGTGACGGAGTGAAAGGAACAAGTCGTTGACATTGCGGAAAGCAGCTCCTAGGAGTTAACTGTAACAAGTTGTAATCAGGTTGTTTTTCGCGGTACTTCGATGCTGATTTGTCGAGTTGGGCAACGGGCCAAAACAGGTTCTGGCTGCCCTCCGAAGGCAGAGGCCATAGGTTCGAATCCTATCGGGTGCACCATCACTCCCCCCCCTTGTTTGCATCGATAAATGCCGTGGTCCTGTGCACCGTGCCCCCTGTTGGATGCACCGCATTGTGACTACTGTTGCAGCAATTCCGGTTTGATGGAGATGTTTCTTGCGCAAGGCGATTGTTCTGGGTGGCTACGGGCTGATTGGCTCAGCCTGCATGCGGGCGCTGCGGGCGGCTGGATTTACGGTGATCGGGGTTGGTCGATCGCGCCGTGCGGCGCTTGCGTCGGACCCGGCAGCGGAGTGGCGTTTTCATGACCTTTCAAAGCTAGAGGTCACCGAATGGCGCGCCCTTTTGGCCGATGTCGATGTGGTTGTGAACGCCGCCGGGGCACTTCAGGATGGCGCCCGGGATAACCTCGAGGCGATCCATGTCACGATGCTCACGCGTCTGACCGAGGCCGCGCAGAATCTGCCCCTGCGCATCGTGCAGATCTCGGCGGCAGGCGTTTCTGCTGAGGCCTCGACCGACTTCTTCCGCAGCAAGGCGCGGGGCGATGCGGTGCTGTCCGCACATGCCAAGAACTGGGTGATCTTGCGGCCAACGCTGGTTCTGTCGCCCGATGCCTATGGTGGCACGGCACTGTTGCGCGGGGTCGCCGGGGCACCGCTGATCGTGCCGCGCGTGCTGCCCGATACACAGATCCAAACCGTGCATGTGGCTGATCTTGCGTCTGCCGTGGTCACGGCGGCACAGGGGGCGGTGCCCTCAGGCACAGTCGCCGATATCACCGCGGCCGATCTCCATAGTTTTGCAGATCTGGTTGCGCGCATCCGTGTCTGGCAAGGGTTTCCTCCGCCGCGTTTTATTCCGCTCCTGCCGAATTGGCTGCTCGCGCTCAGCGGCAAGGGGGCCGATCTTCTGGGGCATCTGGGCTGGCGCTCGGCCCTGCGCACCACCGCGCTGCGCACCCTTGCCGAGGGTGTGCAAGGCGATCCGATGACATGGACGGCACTCACCGGCCAGACCTGTCGTAGCTTGGAGCAAACGCTCGCCGATCTGCCCTCAACACGGCAAGAGCGGCTCTACGCGCGGCTCTACTTCGCCTTGCCATTTGCGATCGCAGTCCTTGCCCTGTTCTGGAGCCTCTCGGGGCTGATCACCCTCGTTGATCCTGCCCGTGCAATTGAGGTGCTGCAAAGCCGGGGCGCACCAGGATGGTTTGCGGGCTTCGCTGTCTTCGGTGGGGCGTTCACCGATCTGGCGCTGGGGATGGCGATCCTGTGGCGGGTTTGGACGCGGCGCGCGGCAGTGGGCATGATCGCGCTTTCCGGGCTTTACCTTGCTGGCAGCCTGATCGCCGCCCCCGATCTGTGGCTCGATCCGCTGGGTCCTATGCTAAAGGTGCTGCCCGGCATGGTGCTGGCTGCTTTTGTGGCGCTGATATTGGAGGAGCGATGAGCCGCGAGATCCTACGGTTCCTGCATGTGATCAGGCGAACGCTCGACGACCGTACAGAATTTCTCTTCCGCTTCTTGCACATTAGAAGCTTTGGCACCGCAATTTGCTGCGGTTGGTTTATGGTCTGAGTGGTTCGGCAAGGCATCTCTGCCCGGCTGACCGGGCAGAGTGGGGTGGCGTCAGTCGAGCCCTTCGAGTTGCTCCAGCATCGGGCCAAGATAGGCCTCATAGCGGCGCCAGGCCTCGGAGCTGCCGGTATACATCTTCTGCTTCACCTGGGTCGCCGAGACGGTTTTCACCGCACGTTCGGTCTTGTGGAAATCAAGGCAGGCCTCTTCCCAGTCCAACCCGGCCGCAGCCACCAGCTTGCGGCTTTCCTCTTCCTGGTTTTCGGTGAGCTTTTCATAGGGCACAATGGTCACCCGGTCGGGGAACATCTCGACCCAAAGCTCCATCAGTTCAAGGTGATAGCGATACATCTTGGCGACATCGACCATGTCGTTACCAAAGTTGTTGGCGCTGCCCATGAAGGAATTCGAGTAGTTCGACCAGCAGGTGGCCCGGCTGTCGCGTCGCATGAACAGCACCCGCGCCTCGGGCATGGCCAGCAGCATATGACCCACCCAGCGGAAGTTGATCGGGGTTTTGTCGGTGATCACCGGCTCGGATACCCGCAAGCGGTCGAGCCCATCCAGATAGCTGCTGCGGATGGTCGACAGGGTCTTCTGATCGGGATGGCATCCCAGCGTGTTCTTGCGAAGCCCTGCATGATACATTGCCACATCGCAAAGCGGCAATTCGCCCCCACCGCTGACCTGACTGTGGCTGGCCAGAATCTGTTCGACCAGCGAGGTACCGGAGCGCGGCATCCCGACGATGAATACCGGGCGATGATGGGCTGGGTTTTTCTTGATCAGCTCCGCAGACAGCGGGGCGGGATGTGCCGACATTTGTTCCTTGAGCTGATCGAACATCTCAAAGACTTCTGCGATGTTGTATGGTTCATATTCCCGCCGCGCCGAATTTGCCTTTTCAAGATAGGCAAAGGCCGTCGGGATATCGCCGGCCTTGTTATGGGCGTTGAACAGGGTGAAGCCCACATCTGACCGCTGCGCCTCTTTAGTTTCGGGGTCTTCGAAACAAGCCACGAGCCGGTCGTGATCCGGATGGTCGATCAGCAGGGTTTCCAGCCGCCAACGCAGGGCGAGCGCCCCCATCGTCGTCGGGTCGATTGCAAGCGAGCGATCAAGGCATTCAGCGGCCTTCTTGGAGTCGCCCATCACCTGATAGCCGTGGCCGAGCATCCGCCAGGCCTCCGCGTTTTCCGGGTCGTTTCTTAGGACTTCACGACAGGATTCGATTGAGTCATGCACAAGGTTCTGGCTGTTCTGGGCAGTGGCCAGCGCCAGTCTGAGCACGCTGACCGTCGGGAATTTTTCGAGCACACTGTTCAAGAACTCGATCGCTTCATCCGCGCGGCCATCGGTCACCAGGGCGGTGGTGATGTTGTTGATCGTCTCCAGCCGGTTCGGGTCAATCGCATAGGCTTTACGGAAATATCCAACCGCTTCTTCATGGTTGCCCATGGCGCCGTTGGCATTGCCAGCCCCCAGCAGCGGTTCAACCGCGCCCGGCATTTGCTTGATGGCTTTCTGGAACGCGGCAAGGGCGTCCTCGTGGGCGTCTTGCTGCAAGCGCGCATAGCCAAGGAAGAAGTGCCCAAGACCGAAATTGGGGTCGATTTTCAGCGCCTGGCGGGCAGCGACCTCGGCCTCGGCATTGCGACCGATCTCGATCAGCTGACCGGCCTTGTTGGCATAGGCGCCGACAAAACCGGGATCAATCGCGCTGACGCGGTCGAACAGCTCGATGGCTTTTTCATGTTGCTTGAGCTGAACCTGCGCCTGGGCGAGCATGTTAAGCAGGGCCGGGGCTTTCGGGAACAGCATCGCCAGGCGTTGACCCTCGGCCACGACACGCTGGAATTCCCCCCGGTTCATCATTGCGCCAAGCGCCTGCATTTGTTGTGGCGGCGGGGTCGGTCCGGCGGCCACCCTGCGCCCGGGCTGGGCGCCGCCTGCGGGTTTTGCCGGGGCTCCGCCGCGCGGCATCTGCGCGGCCATCGTCACCGTCGCCAGGCCCATTTTGGCTTTCGGATTATTGGGGAACTTCGCCAGCACCTCTTTGTAGAGAGTTGCCGCGGTATTGAAATCGCCGCGTTTCGCCAGTTTCTCTGCTTTGCGCAAGTTGGATTCGACCGACATCGCTTTCCTGTTCCCTGTGTTTGCCAAAGCATATTTCACATGCCAGAGCCCCGAATGCCAGAGCAGGAGCGAAAGTGATAGGTCTCAGTGGCGCATTTCCGCGTGAGGGCGGTGCGGCAAGCGAGTGGGAATGGCCGGTTCAGTCGAGCCCTTCGAGTTGCTCCAGCATCGGCCCCAGATAGGCCTCATAGCGGCGCCAGGCCTCGGAACTGCCGGTATACATCTTCTGCTTCACCTGACTGGCCGAGAGGGTTTTTACCGCGCGTTCTGTCTTGTGGAAATCGAGGCAGGCCTCTTCCCACTCCAGCCCGGCGGCAGCCACCAGCTTGCGGCTTTCCTCTTCCTGGTTCTCGGTGAGTTTTTCATAGGGCACCATGGTCACCCGATCGGGGAATATCTCGGCCCAGAACGCCATCAGATCAAGATGATAGCGATACATCTTGGCGGTATCGACCATGTCGTTGCCAAAATTGTTGGCAATGCCCGTGAAGGATTTGGAATAGTTCGACCAGCAGGTGGCCCGGCTGTCACGCCGCATGAACAACACCCGTGCTTCCGGGATCGCCAGCAGCGCATGACCAACCCAGCGGAAGTTGAGCGGGGTTTTGTCGGTGATCACCGGCGCATCCACCTCCAGCCGTTGCAGGCCTTCGAAATAGGATTTGCGAATATCAATCAGCCCGTTGCGATCCAGCTGTTCGGGCGGCTGGCTGTTCTTCCAGCCGATAGATTGCAGCTTCCGATCGAGATAGGGCAGTTCGCCACCGCCGAAAACCTGGCTGTGACTGGCCAGAATCTGCTCGCTCAGCGAGGTGCCGGAGCGTGGCATCCCGACTATAAAGACCGGCCGGTGCGGGGCCGGAATGTCTTTTAGAACCTGCCCCTCGAGCGGTGCGGGAGGATGGGCAAACTGTGCTTTCAGCTTGCCAAACATGCTCTCTTGCCGGTCGATGTCATAGGGTTCGTGTTCGCGGCGGATCTGGTTGGCACGCATCAGATAGGGAAAGGCCATGGCGCAGTCGCCCAGCCGGTCATAGGTCTGAAACAGCGTGAACCCGACCTGCACCCGTTCGGCCGCAGGCGTGGCATCGCTTTCAAAGTAGCCGCGCAGGCGGTCCAGATCGGGATGATCCGCGGGCAGGGGAAGCATCTCCCAAAGCTGCGCCAGCGTCCCCTTGGCTTCCGGATCGTGCATGAGCGCGGTCTTCAGGCATTCCGTTGCCTGCGGCGTGTCTCCGAGCCCTTGATAAATGCTGCCCAGCAGCCGCCAGATCTCGGCATGAGCGGGGTTTATCTTAAGGATGCGCTCGCAGGTGGCGATGTTGTCCTCGACAAACCGCGTGTTTTTCTGCGCCTTCGCCAGCGTGACCAGCAATTCGATCTCTTCAGGAATGCTGTCGAGCTTTGCTTTCAGAAATATGGCGGCTTCGTCGGCGCGGTTGCTGGACATCAGCGCGGTGGCAAAGTTCTGGATATATCTCGGCTCGTTCGGACGCTTCTCAAGGGCCTTGCTGAAATAGTCCTTCGCCTCGTCATGACGCCCCATCGCGCCCAGTGCATTCCCGGCCCCAACCAGCGGTTCGGGCTCATCGGGCACAAGCGCGATGGCTTTGCTAAAGGCGGTAAAGGCCTCGTCCGGCGCGCCCAGTCGGTTTGTAGCATAGCCATACGGCAGATAGGCGGCGGCATTGTTGGGGGCCAGCTCGATGCCTTTCTCTGCCGCTTCGGCGGTTTCTTCGAGCCGTCCCGTTTGGGCCAGCGACGCGGCCTTATTGATATGGGCATCGGCATAGTTGGGAGCAACCTCGGTCGCGCGCGCGAACAGCCGGATGGCCTCTTCATGTTGGTTCAGGCGGGCATGGGCCAGCCCCAGCAGATTGAGCAGCTCGGGCGCTTGGGGAAACAGCATCGCCAACCGCTGCCCTTCCTGAAGCAATTGCTGGATCTTGCCTTCGGACATCAGAGCCTGCAGCGCTTTCATTTGCTGCGATGTGGGGGTCATGCCACCTGTCGGATTCGGGATCTGCGCGCGCTGTGCTACGGTTGGTTGCGGCGGTTTTGGTGCAGCGGTGGATTTTCGCGCCGCCTGTTCCAGTGCCAAAAGTCCGCTTTTCGCGCGCGGATTGTTGGGAAACTGTGTCAGCACTTCGAGATAGAGCTGGGCCGCCCCGCCAAGATTGTTCTGCTTCAAAAATTTGTCTGCTTTGCGCAGGGTGATCTGGACCGACATGGCTTCTCCATCCCGACAGGATTGTCGATCCCAATCTTATGGACCAATTCTGGTTACCAAATCCTGATCAGCCGTGGCGATATCGCCCCACGAAACGGGCAAGGATCTGCTCCGGCACGTGCACATCGTGGCGGTTTACCTCGTCGATCAGCGCGTCGGCCTCTTCGGGGGGGAAATAGCCCTTATGCCGATAGATGCGGATGCGGGTTTCGAATTCCTGCGCATCGGCCTCGGGGTGAAACTGCGTGGCATAGACATTTTCCCCGTAGCGCAGCATCTGATAGGGCGCGGGGGCCGAGCCCAGCAGATGCACCGCGCCTTCGGGCAGGTATTGCACCGCTTCCTTGTGTCCGACAAAGGCCAGAAAGCTTTCAGGCAGCCCGGCCAGCAGCGGATCTGCGCGGCCCGCCTCGGTCAGGTTGCATTCCACCGCGCCCACCGGCTCGCCATAGCGTTCTTTCGAAACACTACCCGGGGCCAGATGATGGCCCAGAATGCCGATCCCGTAGCAGCAGCCCAGAAACGGGATGTCGCGGGCGCAGATCTCCGGCATCAGGCCCAGAATGCTGGCTTCGATCCGCGCTTCCACCGGGTCTTTGCTTTCGGCCGGGTCCGACACGCAGCCCGGCCCGCCGCCGACGATCACACCGCTATAGGCGCTGAGGTCGAGCGCCTCGGGCAGCGCCTCGCAATCCAGCCTGATACGGTGGGTGTCTTCGGCAGGCAGCCCGCCTTTGGCCAGAAAGGCCGCATATTCGCTATCGGCGGCCTCGGTTTCGGGGCGCAATTGCAGGATCAGAAAGGGTTTCATGCTTCCGCGCTAGCCGCTCGCGCCGGTTCGGTCAAGCCAACAGCAAAACCCCGGCGCAGGGCCGGGGTTTGTGCATCGTCCGATCGGGAAGGCTTGGCGGCGCTCAGGCGCCCCAGGTGCGCACCTGACCGCAATCCATATGAACGAAGTCCGAGCGGCTGTATTTGCCCACACCGCCAGCACGGCAGGCGGTGGCGGCATGAAAGATCTGGCTGACCGAGCGATCCTTCAACCGAAGGTCAGCGGCCTGAGCCTGCATGTGCAACGAGTTTTTCGCCACACCTCTGGAGCGGGCACGCAGCATCGCATTGGTCGAGGGCGAGCGGTAGCCCGAGAGCAGCATATAGGGTTCGCTTACATCGAGCAGGGCATGGGTCGCCGCGATGATGTCAATCGTGCGGGTGTCGATGGTCTTGATCTCGTCAACCCGCCAGTCGCGCATGAAATAGGTGATTTCCTGCATCGCCTCGGGGATGTAGTTCCCCTCGATCCAGTAAATCGTGTTGATGGTTTCGCCGGTGCGACCGGAGTACATGGCGACGCGGCGTACATCGCCGCCCCCACGCAGGAACCCGGCAGCCTTCGCGAAAGTAGGGGCGGAGCATACGGCTGTGGCTGCAAACGCACCCAGCAGAGCACGGCGGCTCAGCCCTTCAGAGCTTTGATAGGTCATCTGTCCCAGTTCGTCCTGTCGTCTTTATCCTGCGGTTCCTTGCCCGAACCGTCAGGGTGTTGCACCTTATCCCCAGGCGCAAAAAGGTTATGACACACTACGAATCGTCCGCCAAGCCCGATTGCGCGGCGACACCGGCTTTCAAGGGGAATCGGCAAAAAATTGCTGAGAGGGCAATCTGAGCCGAAAATGTGGCCGGAAAGCCTCAGGGCGGATGCTGCGTGCCGGAAAAGTGGAAAACCCCCGTCTTTGTGAGTGGAACACCAACCTCTGGCGTGGCAAAATTGCCTGAAATCGGGAAACCGTGACGATTTGAGCCAGACCTAAGGACAAAACAGATGCGCGCTTCGCGTCATTTCACTGCTGCATTTTATGCCCTCTCAACCGCCGCCTTTTTCGGGCTGAGCGCGCCGGTTTCCGCCGCGCCGGGCGATCTGAAGTTTCCAGCCTTCGCGCAAGCCGTGGCCGAGGCCGCGATGGGGCAGGACGAAGTTGCCGCCTTCTATCGCAGCAATGACTACCAGCCGATCTGGACGGGGCAGGGTGCGGTGGAAACCGCGCGGCGCACGGCTCTGCTGCGCGCGCTGCTGTCGGCAAGCGATCACGGCCTGCCGGTGCAGCAATATGACACCACCCAGATCGAGGCGCAGATGCGTCATGTCAGCTCGCCGCGCGAGCAGGGCAAGGTCGAGGTCGAGCTCAGCCGGATCTTCCTGACCTATGCGCATCAGCTGCAAACCGGCATCCTGAACCCGCGCGATATCGATAAGGGCATGGTGCGCCGTCCGGCCCGCCGCGATGGCGCCGAACTGCTGTCTGGTCTGGCCACCAGCGACAATCCCGATGCCTATATGCGTGGGCTCGCCCCCGCATCCGATGAATATGCGCGCCTGATGCATGCCAAGTTCGAACTGCAGCAGCTGGTCGAAGCCGGAGGCTGGGGCGCACCTGTGCAGGCCCAAAAGCTCAGCCCGGGCGATAGCGGCCCGGCGGTGATTGCCCTGCGCAACCGGCTGGTGGCGATGGGCTATCTCAACCGTTCGGCCACGGTCAGCTATGACGCCGACATCCAGCGCGCGGTGCAGCGCTTCCAGGAGGCCAGCGGCCTGACCTCGGACGGCGTGGCGGGCGGCTCGACCCTTGCAGCGATCAACGTATCGGCCGCCGACCGGCTGAAATCGGTCATCGTGGCGATGGAGCGCGAACGCTGGCTGTCGATCGACCGCTCGCAGCGCTATGTCTGGGTGAACCTCACCGATTTTACCGCGCGGATCATTGACGAAGGCAAGATCACCTTCGAAACCCGCTCCGTGGTTGGTCAGAACAACAGCGATCGCCGCACACCGGAATTCTCCGATACAATGGAGCATCTGATTATCAACCCGACGTGGAACGTGCCGCGCTCGATCACCGTAAAAGAATACCTGCCGAACATGATTGAGTCGGGCGGCCAGACCGCCGGACATCTTCAGATCGTTGACGGGCGGGGCAATGTGGTACCGCGCGACGCGATCAATTGGGAAGAAGTCACACCGCGGAATTTCCCCTTTGACCTCAAGCAACCGCCCTCGCGTGGCAATGCGCTGGGGCTGGTGAAATTCATGTTCCCCAACCCCTATAACATCTACCTGCACGACACCCCGTCCAAAAGCTTGTTTGCCCGCGAAACGCGCACCTTCTCGCATGGGTGCGTGCGGCTCGGCGATCCGTTCGATTTCGCTTATGCGATGCTGGCCAAGCAAGAGACCGATCCGGTCAGCTTTTTCCAGTCGGTGCTGAGGACCGGGCGCGAAACCCAGGTTAATCTGGTCAATCCGGTGCCCGTGCACCTTGTTTATCGCACCGCCTTTTCCGATCTGCGCGGCACGATGAACTTCCGCGCCGATATCTATGGGCGCGATGCCAAGACCTGGGCCGCGCTTCAGGCGGCGGGTGTTACCCTGCCGGGCGGAGAAAGCTGAGCCATTCCGGCCCCTTCCTGGGGCCGGGGTCATTATTCTGTTTCCTTGGTTGTCTAAACCGACTAAACGGGCTTCGCCCGGTGGCTCAGTTGGGGGAGAAGAATGCCCGAAGTCATTCGCAATCGCGTGATCGAGATCCTTGCCGAACAGGCATTGCTGGAGCCGTCCGATGTGCGGCCCGAGCAATCTCTTGAGGATCTCGGAATCGACAGCCTTGGTCTCGTCGAGGCGATTTTTGCCATCGAAGAAGCCTTCGATATTTCGGTGCCGTTCAACGCCAACGATCCCTCTGAAAGCGATTTCGACATTTCGTCGGTCGAGGCCATTATCAAGGCCGTATCGGGCCTGATCGCCGAACAGGAGGCTTGATCGCATATGCGGCGCGTTGTGATCACCGGCGCGGGCACGATCAACGCGCTCGGCGCCAATGTGGCGGATACCATCGCAGCAATGAAAGAAGGCCGGTCGGGTATCTCCGAGCTGGAGTTTCGCGATGTCGAGCGGCTGAGCATCCGCATTGGCGCGCAGATCAAGAATTACGATCCCGCGGCGCATTTCGACCGTCAGCAGATCACCTTCTATGACCGCTACACCCAATTTGCTCTGCTGGCCGCCAATGAGGCGGTCGCCCAGTCGGGCCTGACCTTCGATGAAGAGCTGGCCGATCGGGCCGGGGTCGTCCTTGGCAATTCCGGCGGCGGGCTGAACACCCTCGATGACAACTACCGCACCGTCTACGAAGAGGGGAAAAACCGCGTTCACCCCTTCGTGGTGCCGAAGCTGATGAACAACGCCGCCACCAGTCAGGTGTCGATGGCGCATAAGCTGCGCGGCCCGAGCTTTACCGTGGCCTCGGCCTGTTCCTCGTCGAACCACGCGATGGGGCAGGCGTTGATGATGATCCGCTCCGGTCTGTCGGATGTCATGCTCACCGGCGGCGCCGAGGCGATGCTGTGCTTTGGTGGCATCAAAGCCTGGGAAGGGCTCAGGGTGATGTCGAAAGACGCCTGTCGCCCGTTCTCGGCCAATCGTAACGGCATGGTGCAGGGCGAGGGCGCTGCGGTCTTCGTGTTCGAAGAGCTGGAGCACGCGAAGGCGCGCGGGGCGCAGATCCTGGCCGAGGTGGCAGGCTTCTCGATGACGGCGGATGCCGCCGATATCGTCATGCCCAGCCGTCAGGGCGCTGCCCGGGCGATTTCCGGCGCGATGCGCGATGCCGGGCTGAACCCGGAAGACATTGGCTATATCAACGCCCACGGCACCGGCACGGCAGCCAATGACCGCACCGAATGCGGGGCGGTGCGCGATGCTTTCGGGGCCCATGCCGACAAGCTGATGATGTCCTCGACCAAATCTATGCACGGCCACGCGATTGGCGGCACCGGCGCGATCGAGCTGGTTGCGGCGCTGATGGCGCTGAATGAAGGGGTGATTCCGCCGACCATCGGCTATGAACAGCCCGACCCGGATTGCACCCTCGACGTGGTGCCCAATGTGGCGCGCGAAGCCAAGGTGGACGCGGTGCTGTCCAACGCCTTTGCCTTTGGCGGGCTCAATGCGGTTCTGGCGCTGAAACGGGCGCCCTGACGGCGGCGCGCTTCCGATCCTCTGATCATCAGGCATAGAAAAACCGCCGCACCCGAAGGGGCGCGGCGGCTGAATAGTGCTCAGACCGATCAGTTGCCGCTGGCGGCGGGCTGGATCGAGGCCCAGGCGGCGGTGAAACCGTTCAGCGACACCGGCACTTCGATTTTCAGCTCAGGTTTGGCGGCCGGGTTGATGGTGATCTTGGCGGCGTTGCCAGCCTTGAAGCCCGCGATTTCTTCAGCCGTAAAGCCGATCTGCGCCACACAACCCACCTGATCGCAATAGCGGAACGGATAGCGTTTTGCCGCGCCCGAATCCACTGCCAGCGTGATCTGTTGGGTCAGCAGGGTGCCGAGCGGCATGATGATCATCGAGCCGGCAATTGCTTGCTGGCCTTTCGGCAGGACGCCTACCGTCATTTTGCCAATCGGGCTGGCCTCGGGATTTTCGCGCAGAAGCTGGGTTAGCTGGCAGGGATCGGGGCCTTCCTGGCCTTCCGGAACGCGCAGGCATTCCCGCTGCCAATCTCCGAAGGTCTGATCGACATAGGTTTCAAGCTGCGGCGGTTGCTGCGGTTGGTCAGCGGGGGTGCCCATATCGAGGTCGGTGCCCGCCCCGGTGGTCGGAGCTTCGGCAGCAGGAGCCGCTGCGCCGCTATCGGCGGCCGCGCCGTCGGTTGCCGTGGTGTCCTGCGCAATTGCAGGGGTCGCCAGCGCCAGCAGCATCGCCAGGCCGAGAGGTTTCATAAGGTCTGCCATGGTGAAATCCCATTTTTGTTCGAACCGTCGCGGCTCATTAGCATGCGCGGAGCGGTAAGTCAGGCTGGAAATTATGCCACAGGGGGCGGCGCGGGGATTTTTGCCGAACCAAGGCTTCCGCCTCGCCGTAAAAGAAAAGGGCCCGCAGCCCGGACCCTTTTCATGATTATTTTTTTCACTCCCCGTCGGACAGGCCGACTTGTGTGCGAACGCTACGACAGAAGGTCGCATCGGTCAACCGCCCAGTCGTCAGGATTTGAAATTTGCAGGTCACTTCCTCTAAAGCTGTGTGAGGACGAAAAAAGCCGCGCCACAAGGGCGCGGCCAGTCTGACAGGGAGGAAGTGTTCGGACGAAAGAGGGCAAGCGCCCGAACAATTTCAATCTGGCACGAAGTCCTTAAAAATGTATTTTCAAAGCGTGCTTTTGTTCACGGGAGAGGCAAAGCTGATGAGTGACCGGGTTTTTGTTGGCGGCGGCGGCGTTTCTTACGCCGTTGCGCAGGGGCTTTTGCTGAAATACGCCAACCGGCACGGGCTGATCGCGGGGGCCACCGGCACCGGCAAGTCCGTCACCCTGCAAATCATGGCCGAAGGCTTTTCCAAAGCCGGGGTGCCGGTGTTTCTGGCCGATGTGAAGGGCGACCTGTCGGGGCTGGCCGCGGCGGGCTCGGACAGCTTCAAGCTGCACGAGGCCTTTACCGAACGGGCGGGGAAGATCGGCTTCACAGATTATGGCTATGAGGCCTTCCCGGTGACCTTCTGGGATATTTTTGGCGAGCAGGGCCACCCGATCCGCACCACCGTGGCCGAGATGGGGCCACTGCTCTTGGCGCGGCTGCTGGAGCTGACCGATGTGCAGGAAGGCGTGCTCAACGTCGCCTTCCGCGCTGCCGACGATCAGGGCCTGCCGCTGCTTGATCTGAAAGACCTGCAATCGCTTCTGGTCTGGGTCGGTCAGAACGCCGACAGCCTGTCGCTGCGCTATGGCAATGTCAGCCGCTCTTCGGTCGGGGCGATCCAGCGCGCGCTCTTGGTGCTCGACACCCAGGGCGGCCAGAACCTGTTCGGTGAACCGGCGCTGGAGCTGGCCGACATGATGCGGGTCGATCCCGATGGGCGCGGGCGGGTCTCGATCCTTGCCGCCAACAAGCTGATGGGCTCGCCCCGGCTTTACGCGACCTTCCTGCTCTGGCTGCTGTCGGAGCTGTTCGAGGAACTGCCCGAGGTGGGCGATCCCGACAAGCCAAAGCTGGTCTTCTTCTTCGACGAGGCGCATCTGCTGTTTGATGACGCGCCGAAAGCGCTGATCAACAAGGTCGAACAGGTGGCGCGGCTGATCCGCTCCAAGGGCGTCGGGGTCTATTTCTGCACCCAGAACCCCGCCGATGTGCCCGACGATATTCTCGGCCAGCTCGGCAACCGGGTGCAGCACGCGCTGCGCGCCTTCACCGCGCGCGACCGCAAAGAGCTGCATCAAGCCGCCCAGACCTATCGCGACAATCCGCGTTTCGACATCGAAGACACGATCCGCGAAGTGGGCGTGGGCGAGGCGCTAACCTCGATGCTCGAAGCCAAGGGCGCCACCGGTATGGCCGAACGCACCCTGATCCGCCCGCCATCGTCCAAACTCGGCCCGATTGATCCGGTGCAGCGTGCCGCGGTGATGGCCAATTCGCCGATTGCCGGAAAATACGAGGCCGCGATTGATCGCGAAAGCGCCTATGAGGTGCTGGCCAAACGGGCTGAGCAGGCCGCCGAGGCGGCAGACGAGACCGCTCAGCAGGCCGGGCAGGACAGCCCAAAGCAGCGCGAGTTCCACGCCGCCCGCCGCTATTCCCCGGCCAGCGTGTCCACCCCCAGCCGCAGCCACCGCATCGCCACCCCGCATCGCCGCTCGGTAGCGCGCGAAATCGGCGACGGGTTGACCTCGGCGCTGGTGAAAGAGCTGAAAGGCACCACCGGCCGCCGCATCGTGCGCGGCATTCTGGGTACGATGTTCAAGGGCCGCTAGGGGCGGGGGCGCCTCAGGCGCCCCATTTGGCCTCATGCTTGGTCAGGGTCTTCTCGGCGGCTTTTAGCGCCTTTTTCAACCCTGCGCCAATCGAGCCACCGGCGATCTGATCGCTGGACAGCGCGCCGGAATGGGCGGCGCAGAGCCAGTGCGGATCGGCCCAATTCTGCATCAGCTTTTCGCCCCAGGCGCGGAAATCCGCTGCGGCACCGGGCCGCTTTTCCAGCGCAAAGCGTAAGGTGGGATGCACTGAGATCTTGGGCTTTTTACGCAATCCTTTGGCGGGCATCATCCCGAAGGTATCGTCCACATGCAGGCTGCGGCTGGCCTTGTGCCAGACCAGCACCGAGGCGCAGTGGATATGCTCGTTCGGGTGGATGAAACTCACGCCCTCGGGCACGGAAAATACCAGATCGGGGGCAAACTCCGCCCAGAGCGCCGGATCTTCCACGCGCAGCGCTTCCCATTTCAGATCGGGGAATTTCTCGATATGGCGCGCGGTGCCGTAATGCTTTGCCTCGGGAAAATCCGCCTGCATCGCTTCCACATGCACGGTGTGGAACGGATGGGTGTTCAGCACCGCCGCCACCTTGCCGCCGGTGATCACATCCACTTCGGCGCGCTGCTCGGGCGTCAGCGTATAGCTGTCGAGAAACACAAACCGCCCGTCAGACAGTCTGACCAGCGAGGCCTGCGTGCCGATATCGAGAAGCCCGGCGATCTTGAACGAGCCGCGCAGGTTCCAAAAGCCGTGGCCACAATCAATGATACTGTGTTGCATGAGGATCTCCGTTTTTGACGGCCTATCCGGGGCAGGGCAGCAGGGAAAGCGTGCCGCTACGTCAGATCACGCGGCTGTCACAGCGGGCGGATGCGCAGCTGGGCGATGCGGTTGTCGAGCCGCTTCACCACTTCAAAGCGGAAACCGTGAAACGAAAACACCTGCCCCTCGCTCGGGATCATCTGCGCCTCGTGGATCACCAGCCCGGCCACGGTATTGGCCTCTTCGTCGGGCAGGCTCCAGTCCATCGCCCGATTGAGGTCGCGGATCGTCATCGCGCCATCGACCAGATACGAGCCATCGGGCTGCGGCTTCACCTCCTGCTCGGCGGCTTCGGTGTCAAACTCGTCGGTGATCTCGCCGACGATCTCTTCCAGAATGTCTTCCAGCGTGATCAGCCCCTGCAGGCTGCCATATTCATCCACCACCAGCGCGAAATGCGCGTGGCGCTTGAGGAAATTGCGCATCTGCTCATCGAGCGGCGTGGTTTCCGGCACGAAATAGGGCTCTTTCGCCACGCTGAGGATGTCAAACTTGGCAAAGGCATCGGTGCGCGCGTCCTTGTCGAGCGCCGCTTCGCCCTCGGCATACATCGCGCGGGTCAGATCTTTGGCGTGAATCACCCCCACGATGTTTTCCGGCTCGCCCTTGAAGATGGGCAGGCGGGTATAGGACGACTGCAGCGCCTGCTCCAGCACATCGCCCGCGGGCAGATCGGCATCAATCATCTCGATCTGCGAGCGGTGCAGCATGATTTCCTCAACCGTGCGGTCGCTGAGGTCGAGCGCCCCCAGCAGCCGGTCGCGGTCTTCCTTTTCCACCGCGCCTTCGACATGGCCAAGCGCGATGGCCCCGGCGATTTCATCGCGCACCGCCAAAAGCTGCGCATTCGGATCGGTCTCGACCCCAAACAGCTTCAACAGCCCCCGCGTAAGCGCACGCACCGCCGTCACGATCGGGGCGAAGACCAGAACGATCGCGCGGATCGGCACCGATACCCGCGCGGCGGCATCTTCGGGCCGGGTGATCGCATAGGTCTTGGGCAGCACCTCGGCAAAGATCAGCACCAGAAAGGTCATCACCAGTGTCGCCCAGGCCACGCCATTGACGCCAAACAGTCGGGTGAACAGCGCGGTGGCCAGCGAGGCCGACAGGATATTCACCAGATTGTTGCCCAGAAGCACTGAGCCGATCAGCCGCTCGCTGTCTTCGGTGATCGCCAGAGCGCGCCCGGCGGATTTGTCGCCCTTATCGGCGCGGGCGCGCAGTTTCCCGCGCGAGGCGGCGGTTAGCGCCGTCTCGGAGCCCGAGAAAAACGCCGAGAGCACCAAGAGAAGCGCAATCGCGCCAACGCTTATCCAAAAGGCTGCGTCAAAAAAGCTGCCCGGTTCGGCACTGTTCATGTCATTGTCTTTCAGACTGTTTCGTCTTTGTATGAAGCGGAGCAGGCCGCGTTTCAAGGGAGGTCCCATGAAGATCGCAAAGCTCGGAACTCTTGTTGGCCCGGTGATCGCCTATGGCGGCGCGCTGGGAAACCTTACAGCTCTGGGCGCGCTTCTGCGCGAAGCCACGCGTGCGGGCATCCCGTCGGCCCGGGTGATTTGCACCGGCGACATTGTTGGGATCTGCGCGCAGGGGGCTGATTGCGTGGCCGCGACGCGGGCCTTTGGCGGGCCGGTGGTAGCGGGCAATATCGAACGGCAGCTGACGGTCGGGGCCAGCGACAGCGGCTCGGGCTTTCCGCTGGGGGGCGAAACCGCGCGGTTGGCACAGCGTTGGTGGAGCCAGACCAGTGCCGAGATTGACGGGCCTGCCCGCGACTGGATGGAAGCGCTGCCGGACATGCTGCTCTTTGCCCATGAGGGGCGGCGCTACGCGGTGATCCATGGCGGGCTGACCGATGCGGCGCGCTATCTCTGGCCGTCCTCGCCCGACACTCTGTTTCAGCAAGAGCTTCTGGCCATCGAGGCGGCGGCGGGCCCGGTTGACGGGGTTATCGCCGGGCATTGCGGCATCGCCTTTGAGCGGGTGATCGGCGGGGTGCACTGGATCAATGCCGGGATGATCGGCCTGCCACCCCATGACGGGCGGCGCGGCGGGCGCTATGTGCGGCTCGATACCGATGGCGCGCGCATCCTGCGGCTTGACTACGATCCCGCCCCGGCCTTTGCCGCGATGGTCACCCATGGGCGCACCCAAGGCTATGATCTCACGCTGATGGAGGGCTATTGGCCCAGCGAAGACCTGTTGCCGCCCGACATGCGCACCCCGGTCTAGCCTCGGCACCAACGCATTGGCCTCCAACGAAAAAGGCCGCCCGAAGGCGGCCCTTTGATGATGTGGCGGGCAATCAGCCGCGCTCTTCGACGTCCACGTAGTCGCGGAAGGGCTCGCCGATATAAAGCTGACGCGGACGACCGATTTTCTGGGCCGGATCGCCGATCATTTCTTTCCACTGCGAAATCCAGCCCACGGTGCGCGCCAGCGCAAAGATCGGGGTGAACATCGAGGTCGGGAAGCCCATCGCCTCAAGGATGATGCCGGAATAGAAGTCCACGTTCGGGTAGAGCTTCTTCGAGACGAAATAGTCGTCTTCCAGCGCGATCCGTTCGAGTTCCTTGGCAACCTGCAGGGTCGGGTTGTCTTCAATCCCGAGCAGTTCCAGCACCTCGTCAGCCGATTCCTTCATCACCTTCGCCCGCGGGTCGAAGTTTTTGTAAACCCGGTGACCAAAGCCCATCAGGCGGAACGGGTCCGACTTGTCTTTGGCGCGGGCGATGAATTCGGGAATGCGGTCAACCGTGCCGATCTCTTTCAGCATCTCAAGGCAAGCCTGGTTGGCGCCACCATGGGCCGGACCCCAGAGGCAGGCGATGCCGGCAGCGATACAGGCGAACGGGTTGGCCCCCGACGAACCGGCCAGACGCACGGTCGAAGTCGAGGCGTTCTGTTCGTGATCGGCATGCAGGGTGAAGATCCGGTCCATGGCGCGGGCCAGGATCGGGTTCACCTCGTAATCCTCGGCCGGAACCGAGAAGCACATGTAAAGGAAGTTCGAGGCGTAATCGAGCGAGTTCTTCGGATAAACGAAGGGCTGACCGACCGCGTATTTATAGGCCATCGCGGTGATCGTCGGCATCTTGGCGATCATGCGCACGGCGGCGACTTCGCGCTGCCACGGGTCCGAAATATCGACCGAATCGTGGTAGAAGGCCGACAGCGCGCCAACCACACCCACCATCGTCGCCATCGGGTGCGCGTCACGGCGATACCCCGAGAAGAACTTGGTCAGTTGTTCGTGCACCATCGTGTGACGGGTCACGCGGAATTCAAAGGCTTCCAGATCTTCCGCCGTCGGCAGGTGTCCGTAGAGAAGCAGAAAGCAAACTTCGAGGAAATGCGATTTCTCAGCGAGCTGTTCGATCGGGTAGCCGCGATACAGCAGTTCGCCTTTGTCACCGTCGATAAAGGTGATGGCGCTTTCGCAGCTCGAGGTCGAGGTGAAGCCCGGATCGTGGGTAAAAACCCCGCTCTGAGCATAAAGCTTAGTGATGTCGATCACGTCCGGACCAGCCGAAGGCGAGTACATTGGCAGCTCAAGTTCCGTCTCACCAAAGGTGAGTTTGGCAGTTCCTGTCTGGTTTGGCATGCACATCCCTTTCTCAAAGGCCCGTCCCGGCAGGGGGGGCGGTTAAACGGCAGCTTCCTCAAGGCGGGCGATGGTTTCATCGCGCCCGAGCAGCAGCATCATATCGAAAACGCTAGGAGTAACGGCCCGTCCCGCAAGGGCTGCGCGCAATGGCGCGGCCAGCTTGCCAAACTTGGTGCCGTGTGCTTCGGCGAGCGAGTTCAGGATCTCCTCCAGCGTGTCGCGCTCCCAGCTAGCAGCTTGCAGATGCGGCGTCAATTCACTCAGTATACCACGGGATACATCATTCAGCGCGCTTGCTGCTTTTTCATCACATTCAATCGGGCGGGACGTAAGGGCAAAATGAGCTTTATCAATAAGTTGCGGCAGGGTTTTAGCCCCGTTCTTCACCAGAGGCATGGCTTGTGTTAGCGCCTCACATTCTTTTGCACTCAGCGCGGTGCGACCAGCTGCCGCAAGGTAATCCTGCACCTGCGAAACCAGCGCGTCATCTTCGCTCGCTGCAATGTGCAGCCCCGAGATGTGATCGAGCTTTTTGAAGTCGAACCGCGCAGCGCCTTTGCCGATTCCACCGAAATCAAACCACTCCATCGCCTGCGCATCGGTGAAGAATTCATCGTCGCCATGGCTCCAGCCCAGACGGGCCAGATAGTTGCGCATCGCCGACGCCGGATAGCCCATGGCGCGGTATTCCTCGACCCCAAGCGAGCCGTGGCGTTTCGAAAGCTTCTTGCCGTCGGGGCCATGGATCAGCGGGATATGCGCATAGACCGGCAGCGCCCAGCCCATCGCCGTATAGACATGCACCTGCCGCGCGGTGTTGTTCAGGTGGTCATCGCCGCGGATCACATGGGTGACGCCCATATCGTGATCGTCCACCACCACCGCGAGCATATAGGTCGGCGTACCATCCGAGCGCAGCAGGATCATATCGTCGAGCTGGTCGTTTTTGATCGTGACCTTGCCCTGCACCTGATCATCGATCACCGTCGCGCCTTCGCGCGGGGCTTTCAGGCGGATCACATAAGGGGCATCGGGGTAGCTGGCCGGGTCGGCATCGCGCCAGGGGCTTTGATAAAGCGTCGAACGACCCGCCGCGCGGGCTTCCTCGCGGAAGGCGGCAATTTCGTCCTGGCTGGCAAAGCATTTATAGGCATGGCCCGCCGCCAACATTTCGCGCGCCACTTCGGCGTGCCGGTCGGCGCGCTCGAACTGGCTGACCGGCTCGTCATCGTAATCGAGTCCGAGCCATTTCATCCCCTCAAGGATCGCCGCCGTCGCTTCCGGCGTCGAGCGCGCGCGGTCGGTATCTTCGATGCGCAGCAGAAACTTGCCACCGCGCCCGCGCGCATACAGCCAGTTGAACAGCGCCGTGCGGGCGGTGCCGATATGCATATAGCCGGTGGGCGAGGGGGCGATGCGGGTGACGACAGGACGGTCGGACATGGGGAGCGTTAACCTTTTGGAAACCAAGATTGAGCTAAGGTTGATGCCGGTGTCTAGACGCTGGGAGGGCAGAGAACAAGGGTGACGCCGCTGGTCCATCTCTCTGCCCGGCTGGAAGGGCTGAACGGGCGTCGCCTGCTATTTGCGCCGGTCTGTCTGGGGCTTGGGGTCGGGGCCTATTTCACCCTGCCGCGCGAACCTGTTCCCGCCGAATGGACCGGGATCGCCGCGCTCGCGTTTCTGCTTCTGGGGCTAAGCTGGCGGCTCCGCACCCGCGATCTTGCCGGGCTCTCCTTTCTCACCACCGGGCTTTCGCTGCTGCTCGCCGGGCTTCTGGTCGCCGGGCTGCGCACCGAGCTCAGCCGCGCCCCGGTGCTGGGTTTTCGCTATTACGGCCCGGTCGAAGGGCGGGTGGTGGTGATTGACCGCTCCGCCTCAGAGGCAGTGCGTCTGACCCTCGATCACGTGCGCCTTGACCGCGTTGCGCCTGACCGCCGCCCGGCGCGGGTACGGGTTTCGCTCCATGGCGATCAGGGCTTTGTCACCCCGGCGCCGGGGCAGGTGCTGGCGATGACCGCTTTTCTCGGCCCGCCGGATGGGCCGGTCGAGCCGGGGGGCTTCGATTTTCGCCGCATGGCCTGGTATGACCGGCTGGGCGCGGTGGGCTACACCCGCGCGCCGGTGCTGCTGCTTTCCCCCGCACCAGAGGGCTGGGAGCTGGCCATCACCCGGCAACGCGCCGCCATCTCGGCCTGGGTACGGGCGCGGATGCCGGGCGAGGCGGGGGCCTTTGCTGCCGCGATCATGACCGGCGACCGCTCCGCCATCAGCACCGAAACCCTGACCGATCTGCGTGGTGCCAATCTGGCCCACTTGCTGGCCATATCCGGCCTGCATATGGGTCTGCTCACCGGCTTCATCTATGCTGCTCTGCGCGCCGGTCTTGCCCTCATCCCGGGCCTTGCCGACCGTGCCCCGATCCGCAAATTTGCCGCCCTTGCCGCGCTGGCCTCCGGCGCGCTCTATCTGGCGCTGTCGGGCGGGAATGTCGCCACCGAGCGCGCTTATATCATGGTAGGGGTGATGTTCGGCGCGGTGCTGATCGACCGGCGCGCGCTGACCTTGCGCGCGGTGGCGCTGGCGGCCCTGATCATCCTGCTCACCCAGCCCGAAGCCCTGACCGAGCCGGGTTTCCAGATGTCATTCGCCGCGACAACCGCGCTTGTGGCGGTGTTCGCCTCCTTGCGCGACTGGCGCGGCTGGCAGCCGCCCCGTTGGGCGCGCCGGGTGCTGACCGTAGTGATTTCCTCGGCGGTGGCGGGGCTGGCCACCGCGCCCTTTGCCGCCGCGCATTTCAACCAGATCTCGCATTACGGGCTTCTGGCCAATCTGCTCGCGGTGCCGGTGATGGGTGCGCTGGTGATGCCGCTGGCGGTGCTGACGGCGCTGCTCGCCCCTGTTGGCCTTGGCTGGCTGCCGCTCTGGCTGATGCGCTTTGCAATTCTTTGGATACTGGGCGTGGCCGATTGGGTGGCGGGCCTTCACGGCGCGCTGGGTCATGCGGCCAGCCCCGGCCCATTCGTGCTGCCGATGATCGCTTTGGGCGGGCTGATGCTGGCACTGTTTCTGGGCCGGGCGCGGCTTTGGGGGCTCATGCCGCTGGCTCTTGGCTTTGCGCTCTGGGCCGGGGCCGCGCGCCCGCCGGTGCTGGTTGCCTCTAGCGGCGGGCTGATCGGCCTTATCACCCTCGAGGGCCGCGCTCTGTCAAAATCCAGCGGCGACAGCTTTACCGCGCAGGTCTGGCTGGAAAACGATGGCGATACCGCGTCACAAGCCGAGGCCGCCGCGCGCCCGGGGCTGAGCGCGACGGGCGGGCTGAGATATGCGGATCTGGGAGGTCCTGTGGTGGCGAGCCTGACCGGTCGCGGCGCCCTTGAGCACCTGCCAGAAGCCTGCACCAAAGCCGCAATCGTGCTCCTGTCCGTAAAGGTGGAAACCGCCCCCGAAGGCTGCGTGATCTATGATGAAAAACGCCTAATCCAAACCGGCGCGCTGGCGATCTGGCCCGAGGGGCAGGGGTTGCGGATAGACAGCGTGGCCGATCATGCCGGGCAGCGGCCCTGGACCGGCGCGCGGTAAGGCATCCCACCAAAGAAAACGCCCGGGCCTTCTGACGCCGGGCGCGGACCCTCTGAAGGGAACCTGTTCTGGAATTTGCTCAGTAGCTGCGGATCAGCCCCACCAGCCGTCCTTGCACCTCGACCTGATCGGCACGCAGCAGGCGGGTTTCAAAGGCCGGGTTGGCAGCTTCCAGCATCACCATATCGCCGTTCTTGCGATAGCGTTTCAGCGTCGCCTCATAGCCCTCAACCTGCGCTACGACGATATCGCCGTTATTGGCCACCGAGGTTTCGCGGATGATCACCACATCGCCATCGTTGATACCCGCGTCGATCATGGATTCGCCTTTGACCTCAAGCGCATAATGCCGGTCGCGGCTGTTCACCATGCTGCCGGGCACCGCCACATGGCTCTGCCCGTCGCTGATCGCCTCAATCGGAATACCGGCGGCGATGCGCCCCATCAGCGGCAATTCCAGTGCCGGAGCGGCGTCGAGCGCGATGGCGCCAGAGGGTTTCTGCGCCGGTCGGTCGCCGTCGATCACCCTGGGTGAAAATCCGGCCTTGCCGCCCGCTTCCAGAGCGTCGGGCAGTTTGACAATTTCAATCGCGCGGGCGCGGTGGGGCAGGCGGCGGATAAAGCCGCGCTCTTCCAGCGCAGTGATCAGCCGGTGAATGCCCGACTTCGAGCGCAGATCCAGCGCCTCTTTCATTTCATCAAACGACGGAGGTACCCCGTCGCGCTGCAGGCGCTTGTTGATAAAATCAAGCAGGTCCAATTGCTTACGGGTCAACATATGCTCGTCCCTCCGGTGCCGCGTTCTGCGTGCCGTGCTGCCTTACGGCCAGTTTGTTCGATCTATGTTCTAACCGTGTTCCCGTTTCGTGTCAACTCTCGGGGCAGGGAACCCCTTGATCGCTCACAACGGAAGGTAGCGCACCGTTTCGCCCGCCTGCAGCGCCGGATCGCCCACCGGGCGGATCAAAAGCGCATTGGCATGTGACAGGATCGACAGAAGCGAGCTGTCCTGCCGCGACATCGGACGAATGTGGCCCGCCTCGACCACCGCGCGCATGTAATGCACTCGGTCGCCGTTTTCCGGCAGGTCTTCGGCCAGCACGGCCTCCAGCTCGGGCGCGGGGGCGGCCCCCAGCCCCTGCATTGCATAGAGCATCGGCACCACGAAAATCTGACCGCAGACCATGGCAGATACCGGATTACCCGGCAGCCCGACCAGCGCCGCATCATCCAGCCGCCCGGCCATCAGCGGTTTGCCGGGGCGCATCGCGACCTTGTAGAAGCTTTGCTCCATGCCCAGTTCGGCGGCGACCGGCGCCACCAGATCAAAATCGCCCACCGAAACCCCGCCGATGGTCACCACCAGATCCGCATCGCTGGCCAGACCGAAAGCGGCTTTCAGACTGGCTTCATTATCGCGGGCAATCGGCAAGATCCGGGCCTTGGCCCCGGCGGCCTCAAACATCGCTTTCAGCCCGAAAGCATTGGAGGCAATGATCTGATCGGGCCCCGGATCTTCGCCGGGCATCACCAGCTCGTCGCCGGTGGCCATCAGCGCCACATCGGGGCGGCGATAGACCTCAACCGTGCCCGCATTCATCGAGGCCAGCAGGGCCAGATCGCGGGCGGTCAGGCGGCGCGGCGCGCTGACCTCATCGCCAATGGTGAAA
The DNA here is from genome assembly GCA_050290705.1 of Paracoccaceae bacterium. Taxonomy (GTDB): domain Bacteria; phylum Pseudomonadota; class Alphaproteobacteria; order Rhodobacterales; family Rhodobacteraceae; genus Sinisalibacter. The sequence goes on from JBNKIC010000026.1 coordinate 394,261, forward strand.
TCCGCCCCCGCCGGGCGCAGATGCGGGCCGCGGCTGAGGTTGCGGCCAAGGGTGATCAGATCGCCCTCGCGTGTCACGTCTTCCTGAATGATCACCCGGTCGGCGCCCACCGGCACCGGCGCACCGGTGAAAATGCGCACGCATTGCCCGGGGCCAACCGAGCCTTCGAACCGATCGCCAGCCGCCGAGGTGCCGATGACCTTGAACATCGCATCTGCTTCGGCCTCGACCCCCTTCAGCGCATAGCCATCCATCGCCGAAGCGGCAAAAGGCGGCTGATTGCGCGCGGCCGCAACCGGCTTGGCCAACACCCGCCCGGCAGCCTCGGCCAGCGGAATGATTTCGGTATCAAGCGGTTTCGCCAGCGCGAAGAGCTGATCGAGAGCTTCGGAAACGGTGATCATCACATTGCCTCATATGTGCCGGACTTGCCGCCGGTTTTGGAGAGAAGCCGCAGCCCCTCGATGCGCATGGATTTTTCGGCGGCTTTCAGCATGTCATAGACGGTCAGAGCGGCGGTGCTGGCGGCGGTGAGCGCTTCCATCTCCACCCCGGTCTGGCCCGAGGTCTTGACCGTGGCGCGGATGCGCACGCCGGGCAAGGTGTCATCCGGTTCCAGCTCCAGCGCCACTTTGGTGATCGGCAGCGGATGGCAGAGCGGGATGAGGTCTGAGGTTTTCTTCGCCCCCATGATCCCGGCCAGCCGCGCCACGCCCAGCACATCGCCCTTTTTGGCACTCCCGGCTTTGACCAGATCGAGCGTTGCGGGCTGCATGATCACCAGCGCTTCGGCCACGGCCTCGCGGGCGGTGACCGCCTTGCCCGAGACATCGACCATATGCGCCTGACCGGCCTCGTCGAAATGGCTAAGCTTATCGGTCATGCGGGCACCGGATTGGCAAGAAGGGCGCGGGTGGCAGCTTCGACATCGTCCTGCCGCATCAGGCTTTCGCCGATCAGGAAAGCGCGCGCGCCCACCTCGGCCATCGCGGCCAGATCCGCCGGGGTGAACAGGCCGGATTCGCAGACCATCAGCCGGTCGTCCGGCACCAGCGGCGCCATGGCGCGGGTGGTGTTCAGATCGGTCTCGAAGGTTTTCAGGTTGCGGTTGTTGATGCCCAGCAGCGGCGATTTCAGATCCATTGCCCGGGCCAGCTCGCGCCCGTCATGCACCTCGACCAGCACATCCATGCCCCAGTCAAAAGCCGCCGCTTCCAGCTCTTTCGCCTGCGCATCGTCCAGCGAGGCCATGATCAAGAGGATGCAATCGGCCCCGAGCGCACGGGCCTCGGCGATCTGATAGGGATCGTAGATGAAATCCTTGCGCAACACCGGCAGGCTCACGGCGGCGCGGGCGGCCACGAGAAATTCGTCAGCGCCCTGAAAGCTTGGTGTATCGGTCAGAACCGACAAGCAGGTGGCGCCGCCCAGCTCATAGGCGCGGGCAATCGCGGGCGGATCGAAATCGGGCCGGATCAACCCCTTGGAGGGCGAGGCTTTCTTGACCTCGGCGATCAGCCCATAGCCGGTTTTCGTGGCGGCTGTCAGTGCGGCGGCAAAGCCCCGCACCGGACTGGCCGCACGCGCATTGGCTTCCACATCGCCCAGCGGCCGTTCGGCCTTGCGGGCAGCGATTTCTTCAAGCTTGTAGGCTTTGATTTTGTCGAGAACATTGGTCATGGCCAAGGTTTACGCGGGGATGTGCCGCCGGGCAATGGGCGTTGTGTCCCAGTTGCACGATGGGCGGAAGGGCGAAGCCGTGGGATCAGCCCCGGAGGCTCACGCGATGTCAAATCCCGACGGTGCCAGCTCAAACCCTTCGAACTGAAACCCCGGCGAGACGGTGCAGCCCACCAGCGTCCAATCGCCCAGCGGCTCTGCCGATTGCCAGTGATGCGGCGGTACGATCACCTGCGGGCTTTGCCCTTGGGCCAGATCGGCGCCCAGCAGATGGGGCAGGGCGGGGCCGGATTCGGTGGCCGCCAGCCGCAACCTCAGCGGGCTGCCCGCATGAAAATGCCAGATCTCGGTGGCATCGACCCGGTGCCAATGGCTCCGCTCGCCCGCTTTCAAGAGAAACAGAATCGCCGTCCCCGAAGCCCGCGCGCCTTCATCTGCCTCCGCCCGCCATGTCTCACGATACCAGCCCCCTTCAGGATGCGGGGCAAGGTTCAGGGCAGCAATGATCTCGTCGGCGGTCATGGGCAGTGTCTTTCGCTAATCTAAGGCCGGTGAATGGCTGGCCTCACCACGTATTATGCACGCTTGTCAGTCATATTCTGTTTGTAGGCGCTCATACTCATCCAGAATGGCGCGATATCTTCGATGAAACTCCGCGCGCTCGTCCCCGTGAAACGGAGTTCGGTCAATCGAAAATGCGATACCTCTGAACACATCGAGAATTCGAAATTCAGAAATGGGAAGGTCGGGAAATGTTTCGGCTATCAACCATAGTCCCAAACGTGCTGCATCTTCAGATAGTACCGTATCAGGGGCGAAATACGGGTACATAATTCGCTCCTCTTTTAACCCGTCTTTGACGGCCAGAAGGCTCTCAACCTTAACTGTCGCGTTAAGGTCAACAAGAGGGTGACGTCCTGAGATTTGCCTTCCTGGGGTGAATGGGGTGTTGGTCCACCGCCTACGTTCGTTCCACCAGAGAAGAAAACCGTCGCGTAGTAACGGATAAAGCCTCTGTCGACGATTGTTCAGGGATATTAGATGCTCGACGCGCTCGTGCAGGTCAGCTTCGCCAAACGCATGAGCTTTGGCTCCAGCCCAAAATGGCGCATAGAAATCCCCGCCACCGCCGGTTTCTCCGTTCTCTTTAGCTCGATTGCCTCGTATGAGTATTCGCAATTCTTTGGTGAGTAGCGGAGGATCACAATACATCAGTTTTAGCAATTTGCTGAGGCTAATGCTGTTAATGGTCATCCGAACAAAGCTCCTCTAAAAAAATACACGATACCTACAGCATATCATGCTTTTTCATTTTGGCACGTGTTGCCCCAGAGGCGCAGCTCAGCGCGATAAAATGGTGTTTCTGGGCAATGTCGTTCCCGCTCCCCCGCGACCGCCTGCCGCTTTCCTTCCGCGTCGAATGCCGCTAGCAAGGGCGGCATGGAGATACGCGAAATTATCTATGACGATGCCAAACCGGTCGAGGGCTATGGCCCCGGCTTTTTCCGTATTGCCGGCGAAGTGATCGAAGGCGCGGTGATCGTAACCGCGAGCTCGGCCCGCTCCTGGGCGGGCGAGGGCGATATGGCTGCGCTGACGGATCTGGCGGGCGAGATTGACGTGATCCTGTTTGGTGCCGGTGCCGAGATAACCGCGCTGCCAAAAGCGCTCACCGCCGCGGTCGAGGCCGCCGGAATGGGGCTGGAGCCGATGGCAAGCCCGGCTGCCTGCCGCACCTATAATGTTCTTGTGTCGGAAGGGCGTCGGGTGGCGCTCGCGGCGCTGCCGGTATGAGCGCGCCGATGGAACTGGCGGTCGAAGGGCTGACCGTTTCGCGTGGCGGCGTTCCGGTGCTGGAAGGGCTGTCTTTTACCCTCAATCCCGGTCAGGTTCTGGTGCTGCGCGGCCCCAACGGCTCTGGCAAGACCACGCTGCTGCGCACGCTCGCGGGGCTGCAACCGCCAATGGCGGGCACGATCAGCCTGCCGCCAGAAGCGATCACCTATGGCGCCCATGCCGACGGGTTGAAATCCACCCTGAGCGTCGAGGAAAACCTGCGTTTCTGGGCGCAGGTCTACGGCACCAAAGACATCGAACCGGCGCTGGAGCGGTTCAATCTGCGCGGGCTGCGGATGCGCGCGGCGCAGAACCTCTCGGCCGGGCAAAAACGGCGGCTGGGGCTGGCGCGGCTCTTGGTCACCGGGCGGCCGATCTGGCTGCTCGACGAACCCACCGTCAGCCTTGATACCGCCTCGGTGGCGCTGTTTGCCGAAGCCGTGCGCGCCCATGTGGTGGCGGGTGGTGCTGCGCTCATTGCCACCCATATCGACCTCGGGCTAGAGGCGACGGTGTTTGACGTAACCCCCTTCAAGGCCGATCCCGACGCCCCCGGCGCGCTGGCCTCTCCGTTTGACGAGGCTTTCGCATGATCGCTCTGCTGATCCGGGATTTGCGGCTGACCGTGCGGGCCGGTGGCGGCTTCGGGCTGGGGCTGGCCTTCTTTCTGATCCTGGTCACACTGGTGCCCTTCGGGGTCGGGCCAGAGGCGGGTATCCTTGGCACGATCGCGCCCGGCATCCTCTGGGTTGGCGCGCTTCTGGCCTGCCTTCTGTCGCTCGACCGGATTTTTCAGCTCGATTTCGAAGATGGCTCGCTGGATCTTCTGGCCACCGCCCCCCTGCCGATGGAAGGCGCCGTGGCGGTAAAGGCGCTGGCGCACTGGATCACCACCGGCCTGCCGCTGGTGATGGCAGCACCACTGTTTGGCGTGTTGATGAACCTGCCCGCGCCCGGCCATTTCTGGGTGTTTTTCACCCTGCTTCTGGGCACCCCGGCGCTGAGCATGATTGGTGCCTTCGGGGCCGCGCTCACCGTTGGGCTGAAACGCGGCGGGCTGCTTTTGTCGCTCTTGGTGCTGCCGCTCTACATGCCCACGCTGATCTTCGGCGCCGAAGCCGCCACGCGCGGGATTGCGGGCTTTGATAATGCCGCGCCGCTTCTGATGCTGGGCGGGATCACCCTTGCCTCGGTGGCCTTTCTGCCCTTTGCTGCGGCTGCGGCGCTTCGTATCAACCTGCGATAATGTGAACCGGAAAGACTTGCCCAGGCCCCGAGCCAGACATAGGAAACTGCCATGACAGATCTGCATCGCACCAAACAAGCCCGCGACCGCTGGAACTGGCTCTGGGAATGGGCCAATCCGGTGAAATTCATGTGGTTCTCCGGACTGGTTCTGCCCTGGCTGATCGGGCTCACCGTTCTACTTATGGGCACCGGGTTGATCTGGGGCTTTTTCTTCACCCCCGAGGCGGTGAATTTCGGCTCGTCGGTCAAGATCATCTATGTGCATGTGCCCTCGGCCACGATGGCTATTTCGGCCTGGTTCATGATGCTGGTGGCTTCGCTGATCTGGCTGATCCGGCGCCATCACGTCTCGGCCATGGCGGCCAAGGCGGCGGCCCCGGTGGGCATGATTTTCACCCTGATCGCGCTCATCACCGGGGCGGTCTGGGGCCAGCCGATGTGGGGCACCTGGTGGGCCTGGGATCCGCGCCTGACCTCATTCCTCATCCTGTTTCTGTTCTATCTCGGCTATATGGCGCTTTGGGCGGCGATCGAGAACCCGGATACCGCCGCCGACCTCACCGCCGTTCTGGCCGTGGTCGGCTCGGTCTTCGCCTTTCTCAGCCGCTATGCGGTGAATTTCTGGAATCAGGGCCTGCATCAGGGCGCGAGCCTGTCGATGGACAGCGCCCAGCATGTGGACGATGTTTATTGGCAACCGCTGGTGATCGCGCTCGTAGGCTTCGGGGCGTTCTTCGTGACCATGGTCTTCACCCGCACCCGCACCGAAATTCGCCTGCGCCGCCTGCACGCGCTCGAACTCCGCGAAAGGATGGCCGATGCTTGATCTGGGGAAATATGCAGGCTCCATTCTGGGCGCCTGGGGGGCAACGCTTGCGCTCATCGCCTTTGTCGTGGCGCTGACAATCATGCAATCGCGCAAGGCGCGCCGGATGCTGGATGCGGCTCAGGCGCGGCGCGATGAAAAGGGAAAACAGGGATGAAATTCAAACCGATGGTGGTGCTGCCGCCGCTGACATTTGCGGCGCTGGCGCTGGTGTTTTTCTTCGGCATGCAGCGCGACAATCCCGATGCGCTGCCCTCGACCCGTGAAGGCGGGCTGGCGCCTGCGCTGACCCTGACCGAACTGACCGGTGGCGAGCCCTTTACCGATGCCGATCTGGCCTCGGGCCATGTGATCCTGGTGAATTTCTGGGCGAGCTGGTGCGCGCCCTGCCGCGCCGAGCATCCGCAGCTCACCAAGATGGCGCAGGACGGGATCGAGATTTACGGCATCAACTACAAAGACAATTCCGCCAAGGCGCTGGATTTCCTTGATGAAATGGGCAACCCATTCGCGCGCCTTGCCGCTGATGCCTCTGGCCGCACCGGGCTGGATTGGGGGATCTACGGCGTGCCTGAAACCTTTATCATCGACGGCAACGGCCTCGTGGTGAAGCGCTTCGCCGGTCCGATCAGTGATTCCGTTCTGGCCAAGGTCATCCGTCCGGCGATTGCCGAAGCGGAATCCCATACCCACTGACCGCCACCCGGGATTTCCCCGGCTGAGCGACGCCCACAGACCCCGCCCGTCATCATGATGGGCGGGGTTTTCCATGCCCGGAAACCGCGCCAAACCAAACGGCTCAAAGCTCTAAATATGCAGCGGAGGGGGGGAGTTGGAGCGGGTGAAGGGAATCGAACCCTCGTATTCAGCTTGGGAAGCTGCTGCTCTACCATTGAGCTACACCCGCAACGCCCGGTTCAGATACGAACTGGGACGGGCGGCGTCAAGAGTGTTCACGCCGCCTTTGCTTAGGCTATTTGCGCAGGGCCCGGGCCACCGCGATCAGGATGCTGGCGCCAATGATGCCGGCCACAAGGTAGCCAACAATCCCGCCAAAGCTGATGCCGAGAAGTCCGAAGACGAAATTCGCAACGGCTGCGCCAACGATGCCAAGCACAACGTTGAGCACGAGCCCGCTGCTGCTTTTCATCAGTGACGAAGCGATCCATCCGGCGATGCCGCCGACGATGATAGCTACGATCCAGCCCATTCCCATTCCTCTCTTCAAAGATAATTTATGTTTGTAGCGACTTAATTACCCGCATACGCAGGCACGGCGCAATGACGACTTTGCGGCAGGCTGCGGAGGAGGGCAGCGCTGCTCTCGCCCGGGGATTGCCTCAGCCGAAGAGCGCGCCGAATTGCATGGCTGTTTTGGTGTCGCCGGTGATTTTCAGCTTGCCGAAGAGCACGGCTTTCATCGGGTGAAGCGTCCCCGCGAGGATTTTCTCGAAAGTCTCCTGATCGGCGATCACCGCGCAATCGGCACGGGCATCCGAGATGCTCGCCTCAGACCCGATGATCAGCAGATTGCCGACATCCTTGATCCTCAGGCTCACAGATTTTTCGAAAAACGCATCCTTGAGCCGTTCGGTGAGTGCCGATTGCGCAAGGGTCAGAAATGTCGTGTCCATGGAGGCTCCTCTTTGCCCCGCCGATACCCCGCCCGGCAGGGCAGGCAAAGGCGGACGTTGCGTCGCCGAAGGGGCCCCCGGGCTGGGGCCGCCTAACGCCGCCGCCTGCGCCGCCCGCCCGCATCACCACCGCCGCCAGCACCAAAGCTCGGCTCGGGCAGCGGCACAAGCGCGCGCAGCCCGGTGAACGGGTCGGCCGAATTGGGCATCGCGGTGGCGGCGACGAAATGCTCCTGAAAGCGCGGCTCGACGGCGGTTTCGATCTTTTCGATCTTGCGCACCACCTCTTCGATCTCGGCCCGCGCGCCCCGGTTCAATAGCGCAATCCGCGCCCCGGTGCCCGCCGCGTTGCCCGCAGACGAGACCTTCTCCAGCGGCACATCGGGGATCATCCCCAGCACCATCGCGTGTTTGGCCGAGATATGCGCGCCAAAGGCCCCGGCCAGCACCACACGGTCAACATGATCGACCCCGCGCTTGTCCATCAACAGCCGGGCACCCGCATAAAGCGCCGCCTTGGCCATCTGAATGGCGCGAATGTCGTTATTGGTCACGGTGATGCGCGGCGTGGTCTCGTCGCCGTCCCAAAGCACATAGCTTTGCGTGCGCCCGTCGGCTATGCAGCGCTGCGTGCCCACCTCTTCGGCGGTGCCGATCAGCCCTTTTGCATCGACAATCCCGGCCATGCGCATTTCGGCCATGACCTCGATAATGCCAGAGCCGCAAATCCCGGTCAGGCCGGTGCCCGCAATCTCGTCGGCAAAGCCCGGCTCGTCTGACCAGATATCGCTCCCGATCACCCGAAAGCGCGGCTCTTTGGTCACCGGGTCGATCTCGACCCGCTCGATCGCCCCGGGGGCGGCGCGTTGGCCTTGCGAGATTTGCGCGCCCTCAAAGGCCGGGCCGGTGGGCGAGGAACAGGCCAGAACCCCGGTTTTATCACCCAGCAGAATCTCGGCATTGGTGCCCACATCGACCGCCAGCACCAGATCATCGGACTTATAGGGTTCCTCCGACAGCGCCATGGCAGCCGCATCGGCCCCCACATGCCCGGCGATCAGCGGCAGCACATAGGCGCGCGCGCCGGGGGCAAGGTTCAGGCCCAGTTCGCGGGCGGGCAGGCTCTGCGCCGAGCCGGTGGCCAGCGCAAACGGCGCCTGACCCAGCTCATAGGGATCGAGCCCAAGGAACAGGTGATGCATCACCGGGTTCATCACGAAAGTGCTGTCGAGGATCGTATCGCGGGTCACCCCGGCCTCTTCGATCAGCGCATCAATCAGCCCGTTCAGCCCCTCGCGCACCGCGCCGGTCAGCTCGGCGGCGCCGTTCGGGTTCATCATCACATGGCTGACCCGGCTCATCACGTCTTCGCCATAGCGGATCTGCGGGTTCATCAGCCCGTTCGAGGCCACCACTTCGCCGCTGGCCAAATCGACCAGATGCCCGGCAATGGTGGTCGAGCCAATGTCGACGGCCAGCCCATAGGCTTTGTCCTGAAAGCCGGGCCAGAGCGCGATGACCGTCGGCGCGCCTTGCAGCGACACCGCCGCCGTCACCGCCCATTTCCCGGCACGCAGAATCTTTTGAAGGACGGGCAGCAGGGCGAAATCAAAGCCGAGGCTGTCCAGTTCCATCTCGGCCTTCAGCACCGCCAGCAGCCGCTCCAGATCGCCGGTGGGGGCGTGCATGTCGGGCGCTTCCACCTCGACATAATGCAGCCGCACCGCCGGATCGAGCGCGATGGCCCGCGCCTCGGCGCGTTTGCGCACCACCTGCTTGTGCACCTGACTTTCCGCCGGCACGTCGATCACCACGTCGCCCATAATCTCGGCCTGACAGCCCAGCCGCCGCCCCGGTTTCAGCCCGCGCACCCGCTCATAGCGTTCTTCCACCGCATTCACCGGCGACAGCGCCGCTTCATCCACGGTGATCCCGTGTTTGGCATGGGTGCCGAAGCTCGGGGCGATCTGGCATTTCGAGCAGATCCCGCGCCGCCCGCAGACCGAATCGAGATCGACGCCAAACTCGCGCGCGGCATCGAGCACTTTCGTGCCCTTGGCCACATGGCCGCGTTTGCCCGAAGGGGTGAAGATTACAAGGGGGTCTTTGTCTGTCATGGCGCTCTCCGTTGTCGCCTTTGTAGCGCCGAAGGTGGTGGAAACAAGTACGGGCGCGACCTTTGGCCGCACGGCTGCGGCATGATCCGGGGCAGGGCGCGCACCAATCGGAAGGCCGCCCTTTCAAAACGATGTATTTCGTGCTATATATTTCTACAGAAAGGAATTCGCATGGCTCAACTTGCCCATATCCCCACAGCTTCCCCCGCACGCGGGGTGGTTCTGACCAAGGCGGTGTTACGCGCGGCCGAGCGTCTGGGGCTGTCCGGCGGACGGCTGGGCGCGGTGATCGGGGTCAGCGCCCCGACGATTTCGCGGATGAAATCCGGTGCCCATGTGCTCGAAGAGGGTTCCAAGCCCTACGAACTGGCCGCCCTTTTGGTGCGGCTGTTCCGCTCGCTCGACGCGATCACCGGCGGCGATGAAGCCGTGGTGCGGGCCTGGATGAAGGCCCCCAACTCTGCGCTCGGCGATGCCCCGCGCGAGGCAATCCGCAGCATTTCAGGGCTGACACGTGTCACCGCCTATCTGGACGCCCGCCGCGCTCTCGTCTGAGGCCGCGCCCTGGAAGGGGCGGGGCTGGCGATTGGTCGAGGCGCAGCATCGCATCTCGACCCTGAAGCTGGTCGATACCATCGCCGAGCAAGCGCTTCTGGAAGACATCCTTGAAGACACCAAACCGCCGGTGCCCGAACCCTGCCGGGGGCTGGATTACCTGCTTTCCACCCCGTTTCGCTACGATGCGCCCTATCCGCATGGCTCGCGTTTTCGCCGCGCTGGGATGACGCCGGGGGTGTTCTACGCCTCCGAACGGGTGGAAACCGCGCTGGCGGAAATGGTGTTTTATCGCTTCCTGTTCTATGCCGAGAGCCCGCAAACGCCCTGGCCCGACAATCCCGCCGAATATACCGCGCTGGCGGTCAAACTGGCGGTGACGGCGGCGCTTGATCTGACCAAGGGCGCGCTGGCCCGCGATGCCGCGCTCTGGACCGATCCGGTCGATTACGCCGCCTGCCAGGCGCTGGAAGAGGCGGCGCGCGATGGCGGTATTGGCCTTATCCGCTACGGCTCGGTGCGCGATCCGGGGGCGGGGATGAACCTGGCCCTGCTCAGCTGTGAAGGTTTTGCCGCCCCGGCGCCGGTGGCCCGGCAAAGCTGGCATATCCGCCTTGGCCCGCTCGGGGCGCAGGCGCTCAGCGAGCATCCCGGCACCGGGCTGGGCTTCCCGCGCGAGGCCTTTGCGGGCGATCCCCGGCTTGCAGAAATGAAATGGGAGCGCTGATCGCGCTCCCGGTTTCGTGTCGTCCGATGGAAAGGGTCGCTTAGCGCGGCAGGGTCGACGCCTCGCGGGCCAGCGCTTCGATCCCGGCCCAATCTCCGGCCAGCATCAGCTCTTTCGGTGCCACCCAGCTGCCGCCGGCGCAGATCACGTTGGGCAGGCTCAGATAGCTCGCGGCATTGCCCGGGCTCACACCGCCGGTCGGGCAAAAGCGCACCTGCGGCAAGGGCGAAGCCAGCGATTTCAGGAACGGCGCACCGCCCGCAGCTTCCGCCGGAAAGAATTTCTGCACGCTATAGCCACGCTCCAACAGCCGCATCGCTTCCGAGGCCGTGGCCGCCCCCGGCAGCAGCGGGAAATCCAGCGCTTCGCAGGCATCGAGCAGCGCATCGGTGGCCCCCGGCGATACGCCGAATTTCGCCCCGGCCGCTTTCGCCGCTTTCACGTCTTCGGCTGTTAGCAGCGTGCCCGCGCCGACGATCCCGCCGGGAACCTCAGCCATCTCCTCGATCACATCGAGCGCGGCCTTGGTGCGCAGGGTCACTTCCAGCACCGGCAGACCGCCTGCCACCAGCGCCGCGGCCAGCGGCTTGGCGTGGCTTGCGTCTTCCACCACCAGCACCGGAACAATCGGCGCCATGCGGCAAATGGCTTCGGTGCGCGTACTGGCTTCCTGCGGGGTCATTCTGCTCTCCTCAATCTTTTTTCTGTCGCTCAGCGCAGGGTCGTGATCGCGCCATGCGAGGCGGGGCCGACGGTCTGGCGGAACATTTCAAACAGTTCGCGGCCCATTCCGTGGCTATTGGCCGAAAGATCAGCCGTTACCGGCGCGCGGTCAAGCACGCCTTCGGTCAGGATCTCCAGCGTTCCGGCCTCTGCGTCAAGGCGCAGAATGTCGCCATCGGCCAGTTTGGCAATCGGGCCACCATCCACCGCTTCGGGAGACACGTGAATGGCCGCGGGCACCTTGCCGCTGGCGCCCGACATCCGGCCATCGGTGACCAGCGCCATTTTCAGCCCGCGATCCTGCAACACGGTGAGGGTCGGCGTGAGGCTGTGAAGCTCGGGCATCCCGTTGGCTTTCGGCCCCTGAAAGCGCACCACCACGATGGTGTCAGAGGTAAACTCACCGGCTTTGAACGCGTCTTTCACCGCTTCCTGATCGTGGAAGATCCGCACCGGGGCTTCGACCACATGGCGCTCGGGTGCCACGGCAGAGATCTTGATCACACCTTGGCCCAGATTGCCGGTCAGCTGCACCAGCCCGCCGCTGGCCTGGAACGGGTCCGAGGCCGGGCGAACGATCTTGTCGTTCAGGCTTTCGCGCGGACCCGGCTCCCAGCTCACCCGGTCGCCCGTCAGCTTCGGCTCGGACACATAGCTGCCCAGGCCGCTGCCGGTCACGGTTTTGGTGTCGTCATGCAAGAGGCCAGCCTCGAGCAATTCGCCGATCAGATAGGCCATACCGCCCGCCGCGTGGAAATGGTTCACATCGGCCAGCCCGTTCGGATAGACCCGCGCCATCAGCGGCACCACGGCGGAAATGTCCGAAAAATCTTCCAGCTCGATCTCGATCCCTGCGGCGCGTGCCATGGCCGGGATATGCAGCACCAGATTGGTCGAGCCGCCGGTGGCCATCAGCCCCACCAGCCCGTTCACAAAGGCGCGTTCGTCCAGCACATCGGCCACCGGGGTAAACTCGTTGCCCAGATGGGTGATCTGCAAGGCCCGGCGTGCGGCTTCGGCGGTCAGCGCATCGCGCAGCGGCGTGCCGGGATTGACGAAGGAACTGCCGGGCAGGTGCAGCCCCATGATTTCCATCAGCATCTGATTGGAATTGGCGGTGCCGTAGAATGTGCAGGTGCCGATGCCGTGATAGGCGGCCATCTCGCTGGCCAGCAGCTCTTCGCGTGTCGCGTCACCGGTGGCAAAGCGCTGGCGCACCTTGGCTTTTTCGTCATTGGCGATTCCGGTGGTCATCGGCCCCGCGGGCACAAACACCGCCGGGATATGGCCAAAGGTCGCCGCGCCGATCACCAGACCGGGCACGATCTTGTCGCACACGCCCAGATACATCGCGGTGTCAAAGGTGTTGTGGCTCAGCGCCACCCCGGTGGCCAGCGCAATGACTTCACGCGAAAACAGGCTCAGCTCCATCCCCGTGGCGCCTTGTGTGACGCCATCGCACATCGCCGGAACCCCGCCCGCCACCTGCGCAGTGGCGCCTTCGGCGCGCGCGGCGGCCTTGATGATGTCGGGAAAATCCTTGTAGGGCGCGTGGGCGCTCAGCATGTCATTATAGGCGGTGACGATGCCGATGTTGGGCGCACGCCCGGCGGCCAGTTCGCCCTGATCCTCGCCGGACCCGGCATAGGCATGGGCTTGCCCGGAACAGCTCAGATGAGCGCGGGCCGGACCCTGTTCGATGGCGCGGGCAACGCGCTCCATATAGGCGGTGCGGCGCGGGCGCGAACGCTCAACAATACGTTGGGTGATGCGGTCGATCTCAGGGTGCAGGCTCATCGCACATTCCTCATATCTGGGCGGAAAGGGCCGATTGGGGCGGGGTAACACACTCCTTTAGCGCTAACAATGCTGTTCTTGGCCGCATCCCGCCGTTCTGCCGGGTGGTGGTTATGTGCCATTGTCTGCCCCCCTGAAACAATTCCGCGCAGAGCCGGGAATTCTCCCCCAAGTCTCCCTAATTCCGCCGTAATTGGTTAACAAGTTCTGTCTAAAGCACTGAAGTAGAAATGTGCATGACGGAGAAGAGGAATGAAACCGATCCGAGCTTTGCTTTTCCTGGCAGCCATGGCCTCGCTGACGGCCTGTACCGCCATGGACGAGATGGTCAGCCGCAACATGTCGCCCTCCACGCCGCTGCTGGGCACCATCAACGCCCCGCACGCGCCGGTGCCGCTGCACCCGTCCTACAAGGTGGTGGCGGTGAATGTGGAAGTGCCCGGTACGCTGCGGGTCTCCGAGCTGAACAGCTACAAGCCGCGCGCCGATATCGTCTGGCGCGAAGATCCCTATGGCGACCGCCATGTACAGGTTGATGCAATCGTGACCAATGCGCTGGAAAAAGGCGTGGCCGGGCTCAACGGCGATCGTGAGGTGGTGCTTCAGGTCGTGATCAACCGTTTCCATGCGCTCACCCAGCGGACCCGCTACACCCTTGGCGGTGAACACGAAGTCTGGATGCTGATGGCGGTGCGCGACGCGAAAACCGGCGAGCTGCTCGAACCCGCCCGCCGCATCGGCTTCAACATCCATGCTGCCGGAGGGCAGGAGGCGATCCACAACGAAGAGCTGGGCATCACCCAGAAAGTGGTGATCTCCAACGCGCTGGCCGATCTGATCAAACACGAACTCACCCGCCCGCGCGATTTCCTGCAGGGCTAGGCAAAGCGAAAAACGTGAAAGAGGGCGTGCCAGTGGCGCGCCCTTTGTTGTTCCGGCTGTCGTTCCGGCGCTGGCACATTCCGTCGCTCCCCGCGCAGGAAACGGCTTTCCCTCTTCCCGCCAGCGCGGCGCTCCTGTAATCGGGGCGCATGAACAACGAAACCCTTCCCGTGATCCGCCTGAAACCCAAAGCCAATGCCCGTGCCATCCGGCATGGCTTTCCCTGGGTCTTCGATAATGAAATCGTCACCGACCGGCGCACCAAAGCGCTGGCCCCGGGCAGCATTGCCCGGCTGGAAGATGGCGAACGCCATCCGATGGGGCTGATCGCGGTCAATCCCGGCTCGCGCATTTTCGGCCGGATGCTGGATCGTGATCCCGACGCGGTGATCGACGGTGCCTGGCTGCGCGCCCGCCTTGCCGCCGCGCTGGAGCATCGCACCCGCCTTTACGATCAACCCTTCTACCGCCTCGTTCACGCCGAGGCCGATGGTCTGCCCGGCGTGGTGGTCGACCGCTACGGCGATACCATCGTGGTGCAGCCCAACGCCGCCTGGGCCGATGCGCGCTCAGACGAGCTGGCGCAGGTGCTGGTCGAGCTGACCGGGGTCACAACCGTGGTGAAAAACGCCTCGGGCCGGTCGCGTGGGCTTGAAGGGCTCGATGACGCCACCGAGGTCATGATCGGCAGCGAACCGAGCCAAGTATCGGTGCCGATGAACGGCGCCACCTATATTGCCGACATCATGGGCGGGCAGAAAACCGGGCTGTTTTTCGACCAACGCCCCAACCACGCTTTCGCGGCGGGGCTGGCCAAGGGCGCGCGGGTGCTCGACATGTTCTCCCATGTCGGGGGCTTCTCGCTGGCCGCGCTGGCCAATGGGGCCGAAAGCGCACTGGCGGTCGATGGCTCTGCCCCGGCGCTGGAGCTGGCCGAAGAGGGCGCGCGCCAAAGCGGCGTGGCTGATAAGTTCACCACCCGGCAGGGCGACGCCTTTGCGGTTCTGGAAGCGCTCGAGGCCGAGGGCGCCACATTCGACGTGGTGATCTGCGATCCGCCCGCCTTCGCCCCGAACAAACCGACGCTTGAGGCCGGGCTGCGCGCCTATGAACGCATCGCCCGCCTTGCTGCCAAGCTGGTGGTGCCGGGCGGCTATCTGGGCCTCTGCTCCTGCTCGCACGCGGCGGATCTCTCGAAATTCCGCCATGCCTCGAACCGGGGCATCGGTCGGGCCGGGCAGCGCGCGCAGCTCATCCACACCGGCTTTGCCGGGCCAGACCATCCACAACACCCGCAGCTTGCCGAAAGCGGCTATCTGAAAGCGCTGTTTTACCGGATCCTGCCGTGAGGGCGCTGCTCGACGCCTGCGTACTTTACCCCACAGTGATGCGCGAAATGCTGGTCGGTGCGGCGGAAGCGGGGCTGTATCAGCCGCGTTGGAGCCCGCGCATTCTGGAAGAATGGGCGCGCGCCGCGGCCAAGTTGGGGGATGGGCAGGAAACCCTGGCGCGCGGTGAAATCGCCGCGCTCAGCGCCCGCTGGCCCGAGGCCGCCGTGCGCCCCCATGCGCGCGACGAAGCGCGGCTCTGGCTGCCGGACCCGTCGGATGTGCATGTGCTCTCCGCCGCGATTGCGGGCTCGGCCGATCTGATCATCACCCTGAATGCCAAGGATTTTCCCCGCCATACGCTCAGCGAAGAAGGGCTGGAACGCCTGTCGCCCGACGAGTTTCTGCGCGACCTGTTCGACAAGCACCCCGACGCGCTCATCGCGCTGGGGCGGGCGGTGCAGGCCGAGGCCGAACGGCTTTCGGGCGAAAGCTGGCCGGTCCGCAAACTGATGAAAAAGGCGCGGCTGCCCCGGCTGGGCAAGGCGCTGGACGCTGCCGGGCTGAACTAGGGGCTACGTCCTGCCTTCCGGTTCGGCGGCACCGCCTGGAGGGCGCACATAAACGCCCTGATATGCTCGGCGACCGCGAAGGCTGAAGAGACTTCCCGCTGATGCCAATTGGCCAAACGCGAGGGACAGCTCCGCGCTCAGCCCGGAACAAGGCGCCGCGCGCCACCGGGCAGGCGCCTGACCGGCGGCTACCCTTGCCATTTCTGTTCATTCGCCTCGATCGCGGCGATGCGTTCATCCACTTTCGGATGGCTCATGAACCAGGCCGGAATGCTACCGGCCCGCGCCGAGGTCAGCGTATCGAGCTTGCCAAACAGCGATTTCTGTGGCGCGGTGCCGATGCCTGCTTTCACCAGAAGCGCCGAGGCATAGGCGTCGGCCTCATATTCGTCGCCGCGCGACAGCCGCGCCGCAACCATGCGGGTGACCATATTGGCCAGCGCCGGACCAAGCCCCGGCAGAAACCGCCCCAAGACCATGGACATCGCCATTCGCAGGGCGTTCTGGCCGGAAAAGTCGATCATCCGGCGGCGCGAATGCCCCAGCGCCACATGGCCCAGCTCATGCGCGATCACCGAAGCCAGCTCTTCCGCACTCACCACGCCTTCGCGGTATTGCCGGTAAAACCCCCGCGTGATGAAAATCCGCCCATCGGGGGCTGCCAGCCCGTTCACCGGCTCGATCTCGTAGAGATGCACCGGGATCCGCTCCAGATCGAGCGCACGCGCCATCCGGTCGGTCAGGGCCTTCAACGCCGGATCGGCCAGCTCGGTCGATTTCGCATCAAGCTCATGCGCCAGCCGCCAGGCCGACAGCCAGTACATGACAAGCCCATAGACGAGCGCGAGTAGAAGTGGGGTAAACTTCAGCATCCGTTCAATATGGTGTCTGCGCCGCGATTGGGAAAGGGCAGAGGGGGGGATAGCGATCCGATATTGCACCCGGCGGCGTGCTTGGTTACGCCATCGCCATGAGCCAAAATCACCCCATCACCCTGTCCGGCGCCCCTGAGGGCTATGATGCGTTGCTTCTGGCGCGCGAATTGCAGAAAAGCGGCGGCCCGATCCTGCATGTCGCCCGCGACGCGGCGCGCATGGCGGCAATGGCGGCGGCGCTGGATTTCTTCGCCCCCGATGTGACCCGGCTAACCTTTCCGGGCTGGGATTGCCTGCCCTTTGATCGGGTCTCACCCAACCCGGACGTGTCGGCGGCGCGGATGGCCACGCTGGCCGCACTTGCCCATGGCCTGCCCACCAATCGGGTGATCGTGCTCACCACGCTCAACGCCGCCACCCAGCGCCTTCCGGCGCGCGAGGTGCTGCGCGAGGCGAGCTTCTCGGCGACGGTCGATAGCCGCATCGATGTGGACGGGCTCAAGGCCTTTCTGGTGCGCATGGGCTTTTCGCAATCGCCCACCGTAACCGAGCCAGGCGATTTCGCCGTGCGTGGCGGTATCATCGACATCTTCCCCCCGGGCGAAGGCGGCCCGGTGCGGCTCGATCTCTTTGGCGATGTGCTTGATGGCGCCCGCCGCTTTGATCCCGTGAGCCAGCGCACCACCGAAAACCTCTCGGTGGTCGAGCTGGCGCCAGTGTCCGAGGTGATCCTAGACGAGGCAGCGATCACCCGGTTCCGGCAGAATTACCGCATCGAGTTTGGCGCGGCGACCTCGGACGATCCGCTTTACGAAGCGGTCAGCGCCGGGCGCAAACAGCAGGGGATGGAGCACTGGCTGCCGTTCTTTCATGCCTCGCTAGAAACCCTGTTCGACTACCTGCCCGGCGCCAGCGTGATCCTTGACGATCAGTTCACCCCGGCGCGGCTCAGCCGCTGGGAGGGGATCGAAGATCAATACGACACCCGCCGCGAGGCGATGAATGCAAAAAGCCGGATGGACAGCGTCTACAAACCCTGTCCGCCGGGGCTGCTCTATCTCGACGACGAGGCTTGGTTGGCGGCAACGGCAGAGCATCGGGTCATCTCCCTTGCCGCCCTGCCGCAGCCGACCGGGCCGAATGCTCTCGATGGCGGTGGCCGTATCGGGCGCAATTTCGCCCCCGAGCGTCAACAGGAAAAGATAAACCTGTTCAGTGCCTTGGTGGATCATGTTCGCGCAAAACGTGAACATAACGCGGTGGTCATTGCCTCCTATTCCGAGGGCGCGCGCGAGCGGCTGAAAGGGCTGCTGGCCGATGAAGACCTCACCGCCACCGCCGAGATCGCCGATTTCCGCGACGTGCCCGAAAGCCATGGCGGCGTTTACCTCGCCGTCTGGCCTCTGGAACACGGGTTCGAGGGCAAGGGCCTTACCGTCATTTCCGAGCAGGACGTGCTCGGCGACAGGCTGATCCGCGCGCCGAAAAAACGCAGGCGGGCCGAGAACTTCCTGACTGAAGCTAATGCGCTTTCTCCGGGCGATCTGGTGGTGCATGTCGATCATGGCGTCGGGCGCTACAAGGGGCTGGAAACCATCACCGCCGCCGGCGCGCCGCATGAATGCATCGCGCTGGAATATGCGGGCGGTGACAGGCTTTTCCTGCCGGTGGAAAACATCGAGCTTCTGTCGAAATTCGGCCATGAGGAAGGGCTGCTTGATAAGCTCGGCGGCGGCGCTTGGCAGGCCAAAAAAGCCCGGCTGAAAGAGCGCATCCGTGAGATTGCCGATAAGCTGATCCGGCTAGCGGCAGAGCGCGCCCTGCGCAAGGCCCCGGTTCTGGAAGCGCCGCATCACGCCTGGGAAGACTTCGCCACCCGCTTTCCCTATCAGGAGACCGAAGATCAGCTGAGCGCGATCTCGGATGTCATCGAGGATATTGCCAGCGGTCAGCCGATGGACCGCCTCATTTGCGGCGATGTCGGCTTTGGCAAAACCGAAGTGGCGATGCGCGCGGCCTTTGTCGCGGCCATGTCAGGCCGGCAAGTGGCGGTGATCGCGCCGACCACGCTGCTGGCGCGGCAGCATTACAAAAGCTTTGCCGAACGGTTCCGGGGCTTTCCGATCACGGTCGGGCAGCTTAGCCGCTTCGTGCCCCAGAAAGAGGCCGAGCGCACCCGCGAGGGGATGAAGGACGGCACGATGGATATCGTCGTCGGTACCCATGCGCTCTTGGCGAAAGCGATCCGTTTCAAGGATCTTGGCCTGTTGGTGATCGACGAGGAACAGCGCTTTGGCGTCGGGCATAAGGAACGGCTGAAAGAGCTGCGCTCGGATGTGCATGTGCTCACCCTCACCGCCACGCCGATCCCACGCACCCTGCAAATGAGCCTCACCGGCGTGCGCGACCTTTCGGTCATCGGCACCCCGCCGGTCGACCGCCTGTCGATCCGCACCTATGTGAGCGAATTTGACAGCGTGACGATCCGCGAAGCCCTCCTGCGCGAGCATTATCGCGGCGGGCAGAGCTTCGTCGTGGTGCCGCGCATCAAGGACATTCACGAGATCGAGGATTTCCTCAAAACCCATGTGCCCGAGGTCACTTTCGTGGTGGCGCATGGGCAGATGGCGGCGGGCGAGCTCGACAGCCGGATGAACGCCTTTTACGACGGCAAATACGATGTGCTGCTGGCCACCACGATTGTGGAATCCGGCCTCGATATTCCCACCGCCAACACCATGGTAGTCTGGCGTGCCGACATGTTCGGGCTGGCGCAGCTTTATCAGATCCGGGGCCGGGTCGGCCGGGCCAAAACCCGTGCCTATTGCTACCTCACCACCAAACCGCGAACCCCGCTGACCGACACCGCGCAGAAGCGGCTGAAAGTGCTGGGCAGTCTCGACAGCCTCGGCGCGGGCTTCATGCTCGCCAGTCAGGATCTCGACATTCGCGGCGCAGGCAACCTGATCGGCGAAGAGCAATCGGGCAATATGAACGAGGTGGGCTATGAGCTTTACCAGCAGATGCTGGAAGAGGCGATTGCCAAGATCCGCTCGGGCCAGCTCGAAGGTCTCACCGAGGCCGACGAAACCTGGGCGCCGCAGATCAATCTCGGCGTGCCGGTTCTGATCCCGGCGGAATATGTGCCCGATCTCGACGTGCGGCTGGGGCTTTACCGGCGTCTGTCCAACCTTTCGACCAAGGTCGAACTGGAAGGCTTCGCCGCCGAGTTGATCGACCGGTTCGGCAAGCTCCCGAAAGAGGTGAACACGCTGATGCTGATCGTGCGGATCAAGGCGATGTGCAAGAAGGCCGGTATCGCCCGGCTCGACGGCGGCCCGAAAGGCGCAACGATCCAGTTCCATGGCGACAAATTCGCCGATCCTGCCGGTCTGGTCGAATATCTTCAGGCCCAGAAAGGTCTGGCCAAGGTGCGCGACAACAAGGTGGTGATCCGTCGCGACTGGGTGAAAGACAGCGACAAGATCAAAGGCGCCTTCGCCATCGCCCGGGATCTGGCCGAAAAGGCGGGCACGATCCGGGTCAAACGCTAGAGCGCCGATATAACTCTTCTGATTTTCTCCGCGCTCATGCTAGCCTGCCCCCGGGAACGTGAAGGGGTTTGAAATGAAATGGTTTTATCTTGCCGCGCTGCTTGCGCTGATGCCCGCTGGCGGGTTTGCGCGCGACAGTGCGGCACAGGACGGGCCAGCCGCGCAGCGTCTCTGGTCGCTGGTTCAGGTGGCCGGGGCCTATGATTGCCGCGATGTCAGTTGCAAGCGGCTCTCAAGCTGCGAAGAAGCCTGTTACAAACTCCTGGCCTGCGGGCAGCGCAAACGCGATGGCGATCACGACGGCATCCCGTGCGAAAACCTCTGCGCACGCCCCTGTCCGCGCTGATCTCAGTGGCCGCCATGGGTGGCGCGTTCGCGCTTGCGGTCGGTCCAGACCAGAACCAGTGCCACAGCCGAGCAGGCGGCGACGCCCCCGATCAGCGCTTTCGGCGTGCCGTCAAAAGACAGGCCAATCGGCGCGGCAATACCCACGGCCAGGATTGAGCTGAGCGCCCCCAGAACCGCCGAGGCGGTTCCGGCGATATGGCCCATCGGCTCCATCGCCAGCGCGATCACATTCCCGAAGGTCAGCCCGTTCATGTAGAACAGCGTCACCGACCAGAATACGAATAACCACAGCGCCACGCTGGGCGACAACTGGTCAAACCAGCCCATCTGCCAGCCGAAAAACAGCGGCGTGGCGATCAGAACCTGCACACCAAAGGCCCAGTTGGCGAGGGTGCGCATCCCGAACCGCATCACCAGCCGCGCATTGAGAAAGCCTGACGTGCCCGACATCAGCGCGATCCCGGCAAAATAGAGCGGGAAATCATCGCCCACCCCCAGCGTATCCACATAGATCGCTTGGGCCGAGCTGAGATAGGCCATCAGCTGACCAAAGCCGAGGGTCATCACGATGAGATAGCGAAATGCCACCGGATTGGTGATCACTTCGATCATCGCCTTAAAGATCGCGGCCACGCGAAACGGACGGCGCCGTTCCGGCTGCAGCGTTTCCGGCTGACGGATCAGATACCAGCTCAGCACGATCAGCCCCATGGACACATAGGCGGCAAACAGCCCGCGCCAGCCAACGGCGGCGATGATGTGCTGACCGATAAAGGGCGCGACCGCTGGCACCAGAACGAAAAAGGAAAAGATGATCGAGCCAACCCGGGCCTGTTCGCGGCCCGAAAACATGTCGCGCATCACCGATTGGCTGACCACGCGGCTTGCGGCAGCGCCGAGGCCCTGCACAAAGCGCGCCGCCAGAAGCGATGTGAGCGAGGTGGCCGCGGCCCCCCAGAGCGCCCCGACCACGAACAGGGCAACGCCCATCACCAGCGCCGGTCGGCGGCCATGACTGTCGGAATACGGCCCGATAAACAGCTGCCCCACACCCGTGCCCAGAATGAAGGCAGAGATCACCAGCTGCGCGCGGGTCGGGTCTTGCGGTGTCAGCGCTGCGGCCAGATCGGGCATCGCTGGCAGGATCGAGTCGATGGAAAACGCCATCAGTGACATCAGCGCGGCCAGCAAAACGACCAGTTCTGCAAGAGCTAGGGGGCGTGTCGGTTTGGCAAAACGTGGCATGGAAAACCTTTCGGTCGAAAAATGCCCGAAGGAATGGGGAATGGCCAGAGGAAACGGGTGGGGCAGGCAGGTCGTCTGCCCACCCCGAGAGGTTGGAATTCCGCTTGAAATCGCGCCTGTCGCGTAAGGGGGGAAGCGCTCTCGCCTAGCAGGCAGGCCCCTGTTCGGCGGTCTCGCTCACGTCTTGGGCGGCAAGCTCTGCAAGCTGGGCGTTCAGATCGTCGATCACGTCGAGCCACATCTTGGTGGGCTGCGCGCCCGAGACCACATGCTGCCCGGCGATCACATAGGTCGGCACCGCGCGCACGCCCTTCTGGCGGGCATCCTCATCGCGGGCCTTAAGGTCATCGCGGTCGGCATCGCTGTCCAGCAGCCGCGCCACGACCGCCCGCTCCATCCCGCAGGCCTCGGCAATATCGGCCAGCACCTTGTGGTTGCTGATATCACGCCCCTCGGCGAAATTCGCCCGGAATAGCGCGCTGACCACCTCTGCCTGTTTGCCCTCCAACGCGGCCCAATGCATGAGCCGGTGCGCATCAAGCGTATTGGGCATCCGCGTCATCTTTTCGGGGGCAAACTCCAGCCCGGTCGCTTGCGTTTCTTCGGCCACTTGCGCGTCGGCACGGGCCTCGCCATCGGGGCCAAAGAGCTGCTCCAGATAGTCCCGGCGGGAAATGCCCTCGCGCGGGAAGTCCGGGTTCAGTTGAAACGGGTGATATTCCACCTCGAACGGATGGTTCGGGCGCTCGGCCAGCGCACGGTCAAGCCGGCCTTTGCCAATATAGCACCAGGGACAAACGGGGTCAGAGAAGACGATAAGTTTGATCATGCCTCCCATTTATCTTGCGTGCCTGCGACGGGAAACCCGTTTTCGGAAAACTTGTTGTGAATAGGAAATCCGCCGCGCGCAAAACCGGCTGTCAGGGCAGGGCGCGCGGCTGGCAGTGCCTGCGCGCAGTTGCACGGGCAGGCGCAGAGGGCTATTTGATCTGCCATGGAACAGGACCCAGCCAAAGAACCAAGCCTGATCGCGCTGGCGCGCGAGAGCGGCCATGATGCCCCCGATCCGCAGCCTTTGAACCTTGGCGTGCGGGTGCGGGAGCTGCGCAAATCGCGTGGCTGGACGCTGGAACAGGCGGCCAATCAGGCCGGTCTGGCCCGCTCGACCCTGTCGAAGATCGAAAACGGCCAGATGAGCCCTACCTACGAGGCGCTGAAAAAGCTCGCCGTGGGCTTGGAAATCTCGGTGCCCCAGCTTTTCACCCAGCCGGAAGATCCGCGCGTGTCGGGCCGCATGGCGGTGACGAAATCCGGCGAAGGCCAGTCCCACCCGACCACGACCTATGAGCATGAGCTGCTGGCCAGCGCGCTGACCAAAAAGGCGATGCTGCCCTATCGCGCCCGGGTGCGGGCCCGCAGCTTTGAAGAGTTCGATGGCTGGGTGCGCCATGACGGCGAGGAGTTCCTCTATGTGCTCACCGGCGCGATCCGGCTGATCACCGAGTTCTACGAGCCGGTCGAGATGCGCCGGGGCGACAGCGCCTATTACGATGCCTCGATGGGCCATAACGTGATCTCGGTCTCGGAAGAAGACGCCACCATCCTCTGGGTCACCTCGCTCTGACATCTCGGCGGCTGCGCCCTGATGCTCCCAGGGAACAATGACGTTTTACGACGTATAACCTGTGCCTCTTGTCGTTTTTTTCGTGCTTGGTGAGTGCAGGGTTGATATGCGCGGCCAACGAGTATTCGAGGTGAGCCATGCTGGACGTGCTGAAATCTTCCTGGGCGCTGCTTTTGGGTGTCATGCTGCTGATGGTCGGCAACGGCATTCAGGGCACCCTGCTTGGTGTGCGCGGCGGCATCGAGGGCTTCACCACCTTCGAGATGTCGGTGGTGATGTCGGGCTATTTCCTGGGCTTCCTGGGCGGCTCGCGGGCCACACCGTTCTTGATCCGCCGGGTTGGCCATGTGCGGGTCTTCGCCGCCCTCGGCTCGTTTATCTCGGCGGTGCTCATTCTTTTCCCGGTGGCGGTAGACCCGATCGCCTGGACCCTGCTGCGCATCCTGATCGGCTTTTCCTTCTCGGGCGTCTATGTCACCGCCGAAAGCTGGCTGAACAACGCCGCCAGCAACGCCAATCGCGGCAAGGCGCTGTCGCTCTACCTCATCGTGCAGATGATCGGCATCATTTCGGCACAGGGGCTGGTTCTGGTCGGCGATCCGAGTGGCTTCGTGATGTTCATCCTGCCGTCGGTGCTGGTGTCCATCGCGTTTGCGCCGATCCTTCTGTCGGTCAGCCCCACCCC
Organism: Paracoccaceae bacterium; assembly: GCA_050290705.1. Classification (GTDB taxonomy): domain Bacteria; phylum Pseudomonadota; class Alphaproteobacteria; order Rhodobacterales; family Rhodobacteraceae; genus Sinisalibacter. The sequence continues at coordinate 418,517 of JBNKIC010000026.1, forward strand.
GGCCTTCGATACCACCCGGCGAATGACCCTGCGCGATCTTTACAAGATTTCGCCGCTGGGTCTGATCGGGATGCTGCTGATGGGCGGGGTGTTTGCCGCGCAATGGGGCATGGCGTCGGTCTTTGCCACCGAGGCCGGGCTGTCGAGCTGGCATCTGGCCCTGTTCATCTCGACCATCTATGTCGGTGGGCTCTTGCTGCAATATCCGATTGGCTGGATTTCCGACCGGGTTGACCGGCGCGCGCTGATCATCGCCATGGCCCTGCTCGGGGCCGGGGGCGCGATGGTGCCGCTGCTGGTGCCGGACAACTTCGATGCTATTCTGGTGGCGGCCTTCATGATTGGCGGCACCTCGAACCCGCTTTATGCACTGATCATCGCCTATACCAACGACTTTCTGGATATTGACGATATGCCTTCCGCCTCGTCCGGGCTGATGTTCGTGAACGGTCTCGGCGCGATCACCGGCCCGCTGGTCACCGGCTGGGCGATGGGCCGCTTCGGGCCGAACGGCTATTTCCTCTATCTCGCATCCGTCCTGCTGGTGATGGTGGCCTATGGTCTCTGGCGCACCACCCAGCGTGCCTCGATCGCCGTGGAAGATACCGCAAGCTACGCGCCGGTTCTGCCCTCGGCCTCGCCGGTTGCCATGGATATGGCGCAGGAACTTTATGCAGAGGCGGTTGAGGAAGCTGCAGAAGACAGCGCCGCCTGATCCGCAGCAACATCGGGGAAAAAAGCCCAGATTTTCCCTTGCGGCAATGTAAAGGTTTTGCAACGCTATCCTTGCCCGAATAGGAGCCAAGGAGAAAGAAACGTGGTGAAACCAGAGGAAATCCTGAGCTACTGGCTCGACGAGGTCGGCCCGCAAGGCTGGTATCGTGGCGGTGAGGCGCTGGACGCGGAAATCCGGGAGCGGTTCCTTCCTCTTTGGGAACAAGCGCAGCGCGGCGAATTGCGGGGCTGGCTGAGCAGCCCGGAACACACATTGGCCTATCTCATTCTCGTCGATCAGTTCCCGCGCAACATGTTCCGCAATGATGAACGTGCCTATGCAACCGATTTTGCCGCTCTTGCGGCGGCGAAATGCGCCATCAGCAAAGGCTGGGATCAGCGTATTGCCGAACCGGCGCGGCAGTTCTTCTATCTGCCGCTGATGCATGCCGAAAGCCAGATGGATCAGGATCGCTGCGTGCGGATGATGCTGATCCGGATGCCGGAAACCGGGCTTGAAAACCTCAAACATGCGATTGCGCATCGCGAGATAATCCGTCGTTTTGGCCGCTTCCCGTTCCGCAATGACGCGCTGCACCGGGTCTCGACCGCGACGGAAGTCGAATTTGAGAACGAAGGCGGTTATGGCGCGGTTCTGCGCGCGGTGCGCATGCCCGACCGGCTTTCGGCCTAAGCGGCTGGTAGGTCCCTGGCGCTGCGGATCGGTGCCGGGGTGGGGCGACATAACGCGCGCGCTTTGACCCATAGCTTTGATAGTGGGCGTGGCTTTCCGGTCATGCCCATTTCCTTGCGCCGGTTTCCCTGTAAGATGCGCCTCAATGGGGCAGGCCCGGGGCGATTTTCGCTCCGGAAGCCTGCCTTGCACGGGGCTCATAGCGGCATTCCGCAAGCCTCATTGAACGTAGTCAAAAAGTAGTTTAATACCAAACTACTTTTTCTCAGGAGGCAGACATGGCCGGAAAATCCTATGATGTGATCGTGGTTGGTGCGGGGCCGGGCGGCTATGTGGCAGCGATCCGGGCGGCGCAGCTCGGGCAGAAGGTGGCCGTGGTCGAGCGCGAGCATCTTGGCGGCATCTGCCTCAACTGGGGCTGCATCCCCACCAAGGCGCTGCTGCGCTCTGCCGAGGTCTTCCACCTGATGCACCGCGCTGGCGAGTTTGGCCTGTCGGCGGATAAGATTGGCTATGACCTTGATGCGGTGGTGAAACGCTCGCGCGGCGTCGCCAAGCAGATGGAAGCGGGCGTGAAGGGCCTGTTGAAGAAAAACAAGATCGACGTGATCTTCGGCACCGCCACGCTGCCCGCCAAGGGCAAGGTCTCGGTGAAAACCGAGGCAGGCAGCGAAGAGCTGACGGCGAAAAACATCATCCTCGCCACCGGTGCGCGCGCCCGCGAGCTGCCGGGGCTTGAGGCCGATGGCGATCTGGTCTGGACCTACCGCCACGCGCTCGCGCCCACCCGGATGCCGAAGAAGCTTCTGGTCATCGGCTCCGGCGCGATCGGCATCGAATTTGCCAGCTTCTTCAACACGCTGGGCGCCGATGTAACGGTGGTTGAAGTGCTCGACCGGGTGCTGCCGGTGGAAGACGCCGAGATTTCGACCTTCGCCAAAAAGCAATTCGTCAAACAGGGCATGACGATCATGGAAAAAGCCATGGTCAAGCAGCTCGACCGCGTGCCGTCCAAGTCGGGTGGCAAAGTCACCGCGCATATCGAGGCGGGCGGCAAGGTTGAAAAACAAGAGTTTGACACCGTGATCTCGGCCGTGGGCATTGTCGGCAATATCGAAAACCTTGGGCTGGAAGCGCTCGGCGTGAAGATCGACCGCACCCATGTGGTGGTCGATGCCTTCTGCCGCACCGGTGTCGAGGGGCTTTATGCCATCGGCGACATCGCCGGGGCGCCGTGGCTCGCGCATAAAGCCAGCCATGAGGGCGTGATGGTGGCCGAGCTGATCGCCGGGCAACACCCCCACTCGGTGCGGCCCGAAAGCATCGCCGGCTGCACCTATTGCACCCCGCAAGTGGCCAGCGTCGGCTACAGCGAGGCGAAGGCCAAAGAGCTGGGTTACGACATCAAAGTCGGCCGCTTCCCCTATATCGGCAACGGCAAAGCCGTGGCGATGGGCGAGGCGCAGGGGCTGGTGAAAACCGTGTTTGACGCGAAAACCGGCGAGCTGCTGGGCGCCCATATCGTTGGCGCGGAAGCCACCGAGCTGATCCAGGGCTATGTGGTGGGCCGTCAGCTCGAGACCACCGAAGAAGACCTGATGAACACCGTCTTCCCGCACCCGACGCTGAGCGAAATGATGCATGAAAGCGTGCTCGACGCCTATGGTCGCGTGATCCATATGTAACGGACCGTCGTACCAGCTGATCGCAAAACGCCCCGGATCCAGCGCGGATTTCGGGGTGTTTTCATGTGGTTAGATCAAAAAAATGCCCCCCAACCGTCAGGCCGGGGGGCAAGAACACCCAAGATTGGATGCGAGGAAAATCAGGCGCGCAGTTAGGCGCGCACGATGGCACCACCGGCCATCTGCCAGTGGCCGAGGCCACCGATGTTGTGCACTTCGGCAAAGCCCGCTTGCTGGAACACCTGCGCGGCCATCGAGGAACGCGCGCCCGAGGCGCAATAGACGGCCACAGGTTTGGTCACATCAAGCTCGGGGTGAAAATCGGGGCTGCGCGGATCAGCCTGCATCCGGATCACTGCCAGCGGAATGTTGATCGCGCCTTCGGCCTTGCCGGTCATCTGCAGCTCGTTCGGGTCGCGCACGTCGACCACGATGATCTCGCCGTTTTTCGCTTTTTCGACAGCCTCTTGCGGGCTCATACGGGGGGTGCCGCCCTGACGGCCCATCATAAAGTTCAACATTATCAGTCCTTTTCAGTCGCCATAGGCCACCCGTGGTGAGGAGTCGGGAGGCTCTCAGTTGCCGTTGGGGCTAATAATATTCACGAAATGGAATATTACAAGGGGCGGTTTCAGCCCCTTTGAAAAATTCTGAGCGCGGGTCCGCCTAGTCCCCCGTCTCTGTCTCTGTCACGGTCACCGTCTGCCGGGCGATGATCGTGCCGTCATTGCCGCCCAGCAGATAGCGCAGCTCCCAGATCCCCGGCTCTTTCGGGGCTTTGATCGTCAGCGGGTTGCCGTGGCGTGGATAGGCGCTTGCATCATGCCGACGGGCCGGATCGTCGGGATGGGCAAAACTGATCAGATCGCGGTAATTTGCAGGGCCGGTGAAGCCCACCTCGACCTTGCTGCCCGCCGCCACCTGCTCGGGCGCGGTAAGCGTGGCGCTGACCGGGGTCAGGGTGATCGGCTGGCGCACCAGCACCTTCACCCCGTTATCATTGGCCACATAAAGCAGGTCATACTCGCCGGGCGCCGCCGGAGCCTGAAAACGCGCCGGGTTGCCGTTGCCGCTATAGGCATAAGACAGGCGCGCGTGCTCATCTTCGCCGCGCGGCACGATGGCGATGTAATCGCGGTCATAATTGGGGCCGGTCCAGCCGACCGACAGTTCGCGCCCGGCGTCCAGGCTCGCGGGCGCCTCCAGCCGGGCGGCAACCTCGGTCAGGTGGATCGGCTGGCGGGCCAGCACACTTGCGCCGTCATTCAGCACATAGCGGATTTCATAATCCCCCGGCTGCATCGGCAGGCGCAGCGCCACCGGATTGCCGGTTTCGGTATAGGTCTTCGCAGTCATCGCGCCTTCATTTGCGTCAGGCTCGGTGACCGAAACATAGTCATGGAGGCCGTCCGGGCCGGTCCAGCCGATGCTGATCGTATCCCCCGCCGCAGCCTCAGCCGGGCCAGAGACGCTGGCGGGCGGCAGATAGGGGGGCAGAACCAGCGTGACGGTTTGCGGCGTGTCGCCCACGGTAAAGTCGGCCTCAACGCTGGCCGCATCGGCAAGGCGGCGCACCTCGGCATGACCGCTGCCGGGCAAAAGCGAAAGCTCAGGCTCAGGGCTGTCGGCACTCTCGCCCACCAGCACCCCATCCGCCTCGGTGGTGATGCTCCAGACGATCCCTTGCCGGATCACCGGACCATCCGCGCCCTCTCTGGCCTGAAACTGCACCCGGGCCGGATCCGGCGGCGGCGCGGTCACCACCACCGCCAGCGCATTGGCCAGATCCTCGGCATTGGCGGCGGTGCGGAAGCTGCCACCGGTCTCGTCCGCCAGGCATTGCAACTGCGCCAGCGCCGCCGGATCGGCGACATCAAACCCGATCACATGGGCGGTGAAATCCACGCCTGAGCTTTCGAGCTGCCGCCCCACCGCGCAGGGGTCCATGTTGCAGGTTTCGATCCCGTCCGACACAAGGATTACCGTGGCCGGGGCTTCGGTGTATTTCAGCGCTTCGGCCGCCTGCAGAACCGCCGCCGAAAGCGGGGTTTTGCCCTTGGGATTGATCGCGTTCACCGCAGCGGCAATCGCCGCGCGGCTGGCGCCCGGCTGGGCCAGCATCTCGATATCACTGCAATCGCCCTTGCGACGGTGGCCATAGCTCATCAGCCCCAGCTCCATATCGGCGGGCAGGCTGGTCAGCAGATCGCCGATCACATCGCGTGCGATGACAATCTTGTTCACCCCGTCCACCTGTCCCCACATCGAGCCGGAACCATCGAGCACCAGCACGGTTTTCGGGGCCTCCTGTGCCAGCAACGGCAAGGGCAGGGCGAGCATCAACAGGGTCAGGAACAGGCGCAACATGGATCAATCCCACTTGGAACAATGAACTGGCGTCAGCCTAGCGCGTTGCCGCGCCTTGCAAACGAGGGCGATTGCCGCATCCCGTTCTTGTAGCACAGCGCTGCAGCCAAATGGTTACCGGTAAAATCGACGGCGTCCCCTTGCCGATGTTCCTACTACGTTCTAACTTTGCGATTGGCGGGGCTGGCGCAATCGCGTATGGAAGCCGGGTGAAACGAGGTGGTCCATGGCCGAACTGAAATATATCGAAGTGCGCGGCGCGCGCGAACACAACCTGAAAAACATCGACGTGAAGATCCCGCGCGATGAATTGGTGGTGATCACCGGGCTGTCTGGTTCGGGCAAATCCTCGCTGGCCTTCGATACGATCTATGCCGAAGGGCAGCGGCGCTATGTCGAAAGCCTCTCGGCCTATGCGCGCCAGTTCCTCGACATGATGCAAAAGCCGGATATGGACCACATTTCCGGCCTTAGCCCGGCGATTTCCATCGAGCAGAAGACCACCTCGAAAAACCCGCGCTCCACCGTCGGCACCGTCACCGAGATTTACGACTATATGCGCCTTCTGTTCGCGCGCGCCGGAACGCCCTATTCGCCCGCCACCGGCCAGCCGATCGAGGCCCAGCAGGTGCAGGATATGGTCGACCGGGTGATGCAGATGGAAGAGGGCACACGCGCCTATCTGCTCGCCCCGATCGTGCGCGACCGTAAGGGCGAATACCGCAAGGAATTTGCCGAGCTGCGCAAGCAGGGCTTCCAGCGGGTGAAGGTGAACGGCGAGTTTTACGAGCTGGAAGAGCCGCCCACACTGGATAAGAAATTCCGCCATAATATCGACGTTGTGGTGGATCGGATCGTGGTCCGCGAGGGGCTGGAAACGCGGCTGGCCGACAGCCTGCGCACCGCGCTCGATCTGGCCGATGGCATCGCCATTCTCGAAACCGCGCAACGGGCGGGTTCAGAGGGCGACGATACTGCGGGCGAGCCGGAGCGCATCACCTTCAGCGAAAACTTTGCCTGTCCGGTGTCGGGCTTCACCATCCCCGAGATCGAGCCGCGGCTGTTTTCCTTCAACGCCCCCTATGGCGCCTGCCCGGAATGCGACGGGCTTGGCGTCGAGCTCTATTTCGACGAACGCCTCGTGGTGCCCGACAGTGCCCTGCGCGTCTATGACGGCGCGCTGGCCCCGTGGCGCAAGGGCAAATCGCCCTATTTCCTGCAAACCATCGAATCCATCGCCCGGCATTACGAATTCGACAAGAATACCCCGTGGAAAGACCTGCCCGAGAATGTGCAGAAGGTCTTCCTCTACGGCTCCGGCAAGGATGAAATCAAATTCCGCTTTGATGAGGGCGGGCGGGTCTATGAGGTGACGCGGCCCTTCGAAGGCGTGATCCCCAATATGGAACGCCGCTACCGCGAGACCGACTCGAACTGGATCCGCGAGGAATTCGAACGCTACCAGTCCAACCGCCATTGCGGCGCCTGCGATGGCTACCGGCTGAAACCCGAAGCGCTGGCGGTGAAAATCGGCCCGGCCGACGGCAAACCGAAAGACCGTTTGCATGTGGGCCAAGTGGTGCAGATGTCGATCCGCGAGGCGCTGGCCTGGGTCGAGAAAGTGCCCGAGCAGCTCAGCAAACAGAAAAACGAAATCGCCCATGCGATCCTGAAGGAAATCCGCGAACGTCTGGGGTTCCTCAACAATGTCGGGCTGGAATACCTCACCCTTTCCCGCAATGCGGGCACGCTGAGCGGGGGTGAATCCCAGCGTATCCGCCTCGCGTCGCAAATTGGTTCGGGCCTCACCGGCGTGCTCTATGTGCTCGACGAGCCTTCCATCGGTCTCCACCAGCGCGACAATGGCCGCCTGCTGGAAACCCTGAAAAACCTGCGCGATCAGGGCAATAGCGTGATCGTGGTCGAGCATGACGAAGAAGCCATCCGCGAGGCCGATTACGTTTTCGACATCGGCCCCGGCGCCGGGGTGCATGGTGGCCGCGTGGTGGCCCATGGCACACCGGATGAGATCGCTGCCGATCCCGCCTCGCTTACCGGCCAATACCTCTCAGGTGCGCGCGAGATCGCCGTGCCCGCTTTCCGGCGCGAGGGCAATGGCAAGACCATCACCGTGGTTGGCGCTACCGGCAACAACCTCGACAACGTCACCGCCGAGTTCCCGCTGGGCCGTTTCGTCTGCGTCACCGGCGTGTCGGGCGGTGGCAAATCCACCCTCACCATCGAGACCCTGTTCAAAACCGCCTCGATGCGGCTCAATGGCGCCCGCCAGCATCCGGCGCCCTGCGAAACCGTGAAAGGGCTCGAACATCTCGACAAGGTGATCGACATCGACCAGCGCGCCATCGGGCGCACCCCGCGCTCGAACCCGGCCACCTATACCGGCGCCTTCACCCCGATCCGCGATTGGTTCGCGGGCCTGCCGGAATCCAAAGCGCGCGGCTACAAGCCCGGCCGCTTCAGCTTCAACGTCAAGGGCGGCCGCTGCGAGGCCTGTCAGGGCGACGGGGTGATCAAGATCGAAATGCACTTCCTCCCCGACGTTTACGTGGAATGCGAAACCTGCAAGGGCCACCGCTACAACCGCGAAACCCTGGAAGTGCGCTTCAAGGGCAAAAGCATCGCCGATGTGCTGGAAATGACGGTGGAAGAAGCGCAGGACTTCTTCAAAGCCGTGCCCTCGATCCGCGAAAAGATGGATGCGCTGATGCGCGTGGGCCTTGGCTATATCAAGGTCGGCCAGCAGGCGACCACGCTCTCGGGCGGCGAGGCGCAGCGGGTGAAGCTGTCGAAAGAGCTCTCGAAACGCTCGACCGGCCGCACGCTCTACATCCTCGACGAACCCACCACGGGCCTGCATTTCGAAGACGTGAAAAAGCTTCTGGAAGTGCTGCATGAGCTGGTGGATCAGGGCAATTCGGTGGTGGTGATCGAGCACAATCTCGACGTGATCAAAACCGCCGACTGGCTGATCGATATCGGCCCCGAGGGCGGCGATGGCGGCGGGCGGATCGTGGCCACCGGCACGCCCGAAGAGGTGGCCGAGGTGCCGGCGAGCTATACCGGGCACTACCTGCGCGACATGCTGAACCCGAAACACCGCAAAACCAAACCGCGGGCGGCGGAATGAGCACGCTCCGCCCGACGTTGGGCGCCATCGGCGTGGTGTTGCATGAAGGCCAAGCCCTGCTGGTCCAGCGTGCCAAAGCGCCGGATAAAGGCCTCTGGGGCTATCCCGGCGGCCATGTCGAGCTGGGCGAGACGGTGGCCGAGGCCGCCGCGCGCGAGCTGCAGGAGGAAACCGGGCTGCTGGTCACGCCCGGCCCGGTTCTGGGCACGCTCGACCTCATCCACCGCGACCCGTCCGGTGCGCTTCAAAGCCATTTCTTCCTTGTCGCCGTCGCCTGCCACTACCAGGCGGGCACGGCTAGAGCTGCCGATGACGCCGCCGCCGTCGCCTGGGTCGATTACGACCAAATCCTGCGCGAAGAGCTGCCGATGAGCGAGTATGTTGCGGCGCTGCTGATGAAGGCAAGGGCGGCGCTGGGGTAGGGGGGAGGCCAGCTACCCGTCCGTGCCGGTGTCTAGACTTAGGAAAAAGCGGACGCTAGCCGCAGCTTCCTTTACCTAATCAACGAGGGCATCGTCCGAACCGAGGGAGGGCGAGAAGCGCCCGCCCGTGGGGGCGGTTCGGGCGCTGCCCGGCGTATCCGCCGGGCGATGATGCGAAGATTGAGCCAGGGTGTGTCGTCTGGGTGGTCTAGGTCGGGAAGGCGGGACTATACTGACGTTCATCCAAATTTGTCTAAGGTCCGCTTCATCCAAAGGGTCAAAGAGAGTGCACGGAAAAAGATGTGAGCACAGCGCGGTCAAGCTAATCTTGCGACAAGACACCCAGACGTCGTAGGCTCTGTGATGAAGATGTAGTTGGAACCGTTAATGTCAGAAATCACGTTTCAGGAATTTGAGCATGCTCGAAACCGTGTTCCGCACCGGCTCTATATCTCAAAGAGCTTCAGCTATCCCAGAAAAGAAGCGATTATCCGGTATGGTTGGAAAAGGTTTGAGGTCGGGCCATTGAAAGAGCTGGTTAAGGATGGTGACGAGTGTGTCCTCCGTGAAACGGGTACAGGCATCCAGCAACTAAAGGCAAAGTTTATGGAGGATGGGCGGAGAGTAACCCACCTTCATATTCAGAGGTGGAATACCAAAACTGGAAACCCGATGGGTCAACAGGTTGTGTTGTATGGTGAGCAGATTTCCAAGCTATTGGAGTTCTTGGAAAATATCCGACGCTTAGAGATTCCCAGTCCTGCCAAATTCAACGTCAATGAAGCTGATTTGCGTCTTGTCCATATGCCAGACGATGAGGCCAGAAAACTACTTGAAGATCGCCCTGACCTTGTTGCCGAATTTGCTCGCAGCAAGCTTACCTCAGAAGATGTGGTGGCTCTTGCATATCGCCGTGAGCAACTAAAGGTTTTCTCGGACTTGTTAGACAATACCGAGGATACTTCGGAAAGCTCTTGGCAAGCCTTCTTTGAGCGCAACCAGTGGATATTTGGCTATGGTCTGAGTTACATCTTTACGACAGGGCTGGATGGACGAGCACTTCAACAAACTATCCGTGGATCCAGTCTTATCGCTCCAGGCAAGATCCCTGACGGCATCATGAAGACCCGTGCTGCGGTAAGCGCACTGTGCCTCGTGGAGATAAAAAAGAGTACAACAGGGCTTCTGAAACGCACCGAGTACCGTTCTGGAACTTGGGTGCCTTCGGCGGAACTCAGTGGCGCAGTTGCTCAGTGCCAAGAGACGTTGCGAGCTGCGACCGATGCTCTGGGCACACATCATCGCTTCTCCGACGACCAAGGCAACCCGACAGGAGAAGAGCTGATGTCGGTTCAACCAAGATCATTTCTGGTGATTGGCAGTCTTGCTCAGTTTCAATCCGAACACGGCGTAAACGAAACGCATTACCAAGCTTTCGAAGGCTTCCGCAGGAATCTGCGCCAACCTGAAATACTGACATTTGATGAACTATATGAACGTGCACGATTTATCGTTGAACATACTGAAAATTTCGATGTTCTTACTGAGGATGAGTTAAAAAATAGCATTCCGTTCTAAGTGCGACATCTACAGCATCAGGCGCCACAAATAGACTATTTACGCAATTTGAAGCTCACCAAACCGTACGTCTATTCAAATTGCCGCATTGCGCACTCTGTGCTCAGCCCCGACCTTCGCCGCGCTCCGCCACACACCCAGCTTCGCGGCCAATCCCCCCCCTTATACCAACCCCGCTTTCTGCGCCGCGCCATCCTTCTTCCCCGCAAAACCACCCCCAAATCCCTCCCATTTTCCCTCAAAACAAAACTTCGAACAGTTAGCGGTAACATCATTGCCGCCAAAGACTTAGACCCCCGGGCGAGTTCGCCCATCCTTCGCCCAGGCCTTCGATCAGGCTTGACGGGGCCGGGGGCGGGGCGTCTACTCCTTTGAAAAGGGAGGCCCCATGGCGATCCGTCCGAAAATCGGTTTGGCCCTCGGCTCCGGCGGCGCGCGCGGCTGGTGCCATATCGGGGTTTTACGGGCTCTGGCCGAGATCGGGGTGATCCCCGACATGGTGGCGGGCACCTCAATCGGGGCGCTGGTCGGCGCGGCCTGGGCGGGCGGCAAGCTCGACGAGCTGGAGGCCTGGGTGCGCGCCCTCACCGCCCGGCGTTTCGTCTCCCTGATGGATGTCAGCCTGGGCTCTGGCGGGCTGGTCGAGGCCCGCAAGATCGAAGCCCTGCTGGAGCAGCTGGAGCTGTCCGAGCGGATCGAGACGCTGGAGCGACCCTTCTGCGCCGTCGCCACCGATATGGAAACCGGCCGCGAGATCTGGCTGAAGCGCGGCCCCACCTATCGCGCCGTCCGCGCCTCGGCGGGCATTCCGGGGGTGATGAGCCCGATCGAACACGAGGGCCGCTGGCTGCTCGATGGCGGCCTCACCAATCCGGTGCCGGTCTCCGCCGCCCGCGCGCTCGGCGCCGAGGTTGTGATCGCGGTCAATCCCAACGGGCGGCCGTACGGGCGGATCTGGTCGCCACCCGAGCCGAAACAGCCCGCCAGTGGCTGGTCGTCCTATTTGACCGAAACCCTGCAACAGCGGCTGGGCTGGCCTGCCGATGCGCGGCAGAAATCGCCGCAGCCCAATTATTTCGACGTGCTGAACGCCGCCATCGAGGTGATGGAAGACACCATCCGTCGCGCCCGTCTGGCCGGGGATCCGCCGCATGTGCAGCTCAGCGCCAATCTGCCCAATCTAAACGTGCTGGAACTTTACCGGGGCGCCGAAGCAATCGAGGAAGGCCGCCGGATCGTGTTCGCGCAGGAAGCGCTGATCCGCGAGGTCTGCGAGCTGCCTGACGCCTAGCGCTTTTCCTCGGCCTTCACCGCATCCCAAAGCGCATCCATCTCGTCCAGATCGCTGTCTTCGGGCCGCTTGCCTTGTGCTGCCAGCTTGGCTTCGATCCCTTCGAAACGGCGGATGAATTTGGCATTGGCGTGGCGCAGCGCCGCTTCCGGCTCGACATCCAGCTTGCGGGCGAGATTGGCGAGGACGAAGAACAGATCGCCCAGTTCTTCGGTCAGCGCCTCATGGCTGAGCGTATCGCGGGCCTCGGCCACTTCCTGGGCTTCCTCGACCACCTTGTCGAGCACCTGGGTCACGTCGGGCCAGTCAAACCCGACCCGCGCGGCGCGCTTTTGCAGTTTGAAGGCCCTGAGCAGCGCGGGCAGGCCAACGGCAACGCCATCGAGCACGCCGTGCTCGGCGCGGTTTGCGCGTTCCGCCGCCTTGATCGCTTCCCAATTTTCGGTTTGCGCTTCGGCATCGTCAATTCCGGCCTGGTCGCCGAACACATGCGGGTGCCGGGCGACCATCTTGTCAGACATGCCTTTGGCCACGTCATGAAAGGTGAACAGCCCCCGTTCCTCGGCCATCTGGGCGTGAAACACCGATTGAAACAGCAAATCGCCCAACTCGCCTTTCAGTTCGCCCCAGGCTTCGCGCTCGATCGCATCGGCCACCTCATAGGCCTCTTCGATCGTATAGGGGGCGATACTGGCGAAATCCTGTTCGATATCCCAGGGGCAGCCGGTTTCCGGCGCGCGCAGGCGGCGCATGATCTCGATCAGCCGTTCAATGCCGCCTTCGGGATCGTGCACGATGTCGTCGGATGTTTTCACCATTGCGCTTGGCCTTTTTTCAAGGAAGTCTCTGGCTCCATAGCAAAGTGAGTGAAAGGCCGAAACCCATGCCTGTGATCAACCGGATCGCCGATTATGCCGAAGAGATGAAAGGCTGGCGTCACTGGCTGCACGCGCATCCCGAGCTGGAGCTGGAATGCCACGAGACCGCGGGTTTTGTGGTTGAGCGGCTGGGCGAGATCGGGGTGGATGAGATTCACGAAGGCATTGGCGTATCCGGCGTGGTGGCGATTATCGAAGGGCAGGGTGAGGGGCCGACCATCGGGCTGCGCGCTGATATGGATGCGCTGCCGATGGATGAGGAAACCGGGCTCGATTACGCCTCGCAGGTGCCCGGGCGGATGCATGCATGTGGCCATGACGGGCATACGACCATGCTGTTGGGGGCGGCGAAATATCTGGCCGAAACCCGCAGATTTCGTGGCCGGGTGGCGCTGATCTTCCAGCCTGCCGAGGAAAAGGCCTCGGGCGCCAAAGTAATGTGCGACGAAGGCATGATGGAGCGCTTTGATATTTCGCAAGTCTATGCGCTGCACAATCTGCCGGGGCAGGGTATTGGCCGCTTTGCCACCACGCCGGGGCCGATCATGGCGGCGGTGGATGATTATGTGATCCACATTCAGGGCCGGGGTGGCCATGCCGCCTATCCGCAGGACAGCCGCGATCCGCTGATTGCCGCCGTCGCGATTGCGCAGGCGCTCGGCTCGATCAAGGCGCGCGATATGTCCCCGCGTGACGACCTTGTTCTGGCGGTGACGCAGATCCATGCTGGCACCGCGCATAACATCATACCCGATACCGCTATGCTCGCCGGGACGGTGCGCAGTTTTGACCCAGCCGTTCGCGATCTGGCGGAACGGCGGATGCGCGAGATCGTTGCCGGGCAGGCGGCGGCCTTCGGCATCGATGCGCGGCTGGATTATGAGCGTGGCGATCCGCCGGTGGTGAACCACCCTGCCGAGGTTGAAAAAGCCGCCGAAGTGGCGCGCGAGGTTGTGGGCGAGGCTCAGGTGCGCACCGATTATGACCGCGAGATGGGGGCCGAGGATTTCGGCCATATGCTGGCGGCCCGTCCCGGGGCCTATCTGTTTCTGGGCGCGGGCGAAGGCGCGGGGCTGCATCACCCGAAATACGATTTCAACGACGAGATTGCGCCGATTGGCGCGAGCTTCTTTGCGCGTCTCGTCGAAACCCTTCAGGCTGTGTGAGGAAAAATGGCACTGGAAGACGCGAAAAATCAGATCGACACCGCCTTTACCCGTGAGGAGATGAAGGGGCCGAGCTTTGAAAACACCTTTTCGGGGGTCACGAGCTTTCTGCGCCGCAGGCTGACCAAGGATCTGAGCGCGGCCGATATTGCCGTGACCGGCATTCCCTTCGATCAGGCGGTCACCAACCGGCCCGGCAGCCGCTTTGGCCCGCGTGCGGTGCGCGAAGCCTCGGCCCTGCAATCGCCCGACGCGCCCTATGGCTGGGGCTATGATGTGATGAGCGAGTTCGCCATTGCCGATTACGGTGATATGGCGCTCGACTATGCCTATACGCCCGAAACCCCGGCGCGGATCGAGGCACATGTTGCGGGCATTCTCGATCAGGATTGCGCCGCCCTTTCGCTTGGGGGTGATCACTCGGTCACGCTGCCGATCCTGCGGGCCCATGCGAAGAAATATGGGCCTCTGGCGCTGATCCATTTCGATGCCCATTCCGACAGTTGGCAGGACGACGACCCGACGCGGATCGACCATGGCACCTTTGTCTACAAGGCGGTGAAGGAAGGGCTGATCGTGCCGGAGCGCTCGGTACAGATCGGGTTGCGCACCACGAATGACGATCTGATGGGGTTGAACGTGATCGACGCGCCGGAGCTGCACCGGATTGGCCCCGATGCGGTGGCCGACCGGGTGCGCGAGATCGTTGGCGATCACCTTGCCTATCTGACCTTCGACATCGACGCGCTCGATCCTGCCTTTGCCCCTGGCACCGGCACTCCGGTCTGGGGTGGGCTGAGCACTGCCCAGGCCGCCGCGATCCTGCGCGGGCTAGCTGGGGTCAATCTGGTTGGCGGCGATATGGTCGAGGTCTCACCGCCCTATGATACCACCGGCGCCACGGCGATTGCGGGCGCTCATGTGGCGGTCGAGATCCTCTGCCTCTGGGGCTGGACCCGGCGATAAGACAAGCATTTTGGCCCGGCGGCATCGCCGGGCCGGTTATCCGTTGCAGCGCACCCAGTTTGCGACAGCGCCGTCGCGGATCACGTAGACCCCGCCCGGCTGTGCCATCAGCATCACCCGTTCGCTGTAGCTCTCGCCCTCGGCGTTGCAGGTGGAATCGTAGAGCACCGCATCCATGCCGCGCACGGTGGTCGGATTGCTGAGCGTGCAGCGGTTTTCGACCCCGATGAGTTGATCGCCCATCACCGCGACGGCGCCGCCATCCTGCCCGACCGAATGGCAATCCCACAGCATCGTGGCTTCGATGTCGGGGCGGTAGAGCCCGTCAAACGGTCCGGCAAGCGCACCAATCGGCAACATCATCAGAAAAAAGACAAAAGAAATTCGCATGGGATTGATCCTTTCTCACGCGTCACATTACACATTTTGATCGAAGCGTGAGGAGGGGGATATGACGCTGATCAAAGTCCTGCTGGTGGCAATGCTGCTGGTTGCGGCGGCGCAGGCGTTATTTCGTCTGGCCCCGCTGCCTGCTGCACGGCTGAGTGCCAAGCCCGGCCCGATGGATGAGGGCGTGCATCCGATGACCGGCGGGGTGAAAATTGTGCGCCCGCTGGCGGAGCTGCCGCAGGGGGCTTTCGTGAAGCTGCTGAAAATCACCGCCGACACGCCGCGCACCGAGCGGATCGGGATGAGCGAAACGCCCGCCACCTTCGTGACCCGGTCGAAACTCTGGGGGTTTCCCGATATCACCACCATCTGGGTGGCGGATGGCGATTTGCATCTTTATTCCCATCTGGTCTTTGGCAAGGGCGATCTGGGGGTGAATGCCGCCCGCGCTGCACGTTGGTTCGTGCGGCTGGAAAGCGGCAGCACACCACCCGGCACTTGACCAGACCGCGCCGATACGCCACCTGAATCCCATGATTCCTTTCGAAAAACTCACCGCAATCACCGAACGCTTCCAATATCTGGAGGCGAAAATGGCTGATGGTCTCTCGGGCGACGAGATCGCGCAGGTGGGGCGCGAGTATTCCGAGCTGAAGCCGGTGGTCGATCAGATCGACGAATATCGCCAGTTGCTGGACGATATTTCCGAGGCCGAGGAGATGCTTGCTGATCCCGAGATGAAGGCTCTGGCCGAGGAAGAGCTGCCCGATCTGAAGGCGCGCCTGCCCGAGGCGGAAAAGGCGATGCGGCTGGCCCTGCTGCCGAAGGACGCGGCCGACACCCGCCCGGCCATTGTCGAAATCCGCCCCGGTACCGGCGGCGAAGAGGCCGCGCTGTTCGCGGGCGACCTTTTGCGGATGTATCAGCGCTACTGTGAAAACCATGGCTGGCGCGTCGAGATCCTCGAAGAGCAGCTCACCGAGCTTGGCGGGGTGAAAGAGGTCGTGGCCCATGTGAAGGGCGAAAATGTCTTTGCCCGGC
Organism: Paracoccaceae bacterium; assembly: GCA_050290705.1. Taxonomy (GTDB): domain Bacteria; phylum Pseudomonadota; class Alphaproteobacteria; order Rhodobacterales; family Rhodobacteraceae; genus Sinisalibacter. The sequence goes on from JBNKIC010000026.1 coordinate 434,857, forward strand.
TGAAATATGAAAGCGGCGTGCACCGGGTGCAGCGGGTGCCGGAAACCGAAAGCGGCGGGCGTATCCATACCTCTGCGGCCACGGTCGCGGTGCTGCCCGAGGCCGAAGATGTGGATATTCACATCGACCCGAACGATATCCGCATCGACACGATGCGGGCGTCTGGGGCGGGTGGCCAGCACGTAAACACCACCGATTCGGCGGTGCGGATCACCCATTTACCCACCGGGATCATCGTGACCAGCTCTGAGAAAAGCCAGCACCGCAACCGCGAGATTGCCATGCAGGTGCTGAAAACCCGGCTGTTCGATATGGAGCGGCAAAAGGTGCATGATGCCCGCGCCGCTGATCGCAAATCGCAGGTCGGCTCTGGTGACCGCTCGGAACGCATTCGCACCTATAACTTCCCGCAAGGCCGGTTGACCGATCACCGCATCGGCCTGACCCTCTACAAGCTCGGCGAAGTGATGCAGGGCGATCTCGACGACATCATCGACGCGCTGACCGAGGCCGATCAGGCCGCGAAACTGGCGGAGATGGAGGCGTGACGGTTCAGTCGGCGCTGGCCCAAGGGCGGGCGCGGCTTGAGGCGGCGGGGATCGAAGGGGCGATGCGCGATGCGCGCCGGTTGATGGCGGCGGCACTGGGGGTGGCACCGGGGCGGCTGACCCTGCATCTGCATGATCCGCTCAACCCCGAGGCTGAGGCACTTTTCAATGCCCATATCTCTGACCGGTCACGCCATGTGCCGGTGAGCCATATCCTTGGTGGGCGGGCGTTTTACGGGCGTTGGTTCAGGGTAACGGGCGATGTGCTCGATCCGCGCCCGGAAACGGAAACCCTGATAGAACAAGCGCTTGGCGGGCTGTTTTCGAAGGTTCTCGATCTCGGAACCGGCTCTGGCTGCATCCTTCTGACACTGCTGGCCGAGCGGCCCAATGCCCGGGGGCTGGGCGTTGACCTGTCTGATGATGCGCTGATCGTGGCGCGGGAAAATGCGCAAGAAATTGGGGTTGAGGCACGGGTGACTTTCCAGTGCGCCAACTGGTTTGACGGGGTCGAGGGGCGCTTTGATCTGATCGTTTCGAATCCGCCCTATATTGCCTTGGACGAGATGCCCGATCTGGCCCCTGATCTGACCCATGAGCCGCGTATGGCGCTGACCGATGAGGGTGACGGGCTGTCGGCCTATCGCGCGATCACGGCGGGTGCCGGGGCGCATCTGACCCTGGGCGGGCGGCTGATTGTTGAGATCGGCCCAAGCCAGGGCGCGGCGGTGGCCGGGATGTTCCGCGCCGCCGGGTTTGCCGATGTGGTGGTGCTGCCCGATCTTGACGGGCGCGATCGCGTGGTGCGGGGGCGTTGGGGCTGAGCCCTTGAAACCGCCGCGAAGATGCCAATGTAAAGAGGGCAGGATTTACCGATTTTTCGTGTTTTCCATGCAATAAATGGCCCGTATCCCCGTACAAACGCACTTTCTGCTTGTCAGCGCTTGGGCGACGTGGTTATTCGAATGCAGCGGTAGTGAGCAGTCTTTGATTGCCTGCCGCAGGCAAGCCTAAAGTTGGGACGATTTTCAAGGACATGCGTAAGGCGTGTCGGTCCCGCCAAAAAGCCAGAATGAAGGCTGGAAGCAAGAGCTTATGAGATCATCAAAGTCCAGATCACGCGGCAAGAACCGTAATAATAATGGCCGGTCGCCGGCCAATAATATCAACCGGGTGTTTGATAGCTCCGGGCCGGAAGGCAAGGTGCGCGGCACGCCGCAGCAGATTATTGACAAGTATTCCCAGCTCGCCCGCGATGCCTTTATGGGCAATGACCGCGTTGCCGCGGAAAACTTCCAGCAACATGCTGAGCACTACACGCGGCTTCTGGCCGAAGCGCAGCGCGATGCTGAGGAAAAACGCCAGCAATCCGAACAGCAGAACCGCGACCGGCAGCAGCAACAGCAAAAGCACCGGGAGCGTGACCAGCGCGAGGATCAGAGCGGGGCAGCATCGCAGCCCGATCAGACGGATCGGCCGCAGCGCAAACCCGCTGAGCAGGCTTCGCCCGATTTCGGCTCTGGCCCGCAGCCTGAGCTTGTGAATGTGGATGCCCGCGCCGAAGCCGATAGCGGTCTGGTGGAAACCCCGGAGAGCGCACCGAAAAAGCCCCCGCGTCCGCGCAAACCTCGCGTGAAAAAGCCGGTCGAGCCGGTCGAGCCGGTGGTGGCGAAGGAAGCCGGTGAGACACCTGAAGCGGCCCAATAAGCCCTTCACGATGTGGAATGAAAAAGGCCGCCCTTGGGGCGGCCTTTGTTCTTTCTGGGCTTCCCCATGCAGGCATAAAAGCAAAAGACCGCCCGAAGGCGGCCTTTAAAATCACATGAAGCCAGCGGCTTATTTGTTGGCTTTGATCCAGGCCAGAACGGTTTCCGGCGAGCTTTCGCCATAGGGATCTTCCGGGTGGTTGTCGTCGCGGCCCGGCTCTTCAAACCAGCCTTCGATCACGCCGTCATTGATCACGGCAGCGTAGCGCCAGGAGCGGTAGCCAAAGCCGAGATTGGCTTTTTCCACCAGCATGCCGATTTTGCGGGTGAATTCGCCCGAACCATCGGGGATGACTTTGACATTCTGGATGCCTTGGTCGATCGCCCATTTGTTCATGACAAAGCTGTCATTGACCGACATGCAATAGATTTCGTCGATGCCTTCGGCAGCGAAATCGGCATGGCCGTTTTCATAGCCGGGCAGCTGGTAGGTCGAGCAGGTGGGGGTGAAGGCGCCCGGGAGCGAGAACAGCACAACGCGCTTGCCTTTGAAGTAATCGTCGCTGGTCATGTCTTGCCAGCGGAACGGGTTCGAGCCACCCACGCTTTCGTCACGGACACGGGTTTTGAAGGTCACGTCGGGGACGCGCACGCCTACATGCATTGCTTATTCCTTTGTTGGTTGCCGGTATATCGGGGCGGGAATCGCCCAGGATGTTGCCTTTTTAGAATGGTTCCAATCACGCGGCAACATTTCGTAGTGCCAAAAGGGTGTGGGATTTCGTCCCACACCCCTCATTTGTGTTTGTCGCAGGCGGTTGCCGTGATTCAGGCGAGATCGAAGCGGTCAGCTTCCATCACTTTCACCCAGGCGGCGGCGAAGTCCTTGACGAATTTCTCGCCTGCACCCGCCTGACCATAGACCTCGGCCAGAGCGCGGAGCTGCGAGTTGGAGCCAAACACCAGATCGGTGCGGGTAGCGGTCCATTTCACTGCGCCGCTGGAGCGGTCACGGCCTTCGTAATGGTCGCCCACCGGCACCCAATTGGTGGACATATCGAGCAGGTTCACAAAGAAATCCGTGCTCAGCGCCCCGGGCCGATCGGTCAACACGCCATGGGTGCTGCCCGCATGGGTGATGTCGAGCGCCCTGAGGCCACCGACCAGCACCGTCATTTCTGGGGCCGAGAGGCCGAGGAGTTGGGCGCGATCCACCAGCAGTTTTTCCTCAGGCACCGAGAATTGCCGGGCCTGATAGTTGCGGAACCCGTCGGAGAGCGGCTCGAGCACCGCGAAGCTTTCCGCGTCGGTCTGCGCCTGGCTGGCATCGCCGCGGCCGGAGTGGAACGGCAGGGTGATCTCATACCCGGCGGCTTTCGCGGCCAGTTCAACGCCCAGATTACCGCCCAGCACGATCAGATCTGCGATGGAGACCGGTTTACCGAAGCTCGATTGGATATGCTCATAGACGCCCAGAACCATGTGCAGGGTGGCGGGATCGTTGGCCTCCCAATCCTTTTGCGGGGCCAGCCGGATGCGAGCGCCATTGGCCCCACCGCGCTTATCTGAATTGCGGAAGGTGCTGGCCGAGGCCCAGGCGGTGGCCACCAGAGCGGAGATGGTCAGCCCGCTATCGGCGATCAGCCCTTTCAGCGCTTTCATATCGGCATTGCTCAGCGTCGGGCCAGCAGGCACCGGATCTTGCCAGATCAGCTCTTCCGACGGCACCTCGCTGCCCAGATAGCGGGATTTCGGCCCCATATCGCGGTGGGTCAGTCTGAACCAGGCGCGGGCGAAAGCGTCGGCAAATTCCTCGGGGTTTTCGAGGAAGCGCTTGGCAATCGGCGCATAGATCGGATCGAGTTTCAGCGACATGTCGGCGGTGGTCATCATCGGGGCATGGCGCTTGTCAGGGTCATGGGCATCGACGACCATATCCTGCGGCTCGACATCCTTGGCACGCCACTGATTTGCGCCCGCCGGGCTTTTCACCAGCTCCCAATCGTATTTGAACAGCACGGTCAGATAACCCATGTCCCACTGCGTCGGGTTCGGCTTCCACGCACCTTCGATTCCGCTACCAATCGTATCGCCACCGATACCGCTACCAAACTTGCTCCTCCAACCAAGACCTTGCACCCATCATCTTTTCATAACGGTCCAGAACTTCCTCCCGGTGCTCCGCCACCCACTCCCGGTAGTCCTCGGATTCGAAATTGGGAGCATACTTGGCCAGCTCTTCCATATCTTTCCACACATCCAGATGAGAAAACTCCATTAATTTTGCATAGCTCGCCTCGCCTTGATCCGGCAATGAAGCATAAGCCTCGAGATTTGGCTCCAATAATAGTTCATCCTCATCCAACTGCATCCAGTATCCAAAACACAGGACAAGCAGAAGGCAGGGGGCACCTCCGTACAATACTGC
>JBNKIC010000027.1:0-104868 GCA_050290705.1 Paracoccaceae bacterium
CGGTAAGAGGTGCTGTTAGCCCAGCACGCCGAGCCAGAGCCAGATCGACAGGATCGAGACCGTCGTGCTGGCCAGAACGGCGGTGGCCGCGACCCGCCGCGCGACGCCATACATATTGGCAAAGACATAGGCGTTCACCCCGGTCGGCATCGCGGCCATCAGCACCGCCGAGCGCATCGGGCCGATGTCGAGATGGGTGAGATGGGCAAGGCCGAAGACGATGGCCGGATGCAGCACCAGCGAGATCGCCACCATCCAGGCCACCAGCTTGAGGTCGCCCTCGGGCTTGTAACGGTAGAGAATGCCGCCGAGCCCCACCAGCGCCACCGGAATGGCCGAGGCGGCGATCATGTCGACCGCGCTTTTCGCCGGGCCGGGCAGGGTGAGGCCGGACAGGTTGGTCAGCGCGCCGAGGACGATCCCGATCAAGAGCGGGTTTTTCGCCATCGAACGCAGCACCGACAGGGCGGTGGCCCAGATCGAGCGCCCCTCGGCCTTGACGATTTCCATCACCGTCACCGCCAGCGTGTAAACAAAGGGGGCGTGGAAGGCGATTATGGCGAAGTTGAAGCCGATCGCGTCAACCCCATAGGCGCGTTCGGTGATCGGCAGGCCCAGAAGCCCACCGTTGGAAAAAGCGGTGGCAAAGCCGACCGCGACGCTATCCTGCCAGGGTCGTTTGAACAGGTAACGCGCGCCAAGAAAGCCTGCGAAAAACCCGACCAGCACCCCGGTATAGAACGAACCGAGCATCGCCGGGTTGAAGGTTTCGCCAAGATGCAGGCCCGAGACGCCGCGAAACAGCAGCACCGGAAAGGCAAAACCCTGCGCATAGGACATGGCCCCGTCGACCGCGCCTTCGGTCAGCCCGAGTTTCCACGCTGCAAGGTAGCCGAAGCCCAGAACCAGAAAGACCGGGAGAACAACATCGAGCAGGGTGCTCACGCTACACCTCGTAGCTGATCACCATGCCATCATAGGCCGGGGTGACATGATCAGGGGTTTCGGCGGCAACATCGTCATAATCCATGTCGATATGCAGATTGGTCAGCACGCCACGCTTGACGCCAGAGCGCTCGATCCAGTCCAGCGCTTGGGCCAGATGGGCGTGGGTCGGATGCGGGGTACGGCGCAGCGCGTCGAGCACCCAGCAATCGAGACCCTGCAGCGTGTTCCAGGCCTTGTCGGGGATGTCCGAGACATCGGGCAGATAAGCGAAATCGCCGATCCGGAAACCAAGCGAGTCAATTGAGCCGTGTTCGACCTCGAACGGGGTAAAACTGATCGCCCCGCCCGCGCCGGTGATGGTGACATCGCCGTGGATCGTGTGCAGATCAAGGATCGCCGGATAGGATGAGCCTTCGGGCTGCACGAACGCATAGCCGAAACGATTCAAAAGCGCGTCCTGCGTCGGGCCATCGGCCCAGACCGGCAGGCGGCGCTGGATGTTATAGACGACCTGCCGCAGGTCATCGATGCCATGCACATGATCGGCATGGGCGTGGGTGTAGATCACCGCATCCAGCTCGCCGACCCCGGCATCAATCAGCTGCATACGCAGGTCGGGCGAGGTGTCGATCAGCACGCGGGTGGTGCCGCCATCCTCTTCGCGGGTGACCAGGATCGAGCAGCGGCGGCGGGTGTTTTTCGGATTGTCAGGGTTGCAATCGCCCCAATGGCCACCGATCCGTGGCACCCCGCCAGACGAGCCGCAGCCCAATATGGTGAAGCTCAGCCGCGCCATCAGCCTGCCGCCTCAAACGCCGCCACCTTGGCAAACAGCCGGTCGAAATTCGCCTGCGTCTGCGCGGCGAAATCTTCGTAGGAGAGCCCGAACAGCTCTGCGCCAACTTTGGCGGTTTCGGCGGTATAGGCCGGTTCGTTGCGCCGACCGCGATGCGGGGGCGGGGCCAGATAGGGGCTGTCGGTTTCCACCAGAATACGATCCACCGGCGCATCAGCGAAGATTTCGCGCAGCTCCGTCGAGCGCGGAAAGGCAGCGATGCCCGACATCGACAGGTAAAAGCCGATCTCCAGCGTCGCCTCGGCCAGTGCCCGGGTCGAGGAAAAGCAATGCATCACCCCGGTAAAGGGCGCGGCGCGGTATTCTTCGGTGAGGATCCGCGCCATATCGTCATCGGCATCGCGGCTATGGATGATCAGCGGCAACCCGGTTTGGCGCGCGGCCTCGATATGGATGCGCAGGCTGTCCTGCTGCACCGGCTTGCTGTCGGCGGTGTAGTGGTAATCGAGCCCGGTTTCACCGATGCCGACGAATTTCGGATGCTTGGCCAGTGCCAGAAGCTCGTCCAGCGTCGCCATCGGTTCCTCGGCAGCGCTCATCGGATGGGTGGCGGCGGCAAAGAACACCGGTGCATGGGCCTCGGCAATCGCTTGCACGGCGGGGACGTTTTTCAGCTTGGTGGCGATCGACACCATGCGGGTGACGCCTGCCTCAAGCGCGCGGGCGATGACGGCCTCACGTTCGCCCTCGAAATCGGGGAAATCGAGGTGGCAATGGCTGTCGGTGATCTGTGCTGTGCTCATGCTGCCCGCTTCGCCGCTGTCTCATTGATCCTGAAAACCATATCAAGGATGAGCGCAGCAGGGTCAAGGTTGACCGCCCGGCCATGGGCGGCGCGGGCCGAAAGCTCTTGTTGCAGCCGCGCCCAGGCTTGCGATGACCGAATGTCGGGCGAGAGCCGGGTGAGCAGGGCGGGTTCGTCGGGGGACAGGGCGCAGGCCGGGCTGTGGCCAGCCCCGGCGCGGGCAAGCCGGGCGAGGAATTGACCGAGAAGCTCAAGGATCAGCCCGTAGCGCGCGGCATTGGCGGCCCCGGTGGCGGAATTGGCCAGCCGGATCGCGGCGGGGCGATCATAGCGCGGCGCGCCCATGAAGACGTGTACGATCTCGCGATACACAGCGAGCCCGTCAAGATTGGCCAGCGTCAGCGCCCGCCCGACCGAACCTCGGGCAAGTTCGCCCAAAGCCTCGGCATCATTGCCGGGATCGGTGCCCGCCTGCGCCAGCGCCTCGGCCAGAAGCGGCGGGGTGAGCGGCGACACGCGCAGCTCGCGGCAACGGCTGCGGATGGTGGGGAGCAGCCGCGACGGCGTGTGGCTGATCAGCAGGAAAAGCGTGCCTGCGGGCGGTTCTTCAAGGCTTTTCAGAAGGGCGTTGGCGGCTTCGGTGTTCATCTCGTCGGCAGAATCGACGATCACCACCCGACGCCCGCCATCGACCACGGAGAGCGAGAAAAACGCCCGCATCCGGCGCACTTCATCGACGCGCAGTTCTGCAGACAGCTTGTCGCCGGTGCGGTTGGCCCCGCGGCGCAGAAGGAAGATGCCGGGTTCGGCCAGCGCGCGGGCCTGATGAAACACCGGATGGGTGTCGGGAATATCCAACGTCTCTGGGATCGGCGGCGCGCCAAACAGTCCATCGGCATCGGTTGAGGGCGTGGCGCGCAGGAAACGGGCGATTTTCCACGCCAGCGTGGCCTTGCCCACCCCCTGCGGCCCGGAAATCATCCAGGCATGGTGCAAGCGGTGCGAGGTGAAGGCCTCGAGAAAGGCGGCTTCGGCGTCCTCGTGGCCGATCAGGCGCAGGGTCTCGCGCGGATGCGGCGCCCCTTCAACGCGGTCGGCTTCGGGCAGGTCGGTGGGGTCAGCCATGGGTGACCTCGGCGGGTTGGGTGCAAAGGGCGTCGCCCGTCGTGCCGACGGGCGAGAAGGTGTGAGCTTTGCTCATCCCAACCGCTCCCGCGCGACCTGGGCCACGTCGGCGGCCACCGCTTCGATCTCGCGGTCACCGTCGATCACCACGCAGCGATTGTCATATTCCTCGGCCAGAGCCAGAAAACCCGCGCGCATCTGCGCCTGCAATTCGGTGCCGAAATCCTCAAACCGTTCCTCGGTGCCACCCCGGCCCTTGGCGCGGCTGTGGCCCTTGGTCGGGTCCATGTCGATGATGAAGGTCAGATCCGGCTCGCGGCCGATCATCAGGCTGTGCAGCTTGTCGACCACGGCGCGCAGGCCGGGGCTGCGCAGGCCCTGATACATCCGCGTGCTGTCGGCGAAGCGGTCGCAGATGACCAGCTTGCCCGCCGCCAGCGAGGGGTTGATCACCCGTTCCAGATGGTCGCGCCGCGCGGCGGTGAACAGCAGAATTTCGGTTTCAGCCGACCAGCGATCCGGATCGCCCTCCAGCACCAGACGGCGGATTTCCTCGGCCCCCGGGCTGCCGCCGGGCTCGCGGGTGTGCACCACCTCGTGCCCCTCGGCGGCAAGGGTGTCGGCCAGAAGCCGCGCCTGGGTCGACTTGCCGGAGCCGTCGATCCCTTCGAAAGTAATGAACAGGCCGGGCATCTGGTCAGTTGCCAGAGGTGTCAGCTGTGGGCATCGCCACCGGCGGCGGGGCCGGTTCGCCAGCAATCTGGGCCATCACGAAATCCAGCGCCTTCAGCGCGGCGGCCTGATAGCGCGGCCAGAACCCGGCTTTGCCCACCCCGGCCTCGGCAAAAAGCGGCACGGTGGTGTCACCCATATTCGGGCGGTGGATGGTCATTTTCGCCAGTTCCTGCCCCTCGGCGATCGGGGCCTCAACCGGGCTGTTCCAGGTGATATCGGCCGACATCGTGTTGCCTGCGGTCACCGGCATCAGCAGCGAAACGTCCTGCGCCGCCACCAACCCGACGCTGCTGGCCGAACCCAGAAACACCGGTACTTCGGTCAGGCGGTTGCCTGCTTTCACCGGGGATTTCATCACGAATTGCCGAAACGCCCAGTTGACGATGGCCTCGCCTTCCTTGGCGCGCGCCTCAGAGCTGGGCAGGCCGGAGATTGCAAAGACGATGCGCCGCCCGCCCTGCATCGCCGAACCGACGAGGCCGTAGCCCGCTTCCTGGGTATGGCCGGTTTTCAGCCCGTCGGCGCCGATGCCGAGATTGAGCAGCGGGTCGCGGTTGAAGCGGTTATCCGGGGCGCGGTTGTCGAAGGGAAACTCGGCCTGACCGAAGAAATGGTAATATTCCGGGAACTCGGTGATCAGCCGCACCGAAAGCTTCACCAGATCATGCATCGACATGCGCTGGCGCGGGTTGGGCCAGCCGGAGGCATTGCCAAAGCTGGAATTGTCCAGCCCCAGCACCTTGGCGCGCTCGTTCATCATCTCGACAAAGGCCTCTTCGGTGCCCGCCAGCCCTTCGGCCACGGTCACACAGGCATCGTTGCCGGAATTGATGATGATGCCCTGAACCAGCTCTTCCACCGTGGGCCGGTCGGAGGTGTTGAGAAACATCGTCGAACCGCCCATATCCTGCGCGCGTTTCGACACGCTGAACCGGGTATCGAGCGTGACCCGCCCGTCTTTCAGCGCTTCGAACAGCAGATCGACCGTCATCAGCTTTGACATCGAGGCGGGCGGCACCGGCACATCGGCGTCTTTTTCCAAAAGCACGGTGTTGGTGGTGATGTCATAGACATAGGCCGCCGTGGCCTGGGTCTCGAACGCCCGGGCCGGAAGCGCCGCCAGCGCGCCCAGTGCCAGAACCGGCAGCAGGCGGGCCAGACGGTGCAGGACCAATCCCGGGTGAACGTGACGAAGGCGCGGGCGCATATGCATCGAAAATCGGTCCTCTAATCTGGGGCAGAACCGGGGCGCGGGGCCCCGGGGCTACGTCAGTTGGTGACGAAATAGGCGTCGTTGAAGCCCAGCGTCTTGATCTGTTTCAGCAGGGCCGCACGATCGCTGGAGGTCGGGGCCGGGCCGACGATGACGCGCCAGAAGTCCTTATCGTTCATCTTGCCCTGTTTGACCGTGGGCACCATGCCCGCATGACGCAGCGCTTCGGCGGTGTTGTCGGCATTGGTCTTGACCGAGAAGATCCCGATCTGGATGAACGGTTTGCTCAGGCTCGATCCGCTGCTGCTGCTGGCCGGAGCGCGCGGCGGCGGGGCCGTGCTTGCGGTGCTGGCGCTACCGCTGGGTTTGCCCTCGGCCGCATCGAGCGCGGCGGCGGCGGCGGCGATCGGGTCAAGCGTGGTTTCGGTCACGGTGGCCGCAGCGGCTGCGGCAGCGGTGGGCGCGGTTGCGGCATCGGCGGCCATATCAGGCTGATCGGCAGCCTGATCAGCGGGCGGCGCCACCTGCACCTCTTCGCGTTTCAGCGCGGTGACATTCAGCGCGGCGGGTTGACCCGCCAGCATGCCCAGCTCGGCAGCGGCATCGGACGACACCTGGAATTTCGGTCCCGGCTCCTGCCGCTCGGGGCGGTAGATCACCCCGATCACGAATTTGCCGTTGCTTTCATTGCGGATGATCACCCGCTGGGGATCGGTCACATCGGGATGCGCCACCCAGACGCCCCCGAGCGACGGCCGCCCGTCCCAAAGCCCCTGATCGCTGGCCTGGAAAATCTCAGGCGCCTCGACCTCGCGTTCGACGGTGCGGCTGGAGGTGTTCGGGGCGCTGGCCGTATCGGCGCCGCCGGATTGCATAAAACCGGGAAGGTCGGCGCCGTCGCAGGCGCTTAGTGCCAAAGCGGCGCTGATCCCGAAAATCAGTCGGAAAGTGGAAGTGCTTGCCATGTCTGCCATCGCCCCTTGCTGCGCCAGAAACGCGGTGCCTCTGTAGCGCTTATATACGCCTTTTGGCAAAACAATAACGGTAAGCCCTCCCGGTGAAAACCCTTCGCTGAGCATTGGGCGGTTTCGTGCGTGACAGAGCTGTGATCGGGCCGTGATCGGGGCATGATTGGGGGCAGGGCGGATATGTGGAAAGGGGCCTGGCTGAACGGCAAATGCGTGGCAGGTCAGCCGCCTGTGTGAAAGCCACTTTCAGAATCGCGCCGGGCAGGGTAACGGAAGACCCGACCCGGAGGAGTGGCAGAGTGGTCGAATGCACCGGTCTTGAAAACCGGCGTGCGTGAGAGCGTACCGTGGGTTCGAATCCCACCTCCTCCGCCAAGATTTCTTTATATCAACAGACTCGCCGCGTCGGTTGGCCGGGGATACCCTGTGCTCCTGGGATGCGCTCACGCAACGGGGGCAGGGCGGTCATCGTTTGCGCCCTGCAATGGCTCAAGTTCTGCTCAGAAATCCTGCCTGAAACTCGTAAATGACTGGGGCCGGGAACGGATCGTCCCAGCCTTTCCGCTCAATTTGCCCGAGCCACCCCGGCAGGTCTTTCGGCGGTCCGGTTGGCGGCGATTTGCGGCGACATGGTGAAACTGCCGAGTACGCCCATATGGTCCGAGCCGAACCGGGGGCGCTGTTCAATCTGCCCGATCCCGCCGGTGGCCATGATGTGATCAATCGCCACCCCATACCAATCCCACATGAAAAAGCTCTGCACCGGCTGCCCGATCCGTTGCGCCCCGGCTGCCTTGGCCAGCAATTGCGTCGATGTGGCGGTGGGCTGCGAATTGAAATCGCCCGCCATGATCACCGGCCCGGCCAGCGTGCGCAGCTCTGGCAGAAGATGCTGCAGGATCCGATCTCGGTGACCTTGCATGATGTTCTGGACATGCGCCGACAGCACCCAGACCCGGCCTTCGGGCATCTCGACCTGAAACCCGGCGATGCCCCAGCCGCCAAAACAATGCTGGGTGCCTTCGACCATCGGCCAGCGCGACAGGGCCGCGATGCCGCTGAGATATTTCGTGCCGCAATAGAGCTGCGACGGGTAGGCGTCTTTCAACCCGTCGAGAAGCACTTTGTCGCCTTCCGAGATTTCCTGCAGGGTGATCGTGTCGGGCTGAGTGCTCAGAATATCCGCCGTCAGGGCGGCGTAATCGGCGTGGTGGATCAGAATGTTCTTCTGATAATGCACGATGTCGCGCGCAAAGGCGGCGCTGCTCAGAGTTGCGCAAAAAATCAGGCCGCTCAGAAGCGTTCGAGGCAAAGACCGCATGACAACTCCGTAAATGACGTTCGGGATGGCCGGGCAGGGGGCCCTGCCGACCAGCGCCAGCATCGCATCGGTCAAGACCCGGTGCAACCGGCTGGCATGGGGTACGCGGTTAAAACTCGGGTGTGGCGGTGCCCTGAGCGGATGTGCGCCGCTTCAGACCTCGTCCAGCCATTCCGGCTCGCACACCATCATCGAGCCAAACTTCTCGGTCAGTTGCCGCAGCATTTCGGTTGAGATCGCCTGTTTGGCGCCACCGGCGGAGAGCACCTTGCGATGGATTGAGGCGGCTTTTTCGATGGTTTCGACCAGCGCGAACATCTTGTTGGGGCTTTCTTCAGAGATGAAAATCCCGTGATGGCTCCAGGAAATCGCGCGGCTTTTTTCCAGTTCGGCAGCGGAGGCTTCGGCGATTTCCACCGTGCCGGGCAGGTGCAGCGGCACCACGCGCACGCCGTCGGGGAAGATCACGATGCATTCGGGCATTTTCTCCCACAGCGCCCGCGTCAGGGTTTGACTGTCGAGCGGTTCGAGGAAGGAAAGCGCGATCAGCTCTGGCAGGTGACTGTGCAGAATGATCCGCTCGCGCCCATTCGAGACGCGTTTGCGGATGGTGTGGGCAACAAGATGGGTGGCGAATTCCGAGGTCGGCTTGGCCCCCGAGCTGAAGCCCCAGACATGCCGGTACGCCGTGCCCTGTTCGACGATCTGGACGATGCCGAAGACCTGATTGGGATGCTCCTGCGCGTGGCGGAAAAATTGTCCGGAGCCGGTGACGAGGAAATATTCGCCATCCAGATCGGGCTCGTCAATCGGCACCGGGATCGGGTCAGACGGGAGCAGATCGGGGTAATGGCGGCTGAGGATCGCTTCGATCTCGGCGGTGGGCAAACGCCAGGAGAAATTGCCCCCATTGGCCTCGTTCCAGCCCATCTGCCAACAGAGGGTCAGAAAGGGCGCGGCCTCTTTCACGAATGAAATCGGGTGGTTGAACGCGGCCATGGCAATATCTCCTGTGCGTGGTCACATGGGTTGCAGGATCCTAGCCCCGCCCGGCCACGGAGGCCTGATAGGCGTTGAGATCGCCCAGCAGGCTCGCGCCGGTGGGCCGGTCATTGCGTGCGCAGAACTCGGCCCAAACCGCACCGTATGGCAGGTCTTTCAGCTCTTCGGTCAACATGAACCGCGACGAGAAATCAAGCGCGGTTTCTGCCTCTTTCAGCCGGGCCTGCGGCATCAGCAGGGCGCGCAGCAGCGCCTTTTGCATGTTGCGTGTGCCGATCACCCAAGCCGCGGTGCGGCTGATCGTGGCATCGAAGAAATCGAGGCCGATATGGGTGCGTTCCAGCAGGCCCGCAAAGACCAGCTCTTGCGCCATGGCGAGGATGTCGTCGTTGAGCAGGATCACGTGATCGCTATCCCAGCGCATCGGGCGCGAAACGTGTAGAAGCAGCTCGTCCACCGACAGCGCCACCGAACTGAGCTTGTCGGCGATGTTTTCGGTCGGGTGGAAATGGCCCATATCGAGGCAAAGCAGCGTGCCCTTGCGGATCGCGTAGCCCATGTAGAATTCGTGGCTGCCCACGGTTGCGGCTTCCACGCCGATGCCGAACAATTTCGACTCCACCGCGTCGAGCATATGCGCCTTGTCGTGGCGGGGGGCGGTCATCGCATCGAGCGAGGCTTCCAGCCGCTGGCGCGCCGCCATCCGGTCAACCGGCGTGTCCTTATAGCCGTCCGGCACCCAGATATTGTTCACCGCCGGGCTGCCGAGCGCTTCGCCCATCCGTGCGGCAATCTCGCGCGAGCGCTTGCCGTGTTCGATCCAGAAATCGCGGATGCCCTTGTCGGGATGGGATAGCGTCAGGTTATCGTCGGCCTTTTCATGGGCAAAGAAGGTCGGGTTGAAATCGAGCCCGATGCCTTGCTCTTTGGCCCAATCGACCCAAGGGGCGAAATGCTTGTATTCGATCGCGTCGCGGTCGGGGCTTTCGTCTGTGTCGAGATAGAAGGCGTGCAGGTTCAGCCGGTGCTTGCCCGGGATCATCGCATAGGCAAATTCCAGATCCGCGCGCAGCTCGTCCGGGGTGCGGGCGCGGCCGGGATAGTTGCCGGTGGCCTGAATACCGCCGCCGGATGTGCCGGATTTCTTTTCAAACCCGACAACATCGTCGCCCTGCCAGCAATGCACCGAAATCGGTATGCCTGCGAGCGCGGCCATCGCCGCCTCGCTGTCTACGCCCCATTCGGCAAATACGTCGCGGGCGGCGTCATAGGCTTTTGTCATATCCTCTCCTCCCAGTCCTTCCCTAGCGCGGGAAGGACTCCTTGTTGCCTGCGTCCACGTTGATGATGTTGCCGGTCGATTTTGCCGACAAATCGGAGGCGAGGAAATAGGCGGCCTCGGCGATGTCTTCGGGCAGAACCGAACGTTTCAGCATTGAACGGTTGCGGTACATTTCTTCCAGCCCGTCTTTGTCGGTGCCGTAGGTCGAGGCGCGCTGTTCCAGCCATTCGCCTTCCCAGATTTTCGAGCCACGCAGCACCGCGTCGGGATTGACCACATTCACCCGGATGCCCGCCTCGGCCCCTTCCAGCGCAAGACAGCGAGCGAGGTGAATTTCGCTCGCTTTCGCGGTGCAATAGGCGGCGGCATTGGGGCTGGCGGCAAGGCCGTTTTTCGAAGCGACGAAAACCACAGCCCCACCGATCCCCTGCGTGCGCAACAGCTTGAAGGCGTCGCGCGAGACAAGGAAATAACCTGTGGAAAGGATCTCCATATTCTTGTTCCAGAGCGCCAGCGTGGTCTCTTCCACCGGGGCCGAGCTGGCGATGCCAGCATTGGAAACCAGAATATCCACCCCGCCAAACTCCACCGACAGCTCGGCATAGGCGCGGGCCACATCGGCCTCGTCGGTGACATCCATCACCACGCTGCGCAGCACATCGCGGCCGAAGCGCTGGGCGAGGCTATCCTGCGCGGCGCTGAGGTTCTCGGCATTGATATCGGCCAGCATCACGCAGGCGCCTTCCGACAGGTATTTATCGGCCGTCGCCATGCCGATGCCACCCGCGCCGCCGGTGACCAGCGCCACCCGGCCAGCCAGGCTTTTCGGCTTCGGCATCCGTTGCAGCTTGGCTTCTTCAAGCAGCCAGTATTCGATATCGAAAGCTTCCTGCTCGGGCAGGCCGACATAGGTGCTGACCGCAGAGGCGCCGCGCATCACGTTGATGGCGTTTACGTAGAACTCGCCGGAAATCCGCGCCGTGGCCTTATCCTTGGCGAAGGTGATCATGCCGACACCGGGCACCAGATAGACCACCGCATTCGGGTCGCGCAGGGCCGGGCTGTCGGCGTGTTTGCAACGCTCGTAATAGGCGGCGTAATCCTCGCGATAGGCCGCGACCTGCGCCGGAAGCCCTTCCAGAACCTCGTCGATATTGCCTTTGGCCGGGTCAAACGCCACCACCAGCGGGCGGATTTTGGTGCGCAGGAAATGGTCGGGGCAGGAGGTGCCGAGGGCGGCGAGCGGCGCCATATCGCGGGCATTGACGAAATCGAGCACCGCGTCGCCATCGTCGAAATGGCCAACCATATGCTGCGCACCCGAGACCATGCCACGGATCGCGGGCATCAACCTCGCGGCCACGGCGCGGCGGTCATCGGCTGCGAGGCTTGCATGAATCGCCCCGCCAAAGGCGGCCACGCCTTCGGTTTTCGCGGCGAACCAATCCATCGCCTTCTGGATCACCTCAACCGTCAGCTCATAGCAATCCTTGGCATCGTCGGCCCAGGTGAACAACCCATGGCTTTCCAGCACCACGCCTTTGGCATCGGGGTTTTCGAGGCAGAATTTTTCCAGCCACAGGCCCAATTCATAGCCCGGACGCTTCCACGGCAACCAGCCGATATCGTTGCCATAAATCTCTGCGGTCAGCTCGCGCGAGTTTTCGGCGGCGGCGATTGCGATCACCGCGTCGGGGTGCATGTGATCGACGTGCTTTTTCGGCACATAGGCGTGCAGCGGGGTATCAATCGAGGCGGCACGCGGGTTCAGGTTGAAGGTGCAATGGGGCAGGTAGCCGACCATCTCGTCTTCAAATTCCAGCCCGCGATAGAGCCCCTTCAGCGCGTTGAGCTTGTCCATGTAGAGCGTGGCGAAGCCATCGAGCTTCATCGAGCCAACATCGCCGCCCGAGCCCTTGACCCAAAGTACTTCGACATCCGCGCCGGAAACCGGATCTTTTTCCATCACCTTGGCCGAGGTGTTGCCGCCGCCGTAATTGGTGATGCGCTTGTCAGACCCGAGCAGGTTGGAGCGGTACAGAAGCTTTTCCGATTCGCTCATCGACGCGGCCTTGGCGTCGTCCCACGCGTTCACAAGTCGCTGGTTTCCAGCGGATTTCACCATGATGTCCTCCCGTATGGCGCAGCGCGCCCAGTATTGTCTATTTGCGGGAAACCTGCGCCGGGTGCGATAAGTTGTCAATCATGATCAATCAAAACCAATCATACTGCGGTGCGGCATGATTGGTTTTGACAAATAATGATTGACAGGTTCCCCGATTGCCCGCAGGTTTTTTGTTCATGGGAGGACGACATGCACGAATCTGAACGCCACCGGCTTATTCTATCCTCAGTGCAGGACAGGCCGGTTGTGACCGTTCCCGATCTGGTGAACCTGACCGGCGTGTCGGAAGCCACCATTCGGCGCGACATCGCCACGCTTCATATGCAGAACAAGCTGCGCCGGGTGCGCGGCGGGGCCGAGGCGATCACGCCGCCGCAATTCGTTGGCCTTGCCGGGCGGACCTTTGCCGTCAATGAGACCATGGGCATCAAGCAGAAACAGGCGATTGCCCGGGCGGCGGTTGAGCTGTGCGCGGATGGCGATCCGATCATCATCAACGGCGGCACCACGACCTTTCAGATGGTGCACCCGCTGGCCAGCAAGCGGATGCAGATCTTCACCAACTCATTCCCGATTGCCGAGCATCTGCTGAAGCATTCGAAAAACACCATCATGCTGTCAGGCGGGGCGATCTACCGCGAACAGAACATCATCCTGAGCCCGTTCGACAATGACGTGACGCGCAATTTCTACGCCAAGCGGATGTTCATGGGCGCGCAGGGGCTGGGGCCGCTGGGGCTGATGGAAGCAGATCCGCTGCTGATCCAGGCCGAACAGAAGCTGATCGGTCAGGCCGACGAGCTGGTTGTGCTGGTCGACAGTTCAAAATTCGAAAACCGCTCCAGTCTGGTGCTCTGCCCGCTGGAACGGATCGACACAGTGATCACCGATGAGGGGATTTCAGACAAGG
Source organism: Paracoccaceae bacterium (assembly GCA_050290705.1). Lineage (GTDB taxonomy): Bacteria > Pseudomonadota > Alphaproteobacteria > Rhodobacterales > Rhodobacteraceae > Sinisalibacter. The sequence goes on from JBNKIC010000027.1 coordinate 13,231, forward strand.
CCGCCGCAATGCTTGAAGCGGCCGATGTAAGGCTGATCGTCGCCCGGTCCGGCGCCGGTCAGCGGGAGGAAGAAGCGGCCTCTTGATCCGCTTTTGTAGCTACACTCAGGGAGGAAACAATGAGTGCAATGAAAAAAATCCTGGCAGGAGTGGCCGTTGCGGCGGCTATGACAGCCACGGCGGCACATGCCGAAAATATGCGTATCGCTTTGGTGGTGAAAGCCCTTGGCATCGGCTTCTTTGAAGCCGCGGCAAAAGGGGCTGAGGAAGCCGCCGGTGAACTCGGCGACACCGAGATCATCTATACCGGCCCGACCGACACCACCGCTGAAGGCCAGATCGAAGTGATCAACTCGCTGATCGCGCAGGGCGTGGATGCGATTGCCATTTCGGCCAATGACCCCGACGCGCTGATGCCGGTGCTGAAAAAAGCCATGCAGCGCGGCATCACCGTGATCTCGTGGGATTCGGGCGTGGCGCCGGACGGCCGCCAGATGCACCTGAACCCCTCGTCGAACGCGCTGATCGGTAACATGATCATCAAGCTCGCCGCCGATCACCTGCCCGATGGCGGCGATGTGGCGGTGCTCTCGGCCTCGGCCACCGCGACGAACCAGAACATCTGGATCGACGAGATGAACAAGGTGATGGGCAACTATCCGGGCATCAATGTGGTGGCGACGGTTTACGGCGATGACCTCGCCGATAAATCCTACCGTGAAGCCGAAGGTCTGATGCAATCCTACCCGGATCTGAAAGCCATCATCGCGCCGACCTCGGTTGGCATCGTGGCGGCGGCTCAGGCCGTGGCGGATGCCGGCAAGGCCGGTGAGATCAACGTGACAGGCCTTGGTCTGCCGTCGGAAATGGCCGGTGCGATTGAATCGGGCGCGTCCAAATCCTTCGCGATCTGGAACCCGATTGATCTGGGCTATTCGGCCACGATGATTGCGCATGCGCTGGCCAAAGGCGAAGCCACGGCTGAGCCGGGTGCCTCGATCCCGATGGGCCGGATGGGCTCGGTCACGCTTGACGAGACCAACTCGGGCGCCATGGCCGATCCGTTCGTCTATGACGCGTCGAACATCGAAGACTTCAAATCGATCTTCTGATCCTTCCCAAGCCCCCGGTGCAGCCTGTCTGTGCCGGGGGTAATTCCCCCTTTCGACCGAAAAGCCATGATGCTGATGCAAATGCAGACCGTCCAACCGGCGAGGCCAGAAGATTTGTCCAATCCCGCCCCGATCCTTGCCCTCGACGGCATCAGTAAAAGCTTTCCGGGTGTGAAGGCGCTGTCGGATGTGGCGCTGAAGCTTTACCCCGGTCAGGTGACCGCGCTGGTCGGCGAAAACGGCGCGGGCAAATCGACCATGGTCAAGGTGCTCACCGGGATCTACCAACCCAGCGCCGGGCGTATTCTGGTGGATGGGCAGGAAACCCGCTTTCCCTCTGCGCAGGATGCCGCCAATGCGGGCATCACCGCCATTCATCAGGAAACCGTGCTGTTTGACGAGCTGTCGGTGGCCGAGAATGTGTTTCTGGGCCACGCGCCGCGCGGCAGGTTCGGGCTGATCGACTGGGCCGAGATGCGGCGCCGGGCGAAGGCCATCCTGAATGACATCGGTGCCGATATTGATCCGGGCGCAAAGCTGCGTGATCTCGGCATAGCCAACAAACACCTCGTGGCCATTGCCCGCGCTCTGTCGATTGACGCCCGCGTGGTGATCATGGACGAACCCACCGCCGCGCTGAGCCACAAGGAAATCGAAGAGCTTTACGAGCTGGTCGACCAGCTGAAGGCGCAGGGCAAGGCGATCCTGTTTATCAGCCACAAATTCGATGAGATTTTTCGCATCGCCGACAATTACACCGTGTTCCGCGACGGCCAGTTGGTGGGCGAGGGGCGGATTGCCGATGTGACGAATGACGCGCTGGTCAAGCTGATGGTGGGCCGCGAGGTCGATCACATCTTCCCCGCCCGCAGCGCCGAACTGGGCGATGAGATCCTGCAGGTCGAAGGCTATGACCACCCGACCGAATTTGCCGATATCAGCTTTACCCTGCGCCGGGGCGAGATCCTGGGCTTTTACGGGCTGGTCGGGGCAGGGCGCTCGGAATTCATGCAGGCGCTGTTTGGCATCACCCGGCCCGCGAGTGGGATCACCCGCATCGACGGAGCGGCGGTCAGCATCCAGTCCCCGGCCGACGCGGTGCAGAATGGCATCGTCTATGTGCCGGAAGATCGGGGCCTTCAGGGCGCCATCACCGCGATGCCGATTTTCCAGAACGTCACCATCCCCTCGCTGACCCGGACTTCGCGCCACGGCTTCATCCGGCTGGCGGAAGAGTTCAAACTGGCGCGGGAATATACCGAGCGGCTGGAGCTGCGCGCCGCCTCGCTGGATACGCCGGTCGAAAGCCTGTCGGGCGGCAACCAGCAAAAGGTGGTCATCGCCAAATGGCTGGCGACCCAGCCCAAGGTGATCATCCTCGATGAGCCGACCAAGGGCATCGACATCGGCTCCAAGGCCGCAGTGCACGAATTCATGGCCGAGCTGGCCGCGCAGGGGCTGGCGGTGATCATGGTCAGCTCGGAAATCCCCGAAGTGCTGGGCATGTCCGACCGGGTGATCGTGATGCGCGAAGGCCGGGTTGTGGCCGAACTGGCGCACGATGAGATGACCCCCGAAACCCTTGTCCGCCACGCGGCGGGCATCAGTGAGGGCTGAGCCATGCTGAAACGACTTGCCAAATCCCGCGAAGCCATCCTGCTCGGCGCAATCCTTGTGCTGCTGGTGCTGATCGCCACGCGCTTTCCCGCCTTTGTCGAACCCTCGCATCTGGCCGGCGTGTTCAACGATACCTCGCCGCTGATCCTGCTGGCGCTCGGGCAGATGATCGTGATCCTGACCAAATGCATCGACCTGTCGGTGGCCGCCAATCTGGCCCTCACGGGCATGGTCGTTTCGATGCTGAACGTCGCCTTTCCCGGCCTGCCGGTGGTGCTGATCCTTGTTGTCGCGCTGGCGCTTGGCACGCTTTTGGGGATGATCAACGGGCTCTTTGTGTGGAAGCTGGGCATCCCGCCCATCGTTGTGACCCTTGGCACCATGACCATCTATCGCGGCGTCATCTTTCTGATCTCAAACGGCAAATGGGTGAACTCGCACGAGATGAGCCCGGCCTTCAAAGCCTTCCCGCGCGCCGATTTTCTGGGCCTGCCGGTGCTGAGCTGGTTTGCCGTCTTTGCCGTCATCCTGTTCTTCTTCGTGATGACCCGCACCACGCTGGGCCGCGCCTTTTATGCGGTGGGGGGTAATCCCCATGCTGCCGTCTATACCGGCATCAATGTCGGGCGCACGCAGTTCTGGGCCTATACGATTTCCGGCGCGCTGGCGGGGATCACCGGCTACCTTTGGGTGTCGCGCTATGCGGTCGCCTATGTCGATATCGCCGGGGGCTTTGAGCTTACGGTGGTGGCCGCCTGCGTCATTGGAGGCGTGTCGATTGCGGGCGGTTTGGGCTCGGTCGGTGGCACGCTGCTTGGGGCGCTGTTTCTGGGCATCATCAACAACGCGCTGCCCGTCATCAACGTCTCGCCCTTCTGGCAGATGTCGATCTCCGGCAGCGCCATCCTGATCGCGGTTGCGGTCAACGCCCAGGCCAACCGGACCAAGGGCAGGGTCATCCTCAAACGCGCGGAGCATGCGGCATGAGCACGAATTCGCATTTCGTCCCCGACCGGCTGCAATCGCCGCTGGCCAGCCGGTTGAAAAGCTGGGAGAGCCTGCTTTTGGTGGTGGCGGTGGCGATCTTCATCGCCAATAGCTTTGCCTCGCCCTATTTCCTCAACGCCTGGAACCTGTCGGACGCGACCTTCAATTTCACCGAAAAGGCGATGATCGGCTTTGCCATGGCGCTCCTGATCATCGCGGGCGAGATTGACCTCTCGGTCGCCTCGATCATCGCACTGGCCTCCACCGCGATGGGGGCGGCGGTGCAGCTTGGTATCGGCACGCCGGGGCTTGTCGCCGTCGGGCTGGGCGTGGGGCTTTTGGCCGGAGCGTTCAACGGGCTTCTGGTCACCCGGCTGGGCCTGCCTTCCATCGTTGTGACCATCGGTACGATGAGCCTTTATCGCGGCATCGCCTATATCGTGCTGGGCGATCAGGCCTATCGCGGCTACCCGAGCGATTTCGCCTTTTTCGGGCAGGGCTATGTCTGGTGGGTGATCAGCTTTGAATTTGCCTTCTTCATGCTGCTCGCGGTGATCTACGGCATCGTTCTGCACAAAACCAATTTCGGCCGCGCGGTTTTTGCCATCGGCAACAACCCCACCGGCGCGCTGTTTTCCGGGATCCGGGTGCAAAGGGTGAAGTTCATCCTGTTCCTGTTGACCGGATTAATGGCGGGTGTAGCCTCAGTCTGTCTCACATCCCGGCTAGGCTCCACCCGCCCCTCGATTGCTCTCGGATGGGAGCTTGAAGTGGTCACCATGGTGGTGCTCGGAGGCGTCAACATCCTTGGCGGCTCCGGCTCGATCCCCGGTCTGGTGATCGCCGCCTTCGTGATGGGGCTTGTCACCTTCGGGCTTGGGCTGCTCAATGTGCCCGGCATCGTGATGTCGATCGTGATCGGGGCGCTTCTGATCTCGGTCATCGCGCTGCCCCGGCTCTGGGCGAAATGGCGGATCGGATAATGGAAAAATACGCCTTCAAGATGCGGCTCAATCCCGGCATGAAAGCCGAATACAAGCGCCGCCACGACGAGATTTGGCCCGAGCTGGTCGCGCTTCTGAAACAGGCGGGCGTGTCGGATTACTCGATCCATCTGGATGACGAGACCAATATCCTGTTTGGTGTGCTCTGGCGCAGCGACGATCACGGTATGGACGATTTGCCGGGCCATGAGGTGATGCAGCGCTGGTGGGCCTATATGGCCGACATCATGGAGACGACGGCCGATAACGCCCCGGTCTCGATCCCGCTTGAAACGGTGTTTCACCTGCCATGAGCCACGTTGCCGTCATCGACATCGGCAAGACCAACGCCAAGCTGGCGCTTGTCGATCTCGCAACGCTGGATGAGATTGCCGTGGTCACCCGGCCCAACACCGTGCTGCCCGGCCCGCCCTGGCCGCATTTCGATCTGGAAGGGCATTGGGAGTTTCTGCTCGAGGCTCTGGCCGATTTTCATCGCGTGCATGGGATCGATGCAATCACCGTGACCACCCATGGCGCGTCGGCGGTGCTTTTGGATGCAGAAGGCGGGCTGGCCGCCCCGATGCTGGATTATGAATACGCCGGCCCCGACGATCTGGCCGCGGATTATGATGCGCTGCGCCCGCCTTTTGCCGAAACCGGCTCGCCCCGGCTGGGCATGGGGCTGAACCTTGGCGCCCAGCTGCACTGGATGTTTGCCAATGATCCCGAGCTGAAGGCGCGCACCAAAACCATCGTGACCTATCCGCAATATTGGGGCTTCCGGCTGACCGGCGTGGCCGCTACCGAGGTGACCTCGCTGGGCTGCCATACCGATCTGTGGAACCCGCATGAGGGCAAGTTCTCATCGCTGATCGGACGCCTGAGCCTCAATGGTCGGCTCGCCCCCGCACGACCCTCGGCCGATGTGCTCGGTCCGATCCTGCCCGAGATTGCCGCGCGCACCGGGCTGGCCCCGGGCACGCCGGTTCACGTTGGCATCCATGACAGCAACGCCTCGCTGCTGCCGCATATCCTGGGCCGGGAGGCGCCGTTCAGCGTGGTGTCCTCAGGCACCTGGGTGGTTGCGATGGCGGTGGGGGGCGTTTCAACCACGCTCGACCCGAAACAGGACACGCTGATCAACGTGAACGCGCTTAGCCAGCCGGTGCCCTCGGCGCGGTTCATGGGCGGGCGGGAATACGAGATTGCGATGGCGGGGCTGCCGGTCGAGCCAAGCGCCGCTGACCTTGACGCGGTGCTGGCCGAGGGGCTTTTCCTGCTGCCCGCGCTGGTGCCGGAAAGCGGCCCCTATCAGGGGCGCAAGGCGCGCTGGCAGGGGGGCGAACCGCCGTTTGGCTCTGGGCGTCGCGCCGCCGCTTTGGCGCTCTACCTCGCGCTGGTCACCGATCATTGCCTCGATCTGATCGGCCATCGTGGCCCGGTGATTGTCGAGGGCCCGTTCGCGCGCAACCGGATCTATCTGGAGATGCTCAGCGCCGCCGCATCCAGCCCGGTGATCGCGGCAGGCTCGGCCACCGGCACCAGCCAGGGGGCGGCGCTTCTGGCCGGACCCGCGCGCCCGTCAGCGTTGGGCGAGGCCGAAGCCATCCACCGCGAAGGCGACACCCGCCTCACCACCTATGCCCGCGCCTGGCGGCGGGCACTGGCCTGAGGGGCTGGTCTGAGATTCTGGCCTGAGAGTGGGCCTGAACCTGATTGAGATGCCGTTTCCCCCGTAAAAGGCCGCAACTGCTGCCATAGCACGCGCGCCACCCGCGACGGCCCATGAATACAGGCGCAAAGCGGTGCGACGCGGATCGGAGGAAAAAGAGGAATTGGTGGAGCCTAGGGGGATCGAACCCCTGACCTCGTCATTGCGAACGACGCGCTCTCCCAGCTGAGCTAAGGCCCCAATGCGCAGCTATCTGGCCTCTCTGGCGGCCTGTGTCAAGCGCGAAACGTGTGATTTTTTCCGTGCTCCGTCAGCTCGGCACCTTGGCCTTGGAGGTCACGAAGTCGACAATGGCTTTCGCCGGAACGGCCCCGGATTGGCGGGCCACTTCGCGCCCATTCTGATAGAGCACCATGGTCGGAATGCCGCGAATATTGTTCTTGGCCGAGACCTTCGGATAGTCCTCGGTATTGATCTTGGCGAAGCGCGCACGCGGGCCAAGGCTTTGCGCCGCCTTGATGAATTCCGGCGCCATCATCCGGCAGGGGCCACACCAGGGGGCCCAGAAATCGACGATCAGCGGCAGGTCGTCGGCCTTCGATGCTTTGGCCAGAGCGGCCGCGTCCATCTCGTGCACCTTGCCGTCGTTGAGCTTTTTGCCGCAGGTGCCGCATTTCGGCCCGGCCCCCAGCTTGTCTTCCGGAACGCGGTTCACGCTGGCGCAATCGAGGCAGGTCAGTTTCAGGGCGGCCATGGCGGGCTCCATTAAAATTCATGTTTTCGCATATGTGTGCTTGGCAGAGCAGGGGTTCAACCCCATTTTGCCCTCATAACGAAGGAAATGCGATGAAAGCCTGGGCCGACCTCACATCTGAAGAACAATTGGAGCTGCGATTGGCCTATCAGGCGCATCTTGATCACCTGCCGCGCAGCTGTTCGCTCGACGATAAAGTGGCGGCTTTTGCCGATTGGCTTGCCGGGCACGATGTTGCCTTCTCACGGAAAGATCTTTCGCGTAAATAGTCTCGAGGTTGTGATCGAGGGCTGGGTATGCCGAAAAACGCGAATACTTATGATGTAGTGGTGATTGGGGCCGGGCCTGCGGGGTCGGCGGCGGCGCGGCGGGCGCGGGCGCTGGGCCTGTCGGTGGCGATCATCGACAAGGCGGTGTTTCCGCGGCCCAAGCTCTGCGGCGCGCTGCTGTCAGGGCGGGGGCAGAAAGCGATGCACGCGGTCTTTGGGCTTGAGGTCGATCCCGAGCATTTCCTCTATTCCCGCAAGGTCGCGTTCAAATGGGATGGCGAGGTGCTGGCCGAGTTCGAGGCCCCGCAGGTGCTGACCTATACCTACCGGTTCGATCTCGATCACCGGCTGCTGACCGAAGCCATTGCCGCCGGGGCGGTGGATTATCAGGGCACCCGGGTCGAGGTGATCGACGAGGGCGCTGGCACGCTCACCCTCGCGGGGGGCGAGGTGCTGGGCTTCAAGGTTCTGGTCGGGGCCGATGGGGCGGCAAGCCCGGTGGCGCGCCACCTCTTTGGCCGCGCCTTCAACCCCGACACCATTGGTTTTGCCTTCGAGGCGGAAGTGCCGGGGGACTGCGCGGAAGACGCGCTGATGTCGATTGATTTTCGCATCGTCAACTGGGGCTATGGCTGGAATTTCCCCAAGAACAAGACCAGCACTATCGGGCTGGGCGCGATCAAATCCATTGATCAGGATCTGAAAGCGCAGATGCAGACCTATCTGAGCCGTGAAGCCCCGAATGCGGGCGAGGTAAAGATCAAGGGCGCGCATATTCCGCTGGGCGACTACACCAAAGCGCCGGGGCGTGGGAATGTGCTTTTGGCCGGCGATGCTGCCGGGCTGGTCGACGGGCTGACCGGTGAAGGGATTGCGCTGGCAATGGAAAGTGGAGCCGAGGCTGCCGAGGCCGCCGCCGAAGCGATTGCGACGGGCAAACCGGCCCGGGCCTATGATGCCTATCGCAAACGGGTGAAATACATCCACACCGAGCTCGACAAGGCCAACCGGCTGCGCAAGATCGCCTATTCCGGCCCGGCCAGTGCGATGTTCAAAGACAAGCTGGCCAATTCGGAAAACATGCGCCGCAGCTTCTTTGCGCTCCTGGCGGGCGAGATGACCTATGGCGAGATTGAAAAGAAGGTCAGCAAACAGGCGCTCGGCAAAATCGCTGGTCTGGCAACCTGGCCTGCACGGATGGCGCGCAAAGCCCGGGGATAGGCGCCTTATCTTTCTCATACAAAACGGCCCGGAAAACTCGCTTTCCGGGCCGTTTTCTTATCCAAATCCGATAATCGCCGCTTAGCTGTCCTGCATGTAGCTTTCCAGCGGCGGGCAGAGGCAGATCAGGTTGCGGTCGCCATAGACATTGTCGACCCGGTTTACCGGCGGCCAGTATTTATCGACCCGGAAGGCCCCGGTGGGGAAGCACCCCGCCTCGCGGCTATAGGGGCGATCCCAATCGCCCACGAGGTCTTCGACCGTATGGGGGGCGTTTTTCAGCGCGTTGTTGTCGGCGTCCATCCGGCCCTCTTCGATGGCGCGGATCTCTTCGCGGATCGCCAGCATCGCGTCGCAGAACCGGTCGAGCTCGGCCTTGGTCTCGCTTTCGGTCGGTTCCACCATCAGCGTGCCCGCCACCGGCCAGCTCATGGTGGGCGCATGGAAGCCCGCATCCATCAGCCGCTTGGCAATATCGTCCACGGTCACATGGGCGCTGTCGGCAAAGGGGCGCATGTCGAGGATGCATTCATGCGCGACCCGCCCGGTCGGGCCTTTATAGAGCACCTCATAGGCGCCCTTCAGCCGCGCGGCGATGTAGTTGGCGTTGAGAATGGCCACCTTGGTGGCCTGCGTCAGCCCTTCGCCGCCCATCATCAGGATATAGGCCCAAGAGATCGGCAGGATCGAGGCCGAGCCATAGGGCGCGGCGCTGACCGCCCCGGATTCGCCGCTGGCAGGATCGGCGGGCAGATAGGGCGCCAGATGCGCCTTCACCCCGATCGGCCCCATGCCGGGGCCACCGCCGCCATGCGGGATGGCAAAGGTCTTGTGCAGGTTAAGATGGCTGACATCGCCGCCAATCTCGCCCAGCTTCACCAGCCCGACCAGCGCATTCAGGTTTGCCCCGTCGATATAAACCTGCCCACCTTCAGCATGGGTGATCGCGCAAATCTCGCGCACGGTTTCCTCAAACACCCCATGGGTCGAGGGGTAGGTGATCATGCAGGCTGCAAGGCTGTCGCCCGCCGCCGTCGCCTTGGCGCGGAAATCCTCAAGATCGATGTCACCGTTTTCGGCGGTTTTCACCACCACCACCTTCATTCCGGCCATATGGGCCGAGGCGGGGTTGGTGCCGTGGGCCGACATCGGAATGAGGCAGATATCGCGCCCTTCGCCGCCCGTGGCCTTGTGATAGGCGCGGATGGTCATCAGCCCGGCATATTCGCCCTGCGCACCAGAATTGGGCTGCATCGACATCGCGTCATAGCCGGTGATGGTGCAAAGCTTGCCCATCAGATCATCCAGCAGCACCCGATAGCCCGTGGCCTGATCGGGCGGGCAAAGCGGGTGCAGCATCGAAAATTCGCGCCAGCTTGCCGGCATCATTTCAGCGGCGGCATTGAGCTTCATCGTGCAGGAGCCAAGCGGGATCATCGCCCGGTCCAGCGCCAGATCGCGATCAGCGAGCTTGCGCATATAGCGCATCATCTCGGTTTCGGCCCGGTTCATGTGGAACACCGGATGGGTCAGATACTCGCTTTCGCGGGCCAGCCCCTCGGGCAGGCGGTAATCGTGGCCCAGCTCGTCGTCTTCCGCCTCGATGCCAAAGGCACGCCAGACCCCTTCGATGGTGGCCGACCGGGTCGCCTCATCCAGGGTGATCCCGACCTTGCGCTTGCCGATCGGGCGCAGGTTGATGCCTTCACGCTCGGCGGCGGCAATCACGCCCTTCTGCAACAGCCCGACATCCACCGTGATCGTGTCGAAAAACTGCTTGGGTCCCACTTCAAACCCGGCCGCTTCCAGCCGTTTGGCTAGACGCAGGGTTTTGCGATGCACGCGCTGGGCGATGGCCTTCAGCCCTTCCGGCCCGTGGAAGACGGCATAGAAGCTCGCCATAACAGCCAGAAGTGCCTGCGCGGTGCAAACATTCGAGGTGGCTTTCTCGCGCCGGATATGCTGTTCGCGGGTTTGCAGCGCCAGCCGGTAGGCCTTGTTGCCGCGCGCATCAATCGACACGCCGACAATCCGCCCCGGCATCGAGCGTTTATGCGAGTCATGGCAGGCCATATAGGCCGCGTGCGGGCCACCATAGCCCATCGGCACGCCAAAGCGCTGGGTCGAGCCGACGGCAATATCGGCGCCCATCGCGCCCGGTTCTTTCAGCAGAGTCAGCGCCAGCGGATCGGCAATCACGATGCCCGCCGCCTTCGCGCCATGCAGCGCCTCCATCTCGGCGGTGAAATCGCGCAGATGCCCATAGGTGCCGGGATATTGGAAGATCGCGCCGAACACCTTTTCCGGGTCCAGATCGTCGGGGTTACCAACGATGATCTCGATCCCCATCGGCTCGGCCCGGGTTTTCATCACCGCGATATTCTGCGCATGACAGTTTTCATCGACGAAAAACGCCGTCGCTTTCGATTTCGCAATCCGTTGCGCCATGCTCATCGCTTCGGCGCAGGCGCTGGATTCGTCGAGCAGCGAGGCATTCGCCACCTCAAGCCCGGTGAGGTCGGACACCATCGTCTGGAAATTCAACAGCGCTTCCAGCCGGCCTTGCGAAATCTCCGGCTGATAGGGCGTGTAAGCCGTGTACCAGGCGGGGTTTTCCAAGATATTGCGCTGGATCACCGGCGGCGTGACGGTGCCGTGATAGCCTTGTCCCAAGAGCGAGCGGAACACTTTGTTCTTTGCCGCCGTCACCCGCATCTGGTGCAGCATTTCCCGCTCGGATCGCGGCTTGCCAAAATCGAGCGGTGCGGCCTGACGGATGGATTTCGGCACCGTCTCGTCGATCAGCGCCTCAAGGTTCGCCACCCCCAGCACCTGGAACATATCCGCCATCTCGGTCGGCGAGGGGCCGATGTGGCGACGGTTGGCGAAATCATAGGGCAGGTACTCAGTGGGTGAGAAAGGCATACGGGGCTCCGCTGCGGGCAAAGTATACCTCTCCCCATCTTGGGGAGAGGTGAGGTGAGGTAGGGTCAGGGGATTTAGCCGATGAATTTCTTGTAGGCGGCTTCGTCCATATAGTCGTCAAGATCGCTCAGGTCGGCGGGCTTGACCTTAAAGAACCAGGCTTCGCCTTCCGGATCTTCGTTCACCTTGGAAGGTTCCCCGACAATCGCTTCGTTCACTTCAACGATTTCGCCGTCAATCGGCGCCAGAATATCCGAGGCCGCCTTGACGCTTTCGATCACCACGACCTCTTCGTCTTTGGTCACTTCGGTGCCCACTTCGGGCAGTTCGACGAAGACGATATCGCCCAGCTGCTCGGCAGCGTGCGCGGTGATGCCAACGGTCACAATACCATCGGCGTCATCAAGCCATTCGTGTTCTTCGGTATATTTCATAATAGCTCCTGTAGGGTCTTAACGTTTGTAGGAATGCGGGTGGAACGGCAGTTTGGTGACGGTGGCGGGCAGGCGTTTGCCGCGCACATCGCCCCAGATCACCGTGCCGGGGTCGGTCAGGTTGACGGGCAAATAGCCCATCGAGATCGGGTGCTCGATCGACGGGCCATAGGCACCCGAGGTAATCTCGCCCACCGGATCGGTGGCCGTTTCGCTGGCATAGAGCATGGTATGGGCCCGCATCGGCGCGCGGCCTTCGGGCAGAAGCCCCACGCGCAGCTGGGCTGGGCCGTCTTCCAGCTCTTGCAAGATCCGCTCAGCCCCCGGGAACCCGCCTTCGCGCGCGCCACCCCGGCGGCGCACCTTCTGGATCGCCCAAGATAGGTTGGCTTCAACCGGCGAAATGCTCTCGGTCAGGTCGGCGCCATAAAGGCACAGCCCGGCCTCAAGCCGCAGGGAATCGCGTGCGCCAAGGCCAATCGGGTAGGCAATATCGCTGTCCCAGAGCGCATGACCCAGCGCAATCGCGGCATCGCCCGGCACCGAGATTTCAAACCCGTCCTCGCCGGTATAGCCGGACCGGCTGACCCAACACTCTACCCCGTTCAGCTCCATCTCGGCATGGGTCATAAAGCCCATATCGGCAATCGCGGGGTTGAGCTGGCGCAGCACTTCGGCGGCGCGCGGCCCTTGCACCGCGATCAGCGCGCGGTCGTTGATCGGGGTGATCTCGACGCCCTCAAGATGGGCGCGCATATGCTCCAGATCGACCGCGACCCGCGCCGCGTTGATCACCAGAAACAGGTGATCGCCTTTGTTGGTGATCATCAGGTCGTCGATGATCCCGCCCGCGTCATTGGTGAACATTGCGTAGCGTTGGTGGCCTTCTTTCAGCCCCACCACATCAACCGGCACCAGCTTCTCCAGCGCCTCGGCCACGTTCGGCCCGCGCAGGATCACCTGGCCCATATGGCTGACATCGAAGATCCCGGCTTCGGCCCGTGTGTGCAGATGCTCGCGCATCACACCGGGGGCGTATTGTACCGGCATTTCCCAGCCCGCAAACGGCACCATCTTGGCACCGAATTCCAGGTGCAGATTATACAGAAATGTGCGTTTCATCCCGTTCCTAGCGTCTTTAAACCGGGATGCGCCCGGCACGCCGGGCCATCCCCAGCCCGTTATGACGCCCCCTCTGTCCCTTCGCCTGAGATCGCTATCCCTTCGGCGGGCCTTTCGGCCTCTCTCCAGAGTTTGACCCCGCGCGGTCCTTTTGCCTGAGAGTTTACCGGGGCGGTTGCTCCTTCGGCACCGGCGCTTAAAGCGTCGGTTTCTCCCTGCGCGGGATGAGGCAAAACTAACGAGCTTGCGACAGCCCGGCAAGACCTTGAATCGCGTCGGCCAATCGGCAAGATGCGCGCCATGACCCATCCTTATTTCTTTGGCTATGGCTCGCTGGTGAACCGCCGCACCCATGATTATCCCGAAGCCCGCCCGGCCCGGGTGATGGGCTGGCGGCGTGCCTGGCGTCGCTCGCCCCTGCGCAATCGCTGTTATCTGACCGTGCTGCCCGCCCCGGGCTACGAGATCGACGGGCTGATTGCCGCTGTGCCCGGCGCCGATTGGGCCGCACTTGATGCGCGCGAGCACGCCTATGCCCGGGACGATGTGACCCATGCGGTGACGCATGATCTCGCCCCTGCGCCCGAGGTTGCGATCTACGCGATCCCGGAGGGCGCGCATCATGACCCAAGTGACGACAGTCCGGTGGTCCTGTCCTATCTCGATACGGTTGTGCAGGGTTTTCTGGCCGAGTTCGGCCCCGAAGGCGTGCAGCGGTTTTTCGACAGTACCGATGGCTGGCAGGCGCCGATGTTCGATGACCGTGCCGCCCCCCGCTATCCGCGCGCGCAGAGCCTCACCGATGACGAGCGCGCCCATGTCGATGCGGGGCTTGCCCGGGTCGGCGCGCGGATCCTCAAACCCTAGAAGGTGCGAAAATGAAAAGCCCGAAAGCGATATTCGCCTCCGGGCCAGATCATGAAGTTGCAAAAGTGACAGGCGGTCAGCGCCGCACTTTTTGCAAAAGCGGCATCAGGCTGCTCATATCGGGGCCGTGATCCATGCCGGTCAGCGCCTTGCGCAGCGGCATGAACAACCCGCGCCCTTTGCGCCCGGTCGCCTCTTTCACTGCCGTCGTCCAGTCTTTCCAGCTGTCAGCCGTATAGGGCGGCTCGGGCAGCAGGCGCATGGCGGTGGCGATCATCTCTTCGTCTTCTTCAGCCACCAGCGGCGCGGCGCCATCGCGGCACAGCGCCCACCAGGCGTCGAGATCGCCCAGCGTGGTGATGTTCTCGCGCGCCACGTTCCAAAACGGCTCGGCCAGATCATGCGGCACACCCAGCGCTTCCACCCGTGCGGCCACGGCCTCATGCGGCAGGGTACCCAGATAATGGCCGGTCAGCGGGAACAGATCGTCCACGTCAAACTTGGTCGGGGCGGCGCCGAAGCTCGACAGATCGAAGCCTTCGACAATTTCGTCCAGCGACTGGCGCAGCTCGATCGGCTGCGACGAGCCAAGCCGGGCCATATGGCTGAGAATGGCCATCGGCTCGATCCCCTGCGCACGCAGATCGCGCAAGGAAAGCGTGCCCAGCCGTTTCGACAGCGCCTCGCCCTGCGGGCCGGTCAGCAGCGAATGGTGGGCAAATTCGGGCACAGCGCCACCCATGGCGCGGATGATCTGGATCTGTGTCGCGGTATTGGTCACGTGGTCTGAGCCGCGCACCACATGGGTGATGCCGAAATCAATATCGTCGCAAACGCTGGCAAGGGTGTAGAGAAACTGCCCATCGGCCCGGATCAGCACCGGGTCTGACACAGAGGCGGCATCAATCGACAGATCGCCCAGAATGCCGTCATTCCATTCGATCCGCTCCTGATCGAGCAAGAAGCGCCAGACGCCAGCGCCACGCTCGGCCCGCAGCGCGGCTTTTTCGTCTTCCGACAGTTTCAGCGCAGCGCGGTCATAAACGGGGGGCATCCCCATATTGAGCTGCTTCTTGCGCTTCAGATCCAGTTCGGTGGGGGTCTCGAAGCATTCGTAAAAGCGGCCCTTGTCGCGCAGCTCCTGCGCGGCCTCTTCATAGCGTTCGATCCGCGACGATTGCCGTTCGACCCGATCCCAGCTCAGCCCCAGCCATTCGAGATCTTCCATGATCCCGTCGACATATTCCTGCTTCGACCGCTCCGGGTCGGTGTCGTCAAGACGCAGGATAAAGCTGCCGCCGGATTTGCGGGCGATCAGCCAGTTGAACAGGGCGGTACGCAGGTTGCCGACATGCAGATAGCCGGTGGGCGAGGGCGCGAAACGGGTAACAGTCATTGGATTCTCCTTGGCCCGATCCTCTTTCATACCATGGATGTTTTGTCCATATCCGGCTGGGGCCATACACGGCTGTCAGCCTCTGGCGGATAGGCCTATGGGGAACGCGGCCCCTAGAGTACCTTGCGTGAAAACAAGCCCCGAGGCGATTGGATCGGGCCGTCGTCTCGCGGTGCGTGAGAGGCGCGGCGCGCGCGCGGCTCCGGTGCAACGGCGGGAATCTCAGACGTAGCGGTCGGGCCCATTTGCGCCAGTTCTGCCTGTTCCTTGAGTTGCAGAATGGCCCCGGCAGTCTCTGTGGCTGACCCGGGCAGGAAGGTGTGGGGAATGGTCAGGGTCCGCCCCCGCTGAAGCTTGATTGAGACGTATCGGGCCCCAATCGGAATGAGCCAATACAGTGAAGGCTGGGCGGTGCTCACCTTCTTGATCGCGGACCAGGGCAGTTTCTTGTGCCTCAACACTTGAAAGCCTTCGGCATCGGCGGTGAAAACCGGGTCATCGTTCAGCCGAATGCGGGCGATTGGAAACAGTCGCGTGACCCAAAAAAGAGAAACAATCACCAAAATAGCGCTAGTGACTGGGTTCTGGACAAATTTGGAAAATTCGAAGGTGATGAATGCCTGAACAATGCTGAACACGGCGCCGATGATCAGATTGCGCTTTTCGGCATAAAATTTGATGGGCTGCATGTGAAACCTCTTACTACGAATGAGGTTTTGCTAATCGGCAAACACGGCGTGAATTTGACCTGTCATCGCCCAGATTTTGGCGGTGCCATCGGGGGCACTGCCAAGACCTGTCGCCCGGTCATGGTCCGGGCCGGGCAGGGCGCCTAGACGCCGCGTTTGTTGCCCCAGATCAGCGTGTGCAGTTGCGGCAGTACCCGGGGGGTGAACCAGCGATCCGCCGTGATCTTGTCGACCAGCGCTTCCAGTCGGGTCAGGGATTGCTCCAGGTCCACCGGCAGGCTCGGGTCCACCTCGGGATTGCCCGGCTGCAGATAGAGCGGCAGGGAGGGGTAGCGCGCGGCGGCGTCTTTGGCCCAAGCGTAATCAGTGTCATCGAAAATGACGATCTTCATCACCGTGTTCGGGCCATCGCCTGCGGCGGCCAGACAGGCGTCAAACGCCGCCCAATCCACCACCTCGCCGCTTGAGGGCGGCTTCGGGCTGAGCACCAGCGTATCAAGGGCTGCAAACCATGGGCGGGCGACCGAGCCCTGGGTTTCGCAGGCAAAGCGGTAGCCTTCGCCATGGCCCATCTCGATCACCGGGGCGAAATCCTGAATGGCCGGGTTGCCGCCAGAGATCGATACGGTCAGGGGCTGGCTACCCGACAGGCGGCGCACCTCGTCCCAGACGGCGGCAGGTTCCATCACCGCCCAGTCATGGCGATAGGCGCTGTCGACCGCATGCAGACTGTCGCACCAGCTACAGCGATAATCACAGCCGCCGGCGCGGATAAACACCGTGGGTTCGCCGATCAGTGCGCCTTCGCCCTGAATGGTCGGCCCGAATATTTCGGCAATGCGCAGGCTCATGGCCGGTATTCGGCCCAGGTCTTCGGCGTTTCCGAGATCTTCACCGCCGCGGTTTCCGGCCAGCGCGCCTTGCACCAGTCGTAGAAATGCCGCGCCATGTTTTCGGCGGTGGAATAGACCGGCAGCACATCGTTCAGGTGACGATGGTCGAAATGATCGTCGATATAGGCTTTCAGCGGCTTCAGCTCGTGATAATCGCGCACAAACCCGTCTTCGTTCAGATCGGCTGCGGCCAGTTCGACCACGACGATGTAATTATGCCCATGCAGCCGCGCGCATTGGTGCTCGTCGGGCAGGTGGGTGAGCTGATGCGAGGCCGAAAAGGCGAATTCCTTGGTGATCCGATACATCAGGCGCCCTCCGCCCGGGCCACGGCCGCTTTCCAGAAATCCGGGTCTTCATAAATGGTCGGGTCTTCAACGCCCGCCAGATGAAAGGCCTCGCGCCGTTCCACACAGGTGCCACAGCGCCCGCAATGATGCGCGCCGCCCTTGTAGCATGACCAGGTTTCGGCAAAGGGCGTATTCGCCTTGGCGCCTTCGGTCACGATGTCGGCTTTGGAACGGTGCACGAAGGGGGTCAGCAGCCGCACATCGGCATAGCCATCCAGCGCCTGCTGCTGCATCGCGTCAAAAGCTTCGGTAAATCCCGGGCGGCAATCGGGATAGATGAAGTGATCGCCGCCATGCACGGCGGTGGCCACGTGGCTGTCGCCCTTCGCCGCCGCCACCCCAAAGGCAATGGTCAGCATGATCGCATTGCGGTTGGGCACCACGGTGATCTTCATCGTGTCTTCGGCATAATGCCCGTCGGGCACGTCGATATCATCGGTCAGCGCCGAGCCGCTCAGCTCTGCCCCAATGGTGCGCATATCAAGGATATGATGCGGAACGCCAAGCCGGGTCGCACAGGCGGCGGCATAGTTCAGCTCTTTGTCATGGCGCTGGCCGTAATTGAACGACACCAAACGCGACAGCTCGCCCCGTTCAGCCAGAACATGGGCAAGGGAAACGGAATCGAGTCCGCCGGAGCAGACGACAAGTGTTTTCATCTTTTCAGTCCTTGTTTTGTTGACCGGGTAGGCTGCGACCGGTGCGCGGGGCTATAATCCTTGGGCCGCAAAGGTGCAACACCCTGCGGCGCGCCTCAGCTCTTGTCGCGCCAGCTGTTGGCGATCGGGTAGCGACGGTCGAGCCAGAAGGCGCGGTTGGTCAGGCGCGGGCCGGGGGCTGACTGGAAGCGTTTGTATTCGCTGATATAGACCAGATGCTCGACCCGTTTCACCGTTTCGCGGTCAAAGCCTTCTGCCACCAGCTCACCCACGCTCGCCTCGCGGTCGATCAGCCCATCCAGAATGGCATCCAGCACCGGATAGGGCGGCAGGCTGTCTTCGTCTTTCTGGTCTTCGCGCAGCTCGGCGCTGGGCGGCTTGGAAATCACCCGCTCGGGGATCACCTCGCCCGCCGGGCCGGCCATCCAGCTGCGATGGTTTTCGTTGCGCCAGCGGCAGGTCTCGAACACCCGGGTTTTATAAAGATCCTTGATCGGATTATAGCCGCCATTCATGTCGCCATAGATGGTGGCATAGCCCACCGCGACCTCGGATTTGTTGCCCGTGGTCAGCAGCATTTCCCCGAACTTGTTCGACAGCGCCATGAGCAGCAGCCCACGCAGACGCGACTGGATGTTTTCTTCGGTCAGGTCCGGATCGGTGCCCGCAAAAAGCGGGGCAAGCGCCTCGGTCACCGCCGCACGCGGCCCGCTGATCGGTAGAAAATCGTAATGCACGCCCAGGGCGCGGGCCACAGCTTCGGCATCATCCAGCGAGGCCTGCGAGGTGTATTCCGAGGGCAGCATCACGCAGCGCACATTCTCGGCCCCCAGCGCATCCACCGCAATCGCCGCCACCAGCGCGGAATCGATCCCGCCCGACAGGCCCAGCAGCACCTTTTTGAACCCGGTCTTGCCAAGGTACTCCCGCAGCGCCAGCACCATGGCGTTATAATCGGCTTCCCATTCATCGGGTTCGGGGGTGATCGTCGCAGGCAGAATGCGCCAGCCTTCGGGCGTTTTCGCCAGATCGATATGGCGGATATGCGCTTCGAATTGCGGCATCTGAAACGCCAGCTCGCCGCCCGGATTGATCCCGAAGCTTGCCCCATCAAAGACCTGATCGTCCTGCCCGCTGACCATGTTCAGATAGATCAGCGGCAGCCCGGTTTCGGTAACCCGCGCGCCCATATGGTGGCGGCGCACATCCACCTTGCCCCGGTGATAGGGCGAGCCATTGGGCACCAAGAGAATTTCCGCGCCCGCTTTGGCCACGGTGGAACACACTCGGTTTTCCCACCACGCATCTTCGCAGATCGGGGTGCCGATCAGGATCGGCACCACCCGGTAGGGCACCTGATCCGGCCCGCGCGCATACAGCCGCTTTTCGTCGAACACCTCGATATTGGGCAAAACCTGTTTAAGCACCCGGTGGCGGATCTTGCCGCCCTCAAGGATGTAATAGGCGTTATAAAGCGCCTCGCCATCATGGTAGGGGGCGCCAATGCCCAGCGTCGGGCCGGGGGCGCAATCGCGCGCCAGCGCCTCGACCGCCGCCATCGCCTCGCGCCAAAAGCCGGGGCGCGTCACCAGATCCTGCGGCTGATAGCCGATCACAAAGCTCTCGGGCAGCGCTACGAAATCCGCCCCCGCATCGCGGCCTTCCAGCCACGCCGCCCGGGCCTTGGCCAGGTTCGCGTCGATGTCGCCCACGGTTGGGTTCAGTTGGGCCAGCGTCAGGCGAAAAGTCTGGGTCATTTCGGTCTCAGGGCTTGGATATGTGCTCGGATCGCCTCGGTTTATCAGGTTTGCAGCCGAGGGAAAGCCACCAGAGCCGGAACCGGCCTGAAAAGCGTTGCCCCGCAGCAGGTGCTCGCATAGGTTTTGGGCGACCGGATGAGCCGCATCAATCCGGATAAGATCGGACAAACCCGGTCGGGGAAGGGAAAAACCATGTCGCAGCAAATGAATGGATGGAAACCGGCTTTGCTGGCCCTGGGGATCACGCTGACCGCCGGGGGTGCTTTTGCACAGTCGAGCGGCGCGATCGAAACCGTGCAATATGACGATGGCACGATCTACGAAGGCACGCTGAAAGACGGCGTGCGCGATGGTCAGGGCACGCTGCGCACCCCGACAGGCTATGAATATACCGGCACCTTTGTGAATGGCGAAATCCGCGGCGACGGCACCGCGCGCTTTGCCAATGGATCGGTGTACGAAGGCGGCTTTGCCAAGGGCCGCCCGCATGGGTTCGGCAAGGTCACCTATGCCGATGGCACCTATTACGAAGGCGATTGGGTCGACGGCAAGATCAACGGCTCCGGCATCGCGGTCTATGCCAACGGGTTCAAATACGAAGGCGGCTTTCGCAACGGCCAGCACCACGGTCAGGGTCGGCTGCAAAGCCCCACCGGCAGCGTCTATGAAGGCGAATGGGCGATGGGGGTGAAACAGGGCAAGGGCAAGATGACCGATGCCGATGGCACGGTTTTCGATGGCAGCTTTGCCGATGGTGCGCCGAACGGGCAGGGCAGCTATGTGGCCGCCGATGGCACCCGTTACGAGGGCGGCTGGAAAGACGGCCAGATGGATGGCGCCGGGGTGCTGACCGAACCCAATGGCGATAAATACGAAGGCCCCTTTGTGGCCGGGATGCGCGAAGGCGATGGCGTGGTCACCTATGCCAGCGGCGACCGCTACGAGGGCGGCTTTGCCAATAACAAACGCGCAGGCCATGGTGTGTTCACCGGGGCCGATGGCTACAAATACGATGGCAACTGGGTCGATGGTCAGATCGGCGGCGACGGGGTTGAAACCTATCCCGATGGTTCGGCCTACAAGGGCCAGTTCCGGGTCGGCCTGCCCGACGGGCAGGGCACGATGACCTATCCTGACGGCGCCACCTATGTGGGCGGCTGGCGCGATGGCGTGTTCGAAGGCACCGGCGAGGCGACCTATGCCGATGGCACCACCTATAGCGGCGATTTTGCCTCGGGCCTTTACGAAGGCCAGGGCACGCTGACCCGCAAGGATGGCTACAGCTATACCGGCGGCTGGAAAGCCGGCGCGCGCGATGGCGCAGGCAAGATCAGCTTTGCTGATGGCAGCAGCTATGAGGGCGGGTTTGCCGCCGACCGCTTTGACGGCAAGGGCAAGCTGACCCGGGCCGATGGCACCTTCTATGACGGCGATTGGCTGGCGGGCGCGAAGCAGGGGCAGGGGGTGGAAACCTATGCCGATGGTTCGCGCTACGAGGGCGCCTTTGTGAAAGGCCTGCGCGAGGGCACCGGCACCGTGACCTATGCCGATGGCAATGTCGTCACCGCCGAGTGGAAGCAGGGGGTGATGGCCTCGATGCTTGAGGGCGCGAATACGGCGCCAGCAACACCGGCCCCCGCCGCCCCGACCGAGCCGGTTTCCGATGCCGCCGCAGCGGCAGCGGCCGACGCTGCGGTGACGGGTGAATAGGGGTTTTCGGGCGAAACTGTTCGAAGCAAACAGTTAGCGGTAACACCTGTAAGATCATTGGCTTAGACCCCTGTTCGAGTTCGGGCACCCCTCGATCACGCCTTCGGACAAAAGCAAAAAAGGCCGCCTCTTGGGCGGCCTTTTCGATCTGTGGAGCGTCTTTTAGCGGATCTTGTTGATCTTCAGGATCTTCATCACCATCCGCTCATAGAAGGGCTCGCTGACACCTTTCTTGATCTTGTGAATGAAGTACCACTCAAACGCCAGCTTGGCCCAGTGCACCCAGCGCCCTTCGCTGGCCCAGTTCACGTTGCGCGGCGGGTTCTGTGGCATCGCCAGGAAGGCCGCGCCCCGGTCGCCGAAATCGGCCAGACACAGCGCGTTCCACGAGGGCAGGTTGTTGGGCTCTTCGCCCCGCATCACCCGCGGCAAGTTATGCGCCGTCGCCGTCACCATGCTTTCGATCATAAAGCCGGTTTTCGGCACCCCGGTCGGCACCGGCGTCGCCACCGGCGGCGCGATTGCGATGGCCACCCCGATCCCGAAGACGTTGCGGTATTTCGGGTTGCGCTGGTATTCGTCGACAATCACAAAGCCGCGCGGGTTCACCAGACCTTCGATCCCCATCAGCGCCGGAATACCGCGGAAAGCGGGCAGCATCATCTTGTACTTGCCCGGCACCTCGTGCTTGCGCTTCTCGTTGCCGTCTTCATCGAACTCGGCCACATGCACCGCGTCCTCGGTGAATTTCTCCACCTTCGCATTGGTGATCCAGCGGATGTCACGATCCCGCATCGCGCTTTCCAGCATGCTCTTGGTGTCGCCGACGCCACCAAGCCCCAGATGCCCGACATAGGGTTCCGGGGTGACGAAGGTCATCGGCACCTTGTGCTTGATCTTGCGCTTTCTGAGGTCGGTGTCGATGGTTAGCAGGTATTCATAGGCCGGGCCAAAGCAGCTCGCCCCCTGAACCGCGCCCACCACGATCGGGCCGGGATCCTTGCAGAACGCCTCCCAGGTGCCGCCCGGGCCGCCGGATTTCTCGGCATGTTCGATCGAGCAGACCGAATTCGTGTGACCTTCCGGGCCGAAGCCTTCGATCTCGTCGAAGGCCAGCTCCGGGCCGGTGGCGATGACCAGATAATCGTAATCCACCTCCTGCCCCGAGGCGAGCTGGACCCTGTTGTCATCCGGCAAAAGCTTGGTTGCCGCGTCGCAGATGAATTCGATCCCGCGCCGCTTCATCACCGGGGCCAGATCGACCGTGATTTCCTTCTTCGACCGCCAGCCAACGCCCGCCCAGGGGTTTGACGGGGTGAACTGGAAATAGGGCTTGTCGGAAATAACCGTAATCTTATCGCTGCGCGTCAGCGTCTCTTTCAGCTCAAAAGCCTGGATGGTGCCGCCAAGGCCAGCCCCAAGTATGACAACATGTGCCATGTTTCCTCCCAATTTGTCGTGGCAGGCAAATGCCTGTCCGTTTCGAGCCCGGTCCGTCATCTTTCATTCGGAACCGATTCTTGCCTATTCGCGCGAGCAATCATTGGGAGTTTAGACCAGCGCTGAGCAAAAACCAGAAATTTATCTGCAAAAATCTGCATGTGACGTTATGCGGTATTGCGTGACCGCAGCCGCATGGGTATTGGCCGCCGTCACGCGCTGGCGTGAGGGCGGCAAATCATGGTGGTGATGGTGGATCAGACGCGGAAGCTGTCGAGCAGACCGCCAACAACACGCCGGCCTTCATCCGCGAGGTCGAAGCCCTGATTGGCGACCAGCCAGCGCATCGACAGGCCCTGAATGAGCCCCAGAACCAGCACGGCGGCATCTTCGGCAACCAGTTCGGCCTTGTGCAGCCCGGCGTCCTGAGCTTGACGGATCAGCGCGGCAAGAGCGGCCCGCCGTTCGTCGAGCAACGTGTCCACCTTTATGCGCAGTGGCTCATAATCGGTGAGCAGCTCGCGTGAAAACAGGATGCTCGGAATGGCTGGCTGTGCAGCGATATGCACCAAATGGCGCCCAACAACCTCGTGCAGGTGGCCGTGCAGATCATCTGGCTGCACATTGGTCATGTGCCGGTTCAGTGCCTGCATCTGGCCGATGATGTGATCACCGACCTCCATCCAGATTTCTGATTTCGTGGCGAAATGCCTGAAGATGGCTGGCTGGGTTACCCCAACCGCATCGGCGAGATGTTGTGTGGTGACCCGGTTGGGGCCCATTTCGGCGGAAAGGCGGATTGCCGTCTCGACGATTTCGACCTTTCGGTCTGCCGCACTTTTTCGACTACGGGGAAGGGACATTCTGCCCGACCTTTCTCGTTACTACTGTTCTGATTGCTTACCCGGCGTAAACGTGGAACTTGTGCGGGAAAAAATCGGCAACGTCCAGTAATAGGGTGATCACCTCGTCACATGGTTTGTGCGTGACTGCACATTTCACCAGACGCGGCCTGCGGAATTGCGAAAAACTGCTTTTCAATCCGGATCGGGTCATTATATTGCGGCGCATGACCAACGCGGCACATATCCCTGTTCTGACCGGCGCTCTCTCGCGCTCGGGTCGTCTTGCCGCGCTGCTTCTTCTTAGCCGCCTCTGAGCGTGCCTCTTGGCGCGGCGCTCAGAGGAGACTTTTTGCGCCCTGAGACGCTGAAGAATGGCTAAGACCAAAGAGAGAGATTCTGACATGACACTTCCTTCCGACCAGGACCAGGTCCTGATTTTTGACACGACCCTGCGTGACGGCGAGCAATCCCCGGGCGCGACGATGACCCATGATGAAAAGCTCGAAATCGCCGATATGCTCGACGAAATGGGCGTTGATATCATCGAGGCGGGCTTTCCGATTGCCTCTGAGGGCGATTTCGCCGCCGTTTCCGCGATTGCCGCACGGGCGAAAAACGCCACGATCTGTGGCCTCGCCCGTGCAACCTACAAGGATATCGACCGCTGCTGGGAGGCGGTGAAGCAGGCCAAAAGCCCGCGCATTCACACCTTTATCGGCACCTCGCCGCTGCACCGCGATATTCCGGGGCTGAGCCAGGATGCAATGGCCGATGTCATTCATGATACCGTGAGCCATGCCCGCAACCTGTGCGACAACGTGCAATGGTCGCCGATGGATGCGACCCGGACCGAGCATGATTACCTGTGCCGGGTGGTGGAGATTGCCATCAAGGCGGGGGCAACCACGATCAATATTCCCGATACGGTGGGCTATACCGCCCCGCGTGAATCGGCCGATCTGATCCGGATGCTGCTCGAACGGGTGCCGGGGGCGGATCAGATTGTCTTTGCCACCCATTGCCATGACGATCTGGGGCTGGCCACGGCCAATGCGCTGGCCGCCGTTGAGGCGGGCGCGCGCCAGATCGAAGCCACGATCAATGGTCTGGGTGAACGCGCAGGCAATACGCCGCTGGAAGAGGCGGTGATGGCCCTGAAAGTGCGCCATGACATTCTGCCCTATCGCACCGGTGTGGATACCACCAAGATCATGGCGATCAGCCGCCGCGTGGCGCAGGTTTCGGGTTTCCCGGTGCAGTTCAACAAGGCGATTGTGGGCAAGAACGCCTTTGCCCATGAAAGCGGCATCCATCAGGACGGGATGCTGAAGAACCGCGAAAACTTCGAGATCATGCGACCGGAAGATGTAGGCCTGTCGGAAACCAATCTGGTGATGGGCAAGCATTCCGGCCGGGCGGCGCTGCGCGAAAAGCTGAAAAACCTCGGCTATGATCTGGCCGATAATCAGCTGAAAGACGTGTTCGTGCGCTTCAAGGAACTCGCGGACCGCAAGAAGGAAGTCTATGACGACGACCTGATCGCGCTGATGGGTGATGGCGCGGCGGCGGATGATCATCTGAAGGTGAAATTCCTGCGGGTGATCTGTGGCACCGAGGCGCCGCAATCTGCCGATCTGACCCTGACCGTGGATGGCGTCGATCATCAGGTGACGGCCACGGGCGACGGCCCTGTCGATGCGGTGTTCAATGCGGTGAAAGAGCTGTTCCCGCATAGCGCACGGCTGAACCTCTATCAGGTCAGCGCCGTGACCGAGGGCACCGATGCTCAGGCCACCGTGACCGTGCGGATGGAAGAGGATGGCAAGATCGTCACCGGCACCTCGGCGGATACCGATACGGTTGTCGCCTCAGCCAAAGCCTATGTGAGCGCGCTGAACAACCTGATCGTGCGCCGCGCCAAGACCAAACCGGAAGCGCTCTGAGCTCGGTGATCCCGGCCAGACCGATCTGAATACGAAAGGCGGCGCCCAGAGGCGCCGCCTTTTTTATGAGGTATAACCATCCCGGCGGGACAAGCCCGGGTGTCATCCTCTCATTCGGCTGCAATCACCGTTTCGTCACCGGATTCCTGACCCGGTTCGCCCGGCAGTTGGAAGGTCGCCACCACGGCTTCCAGGCTGCGGGCCTCGTCGTTGAGGCTCTGCGAGGCCTGTTGGCATTGCGTGGCGCGATGCGTGCCTTCGTTTACCGCCTGGTCGATCTGGTTAACCGACGAGACCACTTCGCGGATCGAGGCGGCCTGATCCGAGCTGGCGGTATCAACCTCGCCAATCCGTTCCCGCAGCGCCGAAATAGCCCCCTGAATATTTTCGATCTGCTGCCGGGTGTTTTCGACCAGCTTAACCCCGTGGCTCACATTCGCTTCGGATTTCGAAATGATGTTCTTGATGTGATCGGCTTCCTGCGAGGTTTTCTGCGCCAGCGCCCGTACTTCGGCGGCCACAACCGCAAAGCCCTTGCCCGCCTCGCCGGCACGCGCGGCTTCGACCGAAGCGTTCAGGGCCAGCAGGTTGGTCTGGAAGGCGATGTCTTCGATGGCGTTCACGAAACCCACGATCTCGGCCGAGCTTTCGGCAATCTGGCGCACCGCTTTCATCGTGTCGGCGATTACCGTGCTGCCCACATCCGCAAGCTCGTTGGCCTGCCCGGCATCGTTGCGGGCGGACCGGGCGCTTTCGGCATTCGCGGTTACCGTGGCGCTGATCTGATCGAGCGAGGCCACGATTTCCGACAGGGCTCGGGCCTGTTCTTCGTTCTGCGTGGCCAGCGCCTGGGCGACCTGAGACAGATCGTCAGACCCGCCCAGCACCTCTTTGCCCGAATCCGAAATCCGGGTGATCATCTCGGAAAGGCGTGTGATCGTCGCCGCGACGGCGTTCTGGAACTTGCCAAAATCGCCCCGGAATTCCTGCTCGAACTCCTGGGTCAGGTCGGCCTGCGCGATGGCGGCAATCACATGATTGGCCTCGCTGAACACGGTGTCGATGGTGCTGATCAGCTGGTTTACAACCTGCGACAGCTCGTCAAGCTCGTGATCGTCCCAATCGGTTTTCAGTCGCGCGTTCAGCTCGCCTGCCGAAACCCGCTGCACCACCTCGGACAGTTCGGTATTCATCGCGATGGATTGTTCCTGCCGCACCGCCAGCGCCTGCGCATTGGCATCGGCCTCGCGTTCGCGTTTGGCCAGATCCTCGGCAACGCGGCGCGCCTCGGCTTCTTTCGAGGCAAGATTGGCCAGTGTCGCCTGACCTTCGGCTTCGAGCCGGGCGCGTTCGTCGAGAGCAACTTTGAAATCGGCAACGGCGGCGCGCAGCATGCCCATCTCGTCATTGGACTTCCACTTTGGCAGGGTCACGTTCTTTTCGCCCTTGCCAAGCGCGCCAAGCGTTTCGGCAAGGCTGTGAATGCGCGAGATGATCGTGCGGTTGGTGAACACGTACAACAGCACCACCATGGCGATGATGATGCCAGTTACGGCGAGTGTGATGGTAACGGCGGCCTTTTGAACGGTGCCCAGTTCGGCAAGGCCCGCATCCATACGTTCATGAATCACCGCTTCCGTAGCCTGCGCCGCTTTCCGGAACGCTTTGAAGGCCTTTTTGAATGCGCGGCTGGATTTGCCGGGCTTGCTTGATTCCACCCGCTTCATGGTTTCGGCTTTGAGTGCCGCCAAAGCTTCCAGGTTCGCTTCGGCGCTGGCCCGGATGTCAGGATCGGTCGCGGCAATGTAGGTGCCGGTTTCGTTTTCGCCGCCTTCGAGAATCACGGTCGCGTAGAATTCCGCCTGTGCGAGCCGCTTGATCACCTGAACCTTGTCGGTTGGCATCCCCGAGGTTCCGTATGATTCGAGTGCCTCGCCGGCATGGGCCACCTGCAGTTGCATTTGAATTGCAGCATCGGCCAGCGGGGCAAGCTCTTGCCCGACAAACCCAGCTGTCGAGGATAGGCGCTGTACGGCCCAGAGGTTCGCTCCACCACTTCCGATCAGCAACGCGGCAAGGATAGAGAATGCAATCAGGACCTTGGCCCCGATCGAATGAAAGTGTTTCATCACAACGCTCCGGCGGTTTCTCAAATTCAGCCATACGGATCATCCGTTGAGATTCACCTAACACCCCTCAGTTGTGAGACTGTGCACAGTTATGGCGGAAAAGTGCTGATCATGTTCGAGCTTCCCCTTTTCCTAAAGGGGGTTGCTCAGTATAAGGCCTCGATGTGGGGGCGAGTCCGATGCCCCGTCACTGGGAATATGCGAGCGAAAGTCTAATTATATGTCACTGCTCTCAGGGCTCTTTTCTTCCGATATGGCCATCGATCTGGGCACAGCGAACACGCTGGTCTACGTAAAAGGGCGCGGGGTCATTCTGAATGAGCCTTCGGTTGTGGCCTACCATGTGAAAGATGGCGTCAAGAAGGTTCTTGCCGTTGGCGAGGATGCCAAGCTGATGCTCGGGCGTACCCCCGGCAGCATCGAGGCGATCCGGCCGATGCGCGAAGGCGTGATTGCCGACTTCGATACCGCCGAGGAAATGATCAAGCATTTCATCCGCAAGGTGCATCGGCGCACAACGTTTTCGAAACCGAAAATCATCGTCTGTGTTCCGCATGGGGCCACTCCGGTGGAAAAACGGGCGATCCGTCAATCGGTGCTGTCGGCGGGCGCGCGGCGTGCCGGGCTGATCGCCGAGCCTATCGCGGCGGCGATCGGGGCCGGGATGCCGATCACCGATCCGACCGGGTCGATGGTTGTCGATATTGGCGGCGGCACCACCGAGGTGGCGGTGCTCAGCCTTGGCGATATCGTCTATGCCCGTTCCGTGCGGGTCGGGGGCGACCGGATGGACGAAGCCATCGTCAACTATCTGCGCCGCCAGCATAACCTCTTGATCGGTGAAAACACCGCCGAGCGGATCAAAACCTCGATCGGCACCGCCCGGATGCCCGATGACGGGCGCGGCGTGTCGCTGATGATCCGGGGCCGCGATCTGTTGAACGGGGTGCCGAAAGAGCTGGAAATCACCCAGGCGCAGGTGGCTGAAGCTCTGGCCGAGCCGGTGCAGCAGATCTGCGAAGCGGTGATGACGGCGCTGGAAACCACGCCGCCCGATCTGGCCGCCGACATCGTTGACCGGGGCGTGATGCTGACCGGCGGCGGCGCTCTCTTGGGCGAGCTTGATCTGGCGTTGCGCGAGCAGACCGGGCTTTCGATCTCGGTGGCCGACGAGTCACTGAATTGTGTGGCTCTTGGGACCGGTCGTGCACTGGAATATGAAAAGCAGTTGCGCCACGTTATCGACTACGACAGCTGACGCGGAGCCGAGACCCTGCGCCGGGGAGGCCTGATTGGCGAATTACCGACGGCAAGGCGAAGATTTTGTAACCCCGGTCAGACGGATTCTGGTCGGGGTTCTGGTCTTTTTCCTTTTTGCGATTTTCCTGTTCTGGCGGATCGATAGTCCGCGGGTGGAGCGATTCCGCGCGCGCATTGTCGATGCGGTGGTGCCCAATATGGAATGGGCGCTGGTGCCGGTCACCAATATGGTGAAGCTGGCCGAAGGCTTTCAATCCTACACGCGGCTGTCGCAGCAAAATCAGGAATTGCGGCGCGAATTGCAGCAGATGAAATCGTGGAAAGAGGCGGCGCTGCAGCTTGAGCAGGAGAACGCCAAGCTGCGCGACCTCAACAATGTGCGCCTCGATGCGCGGCTGTCCTATGTCACCGGCGTGGTGCTGACCGATAGCGGCAGCCCGTTTCGTCAATCGGTGCTGATCAATCTGGGATCGCGCGACGGGCTGATCGATGGCTGGGCGGCGATGGACGGGCTGGGGCTGGTCGGGCGCATTTCCGGCGTGGGCGAGCAGACGGCGCGGGTGATCCTGCTGACGGATTCCAACTCGCGCATTCCGGTGACGATCCAGCCCTCGGGCCAGACGGCGCTGCTGCATGGCGATAACAGCGCGGTGCCGCCGCTGGAATTTGTCGAGAATGTCGATGACCTGCGCCCGGGCGACCGGGTGGTCTCGTCCGGCGATGGCGGGGTGTTCCCTGCCGGGCTTCTGGTGGGCGAGGTGGTGCGTGGCACCGACCGGCGGCTCAGGGTGCGGCTGGCGGCGGATTATCAACGGCTTGATTTCCTGCGGGTGCTCAGAGCCTTTCCCGGCGAAGTGGTTCAGGATGCGGGCGGCCTTCTGGTGATGAACCCGGTGCTTGCCCCGGTGTCCGAGGTCGCGCCTGCCGCGCCGGACGGGAGCGTATCGGGGGCCGGGCAATGATTGATCTGGCCACCTTTCACCGCTGGATGATCAGCCTGCTCTACATCGGTATTGCCGGGGTCGTGGTCTTTGTTCGGCTGTTGCCGCTTGGCAGCGGCTCTGGCGGGCTGCCGCCGCCCGATCTGATGCTGCTTCTGGGCTTCGCCTGGGTGTTGCGCCGCTCTGATTTCGTGCCGGTCTGGCTGTTCGCGGCGGTGTTGCTGATCACCGACCTTCTGTTTCTGCGCCCGCCTGGTGTGGGGGTGGGCTTTGCCGTGATCGGGCTGGAATTTCTGCGGAACCGGGCGATCCTGCTGCGCGAACAGACGTTCACACTGGAATGGGCGACGATTGGCATGGTGCTGGTGGCGATGCTGCTGGGCGAGCGGCTGCTTTTGGCGCTGTTCGTGGTCGATCAGGTCAATTTCGGTCTGGCGATGCTGAGCCTGCTGGTCAATGTGGCCTTCTATCCGGTCGTGGTGGGGCTGTCGGTCTTTGTCTTTCGGGTGCGGCGGCTGAACCCCGGTGAACATGCGGCAGAGGTGCGGTTGGTATGAAACGCACCCCGGCGGATAGCACGAAAAGCGCAAAGACGATCACCCGGCGCGGGCTGCTGCTGGGCGGTGCCCAGATCGCCATGGGCGGCGTGTTGATCGCGCGGATGCGCTATATGCAGGTCGATCAGGCCGATGAATACCGGATGTTGGCCGATCAGAACCGCATCAATATCCGCCTGATCCCGCCCGCGCGCGGGATGATCTTCGATCGCAAGGGGGTGTTGCTGGCGGGCAATGCGCAGGATTACCGCATCGTCATGGTGCGTGAAGAGGCGGAGAACCCCGAAGCGGTGCTGGAACGGCTGAGCAAGCTGATCTGGCTGACCGCAGAAGACCGGCTGAAAGTGCTGGCCGATATGAAGCGCCATTCCCCCTTCGTGCCAGTGACCATTGCCGAACGGGTCAGCTGGCAGGAAGTCTCGGAAGTTGCGGTGAACGCCCCGGCGCTGCCCGGGGTCTCGCCGGAAATGGGGCTGAGCCGGATTTACCCGCTCGACAGCGATTTTGCCCATGTGGTGGGCTATGTCGGTCCGGTCTCGGATTACGATCTCAGCCGGCTTGATGATCAGGATCCGCTGCTGCAGATCCCGCGCTTTCAGATCGGCAAGACCGGGGTTGAAGCCAAGCTGGAGCGCAAGCTCAGGGGCAGTGCGGGCACCAGCCGGATCGAGGTGAATGCGGTGGGCCGGGTGATCCGTGAGCTGGGCCGCGAGGAAGGCATTCCCGGCACCGATGTTCAACTGACGGTCGATCACCATTTGCAGAATTTCTGCGAGGCGCGGCTAGCGGGCGAAAGCGCAGGGGCCGTGGTGATCGACACCACCAACGGCGATATTCTGGCCATAGCCTCGGCGCCGGGCTTTGATCCGAACAAATTTGTGCGCGGGATTTCGTCAAAAGATTACAAAGCGCTGCTGGATGATCCCTATCGCCCGCTCGCCAATAAAACGGTGCAGGGCACCTATCCGCCCGGTTCGACCTTCAAGGTGGTCACGGCGCTGGCGGGGCTTGAGGCGGGGCTGATCAAACCCGACGATAGCTTCAGTTGCCGGGGCTTTGTCGAAGTGTCGAACCGGCGCTTTCACTGCTGGAAGCGCGGCGGACATGGCAAGGTCGATATGGTCCGGTCGCTGCGCGAAAGCTGCGACGTGTATTACTACGAACTGGCACAGATTGTCGGGATCGAGAATATCGCGGCGATGGCGCGCAAGCTGGGGCTGGGGATGCGCCATGAGCTGCCGCTGTCAGGTGTGGCCGAAGGGCTGGTACCTGATAAGGCCTGGAAACGCCGGGTGCGCGATGCCGACTGGCTGATCGGGGATTCGCTCAACGCGGCCATCGGGCAGGGCTATGTGCTGGCCTCGCCGATGCAACTGGCGGTGATGACGGCCCGGATCGCCTCGGGCAATCAGGTCGAGCCGCGCCTGGTGCGCGCGCTTGACGGGGTGGAGCAGACGGTCGCGGGCAATACACCGCTCGATATCGACCCGGCCCATCTGGCGGTGGTGCGGCAGGGCATGTTTGAGGTGGTCAATGCCGCCCATGGTACGGCAGGGGCGAGCCGGGTGCTCGACAGCGATTTTCTGTTGGCGGGCAAAACCGGCACCAGTCAGGTGCGCAATATCACCGCCGCCGAACGTGCCAATGGCGTGACCTCAAACGCCGATCTGCCCTGGGACCGGCGCGATCACGCGCTGTTCATCGCCTTCGCCCCGCATGAGGCGCCCAATCTGGCCGTTGCGGTGGTGGTGGAGCATGGCAGCGGTGGCTCAACTGCCGCCGCACCGATTGCCCGCGACCTGATGCTGGCCGCCCGTTATGACGGTGTGCCGCCGCTTTCGGCCTATCCGAGCAGCCAGCGCGGGACGATCCGCAAGCGCTTCGACGATATGGTTCTGCGCCCGCCGCAGGAACCCTCGACCGGGAGAAGCCGGGCGTGAGTTATCTCGAATACAATATGAAATGGGTGCCCTCGGGTATTCGCAAGATCCTCTATTTCAACTGGCCGCTGGCACTGGTGCTCACCGCGGTGGCGGGGATCGGTTTCATGATGCTCTATTCGGTGGCGGGCGGGTCGCTTTCGCCCTGGGCCGAGCCGCAGATGAAGCGCTTTGCCGTGGGTATGGTGCTGATGCTGATCGTCGGGATGGTGCCGATCTGGTTCTGGCGCAACGTCGCGCCGCTGGGCTTTGCCCTGTCATTGGCGCTTCTGTTGGCGGTGCAGCTGTTTGGCCATGTCGGGATGGGGGCGCAGCGCTGGATCGACATCGGCCCGATACGGCTGCAACCCTCGGAGCTGACCAAGATCACCCTGATCATGATGCTGGCCGCCTATTATGACTGGCTCGATGTGAACAAGGTATCGCGTCCGCTCTGGGTGCTGGTGCCGGTTCTGCTCATACTGGTACCGACCGGGCTGGTGATCATGCAGCCCGACCTTGGTACCGCGATCCTGCTGATGGGCGGCGGCGCGGTGATCATGTGGCTCGCGGGGGTAAATATCTTCTACTTCCTTGCGGTTGGCGGGCTGGGTGTGGGCACGGTGGCGGCGGTGTTCCTGTCGCGTGGTACGCCCTGGCAGCTGTTGAAAGACTACCAGTACAAGCGGATCGACATCTTTCTTGATCCGGCGATGGATCCGCTGGGGGCGGGCTATCACATCACCCAGTCGAAAATCGCGCTGGGCTCGGGCGGCTGGGCCGGGCGTGGCTTTATGCAAGGCACGCAATCGCGGCTGAGCTTTCTGCCCGAGAAACATACCGACTTCATCTTCACCGCGCTGGCCGAGGAATTCGGGTTCATCGGGGCCGGCTCGCTGCTGGCGCTCTATATCGGGGTGATCGTGATGTGCGTGATCTCGGCGATGCGCAACCCGGACCGGTTTGGCGCGCTCTTGACCTTCGGGATCGCCGCGACCTTCTTTTTCTTTTTCTCGGTGAACATGTCGATGGTGATGGGGCTGGCGCCGGTTGTCGGGGTGCCGCTGCCGATGGTCAGCTATGGCGGTTCGGCGATGTTGATCCTGCTCATCGGCTTCGGGTTGGTGCAGTCCGCGCATGTGCACCGGCCGCGTTCGAAATAGGAGGCGCTTATGCCCGTGAACATCCAGTTCCTCGCCCGACCGGGGCAGTTTGAGACCTACCGCCCGCATCTGGAGGCGGCGCTGGAGGCTGCCGGGATTGCGGCCAAGCTGGGCGATGATCTGGCGCCGGGCGAGGTGGATTACATCATCTATGCGCCGCATGGCGGGCAGACTGACCTTTCGATCTATCCCCGCGCCAAAGCCGCATTGGGGCTGTGGGCCGGGGTGGAGACGATCATCACCAACCCGACCCTGACCATGCCCTATGCAAGGATGGTCGATCCGGGGCTGGCCGAGGGGATGGTAGAATGGGTCACCGGCCATGTGCTGCGTCATCATCTGGGGATGGATGTGGATATCCGCCGGACTGACGGACGCTGGCAGCCGCATGTGCCGCCGCTGGCACGGCATCGCAAGGTAGGCGTGTTGGGGCTGGGCGAGCTGGGGTCGGCCTGCGCGCAGGCGCTGGCGGGGCTGAACTTTGACGTGGCCGGGTGGAGCAGGCGGGCGAAGGATTTGCCCGGCGTGATCTGCTTTGCGGGCGATGAGGGGCTGCAAGATGTTTTGGCGCGCTCGGAAATCCTCGTGCTGCTCTTGCCGCATACCTCGGCAACCGAGAGCATCCTCAATGCCGAAACGCTGGCCATGCTGCCGAAAGGCGCGGTGGTGATCAATCCCGGCCGGGGGGCGCTGATCGACGACGCGGCGCTCTTGGCTGCGCTGGAGGTTGGGCAGGTGGGGCAGGCGACGCTGGACACGTTCCGGGTGGAGCCGCTGCCGGAGGATCATCCCTATTGGCAGCACCCGAAGGTGACGGTGACCCCGCATATCGCTGCCGAAACCCGGCCTGAAACCGCCGCAGAGGTGATTGCTGAGAATATCCGGCGGGGCGAGGCGGGGGAGCCGCTGCTGTATCTGGTGGACCGGGCGGCCGGGTATTAGGGGGCGCGAGGGCCTGCCTCTGATATGTATTGCTCTGGTGCGGGCTGTAAGCCCGTGCCGGTGCTGGTCCTTTTCTATGCAGAGTGCCCCGCGCTTTAGAGAATCCCGATCTCGGACAGTTTGCTGGAGAGCTCTGGCGGCAAGGTGTCGTCGCCGGTGCGCGCTTGGCCGATATCAGCCGGGGCATCATCGGCGCTGAGATAACGCCAGCCCTGAAAGGCTCGGCGCGGGGCCGGGGCGGTGCGGATGATGGCGCGGTCCATCACGATGCCACAACGCCGGATACCGTCTTCGCCGATCACCTCGTCCAGCCGCAGGATCGGCTGACGCACGAGAATCACACCTTTGATGACCCAATAGAGCGAACCGCCCGCCAAGAGCTCGGCCTCGCGCTTGGGCCACATGCGGGTGACATGGCGCGGCAACCAGTTGGGATCGCTTTGCCCACGCATTTCTTGCCAGTCTGCGAGCGCTTCCACGCTTTCGCAGCCGACGCATAGTTTTACGAGATTGACCAATTGCGGCAATGACTCCCCCTAGCTCTTGTGGTTATATAGACGCTCGCTCCGGCGCTGCAACCGGAGGCGTGACCATCGCATATATGCTATAAGGACGACCATGAGCCGCTTCGCTGCCCCCATCGCCGAGTCCATCTGGGACATGAAATACCGCTTTAAAGAGGCGGATGGCACGCCGATTGATAAATCGGTGGAAGACAGCTGGCGGCGTATTGCCCGGGCGCTGGCTGAGCCCGAGCCGAAGCGCGAAGATGAGTTCTATGCCGCGCTGGAAGATTTCAAATTCCTGCCCGCTGGCCGGATCACCGCAGGTGCGGGAACCGAGCGCAACGTGACCCTGTTCAACTGCTTCGTGATGGGCACGATCCCCGACAGCATGGCGGGGATCTTCGACATGCTGAAAGAGGCCGCACTGACCATGCAGCAGGGCGGCGGGATCGGCTATGATTTCTCGACCATCCGGCCCAAAGGCTCGGACGTGAAGGGCGTGGCGGCGGATGCTTCCGGGCCCCTGAGCTTTATGGATGTCTGGGACGCGATGTGCCGCACGATCATGTCGGCGGGCAGCCGTCGCGGCGCGATGATGGCGACGATGCGCTGCGACCACCCCGATGTGGAAGATTTCATCGCGGCGAAATCCGATTCTGCCCGGCTGCGCATGTTCAACATGTCGGTGCTGATCACCGACGATTTCATGGAAGCGGTGAAGGCCGATGGCCCGTGGGAGCTGAAATTTGACGGGGTGATCTATCACACCCTTCCGGCCCGCGATCTGTGGAACAAGATCATGCAGGCCACCTATGATTATGCCGAGCCGGGGGTGATTTTCATCGACCGGATCAACAAGATGAACAACCTCGCCTATTGCGAGACCATCGCGGCGACCAATCCCTGTGGCGAGCAGCCGCTGCCGCCCTATGGCGCCTGCCTGCTGGGTTCGATCAACATGGCGCGGCTGGTGGCCGATCCGTTCGGCAAGAAGGCGGGGCTGGACGAGGCCGCGCTGGGCGAGCTGGTGCGCACCGCTGTGCGGATGATGGATAATGTCGTCGATAAAAGCCGTTTTCCGCTGGAAGCACAGCGGCAGGAGGCGCAGGCGAAACGGCGGATCGGGCTTGGCGTGACCGGGCTTGCCGATGCGCTGTTGATGGTCGGGCTGCGCTATGGCTCTGACGAGGCGGCTGCGCAGACCGAAGCCTGGATGCGCCAGATCGCACGCGAAGCCTATCTGGCCTCGGTAGAGCTGGCGAAGGAAAAAGGCCCGTTCCCGCTGTTCGATGCCGAAGCCTATCTGGCTTCGGGCACGCTTCAGCATATGGACGAGGATGTGCGCGCGGCGATCAAGGAACACGGCATCCGCAATGCGCTGCTGACCTCGATCGCGCCGACCGGCACGATCAGCCTTTATGCAGGCAATGTGTCCTCCGGCATCGAGCCGGTGTTTGCCTATGCCTATACCCGCAAGGTGCTGCAAAAAGACGGCACCCGCACCGAAGAAGAGGTGGTGGATTACGCGGTGCAGATGTGGCGCGAGAAATTTGGCGACAAGGCGCTGCCGGACTATTTCGTCAACGCCCAGACGCTGGACCCGGCGGCGCACGTAAAGATGCAGGCCGCCGCGCAGAAATGGATCGACAGCTCGATTTCGAAAACCATCAACGTGCCGGAAGACATTGATTTCGAAGCGTTCAAGGATGTGTACCTGCAAGCCTATGAAACCGGCTGCAAGGGCTGCACCACCTACCGGCCCAATGATGTGACCGGCTCGGTTCTGAGCGTCAACGAAAGCTCGGAAAAGGCGCCGGAGGCTGATCGCGGCGCCGATGTGATCTATATGGCCGAGCCGCTGGACCGGCCGCAGGAACTGGAAGGCGCAACCTACAAGCTGCGCTGGCCCGAAAGCGAACACGCGATCTATATCACCGTGAACGACCTTGTGGTCGGTGGCCACCGGCGGCCGTTTGAAGTGTTCATCAACTCGAAGAACATGGAGCATTACGCCTGGACCGTGGCGCTGACGCGGATGATCTCGGCGGTGTTCCGGCGCGGCGGCGATGTGAGCTTTGTGGTCGAAGAGCTGAAAGCGGTGTTCGATCCGCGCGGTGGTGGCTGGATGGGCGGGCGCTATGTGCCCTCGATCCTGGCGGCGATTGGCGGGGTGATCGAAAAGCACATGATCGCCACCGGGTTCATCGCAGGCGAGGGGATGGGGCTGAAATCCGATCCCCGTGCCGAGGTGATGACTGTTGGGCAGCCGCGCCGGGGTCCGGCCTGCCCGCGATGCGGTCAGTACGAGATGCGGATGGTCGAGGGCTGCATGACCTGCGGCGCCTGCGGCCACTCCAAATGCGGGTGACGAAAATGCAACAGTCTTTCCTGCCGCCCCCGCCTGCGTGGGGCGCGGCGGGAAAGATGTAGAAAACGTTTTCAAAGCGCACTACGAAAATACCAACAATGCGGCACGGCCATACGTGCCCACGAGCAGCAAAGTTGGACTTTTCATGCGTTTTGTTCTGATCGCGGCTTTCGCATTCCTGGCAACGCTTTCCGCTCCGGCCCGGGCCGAAGGGTTGGATCTGTTTGGCGGGCGGGAATATATAGGCAGCGGACGGCTGTTTACAGACGACTATTTCGGCGATGGTCAGGACCGCTGGCGGACGGGCGCCTATTCCATGAGTTTTCTCTGGGCTCCGGCGGGCACGATCTCGCTGCCTGAGGAATTCGGCTCGTTGATCGAGCTGCGTTACACCATCGGCCTGACAGCCCCCTCCAATCTGCGTCGGCCCGCTGCTGGCGATCGGCGCTATGCCGGGGTCGCAACCTTCGGGGCCTATTCGCATTTCACCAGGGCGAACACCGATTTTTCGCTGGGGGTTGAGGCGGTCGTGTCGGGGCCGATTTCGGGTGCGCCCTGGATCCAGATGCGGGTGCATGATCTGCTTGGCAGTACGGGCCCGTCATCGGCCACGCTGGCAACGCAATTCCCCAATGCCTTGCAGTTTGCCGCGGCGGGGGAAGTGGCGCATCGCTTCAGCTTTGGCAGCGGGTTGGAGCTTCGCCCCTTCGTGCAGGGGCGCGCGGGCGATGTGAACTATGTTCGGGTTGGGGCCGATCTGATCATCGGCAGCAACTACACCTCGGGCATCCTCTTGCGCGACGAAACCACCGGGCAGCTGTATCAGGGGCTGTATGAAGTGCCGCGCAACGGCTTTTCGTTCCTCGTCGGGGCCGATACCGCCAAGGTGTTGAGCTCGACCTGGCTGCCGGCCTCGCAATACACGCTGACAAACACCTGGAACCGGGCGCGGGCCGGGGTGCAATGGCAGAGCGACTGGGTGGGCGTGTTCTATGGCGCAACCTGGATGGGGCCGGAATTCACCGCGCAGCCTTCGGGGCAGGTGGTCGGCTCGGTACAGCTTCAGCTCAGTTTCTGAGGCTACTTTTCATCTTTGATCCGGAGACGGCGCGGGTTTTATAAACCTGCGCCGTTCTTCTTTTCTCTGGGCTGGTGACTGGGCTGGTGCGGGTCGGTTGGAAATTTTTCCGACCTCGGCGAGCGGACCGCGCAAGAAAATCTTAACAAGCCGATTCGCCCGTGTTACGCTCGCGTCAATAAAAAAGAAAAATGGCAGGAATACAGGCATGATAGCGGGCTCTCGTGGCACGTTTGTCATTTCGTGGGCGCAGACCGAAGTTGACGGTTTGCGCGCAGCGCCGCGTGGCGCTATCGGCATCGGCGCAAGCTGGCGCTGGCACGGAACGGCTGTGCGGATTGATCGGACTTCGGATGTGCTGCTGCTCGAAGGGGCAGAGGGCGAAGCGGCGTTTCGCGCCCGCGCCGCGCGCAAGGTGACCAAACTGGTGGGCCGGGCGTTGCAGGGCACACCGGTCGGGGCGGGGGCATTGATGCCCGACGACGCCCCGCTGTTCCATACCGGATTTGATGTCACCGATGGCTTTGCCAATTATACGGTGACCCTGATCGAACTTGGCAGAGGGGCGCAGCCGCTCTTGATGTTCATCGGTGCGCCACCCCCGATTAATACCGACCTCTGGGTGGTGCGGGTGCAGATGGAGGCGGCCGAGATCAATCGCCAGACCCAGCAACCCACCGGGGTGATCTGTTTCACTCCCGGCACCCGCATCCGCACCGCGACAGGCGATGTGGCTGTGGAGGATATCCG
Source organism: Paracoccaceae bacterium (assembly GCA_050290705.1). Classification (GTDB taxonomy): domain Bacteria; phylum Pseudomonadota; class Alphaproteobacteria; order Rhodobacterales; family Rhodobacteraceae; genus Sinisalibacter. Next base: position 52,495 of record JBNKIC010000027.1, read on the forward strand.
CGAGGGCGACCGGATCCAGACCAAGGATAGCGGCTTGCAGGATGTGCTGTGGATCGGGGCGAAACGTGTATCAGGGGCGCGGCTGTTTGCGATGCCGGACCTGCGCCCGATCCGCCTGCGCCGTGGTGCGCTGGGGGTGGAGCGGCCCGAAGACGATCTGATCGTGTCGCCCAATCACCGGCTTCTGGTGCAGGGGGCCAAGGCGCAGGCGCTGTTCAACAGCGACGAAGTGCTGGTGCGCGCGCGCGATCTGGTTGATGACCGCAGCGTTGTGCGCGATTACATGGCGCGCGAAGTCACCTATATTCATCTGCTTTTGCCGCATCACGAGGTGGTATTTGCCAACGGGCTGGAAACCGAGAGCTTTCATCCGGCGGGCGAGGCGATTGACAGTCTGGAGCAGGACAGTCGCACGCGGCTGATCGGGATGCTGCCGGAGCTGGGCGAAGACCCGATGCGCTATGGCGATTATGCCCGCCGGGCGCTGACCCGGGCCGAGGCGGCCATTCTGACCTCGGGCGCGGCCTGATCGGTGACCTGAACCGGTATTTCCCTGCCGGACGGGGAAAGACGTTGACTCCCCCTCTGCTCCAGCTATAAGCGCGGCTTCATTGGTGTTGGTGGGCCCCGCAAGGGGATTCCTGTCATGGCTTCGGCCAAGAGGACAACGCCCTTCATAGCTGCCTCCGGGCGGCGTTTCAAACGAAGGAGACCAGCCGTGACCAAACGCACGTCTGCCAAGTACAAAATCGACCGCCGGATGGGTGAAAACATCTGGGGCCGTCCGAAATCCCCGGTTAACCGTCGTGAATATGGCCCCGGCCAGCACGGTCAGCGCCGCAAGGGCAAACTGTCCGACTTCGGTCTGCAGCTGCGCGCCAAGCAGAAGCTGAAAGGCTACTACGGCGACCTGACCGAGAAACAGTTCCGTCGCATCTATGCCGAAGCCGAGCGTCTGCGCGGTGATACCGGTGAAAACCTGATCGGCCTGCTGGAGCGTCGTCTCGACGCGGTTGTCTATCGCGCGAAATTCGTGCCGACCGTCTTTGCCGCCCGCCAGTTCGTGAACCACGGCCACGTGACCGTGAACGGCCAGCGCGTGAACATCGCTTCCTACCGTGTGAAAGAAGGCGATGTGGTTGAAGTGCGCGCCAAGTCGAAGCAACTTGCCGTGCTTCTGGAAGCCGTGCAACTGCCCGAGCGTGACGTGCCGGACTACATCGAAGCCGATCACTCGAAAATGACTGCGACCTTCGTTCGCACCCCGGGTCTGGGCGACGTGCCGTACCCGGTGATGATGGAACCGAACCTCGTGATCGAATACTACGCGCAGAACTAAGGTTCCGCGCCAGAATTCCGAAGGGCCGTCCAGCAGGGCGGCCCTTTTGCTTTGGGGGGGGGCTGTGTCTGCTTTTGGGGGCGCAGCGCCGTTAACCTTGGTGCAAGAGCAGGCTGCTACATTCCGACATAGTATTCGTCGGAGGCGTGATGCTCGCATATGAACATTATATCTATGCCACGCTTGCTGTGGTGGGCACCGCGCTCGCGGTGCTGGGGCTGACCCTGGTTTTGCGCCATGAGACGTGGCGCGCGCGGTTGGAGCCTCTGGCGCAGATGACGCCATCGCTCTTGACCATTCTGGGGCTGCTGTTCGGGCTGACGCTGGCCTTTATTGCCAATGATACATGGTCGTCACGCGCACGGGCGAGCGATGCGGTGCTGCGCGAAGCCGATGGGTTGCGCGCGCTCAGCGTCATGGCCGCCGAACAGGCGCCGATGCTGGGCCTGTCGATCGGGGATTCCGTACGCGAATACGGTCAGTCTCTGGTGGACGAATGGCCCTCGCTCAGTGCCCGCAAACGCGATCTGGCGGTGATGCGCGCCGGTGATCGGCTGCTCGATACCGTGGCCAGCTCCGAAGTGGCGCGGACTGCGGGGCCCAATATGCAGGCGTTGATGCTGGACAAGGTGTTGGAGCTGCGTGCCGATCACGATTTGCGGGTGAACCTGGCCCAGACCCATCTGAACCCGCTGAAATGGACGGGCATGGCCTTTCTGGGGTTGATCACGCTGATCGGTCTTGCGGCGCTGCATCTGGACAAGCCGAAATCCGGGATCGCCGCGATGATCCTGTTTTCGGCAGCGGCCGCGCCAGAGGCGGCGATTGTGCTGGTGCAGGGCAATCCGTTTCAGGCGCCGGTGGCGATCAGCGCCCAGCCCCTGACCGATGCGCTGCGCCGTACTGCGCCCTGATTTTCCCGCAAGCCATTTTTCTGAAAGCGGCTGAATAGGCTGGCCCTGGCACCGGTGCATCGCTATGAGAAAACCGGAACATTCCAGGAAAGACCATGCAGGACCTACCGACGCCGCAACCCGGCATTATGGACATCGCGCTGTACGAAGGCGGAGCCTCTTCCGTCGCGGGCGTGACCAATGCAATCAAGCTGAGTTCGAACGAGAACCCCTGGGGGCCGTCCGAGCGTGCTGTCGAGGCGTATCATCGCGCCGCGCAGAACCTGCATCGTTACCCCAACACCGATCATACCGCGCTGCGTCAGGCTATTGGCGAGGTGCATGGGCTCGACCCCGAGCGGATCATCTGCGGGGTGGGGTCGGATGAGGTGATCACCTTTATCTGTCAGGCCTATGCCGGGCCGGGCACCGAGGTGATCCACACCAGCCATGGCTTTGCGATGTACCGCATTTCGGCGCTGGCCGCCGGGGCCGATCCGGTGGAGGTGCCCGAGCGCGACCGGGTGGTGGATGTGGATGCGATCCTTGAGGCCGTGACCGAGCGCACCCGCATCGTGTTCATCGCCAACCCGGCCAATCCGACCGGCACGATGGTGGGCAAGAAAGAGCTGACGCGGCTGGCCACGGCGCTGCCGGGCCATGTGGTGCTGGTGCTCGATGGCGCCTATGCCGAATTTGTCGAGGGCTTCGATGGTGGCGCCTCGCTGGTCGATCGCTTCCCCAACGTGGTGATGACGCGGACGTTTTCAAAGATCTACGGCCTTGGCGGGCTGCGCATCGGCTGGGGCTATGCCAGCCACGAGATTATCGGGGTGCTGAACCGGCTGCGTGGGCCGTTCAACCTGTCGAACACCCAGCTGATGGTGGCCGAAGCGGCGGTGCGCGACCGCGAGCATGTGGAACGCTGCCGGACCGATAATGCCCGGTTGCGCGCCTGGCTTGCCAATGCGCTGGCCGAACACGGGGTGCCCTCGGACACCTCAAGCGCCAATTTCGTGCTGGCCCGCTTTGCCGATCAGGAAGAGGCCGAGGCCTGTGACGCGTTCCTGAAATCCGAAGGGGTGATCGTACGCAAGACCGGTGGCTACAAACTGCCACATTGCCTGCGCATCACCGTGGGCGACGAAGCCTCGTGCCGCCGGGTGGCGCATCTGATCGGACTGTTCAAGGGGAGTGGCCCTCATGACGAATGATACCCCGATCTATGATCGTGTCGCGCTGATCGGGCTTGGCCTGATCGCGGGGTCGATGGCCCATGCGATGCGGCGCGGCAAACTGGCGGGCGAGATCGTCGGTACTGCGCGCTCGGCCGAAACCCGCAAGGTGGCGGGCGAAATTGGGCTGGTCGACCGGGTGGTCGAAACCGCCGCTGAAGCCGTGAAGGATGCCGATCTTGTGGTGCTCGCGGTGCCGGTGGGCGCGATGGGGGCGGTTGCCGAAGAGATCGGCCCGCATCTGAAGCCCGGCGCCACCGTGACCGATGTCGGCTCGGTGAAACGCGCGGTGATCGACGCGGTCGGGCCCTATATCCCGGAGGGGGTGCATTTCATCCCGGCCCACCCGCTGGCGGGCACCGAGCATTCCGGCCCCTATTCCGGCTTTGCCACGCTGTTTGACAATCGCTGGTGCCTGTTGGTGCCAGCCGAGGGTACGGATCCTGCCGCCGTGGCGGTGCTGCGCCGCCTCTGGGAAGGCATGGGCGCGAATGTCGACGAGATGGAAGCCGATCACCACGATCTGGTGCTGGCCGTCACCAGCCACGCACCGCACCTCATTGCCTATACGATGGTGGGCGTGGCCGACCATTTGCGCCGGGTGACCGATAGCGAAGTGATCAAATATTCCGCCGCCGGTTTTCGGGATTTCACCCGGATCGCGGCCTCGGACCCGACCATGTGGCGCGACGTGTTCCTGTCGAACAAGGATGCGACGCTGGATGTTCTGGGCCGCTTCACCGAAGAGCTGTTCGTGCTGCAACGGGCGATCCGCATGGGCGATGGCGACATGCTGCACGATTACTTCACCCGTACCCGGGCGATCCGGCGCGGCATTATCGAGGCTGGTCAGGACACCGACGCGCCGGATTTCGGGCGGTCCGGTACGAAGGAATGAGGGCGGGGGCGCTGGCACTCGTCGCGGCGGCGATTTTAATCGCCACGGCTGCGCAGGCTGAAGCGCCCTATCTGTCGCCACGCCCGGCCCCGCGCCCCCATATGCCAACGCCCGCAAGCAATAGCGGGCTGGATTTGGCCGTTGAAGCGGCGGTGGTGTCGGCCTCGCTGGAAGCCTCTGCCGGTGGCGTTCTGCTCAGCCTCATTCCACCGACCCGGCCTTCCAACGCAATACCGGCTGTCGCGACACCTGAAACCAGCGCAGCAGCTATACCTGCGGTCAGACCGAATGATCCGGTGGCCGGTGTGCTGGACGTGCTGTTTGGCGCGCGGCCTCCGGCGGTGCTGAATAATGCCAGCATGCTGGCTGTGACACGTTCGCTGCGCCCGCGTAGGCGGCCTGCCGGGTTTGACCGTCTGGTGCGGGTGGCTGCCATGCCGCGCGCCGTTGCCAGCGGTGGTTCGGTGTGCGGCGTGGCAGCGATCCGGGGCGAGACGATTGCGTCAATCCATGGGGCGGGGGCCTGCGGGGTGGCGGCGCCGGTGCGGGTCAGCTCGGTGGCGGGTATTCCACTGTCGATGCAGCCCACCATTGATTGCCCGACCGCGATTGCATTGAACAATTGGGTACGCGATGGGGTGCTGCCCACGTTTGGCGCGACCGGCGGGGGTGTGGCGCGGATCAACATCATCGCGCATTACTCCTGCCGCACCCGCAACAACCAGCCCGGCGCGAAACTGTCGGAACATGGCAAGGGCCATGCGCTGGACGTGTCAGGCGTGACCCTGCGCAACGGCAAGGTGCTGACGGTCGAAGATCAGTGGCGGGGCCGCTATTCGAACCAGTTCCGCACCCTGTACCGGCGGGCCTGTGGCCCCTTTGGTACGGTGCTCAGCCCCGATGCTGACCGCCACCATTATAACCATTTCCACCTTGATACGGCGCGTTATCGCGGCGGGCCCTATTGCCACTAGGGCTGGGTGCCGGTGGCGAGTTCGAACCGGCGCGCCTCGGCTTCGAGATGGGCCAGATGCCCGTCCCATAGCGTCGCCTGATCCGCCAACCAGGTGCCCAATGGGGCCAGCGCCGAGGGTTTCAGCGCGACCATGCGGCAGCGGCCCTGTTTGCGGGTGGCGACAAGCCCGGCGGCCTCTAGCACCTCGATATGACGCAGGAACGAGGGCAGCGCCATGTCATGCGGTTCTGCCAGCGCCTGTACCGGCAGCGCGCCATCGGCAAGGCGGGCAAGCACCGCGCGACGGGTCGGGTCGGAGAGGGCGGCGAAGAGCGCATTCAGATGGTTAGACATGGTGCTAAGCATCAGCATTGCGGGCCGGGGCGGTCAACGTGACATTTTGGAGCGGGCAGGGCGCTTTCGCCGTTTGCCTCGGCTCCGCGCCGGTTTACAGTTCCGCCATGGCTCAAGATCCCCGATTCATTCACCTCAGGGTGCACACCCAGTATTCGCTGCTTGAAGGCGCGGTGCAGGTGAAAAAGCTGGCTGGCATGTGCGCGGCCATGGATATGCCTGCGGTGGCGGTGACCGACACCAACAACATGTTCTGCGCGCTGGAATTTTCGGTTATGGCCTCGGGCGAGGGCGTGCAGCCGATCGTCGGCTGTCAGGTCTCGGTGTATTACGATACGCCCGCCCAGGGCGAGGCGGCGCGCGCGCCTGCGCCGGTGGTGCTGCTGGCCCAGAACGAGACCGGCTATGAAAACCTGATGAAGCTGAACACCTGCCTTTATGTGGATAAGCATGAAGGGGTGCCGCAGGTCACGCTGGACGAGCTGGAAACCTATTCCGAGGGGTTGATCTGCCTCACAGGCGGGGCTGATGGGCCAGTTGGGGGCTGGCTGAAGATCGGCCACCGGGCCGAGGCCGAAGCGCTGATGGCGCGGCTGGCGCGGACCTATCCGAACCGGCTGTATGTCGAGCTGCAACGCCATCCGGGCGAAGGCGGGCAGCTGACCGAGGGCGAGCGGCTGACCGAGCGCGGTTTTATCGAAATGGCCTATGCGATGGATCTGCCGCTGGTGGCGACCAACGATGTCTATTTCCCGAAAACCGAGCTTTACGAGGCGCATGACGCGCTGATCTGTATTGCCGAGGGGGCCTATGTCGATCAGCAGGACAACCGCCGCCGCCTGACCCCGCAGCATTATTTCAAAAGCCCGGCGGAAATGGCCACGCTGTTTGCCGATCTGCCGGAAGCGCTGGAAAACACCGTCGAGATTGCCAAGCGCTGCGCGTTCAAGACCGATCGGCGCAAGCCGATCCTGCCGAAATTCGCCGATGACGAGGTGGAAGAGCTGCGCCGTCAGGCCTGGGAAGGGCTGGAAGCGCGGCTTGCGGTGATCCCGCACGCGGTACCGGTGGAGGAATATGAGGCGCGGCTGAAATTCGAGCTGGGGATCATCGAACAGATGGGCTTCCCGGGCTATTTTCTGATCGTGTCTGACTTCATCAAATGGTCGAAGGATAACGGCATTCCGGTCGGGCCGGGGCGGGGCTCGGGGGCCGGTAGCCTTGTGGCCTATGCGCTGACCATCACCGACCTTGATCCGCTGCGCTATAGCCTGCTGTTCGAACGCTTCCTCAACCCCGAACGGGTGTCGATGCCCGATTTCGATATCGACTTCTGCATGGATCGCCGGGAAGAGACGATTCAATATGTGCAGCGCAAATACGGGCGCGAGAAAGTGGCGCAGATCATCACCTTCGGTGCGCTTCTGTCGAAGGCGGCGGTGCGCGATGTGGGCCGGGTGCTGCAGATGCCCTATGGGCAGGTGGACCGGCTGTCGAAGCTGATCCCGGTAGAAGGGGTGAAGCCGGTTTCGATTGCACAGGCGCTGCGCGACGAGCCGCGTCTGCGTGAAGAGGCGCGCGCCGAAGAGGTGGTGGACCGGCTTCTGACCTATGCCGAGCAGGTGGAGGGGCTGCTGCGCAATGCGTCGACCCACGCGGCCGGGGTGGTGATCGGCGACCGGCCTTTGGACAAGCTGGTGGCGCTCTATCAAGACCCGCGCTCGGACATGCCCGCGACCCAGTTCAACATGAAATGGGTCGAACAGGCGGGGCTGGTGAAGTTTGACTTTCTGGGCCTGAAAACCCTGACGGTGATCCAGAACGCCATCGACCTTATTCACGGGCAGGGGCGGGATCTGCATATCGCGCCGGACGGGCATCAGATCTACGAGCCCGCCGAAGGGGCCGAGAACCAGATCAACGCCATCCCGCTGGACGACAAACCGACCTACGATCTTTACGCCCAGGCCAAAACGGTTGCGGTGTTCCAGGTTGAAAGCTCGGGCATGATGGACGCGCTGCGTCAGATGCGGCCCAACTGTATTGAAGACATCGTGGCGCTGGTGGCGCTTTACCGCCCCGGCCCGATGGAAAACATCCCGACCTATTGCAAGGTCAAGAACGGGGTGCAGGAGCGCGCGTCGGTACATGCCAGCATCGACCATATTCTGGCCGAGACCCAGGGCATCATCGTTTATCAGGAACAGGTGATGCAGATCGCTCAGGTGATGGCGGGCTATTCGCTCGGCGGCGCCGACCTGTTGCGCCGGGCGATGGGTAAAAAGATCGCCGAGGAGATGGCCAAGGAACGGCCGAAATTCGTGGACGGCGCCAAGGCCAACGGGGTGGACGAGGCGAAAGCCTCGGAAGTGTTCGACCTTCTGGAAAAGTTCGCCAATTACGGCTTCAACAAATCCCACGCGGCCGCCTATGCGGTGGTGAGCTACCAAACCGCCTGGCTGAAGGCCAATCACCCGGTCGAATTCATGGCGGGTGTCATGAACTGCGATATTCACCTGACCGACAAGCTGGGCGTCTATGCCGAAGAGGTGCGCCGGGGGCTGGAGATCGAGATTGTGCCGCCCTGCGTGAACCGTTCGCAAGCGACGTTCAGCGTTGGCGAAGGCAAGATTTTCTACGCGCTGGGCGCGCTGAAGAACGTCGGCGTCGAGGCGATGAAGATGATCACCGAGGCACGCCAGATCGACGGGCAGGACAAACCCTTTGTGACGCTCTTCGATGTCGCCCGCCGGGTAGATCTGAAGCGCGTGGGCAAGCGGCCGATGGAAATGCTGGCGCGGGCCGGGGCGTTTGATGAGCTTGATCCGAACCGGCGCCGGGTGTTTGACAGCCTCGATGCGCTGGTGAGTTATTCCGCGGCAATCCACGAACAACGCGCCTCGAACCAGGTGTCGCTGTTCGGCGAGGCGGGCGACGATCTGCCCGAGCCTCGGCTGAGCCCGCTGGCCGACTGGCTGCCTAGCGAGCGGCTGGCGGAAGAGCGCAAGGCGATTGGGTTCTATCTGTCGGGTCACCCGCTCGATGACTATCTGCCCGCGCTGAAGCGCAAGGGCGTGCTGACGCTGGAAGAGGTCACCCAGAAGGCCGAACGCGCGCCGCTCGTGGCCAAGATGGCGGGCACGGTGTCGGGGCGGCAGGAACGCAAATCGGCCAAGGGCAACCGCTTTGCCTTTGCCCAGCTTTCCGATCCGACCGGGCTTTATGAGGTCACCATCTTTTCGGACACGCTGGAAGCCTGCCGCGACCATCTGGAAACCGGCGCCAATGTGGTGGTGACGGTCGAAGCCAATATGGAAAGCGAGCAGCTGAAGCTGCTGGCCCGCTCGGTGGCGCCGGTTGATACGGTTGTGGCCGATGCCGGTGGCATGGCGCTGAAAGTGTTCGTGGACAAGGCCGAGGCGATGACGAATATTTCAGAGCTTCTGAGCCGCGCCGGCGATACCGCCAAGGGGGCTCGCCCCGGCTCGGTGGAGCTGTGCCTGATGGACCCGACCCTGCCCGGCGAGGTGGATATCGAGCTGGGCGACGCATACCCGCTTAACCCACAGATCAAGGGCGCGCTGAAAAGCCTGCCCGGGGTGATGGCGGTGGAAGAGGTTTGAGGCCACCCGTGCTTCGCGCTTTCATTCCCGAGCCGATTGGATAAAGTCCCTGCATGTATCTTGATGTGCGCGACCTCAAAGCCTTCTATTACCGTTCGGCACTGGGCCGGGCGGCGCAGCGCTCGGTGCGCGAGCAGGTGCAGGTCTACTGGCCCGAAGCGAAGGGGCAGACGGTGGTGGGCTATGGCTTTGCCGTGCCGCTGCTCAGGCCCTATCTGGGGCAGGCGCGCCGGGTGATCGGGCTGATGCCGGGGCCGCAGGGGGTGATGCCCTGGCCTGCCGGGATGCCCAATGTGTCGGTGCTGTGTGAAGAGGCGCTGTGGCCGCTCGATACCGGGGTGATCGACAAACTGGTGCTGATGCACGGGCTGGAAACCTCGGCCAATCCCGACGCGCTGTTGACCGAAGTGCACCGCACCCTTGGCCCCGGTGGCTCTGTGCTGTTCGTGGTGCCCAACCGGGCCGGGCTGTGGTCGCGTTCGGATGCGACGCCGTTCGGTTTTGGGCGCCCCTACTCGCCGGGGCAGCTCGATGCGCAGCTCAAACGCCATGGCTTTTTTGTCGAGCGCCATACATCGGTTTTGTACCAGCCGCCCTCGAACCGTCGCTTCTGGCTGAAGACGGGTCGGATGTGGGAGAAGTTCGGACGCTCCGCCCGGGTGGCCCTGGCGGGTGGCGTGCTCTTGGTGGAGGCGACGAAACAGGTGCACGCACCGCGTCGGCCGAGTCTTGGCGCGCGGGTGAAAAAGCCGCTGACCGTGCTGGAAGGGCTGGGTCTTCCAGAGCCTTCGCGCCGGATAGAGACCCACCGGAAAGAGGGCGGGGAATCACCCGGAATGTCCTGATCCGAATCGCGGAATTCAGGTACGATTCGCCCCGGGAGAAAGCTCATTGCGTGGCGTAAAAGTCCACGAAGCTTGTCCATTCAAAGCATATGCCCCATGTTGGCGCAAAACCTGCGCAACAGTGTTGCTTGACGGGTAAGCCTCTGCTAGACCCACGCCGAATTTCAGATGGTTCGCAATCGCGCGGCATCTATGAGGCCGCCCCATCCGCTTGCGCGGAAACGAAGGGGCTAAAGACATCGGAAGGGTGGACGTGTCCGAAGCTGCAATCTCAACTGGTATAGCCCAGCGATATGCAACGGCCGTTTTCGAACTGGCCAAAGAAGAGGGCGCAATCGCCGCCGTCGAGAAAGACCTCGACGCGCTGAACGCCGCTCTTGCTGACAGCAGCGATCTTGCTGCGATGATCCAATCCCCGGTCTATTCGCGTAGCGAACAGGCGCGGGCGATTTCCAAGCTTGCTGGCAAAATGGGGCTGTCGGTCCCGGTTGCCGGTGCGCTGGGCGTAATGGCCGAGAAGCGTCGGCTTTTCGTGCTGCCGCAACTGCTCGCGGCGCTGCGCCAAGCCATCGCCGAAGATAAAGGCGAAGTGACTGCTGATGTGACGGCCGCGAAAGCGATGACCAAAGCCCAGCAGGACAAACTCGCCAAAGCGCTGAAAGCCAGCGTAGGCAAGGATGTGAATATCAATCTGGCCGTCGATGAAAGTCTCATTGGCGGTCTTGTCGTGAAGGTAGGCTCGAAAATGATCGATAGCTCGATCCGCTCGCGCCTTAACGCACTGCAGAATTCCATGAAAGAGGTCTGATAATGGGAATCCAAGCAGCCGAAATTTCTGCTATCCTGAAGGAGCAGATTAAGAACTTTGGCCAGGAGGCCCAGGTGGCCGAAGTGGGCCGCGTGCTGTCGGTTGGTGACGGTATTGCGCGTGTTCATGGTCTGGACAATGTCGAAGCGGGCGAGATGGTCGAGTTCCCCGGTGGGATCCGGGGCATGGCGCTGAACCTCGAAGCCGACAACGTTGGTGTTGTTATCTTCGGGTCCGACCGCGACATCAAAGAAGGCGATGTGGTGAAACGCACCGGCGCCATCGTGGACGTGCCGGTTGGTGAAGAGCTGCTGGGCCGCGTTGTTGACGCGCTCGGCAACCCGATCGACGGCAAAGGCCCGATCAAAAGCAAAACGCGCGGCATCGCCGACGTGAAAGCTCCGGGCATCATCCCGCGTAAATCGGTGCATGAGCCGATGGCGACCGGCCTGAAATCGGTCGACGCGATGATCCCGATCGGTCGTGGCCAGCGTGAGCTGATCATCGGCGACCGTCAGACCGGCAAAACCGCTGTGGCGCTCGACACGATCTTGAACCAGAAAAGCTCCAACGAAGCTGCTGGTGATGACGAAAACAAGAAACTCTACTGCGTCTATGTTGCCATCGGTCAGAAACGCTCGACCGTTGCGCAGCTGGTGAAGAAGCTCGAAGAAGCCGGTGCGATGGAATATTCCATCGTTGTGGCCGCGACCGCTTCCGATCCGGCGCCGATGCAGTATCTCGCGCCCTATTCGGCCACCACGATGGGTGAATATTTCCGCGACAACGGCCGCCACGCGCTGATGATCTACGATGACCTGTCGAAACAGGCCGTGTCGTATCGTCAGATGTCGCTGCTGCTGCGCCGTCCGCCGGGGCGTGAAGCCTATCCGGGTGACGTGTTCTACCTTCACTCTCGCCTGCTGGAACGTTCGGCCAAGCTGAACGCTGACAATGGCTCGGGCTCGCTGACCGCTCTGCCGATCATCGAAACCCAGGGCGGCGACGTGTCGGCCTTTATTCCGACCAACGTGATCTCGATCACCGACGGCCAGATCTTCCTGGAAACCGAGCTGTTCTATCAGGGCATCCGTCCGGCTGTGAACACCGGTCTGTCGGTGTCGCGGGTTGGGTCTTCGGCCCAGACCAAAGCGCTGTCGTCGGTTGCTGGTCCGGTGAAACTGTCGCTCGCTCAGTATCGCGAGATGGCGGCCTTCGCTCAGTTCGGCTCTGACCTCGACGCTTCGACCCAGGCTCTTCTGAACCGGGGTGCACGTCTGACCGAGCTGATGAAACAGCCGCAGTATTCGCCGCTGACCAATGCCGAGATCGTTTGCGTGATCTTTGCTGGCGTGAATGGCTATCTCGACAAGATCCCGGTACGTGATGTGAGCCGTTTCGAGCAGGGTCTGCTGACCCATCTGCGCTCGGATCACAAGGATCTGCTCGACGATATCACCAACAATGACCGCAAGGTGAAAGACGAGCTGGCTGACAAGATCAAAGCCGCGCTCGACGCCTATGCTGAAGGCTTCGCGTAAGCACTGGTGATCGAGAGGGAGGCTGGCAATGCCAAGTCTTAAGGACCTAAAAAACCGGATCGAGAGCGTTAAATCGACGCGCAAGATCACCAAGGCCATGCAAATGGTGGCCGCCGCGAAACTGCGGCGGGCACAGGATGCGGCCGAGGCCGGGCGGCCCTATGCGGAGCGGTTCAATGCCGTTCTTGCGGGGCTGGCCAAGGCGTCGGCGGGCTCGGAAGCGGCGCCGAAACTTCTGCGCGGCACCGGCTCTGACCAGGTGCATCTTCTCGTGGTGATGACCGGCGAGCGCGGCCTTTGCGGCGGCTTCAACTCGTCGATCGTGAAAAAAGCGCGGGCTAAGGCGTCGGCTTTGCTTGCTCAGGGTAAGACGGTGAAAATCATCACCGTGGGCAAGAAAGGTCGCGAACAGATGCGTCGCGATTATGCCGACTACTTCGTGGGTCACGTTGATCTGGGCAATATGCGCAATGCCGATTATGGCACGGCACAAAGCATTGCGACCGATCTGCTCGACCGTTTCGAAGCGGGCGAGTTCGATGTGGCGACGATCTTCTACAGCACCTTCGAAAACGTGGTCACCCAGGTGCCCACCGAACGGCAGGTGATCCCGGCGAAGTTCGATGACGTTGAGCCCGAGGCTGAGCATACCGGGCTGGTTTATGACTACGAGCCGTCGGAAGAGCAGATCCTCGCGACGCTTCTGCCGTCGGGTGTGGCCACTGCGTTGTTCTCGGCACTGTTGGAAAACGGCGCCTCGTTCAACGGGGCTCAGATGTCGGCGATGGACAACGCCACGCGCAACGCAGGCGAGATGATCGACAAGCTGACGATCCAGTACAACCGTTCGCGTCAGGCCGTCATCACCAACGAGCTTATTGAAATTATTTCGGGCGCTGAGGCGCTCTAAACGGAACCGGAGACGAATACATGGCAAAAGCGAAAGCAGCCGTCGGCAAGGTGACCCAGGTCATCGGCGCCGTTGTGGACGTTCAGTTCGAGGATCAACTCCCGGCGATCCTGAACGCCCTCGAAACCGAAAATAACGGCAAGACGCTGGTGCTCGAAGTTGCCCAGCACCTTGGCGAAAACACCGTGCGCACCATCGCCATGGACGCCACCGAAGGCCTCGTGCGGGGCCGGGTTGTGACCGACCGCGGCGAAGCGATCTCGATGCCCGTGGGTCCTGCCACCCTCGGCCGCATCCTGAACGTGACCGGCGACCCGGTTGACGAACGTGGCCCGGTGAACACCAAAGAACGCCGCGCCATCCACCAGGAGGCCCCGGATTTCTCGCAGCAGGCGACGGAATCGGAAGTGCTCGTGACCGGCATCAAGGTTATCGACCTTCTGGCCCCCTACGCCAAAGGCGGCAAAATCGGCCTGTTCGGCGGTGCCGGTGTGGGTAAAACGGTTCTGATCCAGGAACTGATCAACAACATCGCGAAAGTGCACTCGGGTGTGTCCGTGTTCGCCGGTGTTGGCGAACGGACCCGTGAAGGCAACGACCTTTATCACGAGATGATCGAATCCGGCGTTATCGACGCTGAGAACCTCGAGAAATCGAAAATCGCGCTGGTCTACGGTCAGATGAACGAACCGCCGGGGGCCCGTATGCGGATCGCCCTGTCGGGTCTGACCCTGGCTGAGCAGTTCCGCGACGAAACCGGCGCTGACGTGCTGTTCTTCGTCGACAACATCTTCCGCTTTACCCAAGCGGGTTCTGAGGTGTCGGCGCTTCTGGGCCGTATCCCCTCGGCGGTGGGCTACCAGCCGACGCTGGCCACCGACATGGGTGCGATGCAGGAACGGATCACCTCGACCAAGAACGGCTCGATCACCTCGGTGCAAGCTGTGTACGTGCCCGCGGATGACCTTACCGACCCGGCCCCGGCCACGTCGTTTGCTCACCTCGATGCGACGACCGTGCTTAACCGCGCGATTTCGGAGCTTGGCATCTACCCGGCGGTTGACCCGCTCGACTCGACCTCGCGTCTGCTCGATCCGGCTGTTGTCGGCGAAGAGCACTACAGCGTGGCGACCGAGGTGCAGGAAATCCTGCAACGCTACAAGTCGCTGCAGGACATCATCGCCATTCTCGGCATGGACGAGCTGAGCGAAGAAGATAAGCTGACCGTGGCCCGTGCCCGGAAAATCCAGCGCTTCCTCTCGCAGCCCTTCGACGTGGCGAAAGTGTTCACCGGCTCTGACGGTGTGCAGGTGCCGCTGGAAGACACCATTGCCTCGTTCAAAGCGGTTGTTGCCGGCGAATACGATCACCTGCCCGAAGGCGCCTTCTACATGGTTGGCGGCATCGCGGACGTGGTCGCCAAAGCCGAAAAAATGGCGGCTGACGCGGCCTAAGGAGGGCCATCCATGGCTGACATGATGCAATTCGATCTGGTCTCGCCCGAGCGCCGTCTGGCCTCGATCGCGGCCAGCGCGGTGCAGATCCCCGGCGCTGACGGTGATTTCACGGCCATGGCCAACCATGCGCCCACCATCGCCACGCTGCGTCCCGGGATCGTGACGGTCACGTCTGCCGGAGGCGAGGACAAGTACCTTGTCACCGGCGGCTTTGCCGAGATCACGGCGGAAGGCGCTTCGGTTCTGGCCGAGCGCGCCATGCCGGTGGGCGAGGTGACGCAGGATGTGTTCGACGAGTTCGTGGCCGCTGCGGTTTCCGCCCGCGACCACGCGACGCCGGAGATGAAGGACCAACGCGCCAAGCAGCTGGGCGATATCGCGCAGGCTGGTCAGGTGCTCGGTCTGAACGCCGCGCTGAGCTAAGACACACCCGGATCCTATCCGGGGACAGTGATAGAACCCCGCGCCAGCAGGCGCGGGGTTTTTCGTTGCTAAGGCCAAAAAACGGCAGAGAAATTAGCAAATATGCAATTTGCGTTCGGGTGCTTGCAATGTATTTGCAAATACACCCGAAAAGCCTTTTGAGACGCGTGCCGACGCTGTAGGTTGCGGGAAACCGAGGAGGGCCGCCCGATGAAAGACATTCTTCAGGAACTGGAAGACCGCCGCAAAACCGCCCGGCTGGGCGGTGGCGAAAGGCGCATCGAGGCCCAGCATTCGAAGGGCAAGCTGACGGCGCGCGAGCGGATCGAGCTGCTGCTCGACGAGGACTCGTTTGAAGAATTTGACATGTTCAAGGCCCATCGTTGCACCGAGTTTGGGATGGAGCAGCAGCAGATCCCGGGCGACGGGGTGGTCACCGGCTGGGGCACGGTGAATGGCCGCATGGTTTATGTGTACAGTCAGGATTTCACTGTGTTTGGCGGCTCGCTGTCGGAAACCCACGCCGAAAAGATCTGCAAGATCATGGATATGGCGATGCAGAACGGCGCACCGGTGATCGGGCTGAACGATTCTGGCGGCGCGCGCATTCAGGAAGGCGTGGCCAGCCTTGCGGGCTATGCCGAGGTGTTTCAGAAAAACATCATGGCCTCGGGCGTGGTGCCGCAGATTTCGGTGATCATGGGCCCCTGTGCGGGTGGCGCGGTGTACAGCCCGGCGATGACTGATTTCATCTTCATGGTGCGCGACAGCTCATACATGTTCGTCACCGGCCCCGATGTGGTGAAAACCGTGACCAATGAAGTGGTGACGGCAGAGCAGCTCGGCGGGGCCTCGACCCATACCAAGAAAAGCTCGGTGGCCGATGGCGCCTTCGACAACGATGTCGAAGCGATGAACGAGGTGCGGCGGCTGGTGGATTTCCTGCCTGCGAATAACCGCGCCAAAGTGCCGGAGCGACCGTTCTTTGACGATCCCGCCCGTATCGAGGAAAGCCTCGATACGCTGATCCCGGACAATCCGAACCAGCCCTATGATATGAAAGAGCTGATCCACAAAATCGCCGATGAGGGGGATTTTTACGAGATCCAGCAAGACTTTGCGGGCAATATTCTGACCGGGTTCATCCGGCTGGAAGGGCGCAGCGTGGGCGTGGTGGCGAACCAGCCGATGGTGCTAGCGGGCGTGCTCGACATCGACAGCTCGCGCAAGGCGGCGCGGTTTGTGCGCTTCTGCGATGCCTTCGAGATCCCGATCCTGACGCTGGTCGATGTGCCGGGCTTTCTGCCGGGGACCAGTCAGGAATATGGCGGTGTGATCAAGCACGGGGCCAAGCTGCTGTTTGCCTATGGCGAAGCGACGGTGCCGAAGGTGACGGTGATCACCCGCAAAGCCTATGGCGGCGCCTATGACGTGATGGCCTCGAAACACCTGCGCGGCGATTTCAACTATGCCTGGCCGACCGCCGAGATCGCGGTGATGGGGGCCAAGGGCGCGGTGGAGATCCTGTATCGGTCGGAACTGGCGGATAAAGACAAGATCGCCCAGCGGACCAAGGATTACGAAGACCGCTTTGCCAATCCGTTCGTAGCGGCTGAAAAGGGCTTTATCGATGAGGTGATCATGCCGCATTCGACCCGTCGCCGGGTCTGCCGGGCCTTTGCCAGCCTGCGCGGCAAGCAGCTGACGAACCCTTGGAAAAAACACGACAACATTCCGCTTTAAGACGGAAGGGGGCGGGTATGAAGAACCGGTATCTGATCATCATTGCTGTTGTTTTTGGTGGGTTTAGCGCGGCGCTGGTCGTGGCCTATTCCCTGCTCGATCTGAGCCCCGCACCGGTGGCCAGCAGCGATGGCGCGGTCGCTTTGCCCTCGGGGCGTGAGGTGACCTTTCACGAGGTGATCCAGTCGGCGCCGGGCACTTCGGGGCTGGCGATGCGGTTTCGGTTTATCCAGCCGGATCTTGCAAAAGTGAAAGAACAGGTGAGCTATTCCGACCTTGAGGCCGATATGCGTTTCATTTGTGAAACTTATGCACTGGAACGCATTGCCAATATCGGGCCACAACCGGCGCAGGTGATCATCTCGATTGCCGACCGGGAGGTGGCTTTTGGCGAAGCCGACCCTGCCGCCACACAGATATTCGAAGCTTATCGCCCCGTCGATGGGGCTTGTATATGGGAGGGGCTCTGATGGCATTGCCCTATATGCTGAAACACAAAGGGTTCCCGGGGCGCTTTCCCGGGTCGGATTTCCAATTCACGGTCCGGCGGGCCAATCCGAAAGGGATTACGCCGCTGACCAAGCGCGAGCGCTATGCCGACCGCAAATCGGTCGACAAGCGGGTGGATGCCGCTTTCCTGGCCGCGCTGTGGGAGCATTTCGGCGACGAGCCGTTTGAGCGCGGCAATCTGGATGCCGGGCGGCTGTCATGGCTGTTCGGGCGCGAAGTGGTGCCCGCCGAAGATCCGTTTGATCCGGCGAGCTATGAAGCGCTGCTGAAAATCAATCTGAACATCGCCAAAGCCAGTTTTCCTGATGTTTTTCAGGATGGTGCCGATTTTGACGATGACGATGACGATGACGATTACGAAGACGGCGGCGACTGGGACGAATGAGCATGATTTTGCCAACCATCCCGCAAATCCGGCAAGCTCCCGCCCAAATGGGCTTTGGGGGTAAGTCGTGCTACCTTTGCGCGAAATTGGCTGGCAAGGTCACTCACATGGCAGGGACACTATCCCGGTTTCCTGCCTGGTTTAGTCAAACCGTTACCCTTCCCCTTCTGCCCGGTCTGTTTCCTTGTGAAGCAGGCCGGGTTTTTTCTTTTTTGGGGCAGGCTCCGGCGGCAACGGGATGGGTATCCACATTTGGAACAACGACCACGCGGCTGAATGCGTGACGGGGAGGAGCGGGTAATGTTCAAGAAAATCCTGATAGCCAACCGGGGCGAGATTGCCTGCCGCGTGATCAAGACGGCGCGCAAGATGGGCATCCAGACGGTGGCGATCTATTCCGACGCCGACAAGAATGCGTTGCATGTGCAGATGGCCGATGAGGCGGTGCATATCGGCCCGCCGCAGGCCAACCAGAGCTATATCGTCATCGACAAGGTGATGGCGGCGATCAAGGGCTCGGACGCCGAGGCGGTGCATCCGGGCTATGGCTTCCTCAGCGAAAACCCGAAGTTCGCCGAGGCGCTCGCGGCCGAGGGCGTGGCCTTTGTCGGCCCGCCGGTGGGCGCGATTGAGGCGATGGGCGACAAGATCACCTCGAAAAAGCTGGCGCAGGAAGCGGGCGTTTCCACGGTGCCCGGCTATATGGGGCTGATTGATGATGCCGATGACGCGGTGCGGATCGCGGGCGAGGTCGGCTATCCGGTGATGATCAAGGCCAGCGCCGGTGGCGGCGGCAAGGGCATGCGGGTTGCCTGGAATGACGAGGATTGCCGCGAAGGCTTTGCCAGTTCGAAAAACGAAGCTGCCAATTCGTTCGGCGACGACCGGATTTTCATCGAGAAATTCGTCACCCAGCCCCGGCATATCGAAATTCAGGTGCTCTGCGACGGCCATGGCAACGGCATCTATCTGGGCGAGCGGGAATGCTCGATCCAGCGCCGGAACCAGAAGGTAATTGAAGAGGCGCCGAGCCCCTTCCTTGATGAGGCAACCCGCAAGGCGATGGGCGAACAGGCGGTCGCGCTGGCGAAAGCCGTGGATTATGCCAGCGCCGGGACGGTGGAGTTTATCGTCGATGGCGACCGCAACTTCTACTTCCTTGAGATGAACACAAGGCTGCAGGTGGAGCATCCGGTGACCGAGCTGATCACCGGGATTGACCTTGTGGAGCAGATGATCCGGGTGGCAGCGGGCGAGCCTTTGTCGATCACCCAGGACGATGTGAAACTGAATGGCTGGGCGATGGAAAGCCGGCTTTATGCCGAAGACCCCTATCGCGGCTTTCTGCCCTCGATCGGGCGGCTCACGCGCTATCGTCCGCCGGAAGAGTTGGCCGACGACGCCCATGTGGTGCGCAACGATACCGGCGTTTACGAGGGCGGCGAGATCAGCATGTATTACGACCCGATGATCGCCAAGCTCTGCACCTGGGGGCCGAGCCGTCTGGAGGCCATCGAGCATATGCGCGTGGCGCTGGACAGTTTCGAGGTGGAAGGGATCGGGCATAACCTGCCATTCCTCTCGGCGGTGATGGACCATCCGAAATTTGTGGCAGGCGAGATGACCACGGCCTTTATTGCCGAGGAATACCCGGATGGGTTTGAGGGCGTGACCCTGCCGCAAGAGGCGCTGCAGCGCGTAGCAGCGGCGGTGGCGGCGATGTTCCGGGTGGATGAAATCCGCCGCTCGCGGATCTCGGGCCGGATGGACAACCACGAACGCCATGTCGGCGAAGACTGGGTGGTGACGCTGCAGAGCGAGAGCTTTGAGGTGGCGATCCAGGCCGATCACGAAGGCTCGACCGTGCGCTTCATCGACGGCACCGAAGTGCGGGTGACCTCGGACTGGGTGCCGGGCCAGCCGCTGGCCCTGCTGAATGTCGGGGGCGAGGCGCTGGTGCTGAAGGTCGGCAAGATTGATGCAGGCTATCGCATCCGCACAAGGGGAGCCGACCTCAAGGTCTATGTGCGCACCCCGCGTCAGGCCGAGTTGGCGACGCTGATGCCCGAACGTCTGCCACCGGATACTTCGAAAGTGCTGCTCTGCCCGATGCCCGGTCTGATCGTGAAGATCGACGTGGAAGAGGGGCAGGAGGTGCAGGAGGGGCAGGCGCTGTGCACCGTCGAGGCGATGAAGATGGAAAACATCCTGCGCGCCGAGAAAAAGGGCGTGGTGGCGCGGATCAACTGCGCCGCGGGCGACAGCCTGTCGGTTGATGAAGTGATCATGGAGTTTGAATGACCGGGATGGCGGATGTAACGGCAGGCGACGCGGCAGAGCTGGCGGACCGGGGGAGGGCTGAATTCGTCCTGCCGGGGCTTGCGCTGCTGTCGGGGCTGGGCCTGTTCGTGATCTTGCAGCTTCTGGTGCTGCGGTCCACGGGCGGGGTGTTCGAATATCCGCTGGACGATCCTTACATCCACTTGGCTTTGGCCGAGCAGATCGCCCATGGCCATTACGGCGTGAATGCGGGCGAGGTCAGCTCGCCGGGATCTTCGGCGCTGTTTCCGCTGCTGCTGACCCCCTTTGCCGACAGTCCGTTCCAACGTTTCCTGCCGCTGATCTGGAACGTGGTCGGGCTGGCACTGTCGGCCTTTCTCTGGGGGCGGCTGCTGGCCGAAAGCGGCTATGGACGCGCGGGCTGGCGTTGGCTGGGGATCGCGGCCGCGCTGATCGGGCCGATTGCGGTGATGATGTCGCATCTGGCCTTTATCGGCATGGAGCACAGTCTGCACATGGCGGCGTCGCTGGCGATTGTGCTGGGGCTCTATCGCTATTGCGACGGGCGCGGCGGGATCTGGCTGATCGTGCTGGGGGCGTTTTTCGCCTCGTCCCTGCGGTTTGAAGGCCTGGCGCTGGGTCTGGGGGCCGCCGGGGCGCTGGCCTTGGGCGGTGCGCGCCGGGCCGGGCTGGCGACCGCGCTCGCAAGCCTCTTGCCGCTCTTGGGGTTCATGGCGTTTCTGGCCATGATCGGCCTCGATCCGCTGCCCAGTTCGGTGCAGTCGAAGCTGGCGGAGACGTCGGGAGGGCAGATGGATCTGCTGAACAGGGTATTGGTCAAGCTGATCATGGCCCTGCGCGAACCGGGTGGGCCATTGCTGGTGGGGGTGAGCTTTGCCCTGCTTGTGCTGTGGCGTCTGGCTCCGGCCCTACGCAATAGCCGCTGGGGCCTGTTTGCCGCGGCTGTGGTGTTTGCGGGATTTGGGCATCTCGCTGTCGGGCGGGTCGGTTGGTTGAACCGCTATGAGCCCTATATCATCGCCTCGCTGGCGGCGACGCTTCTGGTGCTTTTGCCGCGTATTATCGGGGCGCGCCCCGGTGCACGTGGCACCGCAATGACATTTGGGGTTCTGGCTGCCGGATTGCTGGCTTATCAGCCTGCGGCAACCACGTTTCTGCCGACCGCGCCGCTGGCGATTCACAGCCAGCAGGGGCAGTTGGCGCGGTTTGTGAAAGACTATCTGAAAACGCCGGTGGCGGTGAACGATATTGGCCTGGTCAGTTGGCAAAACCCGAATTACGTGCTCGATCTCTGGGGGCTGGCGGATGCGCGCGCGCGGGCTGTGCGTCTGGCCGATCCGGCGCGGGGCTGGGCCGGGCGGCTGACCGAAGCGCATCAGGTGCCGGTGGCGCTGGTCTATGACAATTGGTTTGGCACCGGGATCGGCACTGATTGGGTGAAGCTTGGGCAATTGCACCTGATCCGGAGGATCGGCTTTCTGGGCGGCGCTGATGTGAGCTTTTATGCCACCGCCCCTGATCAGGTGGTCCCCTTGCGGGCCGCGATCCGCGCCTGGCAGCCCAGCATCGGCGGCATCAGCATTTGGCAGTGGGCGCCGGGGATGGAGGCAGGGGAATGACACGCGCCGTGCCACATAGGGGCAGACAGATGGCGCGGGGCTATTCGGTGGCGCGCTCGTCGCGCAGCTCTTGTTGGCGGTCGGGCATCTTGTCAATTGAACGCGAGATTTCGCGCACGTCCCATGGCAGCGGTTTGCGCAGGTATTTCTGCCCATCCTTGCCGATCAGCACCAGATCAAACCCGCGTGGCCGCAGCGCCTCGCGGATGGCGGATTTCGCCCCCGGATCGGTATCGACGATCACCACCACATCGCGCTCGGCCAGATCGAGCGGGCGTTTGGCGATGGACTCCATCTGCTTCACGAAGCGCGGATCGTTGGGGCTGTCGGCGAAGATCACCAGCGGGCGGGCGATCCATTGGAAATCTTCCAGTTTCGCCCCCGGCGCTTCGATCATCATCAGCTCGTCGGACGAGAGGATTTTTACCTCGGGATGGTCCGCCGCCCAAGCCGTTGCGTCCAGCGCATGGGCTGGAAGCGCGACCGTCGAGAGCGCGAAAACCATAAGGGAAGCAAGGCGTAAGGCTTTGAACATCGGGGCTCCTCAAGGCTTGAATATAGGCACTGATGCGCCCGGCACAATGCACGAAGGAGGGTGAGTATGACCGACAGGAAAGATTGGGAAGCGCTCGCAGAGAAAGAGCTGCGCGGCAAACCGATTGATGATCTCACCTGGCACACGCCCGAAGGGATCGACGTGCAGCCGGTTTATGCGGCCGAAGATGCCGAGGGGCTGGCGCATATAGGCGGGATGCCGGGGTTGGCCCCCTTCACCCGTGGCCCGCGGGCGACGATGTATACCGGGCGGCCCTGGACGATCCGGCAATATGCGGGCTTTTCCACCGCCGAGGAATCGAATGCCTTTTACCGCAAGGCGCTGGATGCCGGGCAGCAGGGGGTTTCGGTAGCTTTCGACCTGGCCACCCATCGCGGCTATGACAGCGACCATCCGCGCGTGGTGGGCGATGTCGGCAAGGCGGGCGTGGCGATTGATAGCGTCGAGGATATGAAGATCCTGTTTGACGGTATCCCGCTGGGCGAGATTTCCGTGTCGATGACGATGAACGGCGCGGTGATCCCGATTCTGGCCAGTTTCATCGTGGCGGGCGAAGAGCAGGGGGTGAGCCGTGCGCAGCTTTCGGGGACCATTCAGAACGACATTCTGAAAGAGTTCATGGTGCGCAACACCTATATCTATCCGCCGGAGCCATCGATGCGGATTGTCTCGGACATTATCGAGTTCACTTCGACCGATATGCCGCGTTTCAACTCGATCTCGATCTCGGGCTATCACATGCAGGAGGCCGGGGCGAACCTGGTACAGGAGCTGGCCTTTACCCTTGCCGACGGGCGCGAATATGTGCGCGCGGCGATTGCGCGGGGGCTGGATGTGGATGCCTTTGCCGGGCGGCTGAGCTTTTTCTTCGCCATCGGGATGAATTTCTTCATGGAGGCGGCGAAGCTGCGCGCCGCGCGGTTCCTGTGGCACCGGATCATGTCGGAGTTTGAGCCGAAGAAACCGGGCAGCCTGATGCTGCGCACCCATTGCCAGACCTCGGGGGTGAGCCTGCAGGAGCAGGACCCCTATAACAACGTGGTGCGCACGGCGTTTGAGGCGATGAGCGCGGTGCTGGGCGGCACGCAAAGCCTGCACACCAATGCGTTTGACGAGGCGATTGCGCTGCCCACCGAAACCTCGGCCCGGATTGCGCGCAACACCCAGCTGATCCTGCAAAACGAGACGGGCGTGACCAATGTGGTCGATCCGCTCGCCGGGTCTTACTACGTCGAAAAGCTGACCGCCGATCTGATTGAGGAAGCGTGGAAGCTGATCGAAGAGGTTGATGCGCTGGGCGGGATGACCAAGGCGGTAGCCACCGGGATGCCGAAACTGCGCATCGAGGAGGCCGCCGCCCGCCGCCAGGCCGCGGTCGACCGCGGCGACGAGGTGATCGTCGGCGTCAACAAGTTCCGCCTCGACAAGGAAGACGCGATCGACATCCGTGATGTCGACAACGTTTCGGTGCGCGACAGCCAGATCAAACGGCTGGAGAAGATCCGTGCCAGCCGCGATCAGGCGGCTTGCGATGCGGCTTTGGCGGCGCTGGAAGCGGCGGCGCGGTCGGGCGAGGGCAATCTGCTGGCGCTGGCGGTCGAGGCCGCCCGGGCGCGGGCCACAGTGGGAGAGATTTCCATGGCGATGGAGAAGGTGTTCGGCCGCCATCGGGCCGAGGTGAAAACGCTCTCGGGCGTCTATGGAGCGGCTTATGAGGGCGATGAAGACTTCGCGGCGATCCAGAAAGATGTGGAGAAGTTTGCCGAGGAAGAGGGCAGGCGTCCGCGAATGCTGGTGGTCAAGATGGGCCAGGACGGGCACGACCGGGGCGCCAAGGTGATCGCCACCGCCTTTGCCGATATCGGCTTTGATGTCGATGTAGGGCCGCTGTTCCAGACCCCGGAAGAGGCCGCGCAGGATGCGGTGGACAATGACGTGCATGTGGTCGGCATCAGCTCGCAGGCGGCGGGGCACAAGACGCTGGCGCCGAAGCTGATCCATGCGCTGAAGGATCAGGGCGCCGACGATATTCTGGTGATCTGTGGCGGGGTGATCCCGCAGCAGGACTACGACTATCTCAAGCAATGCGGGGTGCGGGCGATCTTTGGTCCGGGCACGAATATCCCCGAAGCCGCGAAGGATATCCTGAAGCTGATCCGCGCCGCCCGGAGCTAAGCCGGACCGCGTGAAAAGGAAAAGCCCGCCGGGCGTTTGACGCGTTCGGCGGGCTTATCTTTTGCGAAGGGCAACGGCGTGTGCGCCGGTTCTAATGCGCCTGCTGCTCTTTGGGGGCGTCGTCGGCCGTTCGGCCCGTCATGCGCAGCACCCCAAAGCCGATCACGGCCGAGATGATGCTGGCGGTCAGCACGCCCAGCCGCACCTCGTTCATCAGGGCGGGGCTGTCATAGCTCAGCCCGCCGATGAACAGCGACATGGTGAAGCCGATCCCGGCCAGTGCCGACAGCCCGTAGATATGGCGCCAGTTCACCCCTTCGGGCAGGCGCGCAAAACCCGAGCGCACCATCAGCCAGGTGGCGCCGAACACGCCTGCCTGTTTGCCCAGCACCAGCCCGACCACGATGCCGAGGGTGACGGGCGAGGTGAGCGAGCTGAAGCTCAACCCTGACAGCATCACACCGGCATTGGCGAAGGCGAAAACCGGCACGATGAAGAAGGACACCCAGGGCTCGAGCCCGTGTTCGAGGCTTTTCAGCGGCGAGGCGCCCCAGCGGTCTTTCATCGGCACGAAAAAGGCGGTGATGACGCCGGCCAGCGTCGCATGAACGCCGGATTTCAGTACCAGCACCCAGAGCAGGATGCCGAGGAGCAGGATCGGGGCCACACGGTGCACGCCGCGTGCGTTGAGCCAGCCCATCGCGGCCAGCGGGCCGAGCGCGAGGGCGAGATAAATGGGTTTGAGCTCGGCGGTGTAGAACACCGCGATGATCAGGATCGCGCCGAGGTCATCAAGGATTGCCAGCGTTAGCAGAAACACCTTGAGAGAGGTTGGCGCCCGGCTGCCCACGAGGGCGAGCAGGCCGAGCGCGAAGGCGATATCGGTGGCGGCGGGAATGGCCCAGCCGGGCGCGGTTTCGGGTGAAGAGAAGTTGAAGGCCGCAAAGGCAAGAGCCGGAATGGCCATGCCCCCCAGCGCCGCCACCCCGGGCAGGGCCACGTCGCGCAGGTTTTTCAGTTTGCCTTCGAGTATTTCGCGTTTCAGCTCCAGCCCGACGAGAAAGAAGAAGACGGCCATGAGCCCGTCATTGATCCAGAGAAACAGCGGCTTCTCCAGCCCATCACCGTTCAGGGTGATCGCCAGCCGGGAGTCGAGCGTGGCTTCGTAGAGGGGCGCGAAGCTCGAATTGGCAACAATCAGCGCGGCAAGGGCTGCGGCCATCAGCGCGATACCGCCGGCGGCCTCGTGTTTGAACAAACGTTCTATACCAGCAATCATGAATACCCTTTCTGTTTCTACTCAGATGGGAAAGGCGGGGCCTCAATCAAGGTTAAGAGAAAGATAGCGTTTCACTTGGTTAAAACCCGTGGCAGGATCGCCGCAAAGGAGAGTGCGATGAGCGCATATGTCGACCATTTGGTGGTCACCGCCGCAGAACTTGCCGAAGGGGCGGCCCATATCGAGGCCGCGCTGGGGGTGCCGATGGGGCCGGGCGGCGTTCATCCGGCGATGGGCACGCATAACCAGCTTTTGTCGCTCGGGCCTGCGACTTATCTGGAGGCGATTGCGGTTGATCCCGAGGCCCCGGTTCTGGCGCGCAAACGCTGGTTCGATCTGGACGAAACGCCGGGGCAGGCGCGGCTGAGCCATTGGGTGCTGCGGGTGGACGATCTGGATGCGGCGCTGGCCGAGGCCCCCGAGGGGATTGGCGTGCCGGTGGAATTGCAGCGCGGAGACTATCGCTGGCGCATCACCGTGCCGGAAGACGGGCGCCAACCCTTTGGCGGGCTGTTTCCGGCGCTGATCGAATGGCAGGCGCCGATGCCTGCACCCAAGCTTGACGACCAGGGCGCGCGGCTGGTCTCGCTGGTGCTGAGCCATCCGGATGTGGGGGCGCTGGGCTGGGCACTGTCGATGCTGACCGAAGATGACCGGGTGATCGTGCGCAAGGGGCCGGTGGGCCTGTCGGCGCTGATCCATACCGAAGCAGGGGAAAAGGTTTTGTCATGATCCGCCCCGCTGCCGCGCGCGATGCCGCTGAGGTCGCCAAGATCTGGAACGCAGTGATCCGCGACACCGCGATCACCTTCAATTCGGTGGAAAAGACTGAATCCGAACTGGTGCGCCTCTTCATCACCAAAGCGGAGCAGGGGCACGGGTTTTTCGTGGTCGAAGAAGAGGGCGCGATCCTGGGCTTTGCCTCCTATGGCCAGTTTCGCGGCGGCGTGGGCTATGCCCGATGCATGGAACACACGATCATTCTGGGCGAGGCGGCGCGCGGGCGGGGCCTTGGCCGCGCACTGATGGTGGCGGTGGAAGACCACGCCAGGGCAGGCGGGGCGCATTCGATCTTTGCCGGGGTTTCGGCGGAAAACGCGCCGGGCGTCGCGTTTCACAGCGCGATGGGCTACCGCGAAGTGGCGCGACTGTCTGAGGTTGGATGGAAATTTGGCCGCTGGATGGATCTCGTCCTCCTGCAAAAATTCCTATAGAACAGAGATATGACGCTCTGGACCCGCATCACCGACGCGATTGCCGCGCTCAGTTCCGGCGAAAGCCTTACCGAGGTTTTCGCGCGGCTGCGCACGCCGCCTGAACGCTCGGCGGCCTTCACCATTGCGGTGATTGCGCTGGGGGCGAAGATGGCCAAGGCCGATGGGCAGGTGACCCGCAACGAGGTTTCGGCCTTTCGCGAGGTGTTCACCATCCCGCAGACCGAGGAAAAGAACGCCGCCCGGGTGTTCAACCTTGCCCGGCAGGACGTGGCGGGGTTCGAGCAATATGCGACGAAGATCGCCGATCTGTTCGGCCCGCGCGACCCGGTGCTGTGCGACCTGATCGAGGGGCTGTTTTTCATCGCCATAGCGGATGGGGAATATCACCCGAATGAAGAAGCGTTTCTGGCCCGGGTGGCCGAGATTTTCGGCATTGATGAACCAAGGTTTCGTTGCTTGCGGGCGCGCTTTGTCCCCGATGCCGAACCCGACCCCTATGCGGTGCTGGGGGTGTCGCCCAATACGCCGATTGAGGCAATCCGGGCGGTCTGGCGGGCCGAGGTGCGGGCCTCGCATCCCGATCAGCTGATCGCGCGCGGGGTGCCGGAAGAGGCGGTGAAACTGGCCGAAAAACGGATGATTGCCGTGAACCATGCCTGGGATGTGATCCAGACCGAACGTGCGGCGAGCTGACGATGCTGCGGATTGCCACCTATAACGTCGAGTGGTTCAATTCGCTGTTCGCCGACGATGGCTCTTTGCTGGAAGATAGGGAATGGTCGGCGCGCCATAATGTGACCCGGGCCGATCAGCTGGCGGCGCTGGGCATCGTGTTCACCGCGCTTGATGCCGATGCGGTGCTGGTGGTTGAAGCGCCGGACGACAACCGCCGCCGTTCGACGGTGCGGGCGCTGGAGACCTTTGCCCATGCCTGCGGGCTACGGGCGCGCAAGGCACTGCTCGGGTTTCGTAACGCCACCCAGCAAGAGATTGCGCTGCTTTATAACCCCGATGTGTTCGACGCCGAGCACGATCCGCAAGGCGAGGAAACCGGCAAGAAGGGCGCACGCAATGCGCCGCGGTTCGACGGGGTGTTTCGCTTTGACGTGGATGCCGATGCCAGCCCCGAGCTGATCAGCTTTTCCAAGCCGCCGCTGGAGGTCCGGCTGACGGTGAAGGAAAGCGGCGAGGTGCTGCGGCTGATCGGGGTGCATGTGAAATCGAAGGCACCGATCGGGGCGGAGGGGCCGGACGAGATCATGCGCCTGGCCATCGACAACCGGCGCAAGCAGCTGGCGCAATGCGTCTGGCTTCGCCAGCGGATTGATCAGCATCTGGACGCAGGCGAGCCGCTGATCGTGCTGGGCGATTTCAACGACGGGCCGGGGCTGGATGAATACGAAAAGCTGTTTGGCCACTCGGGGATTGAGGTGGTGCTGGGCGAGGACGGGCATCGGCGGTTGCACGACCCCCATGCGCGGCTGGCACTGGGGCGGCGGATCGGGGCGATGCCGGTGACCGCGCGGTTTTTCCTTTATGAGGAAAACCGCTATTTGCAGGCGCTGCTGGACTACATCATGCTGTCGCCCGATCTGAACTCGGCGGTGCCACGCTGGCGGATCTGGCACCCGTTTGACGATCCGGTCTGCTACGAGACCCCGGAACTGCGCGAAGCTTTGCTGACCGCCTCGGATCACTTTCCGGTTTCGGTCGATCTGGATCTTTGACCCTTCACAGCGGCGCGGGCAGGGCCCATATTTACCCCATGACACGTTATGCCCCCCTTGTGGCCGCGCTGATGATCGCGGCAAGCCCCGCGCTCGCACAGGATGCGCCTACGCCCACGCCCCCGGCCAATCCCGAGTTGTCGGAGGGCGCGCAGAAGCTGTCTGAGGGGATGAAGCTGTTGTTGCGCGGGCTTCTGGCGGAAGGCGAGGAAGGCTGGGCCAATCTGCTGACCTGGCTGGACGATCTCAGCCAGTACGAAGCGCCGGAGCAACTGCCCAATGGCGATATCATTATCCGCCGCAAAACCCCGGTCGAGCCTGGGCAAACCGATCTCTGATTAGCTTTTGATCTTCACCACGGTCGTGGCGTCGAGGGCCTGAGCGAGGCTTGCAAACCGGGCCTGCGCGACTTCGCCAAACAGATCGGCGGCACCATCGCGGATGGTCAGGTGCAATTCGCGCTTTTTCGGGCGCCAGTGCAGCGTGGCCTTGTCTTGCGGGTTGTTGACCGCGAACATCGCACCAAAGCGCATCGCTTTGCCCAGAACCTCAGCCCGCTTCTGCTCGCGTTCTGGCAGGATTTCGAACACATCTTCGAAACGGCAATCTTCACGACTGTTCTTGTAGCGGTGCAACAGCGCCATGCCGAGAAACACCCGTTCCTGATGGGTCATGCCGCCCAGATCGGCACGGGTGGCGGCTTCGAAGGTGATTTCGTGGCGATAATCGGGATGGGCGCGCCAGCTGACATCATGCAAAAGACAGGCGGCTTTCACGATCCGCTGCTTGGCCGGGCTCTCGGATTTGTAGAGCGGGTGCAGGAAGGCATAGAGCGCCTTGCCAAAGCCCGGGATGCGCGCGTCTTTCTGTTCGGAAAACCGGCAAGCCTCGATCAGCGGATCGCGTTTGCGCAGCCGGTCGGGCATCTGTTCATAGAGCAGCCCTTCACGGATCCCGTAGGAGGAAATCGCGATTTCCTTCGGGCTGAAGGTGCGGATCAACCGTTTCAACACCAGCGCGGCCACCGGCACCAGCGCCATACGCGCCGCTGAGGTGCTGGTTTCCAGTCGGGCAGCTTCCAGATCGGTCGTGGCGATCCAGTCTAACGTTTTGCCCAAATCTTTCGGCGTCATCCGGTATTCATGCAGCACCCAGAGCGGATAGCCCCGGCGCAGCATGTCGAGCTTGGCAATTGCCCGCCACGAGCCGCCGACCAGATAGAGCCGTTTGGGCTTTGTGCCGATCTCGGCGGCGAGGCCTTCGAGGGTTTCCTTGATATGGGCCTTCAGGGCTTTCTTGCCGCCCTTCATCCCGGCGAGCTTCAGCGGACCCAGCCCGGTGGTGACCCGCTTGCCCACCTGGCCTTTGGCAATCTCGGCCAGCTCCATCGACGAACCGCCGATATCGCACATCAGCCCTTCGGCTTCGGGCCAGCCCAGCAGCACGCCCTGTGCCGAGAGCCGGGCCTCTTCCTTGCCGTCGATCACGAAAATATGGATGCCGGTGGCGGCTTCGACCTCATCGCGAAATTCCTGCCCGTCTTCGGCCTCGCGCACGGCGGCGGTGGCGACGGCGGAAAGCGGCGGCAGCTTCATTCCCTCGGCGAGCAACTTGAACCGTTTGATTGCGGCCAAAGCGCGCACCCGGCCTTCGGGATTGAGCCGTCCGGTTTCGTTCAGGCCGGCGCCAAGACCGCAGAGGATCTTTTCGTTGAAGAAATAGGCCGGGCTGCGGGCGGCCCCATCGAAGACCACAAGACGCACCGAGTTCGACCCGACATCGAGCACGCCAACCCGTGAAAGTGCACGTGCAGAGGCATCTTCAAACAGCGGACGCCCGAAGGGCCCCCATTCGTCATGTGCGTCACCGTCCATGATTCCTCCGATCGGGTCATGTACGGTTATCGCAAGCCGGGTGGGCCGGGGTCAATCGGCTGATGAGAACGGGTGTTAACCTTACGTTAGGGAACGTTAACATACGGTTAACCTGACACATTTTCGTCAATTTTAGCGACTAGCTGCAAACCAATCATTCCTCGTGGTCAAGGAATCGGTTGGTAACGATTGTCCGGTTGAGCGCGAATTTTACGCGACATGATATCTATAAGGTCAATCAGACTATGAAACAGCTCATATCCAAATTTGCTAAGGGTCAGGATGGCTCAACGATTGAGGTCGTCATCTGGATGCCGATCTTCGTGCTCATCCTGAGCCTTATCGCCGACACCTCGATGATTTTTTTCGGTCAGTCTCGTGTCTATCTGATCACCCAAACTGCGAACCGGGCCTATTCAATCGGTAATCTCGAAAGCACCGATGCGGTGTCGGAATACATCGTTGGCGCCGTTGAGAAGATTGGCGGCAAGGCGACCGTGGATGTGCAGGTGACCGACGGGATTATTCACACCACTGTGGTTGTTCCGGCCCGGCCCTTTGAAGTGCTCGGGCTGTTCAGCAGCCTGTCCAACATCAATCTGAAAATTACATCGGATCTGGTGAAAGAAACGACATGAAACGCATGACTGTTCGCCCGTGGGGCGCGTTCGGCGCTGCCGAAAATGGCGGCGTCACCATCTTCGGCTTGTTCTTCGCACTTGTGCTTCTGATCATCGGTGGCATTGCGGTTGATACGGCAATGCTGATTGCAGAGCGCACGAAATTGCAGATCGCGGCCGATGCTGCCGCCGAGGCGGCGATGTATTACCGCCAGAGCATGGACGAGGACGAGGCGATCGCCAAGGCCGTGATCGTGGCGCAAGGCACCGTGCCTGCGGCCAACAATCCCGACGCGATCCGCGCCGAGGATATCCGCTTTGGTGTCTGGGAAGGCTCGACCTTCACCCCGGTTTCCGGTTCGACCAGTGCTGTGCAGGTTATAACCGGCAACTCCAGGGCGCGTGGCACCGGCGTGGCGACGTTTTTGCTGCACCTGTCGGGGGTGGCGAATGTAGATTTGGAAACCACAGCCATTGTTGCCGGTGGCGGCGTTGGGGGCTGCATCTTCGCGCTCGACCGGAATGGGACCGGGGTGACGACCAAAGAGGGTTCTTCGATCAAGGCCCCCAAGTGCGCGGTCGTCTCGAATGCAACGGTGACCACGGAATGTGGCAGCTCGATCACCACCGCCAACCTGCTCCATGAAGGAAACGTGGACGATTGCCCCTGGGCCGAAAGCATTATTGACGCCGAAGGTGCCCGCGCACCGCGTGACAAAAAGCATACGCCTGACCCGTTGGCCGACAGCGATCAGGTCAAGGCACTTGATGCCCATTTTGCCGATATCCGAGAAATAACCTGGCCCGACCCGGTATCGGTTTCGAGCGGGACCGACGTGAAGTTCGGCTATGGAAATCTCAGCGCGACCGAGCAACAGGTGCTGACGGATGCCGGATGTGATGTCGAGCATGTGGAGTGGAATCCGAACTGGACGGTGACCTGCCATGCAAGCAGCGTTCAAGGCGACGGCGACCCAAACGCCGCCGAGGGTGCGGATGTACATGATCACGGTTCCAAAAACGTGATCCATCTGGGCAATATCACCACCGACGGCGGCACCAGCGTGGATTTCAGCGGCAGCGACAGCAACGTTGTTTTCGAGATCTCCGGGACGATCATCCAATACGGCACCGAGCTGAAATTCGGCTCGGGCACCTACAATATCGCCAATGGCATCAATGGCGCGAAAATCAGCTTTGGCTCCGGCACCTTCCATATCGGTGGCGATGGCGGCTGCGGCTATTCGATCTGCGACTCCGGCACGATCAGCTTCAACGGCAGCGGCTCTTACATCATCGACAATGGGATCAACATTGGCGGTGGCAGCACCCTAAACCTGGGTGTGGGCGCGAGAGACAATTATTACGTCATCGGGACGAATTCCGAGGGGATTTCCATAACGCTCAACGGGTCGGGACGGATCAATTTCGGCGATGCCATCGGCATTGACCATGCCTTCCGCGTGCGCGGTGCTGTGAATGCAACCGGTGGCGGCAGTTGCCTGGTCTTCCCGCAGGCCAGCAGCCATGATTTCGCGCAGACGGTCAATATGAGCGGCGCGGCGATCCTTGGCTCGGGGCCCTACCATATCGACGGGAATTTCCGGGCGGGTACCGGCGGGGCGAGCTGCGGCAATTCGCTGGCGGTCGAAGGCCACGATGTGACCTTGGTAATCTCGGGCTACGGGCAAAACCTCGATGGCAGCTGCGCCGGGAAAAGCTTCTGCGTCGGTCAGGGCAATGCGGTTACGCTGACGGCCCCGACAACCGGCGCCAATGCCTATATGGGGGTGATCGGACCGCAGGATCACTCAGCCGATGGCGCCCGGATCGAGGCTGGCGGAACGTCCAAACTCTCGGGGGTGATGTATTTCCCCACGGGCCCGATTGATGTGACGGCAGGTGCAGGGCTGAGCGGCAGCACGGGCGACACCTGCCTGCAGATCATCGGATCGCAGGTTAGCGTGAATGGCGGCTCTGCCGGGGCGTCTGAATGCATCGATCTGCCCGCCAGCGGAAAACGGGCGCTGGTCTACTAAGCGCTCGATGAGCAACGGCAAGACGATGCGGGTGGCGGTCTGGAAACGGACGGCCACCCGTAAACGTTCTGACGATCCGTTTGCGTCAGTCGTGGCTATGGGCCAGTTCCGGCACGTCTTTCGCCCCTGCTGATCCACGGCCCGAAAGCGACGGGAATTCCATGAAGAAGCGGTGGCAGTTGAAGGGTTTGTCGATGCCCTCAAGATCGGCGCGGATGAACTGGCCATCAGGCTGCATCACCCAGCTTTGCGCCTCGTCATGCAGGTTGGCGGCCATGATCTGGCTGACGATCTGAGCCTTCACCGTAACGTTGGTGACATCGACCAGCGTTTCGACCCGGCGGTTGAGGTTGCGCCCCATCCAATCGGCCGAAGAGATATAGACCTTGGCCTTTTTCGACGGCAGCCCGTGGCCATTGCCGAAACAGACGATGCGGCTGTGTTCCAGAAACCGCCCGATGACGGATTTCACCCGGATATTCTCGCTGAGGCCATTGATCCCGGGGCGCAGCCCGCAGATGCCGCGCACCACGAGGGTGATTTTCACCCCCTTCTGGCTGGCCGCATAAAGCGCGTCGATCACATCGCTTTCGACGATGGAATTCATCTTGGCCCAGATCTCGGCAGGTTTGCCCTTTTCGGCATAATCCGCCTCTTTCGCGATCCGCTCCAACAGGGTGGCTTTTAGGTTCAGCGGGCTGATCGCCAGTTTTTCCAGCTTGTCGGGCTGAGCGTAGCCCGAGAGGTAGTTGAACACCCGTGTCGCATCGCGCCCGAGGGCGGCATCGCAGGTGAACAGGCTGAGATCGGTATACACTTTGGCGGTGATCGGGTGGTAGTTGCCGGTGCCGAAATGGGTGTAGGTGACCAGCTCGGCCCCTTCGCGGCGCACCACGGTCGAGATTTTCGCGTGGGTCTTATATTGCATGAAGCCATAGACCACATGCGCCCCCGCCCGCTCCAGCCGTCGCGACTGGCGGATATTGGCGGCCTCGTCGAACCGCGCCTTCAGCTCGACCAGCGCGGTAACCGATTTGCCCGCCTCGGCGGCTTCGCACAGGGCGCTGACAATCGGAGAATGGCGCGAGGTGCGATAGAGCGTTTGCTTGATCGCCACCACGTTCGGATCCTGCGCGGCCTGCTGAAGGAACCGCACCACCAGATCGAAGGTTTCATAGGGGTGATGCAGTAGCAGATCTTTCTGCCTGATCGCCGCGAACATGTCGCCCTCGTGATCCTCAATCCGTTCCGGCACCCGGGGCACATAGGAGGGCCAGAGCAGATCGGGGCGTTCGTCCAGCACCAGTTCCGATAGGTTGGACATGCCGATCAGCCCGGGCACCTCGACGATCTCGTCGTCGCTGACATGCAGCTCGCGCTGCACCATCTCGCGCAGATTGTCAGGGGCGCCTGCCGATAGCTTCATCCGCACCACTTCGCCGCGCCGCCGCCGTTTCAGTGCGGTTTCAAACTCGCGCACCAGATCTTCGGCCTCGTCCTCAACCTCCATATCGCTGTCGCGCAGTACCCGGAAGGCGCAGTTGCCCTTTTCCTCGTGGCCCGGAAACAGCGTGCCGATGAAGAGGAGCAGCAGCTCTTCCAGCGGCAGGAAACGGGCGGTATCGGGGGCGCTTTCCAGGCGGACGAAACGGTCGATCTGATGTGGGATCGGCAAAAGCGCCTTCAGCTTGCGCTTGTCGGCCTTGCGTTCCAGCTCCAGCGCCAGCGCAAAGCCGGTATTGGGGATGAAGGGGAAGGGGTGCGCGGGGTCAATCGCCAGCGGCGACAGAACCGGGAAGACCTGCGCGAGGAAAAACTCTTCCAGAAAACTGAGATCATCCTCGGTCAATCCGGCGCGGCTGCACAGCTCGATCCCGGCCTCCTGCATCTCGCAGCGCAGGACGTCGAATACGTCCTGCTGATGCGCCATCAGTTTGCGGGCATCGGCATTGATCAGCACCAGTTGTTCGGCCGGGGTCAGCCCGTCGATCGACGGGGTCACATTGCCCTCACGCGACAGCTCGCGCAGACCCGCCACGCGGACGGTGTAGAACTCATCGAGGTTGGTGGCCGAGATCGACAGAAAACGCAGCCGCTCCAAGAGCGGCACACGCGGGTTTTCCGCCTCTTCCAGCACCCGCCAGTTGAAGCCGAGCCAGCTAAGCTCGCGGTTGAAAAACCGCTTCGGCCCTTCGATGTCCTCGGCCAGCAAATCCACGGCAGGCGGGAAGTCGGTTTCAAGGAAATCGGCAACAATCGGGGCAAGGGCGGTGTCGGGGGTCATAATGGCTCTATCGCAGGTTTGCGTAACGTCTGAATGACGTTATGCCCTCCGGCCCCATGCTGTCCAGCGGCGGCCCGGGCTTGGCCCGCAATGGGCCATTTATTCTTCGCTATCGTCTTCCTCGATCAGCCGGGCGGCGAGGGCGCGGCTGACCGGGCGGCCCTCGGCCAAGGCGGCGGCATCGAGCCGGGCGACTATGGCGCGGGCGGCGGCGAAAGAGCGGTCGATCCGGGGCAGGAGATAGGTGATCAGATTGGCCGGTGCGTCGATCTGCCGGTCGCTGAACTGCTTCATCAGCACGGCGGCCAGCAGGGCTTCGTCGGGCGGCTCGATCGTAACAAGGCCGGTGCCCGCCATCCGGCTGGCCAGATCCGGCAGGCCCAGCCCCCAACGGCCGGGCGCGGTGCTGGCGGTGACCAGCAGATGCCCGCCTTCGGCCAGAACCAGATTGTGCAGGTGAAAGGCGGCCTGTTCGCCCGCCGCATCGCCCGCCAGCCTATCGGCATCTTCCAGCGCCACATTGCCCCGGGCCAGCGCCGGAATATCGGCCTCGGCAAGGTCTTGGGCGGCGATCAGCGTGGCCCCGGCCAGATCGACCCAGACCTGCGCCAGATGGCTTTTCCCAGCCCCCGCAGGCCCGGTCAGAACCAGCTTGCGCCCGGGCCAGTTTTGCCAGTCTTCAATGGCGGCCAGCGCGGCAGCATTGGAGGCGGAGACGAAAAAATCGCCGCGGCCCCGGGCTTCGCGCAGGGGCAGATCGAATGCGAGCTGTTTGGCCATATCAGGCTTGCGATCCGCCATCGTCGCTCTCGGGAAGCAAGGTGTGGTCGCCCAAGCCGATATAGAGCCCGCCGCTCTTGTAGCGGTCGATGAGGAACCGCACGATCACCCCGATGGCCGCCGAAACCGGGACGGCCACCAGCATCCCGACAAAGCCGAAAAGCGAGCCAAAGGCAGAGAGCGCGAAGATCAGCCAGACCGGGTGCAGGCCCACGGCGGTGCCCACCAGTTTGGGCGAAAGCACATTGCCTTCCATGAACTGACCGAAGGCGAAAATGGCGATCACCCCGCCGACAAGCCACCAGTCGCCCCAGAACTGGAACAGGGCAAGCCCGATGGCCAGTGCGCCGCCGACCAGCGCGCCAACATAGGGGATGAAGCTGATCAGCCCGGAGACGAAGCCGATGACCAGCCCGAATTGCAGCCCGATCAGCCCGAGGCCGACGGCGTAATAGGTGCCCAGCACCAGCCCGACGGTGACCTGACCGCGAATGAAGCTGGCCAGCGTGTTGTCAATCGCGCTGGCGAGCTGGCGGACCACCGGGGCGTGGTCGCGCGGCAAAAGCTCGTCGATGGCGGCGACCATGTGATCCCAGTCCAGCAGCATGTAGAAGGCCACGACCGGCACGACGACGATCAAGAGCACCACGTTGAGCACGCTCATGGCTGAGGTCAGCACGGTGTTGATCAGCTCGCCGCCGCGCTGTTGCACGGTCTCGCCCAGCGAGTTCAGCGATTGATGCAGGATCGAATCCGGCTCAACCAGAGAGGGGAATTGCGTGGTCAGAAAGGTCTGGAAATCATTGGCCAGATTCGGGGCGATATTGACCAGTGCAATCGACTGGTTGATCAGCGTCGGCACCACCAGAAGCGCGGCGAGAACGAAGAGCAACAGCGCCACCATGGTGATCACCACGGTAGACAGGACGCGGCTCAGCCCCAGCTTTTCAAGCCGGTCGGCGACTGGGTCGAGGAAATAGGCAACTGCGCCGCCCAGCAGAAACGGCATGAGGATATTGCCCAGATACCAGAGGGCAACGAAGAACAGCACCGCAGCGATGCCCCAGTATTTCGCCTGTTTGTTGATTGGCAACGATTTGGCCCCCGTTTTCATCCGATTACATATCGCCGTTTTGGGGCAAGCTTTCAAGCGAGCTGGGCTATTTGCGGTTGGCGGGCTCCGCGGTATCGTACCAAGACAGCGTTCTGATCGGGTCGGGGCATATTTGCTAAGCCGACGCAGATGGAGAGGGAGAACAGCATGGATAAAATCAAAACCACCGCGCGACTGACAGGGATGTTCTATCTTGGTCTGGCCATCACCGGCGGGTTCGGGTTTCTGATGGTGCGCGGCCAGCTGTTCGATCCCGCAGATCCCGCTGCGACGCTGGCCAATCTCATTGCGCATCAGGGGCTGGCGCGGCTGGGGCTGGCTCTGGAGCTGGGCATCGTGCTGACGCAAGCGCTGGCGGGGGTGTGGTTCTGGAAGCTGTTTCGCGGGGTCGATGGCTGGGCGGCCGGGTCGATTGCCGCCTTCGCGCTGGTCAATTCCTCGCTGATCGCGATCAGTGCCGTGGCGCTGAACACCGGATTGCAGGTGGCGCTGTCGCCAGCGCTGGCCCCCGGTGGCGATGCGGCGGCCACGGTGCAGCTGAGCTATCAGGTCAGCGAAGGGTGCTGGATGGTCGGGCAGGTGTTTTTCGGCCTCTGGCTGGTGCCGATGGGCCATGCGGTGCGGCTGTCGGGCTGGATGCCGCGCGGCTTGGGCTGGACCCTGATGATCGGCGGTGCGGCCTATGTGTTGGCCGCGTTTGCGAGCGTGCTGCCTGCGGGGCCGAACGGCATGGTGGTGCTGATCCTGACCGTGCCCGCAACCATCGGGGAGTTCTGGATGATCGGCTATCTGCTGATTTTCGGTGTGCGGGCAGGGGCGGAGCTTCCGGCGCGGTAGCGGCTGTTGCCGCTGAGGACACACTGAAAAAATTGCACGCTAGGCTGGGCTTTCGCGGTTTTGCGCTTTGCGGGACGTGCTGCTAGCACTGTCTCATCCGCAACCGCCAGAGTGAGGCCCGCGCATGCGCCGCTGGAACGCCGATACCCAAAACCCCGGCCCGAACCTGCCGGACAGGCTGCCCGTGCCCTTGGGCCATGGCGACGGCGTTTGGTTGAAAGGCGACTGGCATATGCATTGCCGCCACAGCACCGACAGCAGCAACAATCCGGTGCGCAAGATTATCGGTTTCGCCGAGGCGCAGAATTACGATTATCTGGTCATCACCGATCACGATGTGCATGTCGCCGGGGCGGTGGCCGAGCATACCTGGGCCGACCCGGAATATCGCTCCAATGCGGTGATGCTGTTCTATGGCGCCGAGCTGACCGCGCCGCGCGGACATGTGAACTTTTTCAGCCCGGAGCCCTATGATCATCAGCGGATTTTCGATGCGCGCGATGCCCGCGACTGGACCTTGCAGGCGCTGGCCGAGGAGCTGGGTGTGCATCTCTCGGCCAATCACCCGAATAAAAGCAACCATTACAGCTATTCTTTCGACATCGCCCAATCCATCGAGGTCTGGAACACCAGCCAGTGGGAGGTGAACCTGCCGAATATGCGGATCTGGGACGATCTATTGCTGTCAGGCCGGATGCTGGGCGCGCGCGGTGGCTCCGATAGCCATCATGGCCGCCCGGACAGCCCGGAATTGGCAACCGATCTGAGCTATGAGGCCGAGGGCAATTATGTCGGTACGCCGACCACCTGGATCTATGCCGCTGAACGCAGCAAAGAGGCCATTCTGGTGGCGCTGGAACAGGGCCGCGCCTCGATCAGCGCCAATCCGAACAATCCGCGCGTCGAGCTTTACGCCAGCCTTGATGGCGGGAAGAGTTTTACCCTGATGATGGGCGATAACGCTGTGCCGACCGGGGGCGAGGTGGTGTTTGAGGTCCGGCTGGAGGGCGGCTGTTTTGATGGTGTCGCCTATGGCGTGCGGGTGGTGAAAGATCGCAGCGAGTTTGGCCAGTTCTACACCGATCCGGCCAGCCATAGCCTGCGTTTCACCGATACGCCGGATCCCAAAAAACGCAGCTATTACCGGGTGGAAGTGATGGGGCCGCAAACCCCGTTTCCGGAAGTGCCGTTCTGCATGAGCCAGAGCGGCATCATGGTGGCGATCTCAAACCCGATCTATTTCAACTACGATCCGGAGTTCTGAGGGGGCAGGGCCTCCCGCTCGATGCGCTCACTCTGCGCCAGTACCCGCGCGAAGCTCTTCCAGAAAGCTGAGTTCTGCGTCCACCAGCCGCCGGGCGAGCCTGCCGGTCGCGCTTTCTGTATGCGCCGGGTCATCTGGCCAGGAGGCGATCTGTTCGTGGCGCGCGGCGATCAGCCCGTCCAGCGCCCCCACAGGCAGGCTATGGCCTGAATCCAGCGCCAGCGTGAGCGCCAGAAGCGGGGCAGTTGGCGCGAGCGGCGCCTGAGCCAGCCCCGCCAGCGTCTTCTCAAGCGCCTCTCGCGCCGCCGGTGTCAGGCTCAAAACCATCCGGTCGGGATACGGCCCGCCGGTTTCTTCGTGCTCGTCGACCCAGCCCCGGGTGCGGAACCGTTCGAGAATGGCATAGACGGCTGGCCGGCTGAGGCCCAGCAGCGCCAGCGGTCCAGAGGCCATTGCACGGGCAATTTCGTAGCCATGCGCCGGGTGCGCGGCCAGCAAGCTTAGCACCGCCAGTTCGCGCGCCCGAGCTACACTCATGCCGATAGCCGCCCGGCTTGCGGGGTGAGGTCATACATTTCGAAAGTCTCGATTACTGCTTCCATTTCCGCCGCATCGCCGTGGTTGTCTTTGCCGGTCTGCGTTTGAAGGTAGTCATAGACCACCGCCTTGTCGCGGCATGTGGTCCAAACCACCACAGTATTGCGCTCGCGGTCAACCGCGACCTGCCAGCTGATCACGCCGTCAATGGCCTCGTCCATTTTGGCTGGCGGATGGCTGGCAATGCGCACGAGGTCGTCAAGCTTGCCGGGTTTGGCGGTGGATTTGGACATGAATGTGTATCCGGGGGTCATTGCTCTCTCCTTACTCAATGATGACTAGTAAATAATGACTAGTAGCGGTGAGTCAAGCCGCGTGCAGAGAAAATCGGTCACAACCCAGCCCGCGCCTGCGCGGTGTTATGAGGAAGCGGATGGCCCACCCTTGTTTCATTCGCGGCAGACGGGGGGCAGGGTGCACGCGCTCTTGCCCACGCCCCCCTGCTCGGCTAGGGAGTTTGCGACGTTAAACCCAAGCCAGTGAGGCCCAAATGCGCCTGTCCCGCTACTTTTTGCCGGTTCTGAAAGAAACACCCTCCGATGCGCAGATCGCCTCGCACCGCCTGATGCTGCGTGCGGGTATGATCAAGCAGCAGGCGGCAGGGATCTATTCCTGGCTGCCGCTGGGCTTCAAAGTGCTGAAGCGGCTGGAGCAGATCGTGCATGAGGAACAGGCGAAGGCCGGGCATATCCCGCTGCTGATGCCGACCCTGCAATCGGCCGATCTCTGGCGCGAAAGCGGGCGCTATGACGATTACGGCGAAGAGATGCTGCGCATCACCGACCGGCATGGGCGCGATATGCTCTATGGTCCGACCAACGAAGAGATGATCACCGACATCTTCCGCAGCCATGTGTCGAGCTACAAAGACCTGCCGCTGACGCTGTACCATATCCAGTGGAAATTCCGCGACGAGATCCGCCCGCGCTTTGGCGTGATGCGGGGCCGCGAATTCTACATGAAAGACGGCTACACTTTCGACCTCACCCGCGAGGACGCGCTGCACGCCTATAATCGCCATCTGGTGAGCTATCTGCGCACCTATGAGCGGATGGGGCTGCAGGCCATTCCGATGCGCGCCGATGGCGGTCCGATTGGCGGCGATTACACCCACGAATTCCTGGTGCTGGCCGATACCGGCGAAAGCGAAGTGTTCTATGACAGCCAGATCACCGATCTGACCTTCGGCGACCGCGAGATTGATTTCGACGACCGGGCGCAATGTCAGGGCGTGCTGGAAGAGTTCACCTCGCGCTATGCCC
Source organism: Paracoccaceae bacterium (assembly GCA_050290705.1). Classification (GTDB taxonomy): domain Bacteria; phylum Pseudomonadota; class Alphaproteobacteria; order Rhodobacterales; family Rhodobacteraceae; genus Sinisalibacter. The sequence continues at coordinate 93,959 of JBNKIC010000027.1, forward strand.
GCACCGACGAAACCCATGATGAAGCCCTGTTCAACGAGGTGCCGGAAGAGCGCCGCCGGGTGGCGCGCGGCATCGAAGTGGGCCAGATCTTCTATTTCGGCACCAAATATTCCGAAAGCATGGGCGCCACCGTCAACGACAAGGACGGCAACAAGGTGCCGGTCGAGATGGGGTCGCACGGGATTGGCGTGAGCCGCCTGATCGGGGCGATCATCGAAGCCAACCACGATGACAACGGCATCATCTGGCCAGAAGGCGTGACGCCGTTCCATGCGGGCATTGTGAACCTCAAGCAGGGCGACGCCGAAGCCGATGCAGCCTGCGAAAAGCTTTATGCCGAGCTGAAATCGCTGGGTCTCGACCCGCTTTACGATGACCGCGAAGAGCGCGCCGGGGCGAAATTCGCCACGATGGATTTGATCGGTCTGCCCTGGCGGATCACCGTGGGGCCGCGTGGCTTGAAAAACGGTGTGGTTGAGCTGACCAACCGGCGCACGGGCGAAAGCGAAGAGCTGGCACCGGTCGATGCGGTTGAAAAAATTGCGGTGATCTATTCCGGTCACCTCTGATGTCGGATCGGGCCTGCAACGGTGCCTGCTGTACCCCACCGGGGGCGGCGCCGGGGCGGGCCTATTCGCTGACCGCGCTGGGATTTCTGGTGCATTCCATTGAGGAAATGAGCGGCTTGCCCGGCTGGGCAGCCTTGCATGGGCTTGCCGTGTCGCAATCCGGCTTTGCCAATGCGGCGCTTTGGATTGCGCTGGGGGTGGCTGCCCTTTTGCTTCTGGGGCGGACCTTTCAGCTGGTGCGCGCGATGCAGATCGTCGTGGCGATGGTCTGCGGGGCACTGCTGGCCAATGTGGCGAGCCATGCCGTGATCAGCCTCGCCTCGCTGAGCTATATGCCGGGCCTCGCCTCGGCCCTCCTGTTTGTGCTGCCCCCGGTGCTGTGGCTGGTTCTGCGCCTGCCGCTGGATCGCCGCGAAACGCTTCTGGCCGGGCTTGGTGGTGCGGTGCTGATGCCGCTTGTTGCCGCCGGGGCGTTGTTGCTCGCTGCCTGAGCTTTGGGCGCATTGCCGCCGGTCTGAGCCGCGATGCTTGACCCATGCCCCTCGCTTGCCCAAACTTCACCTGACCCGGCGGAAAGACCGGGTGGGCAGAGGATTGATATATGCGCGTTCTGGCATTGGCGGGCGGGCTTGCGGGGGCTGTAGCGCTTTCGCAATACCCGGAATATTCACAGCAATATGTGCAACGCCTGTCGGGCGCGGTGGACGAGCTTGGGGCGGTGACCTTTGCCTTCGACACTTCGGCCAAGGTGGCGGGGCTGACCCGGGACGAGGCGCTGGAGCAAATGCAAGGCTCGGCCTTCGGCGACAGTTTCAGTGGCGACATGCGCAGCCGGATCAACCGCTATGAACGGCTGAACAGCGATTATCTGGCGCTGTCGGGAGCACTGCCGCTGGAACGGCTGGCGCGGTTCTACCATATCAGCGACCCCGAGCTGGCGCGCCGGACATGGGACGATTTCCAGCCCGCCGTGCCGGTAACGCCCGAAGGCCTTATCGCGGCGGGGATCGGCTTTGTCACTGGCTGGTCGGTGATCGCCATCGGCTTGGGCATCCTGTTCGGACGCCGCCGCCGCGATCGTCACCGCTCGTTTGTGCGCTGAGGGATCAGCTGCCCAGTAGTGGATAGCGGTCGATCTCGTGAAACCGACCGTCTTCATCTTCACCAAACAGGGTCAGTTCCTCAATCGGGAACGGGCGCGGCAGGATCGGCGGCATCAGATCCGCGAGCCTGGCTTTCACCTGCTCGATCTCGGGCGTGGACAGGCGACCGGTCAGGGTGAGGTGAAAGCGAAACTCGTCCATCACATAAGGGTAGCCCCAATGGATCAGATGCGCCTCTTGCCGCCGGGTGAGACCCGCCGCGCGGCGCCGGTCAATCTCACCTTGCAGGGCGGGGGCGCGGTGGCGATCAAGCCCGGCCACCACCTCGGCGGCAAGCCGCGACAGCGGATAGGCATTGCCAATGGGCACCAGCGCCAGAAAACCGCCCAGCCGGGTCAGCGCGAGGCCGTCGAGATAGACCGGGGCCAGGCGCTGGGTAAGCGCGGTCAGATCGCGGTCGAGCAGGCTGAACGAGCTGCCGCTGGACAGGCGGAAGGGCGGTTTCAGCGTGCCGTGAAAGCCGTATTTGCGCGGGGTTTCGGTGAGGGTTTCAATCGGGCGCGGCAGGCCCGGCAGATCAAGATGCGCCTGCGGCGTGCCGGTGGTGGACTCCCACCCCAGCCAGGCATCGGCAAAGGTTTTCAGCGGTCCGGCGGGCGGGGCATAATAAACGGCGTATCTGACAAACTGATTCATAGGCATTCTCTATCCATGCCACATTACAATTGCGTGACGCGCGAAAGGCAATCGGGCGAGAGTCCGCCGGACTGATCCAAATCAGTTACATTCGACCCGCGACATGCTGTTGTGCGCCAAATCCGGGAACGAAAGCGAATCCGTGCGACTGACGACAAGAACCAATCTGGCGATCCGGGCGCTGATGTATTGCGCTCTGAACGAGGGGCGTATCGCGCGTTCTGCGGTGATTGCCGAAGCCTGCAACGCCTCGGCCAACCATCTCGCGCAGGTGGTGAACGCGCTGAACGCCAAGGGCTATCTCAACGCGACGCGCGGGCGTCTGGGCGGGGTGCGGCTGGGCTGCGCGGCGAAAGACATCAATGTGGGCGAGGTGTTTCGGCTGTTTGAGGCCGATGTGCCCTTTGCCGAATGCTTTGCGCCTGAGGTGAATACCTGTCCGCTGGTGCCCGGTTGCCGGTTGCGTAAGGCGATCATCGCAGCCCTCGATGCGTTCTACAGCGAGATGGATCGGGTGACGCTGGAAGATCTGGTGGGCGGCAATACCTGCCTTGAAGAGATTTTCGGGCTGGGTCCGGCTGATGCACTGCCCATCGCGGGCTGCCAGCAGGCCACAGCGGCGGGGTAGGGGCAGAGGTTTTCAATCTTCCCCTTTCGAGCCGGTGCGACCCTCGTTAAGCTAAATGCAAACCTATTATGGCCTGATTGCGCGCGGGATGTGTCCCCGTGTTCAGAGTGGCGATAGGCCGTTGCCCGGTGGGGCCGGTGATCGGGTTAAAGGGAGGACAGAGATGAAGCACCTTTTCAGAAGCCTGTTGGTCGTTGTCGCCCTTGTGGTGGCTGGTCCTGCGCTGGCCCAGACCATCATCGTGATCTCGCACGGGCAGGCCAATGATCCGTTCTGGCAGGTGGTGAAAAACGGCGTGCTACAGGCGGCCAAGGATACTGGCGCCGATGTTTCCTATGGCGCGCCGGAAAGCTTCAACATGGCCGCGATGAGCGACCTGATTGACGAGGCGGTGGCCCGCAAACCCGATGGGCTCGTGGTGACCATCCCCGATGAAGGGGCGCTTGGCCCGGCGATCCATCGCGCCGTTGTCTCCGGTATCCCGGTTGTATCGATGAATGCCGGCTCGGATGTGTCGAAAAGCCTCGGCGTGCTCTTGCATGTTGGGCAGGACGAGTTCGATGCGGGCAAGGCCGCTGGCGAAAAGCTGGCCGAAATGGGCGGTGCGCGAGGGATCTGCATCAATCAGGAGGTCGGGAATGTCTCGCTCGACCTGCGCTGCGAAGGGTTTGCCCGGGGCTTTGGCGGCGAGGTGACGGTGCTGCCCACCAGTAATGACCCGGCTGAGATCGAAGCCGATGTGCGCGCGGCGCTGGAGGCGGACCCTTCGGTTGATACGGTGATGGCGCTGGGCGCGCCCACGGCGGGCGAGGCATCGGTGGCGGCGGTCAGGGCGCTGAAGCGTGTGGGCGAGGTGCGGGTGGCAAGTTTCGACCTCTCGGCCTCGTTCCTCGAATCGGTTGCCAATGGCGCTGCGGCCTTTGCCATCGACCAGCAGCAATTCCTGCAAGGCTATCTGCCGGTGGTGTTTCTGGCGCTCAATGCGAAATACGGGCTGATCCCGGGCGGCAATGTGCCCTCTGGCCCGAACCTGATCACCGCCGACAAGGCCGCACAGGTTGTTGCGCTATCGGCCAAGGGCATCCGCTAGGGCCCGCCGGGCGGCCCGAAAGCGAGGCCGGATTTTGCCAAAGTGCTGGTGATGAAGGGCTGCTAATCAAGCCGATCATCCACGCCACAGCGCGCCCAAATGGGAGGCCTGTAGGGATTGGTCGAACACTTTCTGCGGGCAACAATACCCGTCTCACCCGGCAAACCGGGCAGAAATATCCGCTAAGTCTTTGAAAGGATTTTGGAGGCGAGTACCGGAATCGAACCGGTGTACACGGATTTGCAATCCGCTGCGTAACCACTCCGCCAACTCGCCGAAGCCTCGGGGGATTTAGCCGATGCCGGGACGGTCTGCAAGGGGGATTGGTGCGGGCGCGGGGCTGTCGCTGCAGCGCCGCGTTAGAGCAAATTGAACCGGCATGGTGTTGCGGAGGCACCTAATTCATGTAAAGACGACAGAAACCGCCACGCGCAGTCAGCCAGGAGCAGAAATGAGCGATTTCACAGCCCTCCGGACGATGATGGTTGATACCCAGATTCGCCCCTCTGATGTGACGAAATATCCGATTATCGAAGCCATGCTGGCGATCCCGCGCGAAGAATTCGTGCCCGATGCGCTGCGTGGGGCCGCCTATGCGGGCGCGCCTGTCGATCTGGGCAATGGCCGTGCCATGCTTGAGCCGCGCACGCTGGCCAAGACGCTGGACGCCCTGGATATTCGCAAGGATGAAGCGGTGCTCGATCTGGGCTGCGGGCTCGGCTACAGCGCGGCCGTGATGGCCCGTTTCGCCGATTTCGTGGTGGCGATGGAAGAAGATGAAGCACTGGCGGGCGAGGCGGAAAAACGTCTGGCCGAGGTCGGGGTGGATAACGTGGCGGTGATCACCGGCGCGCTGACCGTGGGCGATGCGCGCCACGGCCCCTATGATGTGATCCTGGTCGAAGGCACGGTTGAAGACGTGCCGGGCCGGATTACCGATCAGTTGAAAGACGGCGGGCGGATTGCCGCGATTTTCGCCGAAGGCGATATGGGCGCGGTGCGGATCGGTTACCGGATTGGCAATCGGATCGACTGGCGTCTGGCCTTCAATGCGGCGGCGCCAATGCTGCCGGGCTTCCAGAAGGAAGCCGGTTTCGTGTTCTGAAGAAGGCTTGTAGCGACAGGCCTTTTCGGGTTCATATTTTTCTGCCGACAGGCGGAATGACTGAGTTGGAGGGGTGCAGGTGAAACGATTTGGATTTGTGGCTTTGGCGGTTGCCATGGCGTTTGCGCCCACGGTTTCTTCTGCAGAAAGCCTGTCTGACGCGCTCGTTTCGGCCTATCGCAGCTCTGGATTGTTGGAACAGCAACGCGCCCTGCTGCGCGCCAAGGACGAAGATCTGGCCGTGGCCGTGGCCGCGACCCGTCCGGCGCTGAGCTATGCGCTGAGCCAGAAATGGTCGAATACCATAACCTCGGCTGGCACCAGCACCTCGTCGGCCTCGACCAGCGCGACGCTGTCGGCGAGCATGACGCTGTATGATTTTGGCCGGACCGCGCTGAGCGTGGATCTGGCGAATGAAAACGTGCTGATGGCGCGCGATGCTCTGGTCGGGGCGGAGCAAAACGTTTTGCTGCGCGCGGTGCAAGCCTTTCTGAATGTGCGGTCTGCACATGAAACGGCGCTGCTGCAGGCCAATAACGTCCGCCTTCTGACCCAGGAACTGCGCGCCGCGCGCGATCGGTTCGATGTGGGCGAGATCACTCAGACCGACGTGTCGCTGGCCGAGGCCGCGCTGGCGGCTGCGAAAAGCGCCGAAGCGGCGGCGCGCGGGCAGTTGATGATCGCCCGCGAGGAATATCTTGCCGCAGTCGGCCATTACCCGAACGGGCTTCAGGTGCCGCCGCGCACCCCGGTGACGGCCAATTCGCTGTCGGCGGCCAAAGCCGTGGCCCGTGGCCACCATCCCGATATTCTGTCGGCGCAGCGCGCGGTGACCGTAGCCGATCTGGCCACCGAGATTTCGCGTCGGTCGATGCTGCCCACCGCTTCGGCCAGCGCCAGCCTGACCGGGACGATCAACAGCGGCACGTCAGTGGACACCTCGACAACGGCGGTCGGGGTGACGATTTCCGGCCCGATCTATATGGGCGGCAAGCTGTCGGCGCTCTACCGCAAGGCGAAAGCGCAGGCGCAGGCATCGCGCGCGGGGCTGAACCTCTCGGTGATGGGGGTGGAGCAGTCGGTGGCCAATGCCTGGGCACAGCTCGCGGTGGCACAGGCCAGCCTGCAAGCCAGCGATCAGCAGATTCGTGCCCGCCGTGTGGCGCTGCGCGGGGCAAAGGAAGAGGCGTCGCTGGGCGCCCGCACCACGCTCGATGTGCTGAATTTCGAACAGGATCTGCTGAATGCAGAGACCAGCCGAATCTCGGCGCAGTCCAACGAGTATCTCGCGGTCTATAGCCTGCTGGCTGCCATGGGGCTTCTGACCGCCGATCACCTTGGTCTGGGCGTCGTGGCCTATGACCCGGATGTCTATCACAACGCGGTGAAAGACGCGCCGGTGCGCGATGTCAGCCCGCAGGGTGAAAAGCTCGATGCGCTGCTGGCCACGCTGGGCCGCACCAACCCGTAGATTCATTTTTTCGCCATATGCGTGAAACTTGCGTGAATCATTTGTCTGGTCGCGCGGTTCTGGCTATGCTGGAAAAAAACAAGAATTGAGGGTGCAGCATGTCGGAGCCCGTATCGGCAACAGAGATTGAGGATGTCCTGACCTCAATTCGGCGACTCGTTATGGAAAACGAGAACGCAACCACACGCAAAGATGCGGAGACGGCTGAAAAGCTTGTTCTGACACCGGCTTTCCGGGTGGATTCGCAGCGTGACGCGCAGCCGCGCGGGCAGGTGGTCGAGCTTGGGCTGCAATCGCGGGTGTATAGCACCGCGCATGGCCTGGCCGAGAATCATCCCGAAGCACCCGTGTCCGAAGCGCCGATGATGGTGATCGAGGACGACGACGCGCTGGAGCACGGATCGCTGGAAGATCGGATTGCCGAGCTGGAAGCGGCGGTGGATACCTGCGTATCGGAGTTTGAACCCGATGGCAGTGAGGCCCCGGATGTGCCCGAGCGGGTCGTCTATCGGCCCGAGCCCGCGCTAGCGGCTGAGCCGGAAACCGATGTCGCTGAGGTGGCATTTGTGGCCGAGCCGGACGCTGAGGCCGAGGTTGAGACTCAGCTTGAGGTTGAAGGCGAGGCGGCCGCATTGGACCTCGACGCGCCTCTGACCCTGACCAACCCGCAAGTACGGGATGACACCCAACCTGAAACCGCGCAGGCGGTGGAGGCTGAGGTGCATGGTGCCGTGGCCGACGAGGCCGAGCTGGCGCAGGACATGGCCGCAGATCCGGTGCCTGACAGCGTGGATGAGGCCGCCGCCGAAGCGCTGGAAGCTGATCTGGTTGAGGACGATTTGTCTGAGGCCGATGTGGTTGATGCCGAGGGTGCAGAAGTCGAATGGGAAGACGTGCATCCGCACGAAACCGGACATCTGCATTTCCAGTCTGACGGGGAAGAAGCGGACTATCTCGATGAGGAAGCGTTGCGCGTGATGGTCGCGCGGATGGTCCGCGAAGAGCTTCAGGGCACGGTGGGCGAGCGCATCACCCACAATGTGCGCCGTCTGGTGCGCCGCGAAATCTCGCGCGCGCTGGCGTTGCAGGACTACGACTAAGTCTTAGAGGTGCTCTGGCGCCGCTGACAGGCCCGTCAGGGCTGAACGTCGCGGGCCAGAGCAAAGAGCGCATCAAGATCAAGATGCGCCTCTGTATGGGCTGCCAGTTGATCCAGCGCCTGATCCACAGTTTCATCATATCCCAGATCAGAGCGTGCCGCGCCCAGGCGGGTCAGCCAAGTACGGCGGAAACCGTCGGCGCTGAACAGCCCGTGCAAGTAGGTGCCGCTGACCCGCCCATCCTGACTGGCTGCCCCTTCGGTGCGGCTGTCGATGCCCAGCCAGGCGCGGGTGCGGTCTGGCCCATCGGTCTGGCCCAGATGGATTTCGTAACCCTCGACCGGCAAGCCGCTGGCCAGCTCGGTGGCGCTGGTGAGCGCGAGCGTCTTGGCCGGTTCCAGCCGGGTGGTGACATCGAGCAGGCCCAGCCCGGCCACACGCCCGGGCGCGCCTTCGATCCCGCCTTCGTCGATGATCTCGCGCCCCAGCATCTGATAGCCACCGCAGAGCCCCAGCACATGCCCGCCTCGTCGGACATGCGCGGCAAGGTCGATATCCCAACCCTGGGCGCGGAAATCCGCCAGATCGGCAATGGTGGATTTGCTTCCCGGGATCAGCACCAGCGTCGCATCGCCGGGCAGGGGGCGGCCCGGCTCGATGATCTCGACCTCGACATCCGGCTCCGCTGCCAGCGGATCAAGATCGTCGAAATTGGCGATGCGCGACAGGCGCGGTACTGCCACCTTGATCTTGCCGCCCTTGGTGCTTGCAATGTCCATCACGTCTTCTGCGGGCAGACGCCAGGCTTCGCTGAACCACGGCAGCACGCCAAGGCCGCGCCAGCCGGTGCGCAGGGCAATTTCAGCCATGCCTTCGTCAAACAGGCTGGCGTCGCCCCGGAACTTGTTGACGATGAAGGCGCGGATGCGGTCGCGGTCGGCGGCGGGCAGCACCGCATTGGTGCCGACGATCTGGGCAATGACACCGCCGCGATCAATATCGCCAGCCAGCACCACGGGCAGATCGGCGGCCTCGGCAAAGCCCATATTGGCAATGTCGCCAGCGCGCAGATTGATCTCGGCGGGGCTGCCCGCGCCCTCGACCAGCACCAGGTCGGCGCTGGCGGCCAGACGGTGGAAGCTTTCGAGCACCTTCGGCAGCAGCTCGCCCTTGGCCTTGCCGTAATCGCGGGCCTTCAGCGTGGCAAAGCGCTGGCCCTGCACGATGACCTGCGCGCCGGTATCGGTTTCGGGCTTCAGCAGAACCGGGTTCATGTCGGTGATCGGATCGCGGCCAGCCGCCCGGGCCTGCAACGCCTGTGCACGACCTATTTCGCCCCCATCGGCGGTGACGGCGGCGTTGTTGGACATGTTCTGCGGCTTGAAAGGCGCAACCGACAGACCCCGACGCAAGGCGGCCCGCGCCAGCCCGGCCACCAACATGGACTTGCCGACATTCGAGCCGGTGCCCTGGATCATGAGTGCTTTTGCCATCTGGTCCTCCCGTTTATCGCGGTAGCGCGCCCGGACCAAAAAGAAAAGCGCGCCCCGATTGGGGACGCGCCTTTCGTTACGAAATGTCGCGTGATTACGCGGCTTCGGCTGCTTCTGCCGCATGGCGGCGTTCGCTCTCTTCGCGCGAGAGCGCAACCGAGGTACGCACACCACGGTCAACAAATTCCATCAGACCTTTCACCACCCGTTCGTTCGGGTCGATCCCAGCGCAGCTCAGAACTTCACGGCCATCGCGCGAGCGTGCCCAGCGGGCAATTTGCTCAGGGCCGTTTCCATATTTCTTATCATCAGCAATTGCGTCATCGAGTGCAGCAAGAACCACGGCCGCAAAGAGTTTGCGAGCGCGATTGCCTTGTTCGTGATTGAACGCAGTGCCGTCCACCGTATCAAACATTCTGTGTCCTTGTTCTTATTGCTCTTGCGCTCATCTGCGTAGCGGCCAATATGGCTTTTTAGCGCCGATTCGGTATCCCCTGTGGCGCATGGCTGTCATGCACCCAACGCATAGCTCGCCGCATTACCTACGATATATGGTTGGCTTGCACGGGGCGAACCGCCAAGATATAGGTGCGGCTAGATTTACGTCAACCTATCGTCACGGTTTAGCCACATGCCCAAAATCAATGGAAACGAAATCCGGCCCGGCAACGTGCTGGAACATAACGGCGGCCTTTGGGCTGCTGTGAAAGTCGATCACGTCAAGCCCGGGAAGGGTGGCGCTTTCGCTCAGGTCGAAATGAAAAACCTGCGCAATGGCTCCAAACTCAACGAACGTTTCCGCTCTGCCGACAAGGTTGAGCGCGTGCGTCTTGAGCAGAAAGACATGCAATTTCTCTATGAAACCGATGGGATGTTGGTTTTCATGGACATCGAAACCTATGATCAGGTTGAGCTTTCTGCCGATCTGCTGGGTGATCGTCGCCCCTTCCTGCAGGACGGCATGACCATCGTGGTTGAGTTCCATGAGCATGAGGCGCTGAACGCCACAGTGCCGCAGAAAGTGACCTGCACGATCGAGGAAACCGAGCCGGTGGTGAAGGGGCAGACCGCTGCCAACAGCTTCAAACCCGCCATCCTCGACAATGGTGTGAAGATCACCGTGCCGCCCTTCGTGGGGCAGGGCGAAAAGATCATCGTGAACACCGAGACCATGGAATACAGCGAACGCGCCTGAGCGGATTCACGCTTATGTGAAAGCCCCGGTCTTCGTGCCGGGGCTTTTTCTTTGCTCCGGGTTCAGTCTTGCCAGATGACCCGGGCGCTGCCTGCCCGCATCGGGCCGCTGGCGCGGTCAAACCGCAGATAGGCGAGGGCCTTATTGCCGGAAACGGTGTAAAGCACGCCCGCCTCTTTGCCGTCTTCGGTGGTGATCGGCGTGCCGGGAGTGGCCTCGCCCTCCAACGTGACGGTGACCAGCCCTTTGCGCAGCTCGGTCTTGTGCTTCATCCGCGCGGTGACCTCCTGTCCGACGTAGCAGCCCTTCTTGAAGTCCACGCCGTGCAGCCGCTCGAACCCGGCTTCGAGGATGAAGGTGTCGGGGGTCAGTTCGATGCCGCTGGCGGGCACGCAGGCGGCGACGCGCAGCGCGTCCCAATCCGCCGCCTCGCTGGGCTGCCCGGCATAGCCGCGCCAAC